>JAIELX010000027.1 GCA_019752635.1 Candidatus Obscuribacterales bacterium | reverse complement strand
ACTCCGATGCGAACCGAAGTCACGAAGGCTGTTTCTCACTCCTGCGGAACCATAAACCTATGCTAAGCATGAAACGATTGGGCTCATGCATACTGGCTCTTGTCGCCTTTATGAGCATGATAACGCTGCAACCTGCGCGTGGTCATAGACTTCACCCTCGCGATGTATATCATCGAGCATGGGAACTCGTCCGCGATAGTTACTACGACGCTTCTTTCAATGGACAGAACTGGGTAGCCTGGGAGCACAAGTACGACGGCGACATCAAGAACGCCGGCGATGCCCACAGAGCGATCAAAACCATGCTGGAAAGCTTGAAAGACCCGTACACCCGCTTCCTCGACGTCCAATCTTTCAAAGACGAAAACGACGCCATCAACGCTAAAATCGTCGGAATCGGAATCAACCTGGTTCAAAAGGGTGATCGCCTGGTCGTCACCAAAACATTGGACAACAGCCCGGCACAACGCGCCGGATTGAAAGAGAAAGACGAGATTGTCGCCATCGACGGCGCATCAGCCATTGGTCTTACACCGGAGCAAGCCGCCGAGAAGATTCGCGGTAAAGCCGGTTCGGCAGTACAAATCGCTGTTAAGCGCGGCGAAAGCCCCCAGCCTAAAGCGTTCGACATCACTCGCGCAGAAATCATCATTCACGCAGTAGCCTACAAAGTAGTTGAGCCGAACATCGGTCTGATTCAGTTGTCTACCTTCATCTCAAATGATGCTGCTCGTGAGTTCAAAGTAGCACTCGAAAAACTTTCCCGCACCGATGGACTCATCATTGACCTGCGCGACAACCCGGGCGGTCTGCTCTCGAATTCTCTGGAAATTGCCGACATGCTTCTCGACGGCGGCGTGATCGTCAGCACCGTTGGACGAACCGGCAAATCAATCGACACCGCATCCGGCAATCCGCTGACCCATCAGCCCATCGCTGTTCTGGTTGACGACGAGAGCGCAAGCGCCAGCGAAATCCTGGCCGGAGCACTCAAGGACAACAACCGCGGGGTAATCATCGGAACCCACACATACGGCAAAGGACTGGTCCAGGAGATCAACCACTTGCCCGATGGCGCTGCTATCCACATCACCGTTTCGAAGTACCTTACACCCGGTGGCATCGACATCAACAAAATCGGCGTTCAACCGGACATCCTGGTTAGCGACAAGGACCAGCAAGAGCACGTAGCAGTTGCCTACCTCAAAGAGAAGATTGCTACTCTCAAGAACCCCGCTCGCGCCAACCAAATCTCTTTATCAACCAACCGCTAGGGTTCGCCCCGACAACCGCAGTTTAATCCGACAGGAGGCCCCGCTCGAAATTCGAGCGGGGTTTTCGTTTTCGGCGTGCCACCACTTCTGATACTGCCAAGCACGGCAAGTTGGCAAGCGAATCGTCCCCGCGTCGCCAGCTGTTAGCGCTTGACGAAGCGGCGTTCTCCTTGCATCTGATAATAAAGTTGTTTGTGAGAAGTATTGCGAAAACTCAACCAAAACGCCCAAAAACGGCTAGACTTCCATAAAAGTTCGCGCCGCAATACTAAAGTGTTCGTTTTCGTGGCACGAAGATGGTGGGGTATTAGAGGGAGTCCCGCATGACGTCAGAAACCAGGCAGATACGCATAGGCGACCTACTTATCAAGGCGTGTATCGTCCAGCAACACGAGTTGGCCGAAGCCATGGATATAGCCTCGTCATTGGGGCTGCCAATCGGCAAGGTCATGGTCATGTCGGGTTACCTGGATCAGGCGGTCCTGCAGGCGGCTATTCAGGTTCAAACACTGCTCAGAGACAATCTGGTCGCGCCCGAAACAGCGCTACGGGCGCTGCAGATGGTTAAGGAGCAGAAGCAGCCTTTGCCCGATGCGCTTCGGCAGTTGGGATGGACGCCCAAAGAAGCCACTACGGAAACCAAACTCGGAGACCTGTTGGTTGCAGCCGGACTGGTGGCTAAGGAAGATTTACTGGCAAGCCTGGACACCTCGAAAGAGACTGGTCTGCCTCTTGGCCGAGTTCTGTTCAACACCGGGAAAGTCAGTGATACAACTTTGTGGGCCGCGCTGAATGCACAGGTGATGATCCGCGACAAGAAGATAAATAAGGAACAGGCCGTCAAAGCACTCAGAGCAGCATACGATAGACAGCAGAACTTCGAGATGTTGCTGTCGGATGAAGGCGTCATCAAGCAACCTCAACAGAAGCGAATCAAACTCGGTGAACTGTTAGTGCTGTCCGGTTTTCTATCACAAGAAATATTGATGACCGCGCTTGAAGTTGGTTTGCTCGAGGAGAAGCCGCTGGGACAAGTGCTGGTGACGCGTCAAATCATTACGCGCCAGGTGCTGGACTGTTCTCTACAAATTCAAGACATGATGGAAAACCATCACTTCATGCCCGTACAAGCAGCAGAAATTTTGCGGTTGGTAATCACGCGCAACCTTTCAATCTCACAGGCGATCGCAGAACTGGGTCTGCTAGGAGCTCGCCCGCACGAAACAATCCGTTTCGGCGAACTACTCAAATTATCCGGACTGGTCACGGAAGACGATATCAATGAAGCGCTTCGTCTCAGCGTGATCAATGGCAATCTTCTCGGCAAAATCCTTGTCGCCACGGGGCAGTTGGACGAACTGTTAGTACACGCCGCGTTGCGCTGCCAGTTCCTTATAAGAGAAGGGTTCTTGAAGCAAGAACAGGCCGTAATAGCTCTCAATTACTGCCAGCGGATGCGCTGCACTTTCGATGACGCACTTGTCGAATTGGGTTGGAAAGCAGAGGGCGCAGCCACCCCGATCGAAACAGCACAAGCATCTCAGCACTAACCGCTTGGCATCAGTTGTAGACTACCAGCGCTGCTTCAGGGCCTGTTGGCTCCGGTGGGGAGCACGAGAATGGGCAACTTAATCACAAACGAAAAAAACGGCGAGTACTTGCAGCTTAGCAACGGAGGCACATCAGTGCTGATTTCGGTGTTGCTCCTTTCCGGCTCGGATGTTGCAGAGACCGAGTGGGAGCAAAATTTCGTCGCCTGGTTGGCCGAACATGATCATTCCTTGCTCGGACCGGGCATGTGCGGTTTCGATTTGAATGACATCGCATGGAACAACAAGGACTTTCAGAAACAGAAGATCTTTGTTCTCAAAACAATCCACAGAGCAATGAAGAAACACCGCTGGACAGCACTGGGTTATGAGCCGCCCTACGTTGGCGAGTCTCTCATAAAACTACGCGACATGGTAGACCATTACCAACAATCGCACGTTGGCAAAGACAGAGAGTGGGAGCTGCAGTTCAAGGCCGACCCTCCACGCAAATGTCCAAAGCACGCCGTATTCGAACACGCCTCAGGCTGCTATATCTGCCTCGACAACTAGCCCGGGGGGCTATCGCAGCATTCGCATTGCGTTTGCGGCGGCGTCGGTGCCGCCCTTGATCGCAGCTTCCACGTAAGGACCGCCGGCAAGGCTGCTGTGCGCGAAGCTCAGTTTGTCGCCGAGCAATTTCATTTTGGCGAGACGGCCGAAGTAGCCGGGGCTAACCACGGCAAGCGCGTGCCCCCAACGGGTTAGAACAAGTTCTTCCAGAGACGGCGTCAAATTCAAAATCAGTTTTTCGAGGTCCTCGGAAAGTTGCTTCGCAAACGCCATGCGGTCGCCGGCCAGAAGCAAGCCACGACCTGCAGATCCAGGAACATAAGGCTGATACACCGTAAGAACAGAACCCATGTCCGGCTTGTACTCTTTGGCGACCATGTAGGGAGTTTCTGCCACGATGATATCCGTAAAGCTCGACGGCTCACCGATAAAACAGTCATAACTACCGTCAAAAGCTTTCTTCTTCATCAGGCAGTTTGCTACGAGATATGCGCCGAATTTGAACATCATTAGCTGAGCACGCAGCATGTTATCGACATGAACCAGTTGCCGGGCTGCCACCATAGGCGATGTCGCCACGATCACATGCTTGCAATCAACCCGATGGCAAGCGCCGTCCGCAGTACTGTATATGACGGAAGCTCCCGTGTCGGTCATTTCGACCTTCCAAACGAAAGAGCCTGTTACCATACGGCCTTTGCCGGTCTTCTCGACACTGGAGGTCAACGCCTTCGCTATGGCTGGATTGCCGCCTTTGAAAACATAGGACGGAGTGAGAAGATCTTCTAGAAGCAAGTAGCCGGCAAGGGTCGAAATCTGCGTGATACCACCGCAAAAAGATGACCGACAGTAGCTGTCAATCAAGCCTATGAACTCAGGCGAATAATCTTTTAGCGCCGAAGCGAACACAGTGGTGTCCAACTCGGTGAACTTAGGAGAGAGTTCGCCCTCCTTTTCTTTTCTCACGGTCTGCAGCACCGGCGCAACTTCCTTCAACAGTCGCTGATACTGCGATTGAAGTTGCCCATTTGCAGCGGCGCCTTCCGCGGTGCAGAACTTCTGCTGCCAGTACCAACTGTTCCGTTCGGGAGGCAACTCTACAGGGACAATTTTTAGCTCGGAAAAGAGCTCACCGCTGATACCATCCACGGTGCTGGTATAAGCTGAGCCCCAAGAATAGTCAATGCCGCGAAAACTTCCGCCGCGAGCATGCCCGCCTGTAGAGTCGTACTGTTCCAGCAAAAGAAAGTCGTGGTCCTTGAGCCTATGCGCGGCAGTGAGCCCGGATACACCGCCACCGACAATGACAATGTCGACTTTCCGCTCGGGCGCCGAAGGAATTGCGGGCACCTCACCGATGCGCAACTTGTGTCCCGCGGTGAAATCGTCACCGGTCCAATTGGACACTTTGAAAGGAAAGCTCGTAGCAGCGAGCTCATCCGCACCACTTGCGCCACGACTAGAGAAAGCCATTTGCATCGTTAGCAGCGCGGCCATTTTTTGCAGAAACTCGCGCCGTGATTGTTTGTCTTCGTTCAACAAATGAGGCCCCGCTCAGGATAGGTCTTGTCTTCGGCAAAACGGAGTCTCACTCAGTCTGCACACACAGATTATCCTACGCAGAGATGCCGAAAGACGGTCAAGAGTTCCCTCAATGCCAAAATCAAAGTTAAGTGGCGGGCGCGCAAGGGTGCGCGGTTGTAAAATAGGGCGCATTCGCGGTGCGGGTCGGGAGCGCGCGCTCCCGGGAGGACTAAGTTGCAGTTCCGACCACCAGGAAGAAATCACGTAGCCGACACAACATAAGGTAATAACGGGATGGTAACTGACTTGAAAACCGATGACAAAACAGAGCGCTTGTTAGAGCGTGAGCGCGAAATCAAGAAAGGCGGCGCCCCGAAATACCATAAGAAGCTGGAAGAAGAAGGCAAACTGTTCGCACGCGAACGTCTAAACTTGCTTCTCGATCCCGGCTACGAAGTCGAAGACGCACTCTTTGCCAACTGCCGCGAGAAAGATTTGCCGGCCGACGGAGTGATAACAGGCGTAGGAACGATCGACGGGCGCCGCGTCTGCTTCATGGCCAACGATGCAACCGTCAAAGCCGGCTCGTGGGGCTGGCGAACGGTTGAGAAGATCATTCGCATCCAGGAAACCGCCGCGAAACTTCGCGTTCCCCTAATCTATCTAGTGGATTCCGCCGGAGCCCGCATCACAGACCAAATTGAGATGTTTCCCGGACGCCGCGGCGCCGGAAAGATATTCCACAATCAAGTTGAACTGTCGGGTTTCATACCGCAAATCTGCTTGTTGTTCGGACCTTCCGCAGCCGGCGGCGCGTACATTCCGGCATTTTGCGACATCGTCATCATGACCGAAGGCCGAGCTTCCATGTATTTGGGCTCTCCCCGAATGGCGGAGATGGTTATCGGTGAAAAGGTAACGCTGGAGGAAATGGGCGGCGCTCGAATGCACTGTTCCGTCAGCGGTTGCGGCGACATTCTGGTTCAATCGGAAGAAGAAGCCATATCACTTTGCCGACAATATCTAACCTACTTCCCGTCAAACTGCGATGAACAGCCACCGGTAAGGGTAGCAATAGATCCGCCGAAGCACGAAAAAACAATCGAACAGCTGATTCCCGATAAAGAGAACGTTCCATTCGATATGTACCAAGTCATCGATCGACTGGTCGACGCAGGGTCCTTCTTCGAAATCAAGAAACTCTTCGCCGGTGAGCTCGTCACCGGATTGGCTCGCATAGACGGCAAAGCCGTGGGCATCGTGGCGAATCAACCAAAAGTCAAAGGCGGCGTCCTGTTCGTCGATTCGGCGGACAAAGGCGCTAGATTCATGTGGCTGTGCAACGCGTTCAACATCCCGTTGTTGTTCCTGGCCGACGTTCCCGGCTTTATGATCGGCACCAAAGTCGAGCGAGCAGGCATCATACGCGCGGGCGCGAAAATGATTTCTGCGATGTCCTCTGCGGATGTGCCGAAGATCTCGGTAGTGATCCGCAAAGCATACGGAGCGGGTCTTTACGCGATGTGCGGACCGGCATTCGAACCCGATGCCTGCTTGGCTTTACCCACGGCCTGCATCGCAGTGATGGGACCGGAAGCCGCTGTTAATGCGGTTTATTACAATAAAATCATGGAACTTCCCGAAGCAGAACGCCCTGCATTTATTGAGGAAAAGAGAAACGAATACCGCGAGGACGTAGACCTCTATCGATTGGCCTCCGAGCTCGTAATCGACGGTATCGTCTCGGGTTCGAGCCTTCGTGGTGAACTGGTAAAGCGATTTGGCGCCTATAAATCAAAGAAACTCGTCAGCTACAAGAAGAAACACTCCGTATTGCCGGTGTAAAACTGATTACGAAGCATCATTAGCCATGGGCGTCCTTGTATACTTAACGGCTGACGCCTCATGGGCGGCGGCGTTGCAGATATGGCGCGCTACTTTACAAACCGCTTAGCAGGACTCAGCGCGTAACCTTGACGAAAGATGATACGTAATCAAGTTGACCGTTGCAAAGAGGGCGCGGTATTATTCACCCGGCGAACGATAAACCTCGCGTGTTGGCGTTAGAATGCGCGTATGCCAGGCAGCATAGGGGATCACGACAATTAGCCTCACAGAAGAGCATAATACGAGCGGTCTACGCTTTCTCGACGAGTTTCTTCAAGACGGCTCTCGCAGGCGCTTGCAACAAATGCGAGCACGCTACGAGCGAATTGACCGTGAACGCCGAAGACGAATCGCGGAACCGATTAATCTGCTAGATCGTGTTCGCGACAAGGAATTCAAAGCGAAGCAACGGTGGCTTCGTTGCCGCATGCACTGGTTTGGCGATCCCGAGTTTCGTCGCGACGAAATGGAGAAAGAGCTCAAGCGCGTATTGGTCGAAAGCCAGCGCGTAACGGACGAGTACAGGAAGCCCGCCTACGAGCCACGTTTTAACGGCGAATATCATGTGCCGCTGTATGAATTGGGAATGAACGATGTAGCCCAAGTAGGCCCGGAACAAAATTTCACAGATCAAGAAATTACAGCTCAATACGAGGCAGCCGCAGATTCTGTTGCCGCGTTCAGGCAACCCATTATTTTGCCGACGGATACCACTCCAGTTGCAGGCTTCCTCGAAACCTATCCGGATCGAGACATTAGCCCGCAGCCGCGTCAGTTTGAAAACTCACAAAGTTCCGCATCGACTAAGAAGGGTGACCGAGCTACGGACTTGAGCAGCATACCGGAAACCAGCGTCCTTTTCGAACCTTACTTGCCGCAGAACGGCGCCACCGGACGAAAGACAACCGAGGAAGTGCATTTGTTCGGCACCTACAAATCCATGTTCTCGCCTGAAGAGTTATCCATTGATCGCCCTTCGATCAAGCGGGCAGCAGAAACTGCGAAACCGAGCATTCAGGAATCGTCGTTTGATGCTGCGGCGAACACGAATACCGACGCGGTCAGCGCGCAACAAACAGACTTCACACCGGAGATGCTGGACGCCATAGGCGCCCCTGCGGCACAGGCTGATGCCGAAGCCGGTTTCGCGCAGGCGGCTGTAGCGCCGGATACTCCCGCAACACAGTCTTAAACGCAACAACGAAAACCATATTCGGTGCCCGCAAGATCTAAACGCTCCGGCATCAGCCGCACGGCGAACGCCGTGTGCCGAACCCAAAGCCCCCGCAATGCGAACGACCGCATGGCGAGTACCTTGCTACAAAATGAGTGTTAGCCGCCGTCGGCTACGGGCTTCGTCGCTGGTGTCTTGACCGTAGATAGAGCGCAACCGTTGGTATCGTAGACCGTGACAGGTCCGATCTTTTCCAATTCAGCTTTGATCTTGCTGCTGTCTCCCACTACGCACATCTGCAAGTTATCGACATCGATCATTTTGCTGGCTACACGCTGGATATCTTCCGGCGTGACCGCCATAACTCGATCGCCATACTTCTCCAAATAGTCTTCCGGCAAGTTGAACAGCTCTGCCTCAAGCAAGCGCTGTCCAAGTCCGCCCTGACTTTCCAACCCTAGCTGAAAGACACCGACCATGTAAGTTTTAGCGTGCTTCAACTCATCAGCAGATACTTGGTCCTTGCGAATTTTGTCCAGCTCGGTCAAGAATTCCTTTAAGGCCGGAGCAGTAACTTCAGTACGAACGTTGGCATCCGCTGAGAAGAAACCGGGCTGACGACGCCACGCAGCCATACTGTAAGCGCCGTAGGTGAAACCATGCTTTTCGCGTAGATTGAGGAACAGGCGAGAAATAGCGCCTCCTCCCAGAACCTGGTTCGCAACCATGGATGTATAGAAATCGGGATCGTCGCGCTTCAACCCCAAGTTACCGATCTTCAGTGATGATTGCGCTGAGTCGGGTCTATCGACCAGGTGAATCATTTTTCCCGTGTGCTTAGGAAAAGATGCAACTTGTGTAGCATCGCACTTACCGGACTTCCAAGCACCAAATTCCTTCTCGATCAGAGCCTTCATATCGGTTTTCTTGAAGTCGCCGACCACCACAAGGATGGCATCGTTAGGAACGTAGTGATTGGCGTGGTACGCGACTAACTGGTCACGGGTAATTTTCTCAACCTGTGCCGGTTTCGGTGAAATAATGCCATAGGGATGTTGCCCGAACACCACTTCCGCAAAGCGTTCATCAACCAGAAACTCAGATCGTCCACGCTGAATCGTCAGCTCCTGGATCTTGTTTGTTTTCTTGAGCTTGAGTTCGTCTTCAGGGAAAGAAGGATTCAAGCAAACATCCGCGAGCAGATTGAGCAAACGCCCGTTGTACTCTGAAAGTCCGGAAGCTGATACGTAAGTATTGTCAGCTCCTCCGGTCGTAGAGATGCCACCACCGATGTAATCGATCTGTTCTGCAACCTGCTTGCTGGTGCGCGACTTGGTGCCTTCCGTCACCATATCCGCCACCATGGAGGCAACGCCTGGCTGGTCGGCTCTATCGTTCGCCACACCGCTTCTAAAGCCAAGCGACACGGTTGTCCAAGGCACGCGATGATCTTCGACTAGTTCAACTGTCAAACCGTTCGCCAGTTTGTATTTATCTACCACCGGCATGGTGAACGGTCTCGGTGCGGGCAGAGCCGGTGGCTTATTGCGCCATGCCTCGGCGTCGGGCGCCTGTGTTGTCTTACTTTCTTCAGCCAGCACGCATGCTGTCGAGCTGATCAATCCGACACATGCTAGCAGCGGAATTAGATTGCTTAGTTTCATTGTCATAAATCTCTCTTTGATCGACTATCAAGACTTAGGCTTGGTTTCTTTATCTGCGGCGACGGTTTCAATATCGACCGTCGTTACAGTGTTCTTGTCGAAATACTTCTTCGCTACGCGTTGGATGTCCGCAGGCGTGACCTTCAAGACCGCATCCAAATCTTCGTCCATAATTTTGGGATCACCATAGAACAGAGTGTATTCGGCAAGCAATTCTGCTCGACCAATGCTGCGTTGCAAACTGGTGTATCCACCGCTAGAGAAATACTTGCGAAGTACCTGATTGCGAGCTTTTTCAAGTTCCTCAGCCGTCACTGGTTCTTTCTGCAATTTTTCTAGTTCGGACCAAAATATGTCTTTGACTTTTTGCGGACTGTTCTCCGGCTTGTAAACTATGAACGCCTCAAAAGCACTGGGTCCGCGTCGAACGTCATAGCCGGCATCAGCTTGAATTGCAACTTGATCGCCTTTGATCATGCGCTGATACAATCGCGACGAATCGCCGGACGCCAAAATCTTCTCCAGAATCGTTAAAGCAAATGTGTCCGGGTCACGCCTGTGAGGCGCCTTCCATCCCATCCAGAAGCCAGGCAACTTTGCATGTGCATCAACAACTTTGACGGTCTTCGGTCCTTTTGCAGGAGCCTCGGTCACGTCCGGCTTCGGTGGCTGAGCTACTTTCGGTATCGACGCAAAATACTTCTCGACCATTTTCTGCATGTTAGCGGCATCAAAGTCGCCTACTATCGCCATTACCGCGTTGTTCGGCGCATAGTAAGTCTTGAAAAAGCTCTTGATGTCACTAACGTCAGCGGCGTCGAGGTCCTCAAAAGAACCGATTACCGGGTGAGCATTAGCCCAGTTATCAAACAGCGTCTCTTCCAGTTTGATTGCCGCCGGCATGTAGGGCTGGTTGTCGATCGACTGACGCTTTTCTTCTTTGACAGTTTCCAACTGATTCTTGAAATTCTCAGGTGTTACTTTCAGAGAACGCATACGATCCGATTCCAGCCAGAGGGCCAACTCGATCTGATTGCTGGGTACTTTCTCAAAATAGTTCGTGAAGTCCGGATGTGTTGAAGCATTTAACGTTCCACCGGCACCTTCAACGTACTTGAAGTGATCCATTTTGCCTACATTTTCCGAACCTTGAAACATCATGTGTTCGAAAAAGTGAGCAAAGCCGGACCGTCCCTTGCGTTCATCACGCGCGCCCACGTCGTACACGATAGCCAGCGCAGCTACCGGCACACTGTGGTCTTCAGACAGAAGAACACGCAGTCCATTAGGTAAAGTAAAATCGCGGGTTACCGATATAAGGGGTTTCTGCCACGTGGTTGTCGCTGTTGCTGATTTTGTAACAGCCCACGATGCAATCATCGCTACGGACATTGCACACAACGCCGTCTGCGCGATCCATTTCAAAGGTTTTCTAGTCATCCTCATCCTCTTCGGCCAAGTTGATTGCCGTCCAAAATATGGCAACTACCAGGATCGAAAGGATAGCAGAACCCCACGCAATTCGCTCGGGTATATGAAAACGAACAGCCATGACATACATGGACATCCCGAGGAGGAGCCCTAGAATGCCTACGCAATGATTGAGAGTTAGCCTCGGCTGAATCATGCCGCCTCGTTTTCAACTGGCATGATGCAGTATATCTTTGCAGCTCAGGGTTTGCGAGCGAAAAATGGGAACCTCACCATGGCAAAGTCCAAGATTTAAGAGCTTAAGCCTTCTGACTTTTCAGCTGCTCTAACTCTTGCTTCCACTTATCCAAAATTTTCTCCATTCGCGGAACGCAACCGGCATGCACTTCCACACCGGCAAATTTCTCGTCATGCCCTTCCATGAAGGCCGCATAACGGGCTATCAGCTCTTGAAGTTCTCTAACTCTGCTATCCATGCCGTATCTCGCTTTCGAAGTTCAAAAATATTACTACGTCGGCTGCCCCCTTGGCTAACGGTGGTTACAAACAGACGAAATGAGGAGACACCTTACAAGGGACGAGGCGTGCCCCGACAGTCCTCAAAATCACCGTGACTTAGCCGTTTCCACCGTGATTACCATCATAAACGGGGTACACTGTAGGTGTGTCCCCGCCCCGATTGGAGCTATGAGTACTAGCCCCGCCGACAGATTAATTGGAACAGTTTTAGACGGCAGATACGAACTGTTATCCGTCATCGGTAAGGGGCAAGGTGGCGTCATTTACAGAGCCACTCATAGGCAACTGGAACGTCCTCTTACTGTAAAGATGCAGCTTTCACAAAGCGTTGACGACGAACAAACGTTTTTGCGCTTCCAACGCGAAGCTCGCTCTGCTAGCCGCCTCAACCATCCCAACATCATCACCGTTTTCGACTTTGGACTTACTCCGGAACGCTATCCTTACCTGGTAATGGACTTCGTCGAGGGACGAGATCTACACATGGTTCTCGAGAAAGAAGGAGCGCTGACGCTGGCGCGATCAATTCGAATCTGCGCACAGATTTGTTCAGCGCTGGGTCATGCCCACAAACGCGGCGTTATCCATCGCGACCTGAAACCGCGAAATGTGATGTTGATGGATGCCGAAGATCTGATTGAATTCGTGAAAGTGGTCGACTTCGGTATAGCGAAACAGCTGGACGAAAGAGGCGAAAGCCTTGAACAGGTCACCCTGGAAGGCTACGTCCTAGGAACGCCCGCATACATGAGTCCGGAGCAATGGCAAGGGAAGGCGCTTGACGCGCGCGCGGACATTTATTCGATGGGTTGCCTGCTCTTCAAGATGCTGACAGGCATGACGCCCATTCCCGGCACGGACATGCTTCAAATGATGAATGGACACGTTACCGGTAAACCGATGTCTTTCGAAGACGCCAGTCCGACATCAATGATACCGCAGGCGGTGCAAGACGTCATTTACAAGGCACTTTCAAAAGACCTGAACAAAAGACAAAGTTCCATGGCGAACTTTCGTGCGGAACTGCAAAGTGCCTTCACGGGTCATACGGACCAGGGAAAGAAGTGGATGATCACGCCGCTGGAAGCATCCGCCGCGACCTCTGTTCCGGAGGACGTAACCAGTACTGATTTATTACGTGAGAGAGCGCTCGGAGGCGATGTTAAAGCCCAGTACGAACTCTCGGTTCGACTCGATGGGTTGAGTGATTCCAACCCCGCGGAAATTGCCAGCTGGCTGAAACTGGCGGCGCGTGCCGGTCTGAAAGAAGCCCAGTATCGGCTCGGTGAATACCTGATGAAAGGACATCCCTCAATTGTAAGTAATCCCGTTGAAGCAATGGCATGGTTTCGTCGTGCGGCCGAACAAGGAATGGCACAAGCCCAGTTCGCGCTGGCCAACTGTTTCGAGCTTGGATACAACGGTCAAGAAAGTTTGCCCGATGCTATCAACTGGTATCAACGAGCTAAGACCGGTGGCGTATCCGGTGCCGAGCAGAAGCTTTCACAGTGCTATAAAAAACTCGCAACAGGCGGTCAGACAATTACCGGTATGCTGAGTTCCTTACAAGCTGCGGCGCAGACAGGGGACCCCGACGCGTTGTACGCTCTGGCCGTTTATATGCGAACCAGGAATCAGGAACCCGACAAGGTCGTGCAAGCCCTGCAAGATGCCTCGGGGCAAGGACATCTGAAGGCGCAGCTACTGCTCAGCGAACTACTGCTGAAAGGCGAAGGCGCTGTTCGCAATCCCGTCGAAGCGATTCGCCATCTTCAGCAAGCGACAACTCAGCATAACAACAGCGATGCTATGTTAATGCTAGCAGCGTGCGCTCGAGCAGGCGTCGGCGGTCCCAGAGATGTTAACGCAGCGTTCGGTCTTGTACAACGAGCGATTACAGCTAACAATCCGAACGCCCTTTGCGTGATGGGATGTAGTTTGATGACCGGTGACGGTATACCGCGCAACATCCCTCATGGGATCGGCTTGCTCAAAAAAGCCTCGGCTGAGAATAGTGCACTGGCCCATTGGAAGCTTGCGCTGTGTTTCAAGCAAGGTCTAGGGGTACCGAAAGATAGTAGAGAGATGGAGAGATTGTTCTCACTGGCCGCAGAAGCTCGCTTCCCTCAGGGTGTCGATTGGATGTGGTCCAACGAGACATTCGCCTTTAGCTCAGCGATGCAAGCATTTACCTCGCTGGCGAACATAGGCAACAGGAACGCCATGTACTGGCTCGGCATCTGCGCCGAATCCGGTCTGGGCGCACCGCGCAGCCTCAGTAAGGCAATCGAGTTCCACACTTCTGCAGCCGATCGCGGCCATCCGGGCGCTCAGCAGGAGTTAAATCGCCTACGCGGCAACACCCCGGCAACCGCCTAGCGATCGTTTCAGAAGCGAACAAAGACTGTTAACCGTGTCAATCTGCTGGCGACGGCTTCCATGGTTCGCAGCCCTGTTTGCCCGGTCTCCGGTCTTAGTCCGAACCGTCTGTCTTGGCAAGCTGCGGTTCTGCCTACTTAGTTTAGATAGAAAACTTATACCCCTGTGAGGTGATGGATAGGGCCACTTTCTATAGTAGTATCTTAATATCGTGGTTATCGGAAATGGACCCCCTCGAGGTTTTGCTCAGCTTTGAGCAAGCAACAAACCATCGAATCATCATTACTTACATTAATGATGTGCCTTGAGCGATATTGCCAGACTGACGCTATCGCGCAAGGTTATGAATGGAAATCCAGGCACAAAACCCGCACCTATCAGTACTTTCGCAAAACCTGCAAGACTACGCCTTCCTACTGCTTGATCTCGATGGGCACATAGTTCGATGGAGTCCGGAAGCAGAACGAATACTAGGCTATTGCGAAAGCGAAGTTTCAGGAAAACATTTTTCGCTGTTGAAGTACCAGAGCTGCGAACAGGACAAATCGCAGCCAGAACCGGTTGCAGGCGATGCAGCCTACGAATGCCGGAGAATCAGAAAAGACGGCTCGTCCTTCTGGGCAAAAGTTATAATCACGTCCTTGCACGACGAAAATGATCGCCTTACAGGTTTTGTAAAAATCGTTCAGGATATAACCGAGCGCAAGCGCGCAGAAGACAGGCTTGCCCACTTAGCGGCAATAGTCGAATCATCCAAAGATGCAATCATTACAACAGATCGGCAGGGAACAATTGAAAGCTGGAATCTCGGCGCTCGAGACTTGTACGGATATCCGGCCAGCGAGATGTTGGGAAAATCTATTCTGCAAGTGGTGCCAAACATTGATCCGCTATCGGTGTTTGAACACTTGAATGACCTCTCCAATTTTGAATCCACTTTTTTAACCGAATGTGGTTCGCTCAAAACTATCTCAATAACGGTCTCTCGCCTTCCGGACTTAATGCATAGCGCCGGAGCGATATCATGGATCTGCCGCGATGTCACAAGTCACAAAATCATCCTCGACAAAGTAACCCAATCAAACAAAGACCTTGAACAATTTGCCTATGTTGCATCGCATGATCTACAGGAGCCGGTTCGAGCGGTGATCGGCTGTTTGCAGCTGTTCGAGGAATCTATAACCGACAATCTCTCAGACAGAAGCCGGATGTTTTTGTCTGAGGCCGGTAAAGCAGCGCTTCGAATGCATGCGCTTACCAATGACCTACTTTCATATGCGCGCATTCAAAATCGTGCTCCAAACATACAAACGACAGACCTGTCGGCGGTATTGAACGACGTCGTGCAAAGCCTTGAAACACAGATCAAGGATAATGACATCCAAATTACATGTGAACAACTTCCTCTAGTCGAGGTCGATCGCTCGCAACTGCGCCACGTACTTCAGAATCTTGTCGAAAATGCGATTAAGTATCGTTCGGAAAACCGCCTGGAGATCCGATTGAGCGCAGAGGAACAACCGGGTCACTGCGTGTACTGCGTAAGCGACAATGGCATTGGTTTCGACATGCAGTTTGAACGTCGCATTTTTGAGATATTTCAGCGCTTGCACTCACGTTCTCGGTACCCTGGCACCGGGATCGGACTGGCAATTTGCCGCAGAATTATCGAGAGACATCATGGGCGGATGTGGGCGGAATCCGTGCCTTGCGAGGGATCAAAGTTTTATTTTTCGCTGCCGGTCAAGCAAAGGGGATAGCGTGAGCAGGCACATCGAAGTATTAATGATAGAAGATAGTCCAACTGACGTGATGTTTGCGAGGGAAGCATTCTCCGCAGCGAAGTTGCTGAATAACGTCTCCGTCGTCGAAGACGGCGTCTCCGCAATGTCATATTTGAGAAAGGAATCGGGTTACAGCGCGGCTACCACTCCGGATCTTATTTTTCTCGATCTGAATCTGCCAGGTAAACACGGCAGCGAGATCCTTAGAGACATTAAGGCCGACGCTCAGCTTAAACACATACCAATTGTGATTCTCACAACATCAGATGACGAACAAGACATTCTAAACTCCTATCGAGATTCTGCCGCTTGCTTTATAACAAAGCCGGTTGACATGCAAAAGTTTATCGCTGTGGCACGCGACATTGCGCAATTTTGGTTCGCTGTCGTAACGTTGCCCGAAAACGCAAAATGAATAAACAGCCTGTCAAAATTCTGCTTGTCGAAGACAGTCCTTCCGACGCCTTTCTGGTGCGGACCACCCTGACCAAAGCGTCGGAGGAGTTTCAAGTTGAATGTGTAGAAACACTGGAAGATTGCCTGGACAAACTACAAAGTAAAGGCAAATCGGCAACAGATATCATACTGCTGGATCTGGGGCTACCAGATTCCCTGGGGTTAGGAGGTCTTCTGCAAATTTTGGCGCAGGCCAAGAATGTTCCAACTATTGTCTTGACCGGACGGGACGATCAGGAACTGGCGTTGCAAGCGCTCAATCTCGGTGCGGAAGATTACATAGTTAAGGGAGCCTTTGATTCAGACTCGCTTTGCCGAGCCCTAATCTATGCAATCAGGCGCAAAAGAACTCAAGCACGCCTTGAAATTCAACTAAAAATGACCAAAATTTTTTCGGAAGTAGAATCATCCGAGGAATGCATTCAGCTAAGCCTTAGCGCAGTTTGCGATTGGCTCAACTGCGATGCGGGAGTGTTCTGGACCACCGAAGATAACGGACAACGCATCAAATGCAAAGCTTTATACACCAGAGGCAACACATCCATGCCTGCCTTCGAGAGGGCGACATTAGAAAGCTGCTTCGCTGTCGGTCAAGATATTCCAGGAATAGTATGGGCAAGCCAAGAATGTATCTTCGTCCAGAGCCTGGAGTCCGCCAATTTTTCAAGATCTTCCGTTGCCGTCAATAGCAAACTGATGTCGATAGTCGCTTGCCCGGTCAGGTTCAGGGAACAAGTTGCCGGAGTCCTGGAATTCTACAGCACCAGCGACGCACAGCCGGATGAAGATGACATGCAACAGCTATCCCGGGGTGTTGGCTCACAGTTAGGGCAGTATATTGCCCGCAAACAAGTAGAGCAATCGCAAACCTTTCTGGCCGCTATAGTTCGAGATTGCGAAGATCCCATTATCGGAAAAAATACCGACAACGTAATTACCAGCTGGAATTTGGCAGCTGAAAGGCTCTACGGATACTCACCGGAGGACGCGATCGGCCGGCCCATCGCAATAACAGTGCCGCCAGAATTACTCCCTGAGCTCGCGGTAATCAATGCAACAATTGCAAGCGGAAGAAGCCTGAAAAATCATGAGACGATAAGAGTTCGAAAAGATGGTGAACGGATCAATGTTTCGGTGACCATATCGCCGATTTGCGATTCATCCGGAAAGATCATCGGAGCGTCTTCGATAGTACGCGACATCACTCGACAAAAACGGCTTGAGCAACGAGAAGAGCTCCTCACCAGGGATATCCTTCATCATGCCCCGGTAGGCATTGCACGACTAAACGAAAACATGGAAATTATTTTGGCTAACTCGAAGCTGAAAGAAGTGTGTGGTGAAAACAGCAACAGTTCATCGCTATTTGGTCGATTTCCCGGTTTACAGCAAGAAGCTGTTTTCGAAGCCATCAACCAGTTGCACCCTTACGTTGCGCAGCGTTTCGTACACGCGGACGGAGAAAACGTCAAACATTTAGACATTACAATATGGCCGGCAGCTGCTGAAGAAAGCTTGATCGGGGCCGTTCTTCATGTGCTCGACGCAACTGCGGAGGTTGAGCTGGAGCGACAACGCGAGACCTTTATTGCTTCGATAATTCACGATATAAAGAATCCTCTTACAGGTGCTAAAAGGCTTTTACAAGCCTTGACGGAAAAAGGACGAATCGCAAAGGAAGAAGAACGAGATCGCTTATTGCTAATTCTTCAGGAAAGCAACGACAACCTTTTGGACTTGCTTCACAAGTTAGTTGACGTGTACCAGTATCGCTCGGAAACATCCGCTCTGTACTTCGAAAAGCTCGCCCCTGAAACACTTTTGAACAGTTGCATTGATCAGTTGTCCGAACTGGCAGCAACCAAATCTCTTGATGTTTCACTTCAACTTAACTCTTCAATCAACAGCATCTTCGCTGATTGTGTTGCAATGAGACGCGTTGTATACAACCTTCTCCATAACGCCATTAAGTTCTCACCCACAGGCGGTCAAATCACAGTAGAAATTAGTCAAGACGAATCCCGCACAACATTTTCGGTCGCAGATAACGGATGCGGTATTCAGCCGAACGAGGTTGGAAAATTGTTCGGCAGATACAGTCAAGGAATGAGCGGACGCAAAGCAGGCGTCGGCTCAGGGCTGGGACTCTTTGTCTGCCATTCGATTGTGACCGCCCATAACGGAACAATCCACTATGAGCCGCATTCCGGTGGAGGAGCGAAATTCGTGGTGAGTATTGCTAACTCCAGGCGGTCCAATGGCTAAGAATCAAGAGCAAGCGAAGAAAGTCCGGAAGTACTAAATCTTGCGTCCAAAAGCGGAGGCATTTCTGCCCCCGCCCGGTGAACTGTCGTACCGAGCTGGCGAGTACGGCCGACAGTTCCACATTTTGAGTTAAATACTCGGCGCGAGAGGACGATCGGCTGGAGCCGGAGCGGCCAACGGCGTGCTCGAAGATCTAGGCATCGGTGCGTCGCTCTTTCCTTTGAACGCTTCGCCCACTTTATGCATATAAATTTCTTTGTCCCATCGACCGGTAACTCTTGCACGCTCGACCATCGAAGGCACTTCAAGAATTACCATGGTTGGAAAGGAGTCAATTCCAAGTTCTTGCATTTTTTGTTTGATGTTGCCAAATCGATCGTCTTTGTCTGGATTGGCATGTACAAACACGGCGCGATCACCATAAGCATTGAACTCCTTTGAATTGACAACGGTGTCCTTCAGCTTCGTGCAGGCGGTGCACCAGTCGGCGCCAAACATCAGAACCATGGGTTTGTTTTCGGACTGAGCTTTTCGAAACGCATCCGAGAGGTTTTCGGCCCACTCGATTTTCTTTTCAGCGGGAGCGGTTCTATTGGTTGAATCCAACCGTGCCTCGGTTCCGGACTCCGCAGCCGGTGGCGCGTTTTCTCTCGGGGTAAACGGGCTTGGCAATCGCGATCCGGGATTGTCCGCGCCTATCATCAACTGGCTAATCACCTCGTCCCGAAGACTTTCGTTCGCTTTCTCAAGAACAGCGCTGGTGTTCTCAAAGCCCCGTTCTAGTGCTTGAATTGACATATTGGCACAACCCCGAATTGTTTCCCCTGCGTAATTGATTCGGTAATCAATCTTGTGAATGTAGATACACGCACAATTTGATTATTTGACATCTCCAATCCAAAAAAACTCCACATTGAATACTCGGTCCCGTATGCAGGAAAAGTTGAGCCAAAGTTTCAGGACTCGGCGCTCGCACGGTTTCTCGTAAACCCTCAGCGGGATGCAGCCTCCAGCATCAGAGCCGGCGAAAGCCCCGGGGGTACAGGGGAGAGGACCGCCGTATAAGTCCACCCGCACAGTGCAGGCGGCAATGTAAACGAATCCGAAGGTTGAAGCCGCTGCCGAAAACCCTTCCCCCTACACAAGGCTGCCCCTCCTTACATTTTGTGTCAGGCGATTTAATGTTACCTGCGTAATTT
The DNA here is from genome assembly GCA_019752635.1 of Candidatus Obscuribacterales bacterium. Classification (GTDB taxonomy): domain Bacteria; phylum Cyanobacteriota; class Vampirovibrionia; order Obscuribacterales; family Obscuribacteraceae; genus JAKFUT01. The sequence goes on along the minus strand of JAIELX010000027.1, from coordinate 80,587 downwards.
CCTCTTTGCAGCGTCACGGCTAGTCGGAGATACTGCGATTGTCCTCAAGGAAACGACAGGCGTAACGGGCAACGCGCTTGTCGGGCGGCGGCGTGGCACAGGCGGCTGGATTCAGCACGTCTGCGATGTTCAGCGGAGAAAGAACTGAATGAACGAAACTAGCATCCAACATACTTCCAGCGACCCCCATTTGCTGTTGATTACATGTGATCAGTCCGACAGTCGCTGTAATTTTGTGATAGCACCGGAAGTTGACTGCAGCGTCGATGAATCGCCTGTTGCAGACGCCATTCAAGATCAAGTAGACACAATCCAAGATATCCCTTTGGCGGATCTCTATAAAGAGATCGAGCGTCGGGCTCAAGAGATTAAGTCTGCAGAGGCCGACAAAGTCGTTGAAATATCCTCGTCAACGCGTTGGCGAGAGCATTTCAGTCACAAAGAATTTAAACGTCAACACAAAGTCGTGTTTCATGGCGATGAGTACGCAGTGCTCAAGGTGCGGTTGAAATCCGTAATTGCACAAAGAGAACGCATGTGCGCAGCACGCGCAGAGAGAAAATCCAGCCTGAACATGTCGGAAGTAGATGCGTACAGCACCGCGCGCTATCGTCGGAATATGACACGCGCAACTCAACGTGAATCGACTAAGGCGATGGTTCACTGGTTCGGAAGTGTCTCTCACTACAAGATGGTTGAAAGTCATTTGAACAGAGATGCAGACGAAGCCACCACCGTCGAAAACAAAGTCGTCTACACCAGCAACTGGTCTAGAAACTTCCATGGTCTGCAAGAAGCACACGGGTACTAAATCCATGCAAAAACGTCGAATCAAAAGTCGCGGACGTGGTCGTGGTGCCGCAATCGTCGAATCAGCAGCCGCGCTGGCCATGCTTCTTCCTGTCCTAATCATGATTATGTTCGCGATCCTGGAAGTAAGCTACGCATACCTCATCAAGAATTGCATGGCGGAAGGCGCACGCGAAGCAGCAAGAAATCTTGCAATTGCCTATGGACAAGACCACACGGTAGCGAACGACCGCACCAAGCAAGAATCAAGGTCCTTCGACAAAGTCAGAATCAGCAGCATGATCGCGTCATCTGCGCAGTTCGACAATCCCGTTTTTCAAGCTACTGCGGACCCTCCGGTAGTAACAGTGACAGTGCGCTATACCTCCGGACTCAACGGCTTGCCGACATTTCCGCATCCAGACCCGTTAAATCTCGGAAGCACTTTTCAGATCTCCCACACGGCTACCTATAGATTGCAATAGCAGAAACACTTGCCTGGCAGGCTTCAAAGGCGTCCATCCTCTCCACACGTAATGGCGACAACAAACATCGCCGGCAACACAACATGTAATAGGAGTTCAAATCAGTGCAGATTCCATCTTGTCTGATCAAAACCCAATGGCGAAATCGCTCTGAGAAAGGTCTTATGGGCACGATTCTCATCATTCCGGTCATCCTTATGGCACTGATGTTCGGCTCCATGGCCATGGATGTTTCACACGTTGTGTCCGTGCGGCAAGAGCTTCAGAGTGCGGTGGACGCGGCTGCAATGGCAGGAGCCCAGTCGCTCTCGACAGACTCCCAAAGTGTTGAGCGCCACGCCCGTGAGGTCTGCCGGTTGAATTACGCCGATGGAACATCGGTGGATGATGCCAGCACACCAATGGACGTTTCCGTAACGGTCGTGCCGAGCACTGTCACAACCCCCGGTACTGTGCGAGTTACGGCAGAAGTGACATCCTCCAATATATTGGCGAAACTATTTAATCACCACACCACAAAAGTAAGAGCAAGTGCTCTTGCCGGTGGCACCGGGCCGCTGGCGCAGATGAATGGAACAACACTGTTTCCGCTTGCAGTCAGCCTGGATGATTCAAAAAAATCGCTCAACTTCCGTCCTTTGAACGAACTACACGTGGGCGACACCTTTGAACTGGTAATCAACTCGCAACAGTATAAGAACGCCGCTTTTACTTCATTCTCCGATCCAAACACAAATGCGAACTGGATTAAGGCGGCCATCGCGCAATCACTTGGGATACCGACAAGCACCAGTGTTACCATCCCCCCGGTCAAAGTGGGCGATCAAATAAGCCTGGCCAACGGAGTTCTGGGTCAGAAGGCACTCGCAAGTGATCCATACTATTCAGCGCTCGCACAGCAAGAAGTAATTTACCTTGCTGTGGTGGAAGGCTCGGTTCCGTTCAATCAGACTCGTCCCCTGGTGGGATTCATCGGAGTCAAGGTAAACAGCATCACAACGAATAAAAGCGGCGGAATAGTCGAACAGATATCAGTCACGCTCAAGAAACCCCTATCGACCGGGATAGAAGGCGCAGTGACTGGATCGACGGCGCTTAATACAACAGCGCTAAACGAAATGGCACCAGTTAGTTGCAAGCTGTTGGACTGAACTAACCGCCGACACTACGCAGCTCATCCTCATCAATATGAAACCCTTGCAATAGCCTCAGGTTCGGACGCGACGGCTGATAAACCCGACGTAACAGAACTCGGCGCAAGTGTTCCGGATCAAACGGCTTGGTTAGGTAGTCGTTCATGCCTGCCTCAAAACAGGCTTTTTCCGTTTGTTCATCACTATGCGAAGTGATGGCGATGATGGGCACCGGCTTACTTCCGCCCATCCGACTCTCCCGCTCACGAATCCGTCGTGCGCATTCCAATCCGTCCATTCCCGGTAGAGATATATCCATCAGAACGGCGGCGTAGTTAGCTGCACTAACTGCGGCAAGAGCTGCTTCAGCAGTTGCCACCACATGCACGCTGTAGTCAAACAACTCGCAAAGTCGCTTGATGACGTATGAGTGCGTCGCATTGTCTTCTACTGCTAGTATCGTTGCTATTGCCATGGTGGTACCCTCAATTCAGATCTCTCTGATAATCCCCTAGCTGGTAGACGCAGATCCGACGAAAGGGTTGCCCGGAATCCACAAATCACGAGGTATGCGCACATGCAGCAGCAGTGGATCACTCGACTGAGCGATGGAAGTCAACAGCAACAAAACCGCTAGTCAGCCTGTTAGCAGAGGTTTCTGGTCCACCTCCATTAAACTAGACTTTGACCGCTCGTTTTTTCTCGGTTCGTACAAGGCTTACTCCGCGGCGCTTCATCTCTTCAAGAAACATGTGGCGCGGAACGCTGAGCTCCTGGTAAAGACTGCCCTTATCCATAATGTCGCCACGCGCGATCATTTGAGCAATGATGGAAACAGGAAATGCAGTCATCCTCATCATTGCGGACAACCCGGTGGTTTCATCCATATAATCAACGCATTCCCACTGCACGGTTACCTGCTCGCCTTCCTTGCGACCAGTCACTTCTACGCGTACAAGGACTACGTCTGGCTCTTCTCTGGGTAGTTTTTGATCGAACAATGCCGCCAACACTGCTCTGGGCGCTACTTTCTCTTGATTGACGACGATCGGATTCGAATCCATCAGTCCCAAATCCTTGAGCAGCTTTATTTTTGCGCAATGGCCCGGATAGCGAATTGTCTTGTAATCCAAATTACTTACTTTGGCACCCAGTGTCGCCGGCAGTGTAGAGACACCACCGGAGGTGTTGAATGCTTCCATCATGCCAAACGGAGCAGGAAACTCAAGCTCTTCAAGATCTACCAACGACGGTACTCGCAGCAGTTTGCCGTCGCGAATTATTGTGGCATCCTCAACATACTCGTTGATAAGACCTTCGGTAGAGAAGAAAAGCGCATAGTCGAGCGGCATCTTTGGCTCTATGGGCAAACCGCCGACCCGAAGTTTGATTTCGGTAACGTCGTCCAGTTCCTCATACGCCGCTGCAGCCAATAGCGACACAATACCCGGTGCTAGTCCGCAGTCTGGAATAACAGAAACGTTTTTCTGCCGAGCCATTTCGTCCAGCAAGAACTGGCGACGCACGATGTCTTCATTTCCACCCAAATCAACAAAGCTGGCGCCGGCTTCTATAGCAGCTTTGCTTAGATCGTAATTGAACTTATAAGTCACACAGCTGATAACGACATCAGCCCCGGACATTAAATAAGCCAACTCTTCCGTATTGCCGACGTCGGCTTTGATCACCGAAACACGAGAATCGTTAAACCGAGCGCTAATGTTGTCCAGCGGAGCGCTGTGAGAATCAACAACCATGATTTGAGCATCGGCGCCGCCGAACTTGCACAAATCATATATAGCGGCGTAACCCATTTTGCCGGCGCCCAGAACTAAAAATCGCATTTGCGGCAGTCTCCTTTTAGTAGGTTGAACGGCGCTTGCCGCCGTCAACACAGATCGTAGATCCCGTTATATAAGAAGCTTGATTCGAGCAGAGGAAACAGACTACAGAACCGAATTCATCAGGTTCTCCCAGTCTGCCGGATGGAATTCCTTTAAGAAGGTCCGCCATGTAGTCTTCCCTCGATTGTCCTGATTTCGATACTCGCGCCGTTAACAACTCATCGGTGCGAGCGGTCGCAATCATGCCCGGCGCTACGCAGTTTACAGTTATATTGAACTTGGCGACTTCGTCCGACAGCGTCTTGGTTAGGGCCGTTGACGCCGATCGCATCACATTCGATACCGCAAGAAACGCTATCGGCTCCAGAACCGACAAGGAGGTTACGGTCACTATCCGCCCCCAACCTCGCTCTTGCATCGAAGGCAGAAACGCATTGTTTAGATGCGCTACGGTCAAGAATAAGCGATTGAAACCGGAAGTCCACTGCTCGAGGCCGGTCTCACAGGCAAAACTGGGGGTCGGACCACCCACGTTGTGCACCAGTATGTCCGGACCGCCGAATCGCTGCTTAATCTCAGCGATGGCGCTTTCAATGGAACTTTGATCGGTTAAATCGCAAGAGACAAACGAGGACTTCCCCCCCAGGTCGGCACAAGCTTGAGTCAGCGAAGCTTTGTCTCTGCTTAGCAAAATTACTTCAGCACCTTCCTCGGTAAGTTTGCGCGCAATCGCCAGTCCTAAACCTTTAGAACCGCCGCATACGACAGCTTTTCGTCCCGTCAATCCAAAGTCCATTGTTCCTCCAGGTTACTGTGATGCCTAGTCTTTGTAGCGATAGCTGATTGTCTTGAGTTCGGAAAAGAAGTCCAGCGCGTATTTACCACCTTCTCTGCCGACGCCGCTGGCTTTCTGCCCGCCGAAAGGCGTTCGCAAATCGCGCGCGAACCAGCAGTTCGCCCACACAATTCCACACTTGATGTCTCTTGTCACACGATGAAGCCGGTTGGCATCACGGCTCCACACACTGCAGGAAAGACCGTAGGGAGTAGCGTTAGCCATCGCCACCACTTCCTCTTCCGAGCTAAACGGAATCACTGGAAGCACGGGTCCAAATATTTCTTCTCTGCAAACACGCGATTCCTCACTGATGTCGCAGATGAGGGCAGGAGACAGGAAGTTACCTTCCGGAAACTCCTTCAGCCGAGTGCCGCCGCTAATCAGCTTTCCGTCGGACTTACCAATCTCAATGTAGTGTTGAACTTTCTCCAACTGCTCCTTGCTGATGATTGCCCCCATCTGCGTGCTCTCATCCAACGGATTGCCGACTTTAATTGCGGCGACTCGCCGCGCTAATTCCTCTACGACCTGTTTATAGACTTTCTCATGCACAAAGAGCCGTGAGCCGGCCAGACAGATTTCGCCCTGATTGCGAAATGCGGCTCGCACTGCAACAGGAATCGCCTCGTCAAGATCCGCATCTTCGAAAATGATATTGGCGCCCTTGCCACCAAGTTCGAAAGACAGTTTCTTTAGCGTGGTGGAAGCAGCTGCCATGATAGCCTTTCCCGTGCCAGTCTCACCGGTGAAGGATATGGAGCGAACATCAGGGTGCCGGGTCAGAGCTTCACCGGCCGCGTTGGGACCGAATCCATTCACTATGTTGAACACACCGTCAGGCAACCCGGCTTCCTTTGTAATTTTGGCGAGCAGAAAAGCAGTGTGCGGAGTCCACTCCGCGGGCTTCAGAACGCAAGAACTACCCGTCGCCAGACACGGCGCAATTTTCCAAGTTTCAAGATAGAGAGGCAGATTCCATGGCGTAATCAATCCACAGACGCCAGAAGGTTCGCGCACTACCAGGTGTCGCTCGTTGTTGGCGGGTGAGTAACATTCTTCTGCAATCGATGACACGAAGTCGGCGAAAAAATGGAAGTTCTGCGCCGACCGCGGAATGTCGCCCTCAAAGCTTTCACTAATCGGCTTGCCGGTATCATTGCTTTCAGCAACGGCAAGCTCGCGGCGATTAGCCAGAATCAGGTCTGCGATCTTCCTCAGAATCCGAGCCCGGTCTGCCACAGGCATTCGAGCCCAGGGTCCCGATTCAACAGCCTTTTTTCCTGCGCTTACTGCGGCATCAACGTCCTGCGCATTGCCGGCCGCTACTCGTGCGATGCATTCGCCGGTCGCAGGATTGAGGTCCTCAAAGTACTCGCCGCCGGCGGAAGGCACGAACTGCCCGTTGATATAGTGGTCAATTGTTTTAGTACCGGTAACGGAAGCTATTGCCATGACGTTCTCCTGCAAGTGTGGCGGTGAATGTTTTGCCTTGCCCTACTGTCTGAAAATTGCAATTCCTTTCATTTCCACGAAGTTGCGGCCGGGTAGAGCGGCTGCTTGAATGGTGGTTCGAGCCGGTGGATCAGCGAAGCTGAAGAATTCGGTGTACACGTTGTTGTAGCGAGAAAAGTCCTTCATGTCCGCAAGAAAGACCGTGACGTCTACCAGGTCGCAAAGCTCCAGTCCTGCGGCACGGAGGACGTTCTGCATGTTGACAATGCACCCGCGAGTCTGAGCCTCGATATCGTAAGAAAGCACCTTGCCGCTTTCGTCAACAGTGATTCCGGCTTCAACTCCGGTGTGGGGGTCGCGGCAACCCTGCCCCGACAGAAAGAGCAGGTTTCCTGCCTTCACGGCGTGCGAATAATTGCCCAAGGGACTCGGCACGGGCTCTTGCGGCCGAACTACGGAACGATTAGCTGTCATTTGGTCACCGTCATTGCTCAAATCGCTCCAATTATCGCAATGACCGGACCTTATTTGCAGCTAGTTTGCTAGTATTGCAAACTCAAACACACAATCTTGGCAATTCGGACCTCGTACAGCGGAGTTCAGGACCATGAGCAAGTTCAGCACCATAAATTTCAAGCGCTGGATCGACGAGAACAGGCATCTGCTCAAGCCTCCAGTCGGCAACAAAGTGGTCTGGAAAGACCGAGAATTCATCATTATGGTCGTCGGCGGTCCCAATACTCGAACCGATTACCACATAAACGGCGGAGAAGAATTCTTTTATCAATTAGAAGGCAATATGGTGCTGAAGGTAATTGATGAAGGAAAACCGGTTGACCTACCGATCGGCGAGGGCGAGATTTTTCTGCTGCCGCCGAACGTCCCCCATTCGCCGCGTCGCCCGGCCGGCACAGTGGGCTTGGTAATCGAACGTCAGCGACGAGAAGGCGAACAAGACGGGCTAGCATGGTACTGCGAGAATTGCGGTACGCCTTTGTACGAAGAACGATTTCATTTGACCAACATTGAAACGCAGTTTCCACCGGTCTTTGACCGATTTTACGATAACGAAAACAATTCCACGTGCTCGCAATGCTCAACCAGGGCTTTGCGCCCTGGCACGTAATGCCCCGGAGCGCGGGTATCTTGCGACGACTAGAGATGCTCGAAACTTGGTGACGTGAACGGCTTCATTTCAGAGAGGATGCAATGACAAGCAGCCAAACAAGCAATCGCGAAGCGGTGACCTATGACGACAGCGAGGGTTTCGCGCAATTGCTCGACAAGCGCGATCCGCTGGCTCCATTTCGCGAAGAGTTCTTGTTTCCGCCCGGTCCGAGCGGCTCCCCCGTAATCTACATGTCCGGTAACTCGCTTGGTCTACAACCAAAGAAAGTACGCGACCACATAGAGCAAGAGTTGAACGACTGGGCCAACTTCGGTGTTGAAGGACATTTTCACGCCAAGTATCCGTGGGTGCCGTATCACGAAAACCTGACAGAATCCACGGCCAGACTCGTCGGCGCACTACCGCATGAAGTGGTGGTGATGAACAGCCTTACTGTGAATTTGCACTTGATGATGGTTTCATTTTATCGACCGACAAAAACCCGCTACCGCATCTTGATCGAGGGAGCGGCGTTCCCGTCGGACCAGTACGCAGTAGCCTCACAAGCCAGGTTCCATGGATATGCCCCGAGCGACGCTGTTATCGAAGTCACTCCGCGTGAAGGCGAAGAAACAATTCGGCATGAAGACATTCTGGCTATTTTGCAAAGCGAGGGTGAAAGTATCGCTCTGGTAATGCTGGGAAACTGCAACTACTTGACCGGTCAAGCTTTCGACATGAAGTCCGTAACGGCCGCCGCGCAGGCGCAGGGATGCGTCGTCGGCTACAACCTGGCCCATGGTGCCGGTAACCTTGAGATGCGATTGCACGACTGGAATGTCGATTTTGCTGTGTGGTGTTCATACAAGTATCTCAACGCCGGTCCCGGAGGAATTGCCGGATGCTTCGTTCATGAGCGCCACGCCTCCAATTTCGATCTCCCGCGGCTGGCCGGTTGGTGGGGGCACGACAAGCAATCAAGATTCTTGATGGGTCCGTCGTTCAATCCCATAGTCGGTGCCGAAGGATGGCAGCTTAGCAATCCGCCGATTTTTCAGTTAGCAGCGCTACACGCGTCGATGACACTGTTCGATAAAGCCGGCATTGCCAACTTACGAAAGAAGTCCGAAATGCTCACAGGGTATATGGAATTCATGCTGGACCGTTTGCCCGACGGTGCTTGTCGCATCATAACGCCGCGCGATCCTGCGGCACGAGGCTGCCAGTTATCGCTGCATCTCGACGGCAACCCGAAGCAGTTGATCTCCTCGCTCAAGGAAGCCGGAGCGGTCTGCGATTTTAGAGAACCAGACGTTGTTCGTGTTGCACCGGCACCACTGTACAACTCATTCTCCGACGTCTGGCGTTTTGCCACTATGCTCGGTGACTTAATCCGAGCCAATCGTCCCGCAGGAGCGCCCGACTCGACTAAAGCCTCCGATACCACAGGAAGTGACAATCAATGACTTCAGTAGCACTCGTCGGAGCAGGTCTGGTCGGATCTCTATTAGGCTTAATGCTGGCTAAGCGCGGTTTCAACGTAGAGATCTACGAACGTCGCCCGGACATGCGTAAGGAAAAGATCAGTGCCGGCAGATCCATAAACCTGGCCATCTCGACTCGCGGTATCAACGCGCTCGCCCTGGTCGGGCTCGACCAGGAAGTCCTGAGCCAGGCAATTCCAATGCGCGGAAGAATGATTCACTCCGTTAAAAGCGAGCTCTCGTTCCAACCCTATGGAACTACCGATAGCGAGTACATCAATTCGATATCACGGGCTACTTTGAATAAAATATTGATGACGCGTGCCGAAGAGACCGGACGAGTGCGCATTACTTTCAACAAAAGAGTAAGCGCAATGAATTTCGCAACCGGTGCTGTTGATCTAGTCGATGAGCATTCCGGCGAGCACAGCAATAAGACTCACGACCTGGTTATAGGAACAGACGGCTCGGCTTCCGCCATTCGGCAGGCTATGCTGAACCTTCCCGATCATGCCAGCACAGACCATGTGCTCGACTACGGCTATAAAGAATTGACCATCGCACCGGGAGAAAGTAACAGTTTCAAACTAGAACGAAACGCATTGCATATTTGGCCGCGCGGGACATTCATGCTCATTGCGCTTCCAAATTTCGAGGGAAGCTTTACGTGCACACTGTTCTTGCCGTTTGAAGGACCGCTCTCCTTCGAGCGATTAAGAACCCCTGAGCAAGTGGCCAAGTTCTTTGAGGAACAGTTTCCGGACTCAGTTCCGTTAATCGATGATCTGATCGAAACATTCCAAACAAATCCAACAGGTCGCATGGTGACAGTAAAATGCGACCGGTGGCACGTTGGCGGACGGGCATTGTTACTGGGCGATGCGGCACACGGTATCGTCCCGTTCTTCGGTCAAGGAATGAATTGCGGCTTCGAGGATTGCACGGTTTTCTCCGATTGCCTCGATCAACTCCCCGATTTGAACAACGTGAATTGGGAAACACTGTTCACCAAGTTTGGTGCACTGCGAAAGACGAACACTGATGCTATTGCGGATATGGCAGTAGAAAATTTTGTTGAGATGCGCGACAAGGTCGCCGACGCCCGCTTCCTCATGCACAAAGCAGCCGAGAAGGTTTTGCAGAACGAATTCCCGGATAAATATATATCCCGCTATTCTCTCGTGACCTTCAGCAACGTGCCTTACAAAGTGGCGCTGGAGGCAGGAAAAGTTTCAGAAGCGATCCTGGACCAACTATGCAGCGGTCTGGACGATGCAACAAACCTGGATCGGTCGCTGGCCCTGCAGTTAATTGAATCGAAGTTAACACCGATACTGGCGCCACACGCAGCAGAACTAAATTCTCTTATCAGCAGGCGAACGAGCGTCAGCAGCAGATAGAGGGAGTCGCAGTTGAACAACTACAAACGAATAATCGATATATCGCGCCCGGTTGAACAGAATACATCATGTTTTCCCGGCGACGTACCATTTAGTCGTGCAGTAACTCTTACCTACGAACAGACTCACATCGTCAATCTAACAGCCTTCACAATGAGCCCGCATGTTGGCACTCATGCCGATGCACCATCGCACATCAAGGGCGACCTTGAGTCCGGCAAAGATATGATCGCCGGTCTCCCGCTGGAGCCTTTTGTGGGCACGTGCCGCGTGTTCGACGTTGCGCCCTTCAACGGCGAACTCACAACGGCGATGGTGGAAGCGCAGTGGAATGCGATTGGAGCGTTGCCTCCGCGCGTGCTTTTTCGAACGCAAGAGAATGTCAATCACACCGTCTTCGAAAGCAAGGGCAGTTACTTCTCAGCGGACCTCGTTCATGAGTTGGCACGCCGCGGAGTGCGGCTTATGGGTATCGACACCGCCTCGGTCGACAATACTGAATCGAAAACGTTAGACGCACACCGCGCACTCGACCAAGCGCATATGTGCTGGCTTGAGAATTTGGACTTGTCCGAAGTGAAAGCAGGCGACTATTTTCTAGTGGCAATGCCGCTGAAGTTTACTGAGCTGGAAGCTTCACCGTTGCGAGCGGCGCTACTGGAATGGTGAGCCACGGGGAGAATACTAGCAATGTGGAATCGTAAGTGCTCGCTGATAGGGATGGTGCATTTACTTCCCCTGCCAGGATCAGCTGATTACGGCGGCTCGGTCGACACAATTATCGACCTGGCGCTGCGCGAAGCGGTCATCTACAAGAGTCACGGATTCGATGCCGTAATGCTCGAGAATATGCACGACTTACCGTATCTTCGCGGAACTGTAGATCCTGAAACAACAGCGGCAATGGCAGTGACTGCGCACCGAGTGAAAGCGCAGACTCAATTGCCGTTGGGAATACAGTTGCTTGCCGCTGCGAATATAGAAGCTCTGGGCGCAGCGATCGCCGCCTCCGCAGATTTCATAAGAGTAGAAGGCTATGTGTTCGCGCATGTTGGCGACGAAGGATTGCACCAGTCTTGTGCCCCGCAACTGATACGAAAGCGAGCACAACTAAAAGCAGAACGAATCCAAATTTTCGCCGACATCAAGAAGAAACACTCGGCGCATGCGTTGACGTCGGACATCTCTTTAGTCGACACGGCTAAGGCTGCGGAGTTTTTTAAAGCAGACGGAGTGATCGTCACCGGTCACCACACGGGCAATGCCCCTGAAAGCGTCGATGTTACCACCGTGCGCAATGCCGTCGCTTGCAAAGTTTTAGTCGGCTCCGGAGTAGACGAAACCAACATCGCCGAGTTTATGACAAACGCCGATGCACTGATAGTCGGTTCCTCCTTAAAGGAAGGCGGTCGATGGCAAAATCCCCTGCAACCGCAGAAAGTGGCAGCGCTGGCGCAGCTCTGTTCGCGCTGAGCCCCGACAGAAAGTCAGGAGCTAATCAGTCCTTCTTTCAAGGCTTTCACAGCAGCTTGCGTTCGGTCGCTAACAGCAAGTTTTTCCATGATATGACGAATGTGAGTTTTTACGGTCTCACGACCGATCACCAATCGGTTAGCTATTTCTTGATTTGAAAATCCTTGCACCAACAGGGTCAGAACTTCGCTCTCACGCGCAGACAACTGTGAAGCGCTTTTCTTGCTGGTATCCTGCGGGGCGGCATCAGTTGAGGAGGACTTCGGAGGATAGGCCGATTTCAGCCCCTGCAAAAACTTATCAGCAATACCGGCATCCAGCCAGATGTCGCCGGAAGCCACGGATCGAATGGCGCCGCAGAGTCGTTCGGCATCCGTATCCTTCAGGCAGTACCCGTGAGCTCCGGCAGTTAGTGAAGCGTAAATGTCTTGTTCGCTGTCGTAAGCCGTTAGCATAATTACTTTTGCTCTGCCGGAATTCTCTTGCAGAAGCGCCCTGGCGGCATCAATTCCGTTCATCATCGGCATAGCGACGTCCATCAACACCACGTCGGGTTGCAGCGTCCGCGCCAGTTCAACGGCTTGGACTCCGTTCTCGCCCTCACCGACGACCTCAAAATCTGCTACCCCGGACAGCAAGAACTTGATGCCGGTCCGGCTAACCGGATGATCCTCTATAAGCAGTATTTTTATAGTCATCTTCCACGGCCTGACAACATCGTCAGAGGCAAAATCCGCCTCCTTCCCCCTTACCCAGTGTAGCAACTGCAAATCAATCACTATCGATGTTCAACGACGCGGGTCGTCGCGTGTACCGGCTCTACCCCGAGGGCGAGTCTGGTCTTCGTGTCGCACCCGGGCATGGAGCCCCGAAACGCTGTCAATTACCCGAAAACCTTTTGATGTTAAACGTCTCGGAGCACGGCAGCCGCTACACGTTTCGTTACAAACCATTTTGCTAGTTTTTGCATCAATGCAAGGATACTCCCCAAAGGGAGGTGAAACCGTGCTTCCGAACCGCCCCCCATGCACTCCGGCTACTGGCCTTTTTTGGAACGCAGAAGATCTTGGAACCGAGCCTTCTCTGCAGCGGGATTACTGATCGGCACGGCTGCTGGTCTGGAGACCGGGCGTGCGCCCGGAGGCTTCCGGGAAGGACGAATCGCCGGTCTCAAAATCCTTTTGGGTGGTGTAACTCCGGCGGCCGGCAGCGTGGTTAGAGGTGGGGTTGCTGGAGTAGTCGTCGGAATCACAACAGTCGGAGGGTTAGTCGTCGCGGGAGTGGCCACCGGCGTTACCGCAGCAGTGCTGCTTGGCGTTGCATGGGTTGTGGGCGTAATGGTCGTTTGTGCTGGAGCCGGGACAGGCGCTTTCTGTAAGCCGAACAGCACAAATGCACTCCCGCCCAAAACTGCTATCGCAAGCAAAATGGCAACTATGGCCGGCACCGGTGACTGAGGCTTGGAGCTATCATCGGCCGGCAGAGGCACCGAAGAAATTTTTGCTCTCAAGTTCAAATTGGAATCGTGAGCCGGCTCATCGCTGCGCGGTCGAGGATCAGCGGCAATCAACTCGGCACGAAGCTGAGCCATCGTCTGCTGCCGATGCTCGGGTTTCTTCGCCAGCGCCTTCATGATTACAGCTTCCAGCTGCTCTGGAATGTACAGGTCCGGTCGAGATTGTTGAAAAGGAATCGCGGTTTCATGGATATGCTTGCCCATGGTTTCCATCATATTCTTGCCGATTAACGGGAGCTTGCCCGTTAGCGTTTCGTAGAGCACAATCCCCATGGAATAGATGTCCGCGCGTCTATCCAGAGACTGTCCAAGACACTGTTCCGGACTCATGTAGACCGGACTGCCGCAAACTTCTCCCTGCTGCGTGAGACTTTGCGCTTCCTCGCCGTTCACTTCCATCAGCTTAGCTACGCCGAAATCCACGACTTTGACGTAATCAAATACGCCTTCCTTTTCGGTGAGCATGATGTTGCCCGGTTTCAAATCGCGGTGCAGAACACCTTTCTTGTGAGCGTAATCCAAAGCATCACAAACTTGATCGAACACGTCGATAACACGCCCGACCGGGAGTCCTCGCAGTTCTTTGACCAGATCCGCCAGACTGCGACCTTGCAGATATTCCATGACGATGTACGGTTGACCATGAATCGTGGTGCCATGATCGTACGTGGCAATAATGTGAGGATGCTCGAGTTTACCGAGGGCAATCGCTTCGACATTGAAACGCTTTACACTCATCTGATCGGATACGAACTGCGCCCGCATGATTTTGATAGCCACGCGCCTGTGCATAAGCTCATGTTTGGCTTGATACACCTGTCCCATGCCGCCGGTTCCCAGCAACTTCTCCACGAAATACTTCTCGGCTAGCCGCTTGCCTATGTACGGGTCGGTGGGCACCACCGACAGTGGGTTACCATCGTGGGCACAATTTGAGAGCGAACCTGGAAACTCCCGGCTGCACGCCGGGCAAATTTTGCGTATTGCTGTAGTAGTAAGGTCTTCTATCGACACTCCGCCACCCGTGCGCTTATCGGCGCGCTTAAAAGTCAATTCTCCGCGATTCGGCGTCCTTAAGCAATATTAATTTACCCGTTCATGGTTCGGCATAATCGTCAGATCAGCCTTTTCCGCTGATCCGACAAAATCTTCGGTTGCAATCACAGGTCCGGCCTCGACCGAAAGAATGCGAGCCCCTTCCAGCCATTCCCTGCCAAATCCTGAAAGCCCCGTTGTAGTCACTATTGTTTGCATATTATCATCAACCGCGGACATGAGCAGAGCTTGTCGATTCACGTCCAACTCAGCCAGAACGTCGTCCAGTAGCAATATCGGACTGTCATTGATTCGCTCGGTCACCAATTTCAGTTCAGCCAGTTTGAGAGCGAGAACTATACTTCGTTGCTGCCCCTGACTGGCATACGACACCGCATCAAAATCGTTCAGTTGAAAAAGTAAGTCATCACGATGCGGTCCCACCAGACTGACTTTTCTGCGAATTTCCTCGTGACGCTTCTCTTTCATCAATTGCAAAAGTAGTCGAGCAAGCTCAACATCTTCCATCCGTGCGATCGCGGCGGCAGGTTGAGTATTCCCCCGAGAGTCGTCAGTTGACTCTTCTGCCGACTCAAGATCTCGTTCCGGCTCACCGGCAGCAAAGCTGTAATTGATGGAAAGCTTTTCATGCCTGCGCGATAAAACTGCCTGATACTCTTCTGCAAGCGGCAACAGTTGAGCCAAAACCCGCAGTCTCTCCTTAGTCACCAGAGTGCTGTATTTTGCCAACTGCTTGTCCCACACATACAGTTGTTCCTGATCCGATTCTGTCAGGCGCCCCTGCTCAAAGATAATGCGCAGCAAGCGATTGCGCTGAGCCAGCGCTTTTGCGAGGTTTGACAGGGTGTCGTGAAACGCGGGGCGGAGCCGAACGGCAATGCCATCAATCCAATCACGTCGAAATCGTGGACCGCTGCGCAACAAATTCAAGTCCGCACTTTTAAAGCTAACAACCGGCAGCTTGCCCAGCAAGCCCCTCACAGAGGGTTGCACAACTCCGTTTACTTTGATTATCTTGCGAACTTTGGCGTCACCTGACTTGGTTTGAGTCGCGCTGGCAATGTACTCAATCGCAATCGCTTCATCGTAAGAACCGGTTCTGAAGCTCACTTCGATGGTCGCGCCGGGTTGGTCACGCAAAATCAATTCAAAATCTTTATCCGCGCGATACGATTTTCCGGTACTGCAAATTTCGACAGCTTCGAGCAAATTCGTCTTGCCACGGGCGTTATCACCAATGACGATGTTGCGCCCCGGCGAAAAATGCACCGCCGCAGAGTCATAGTTGCGAAAGTTATGAACTCTGAGGAGCTGTACGTGCATGGTTGCAACCCTCAGGAAAAGCTACCTGCCGGGTCCGGCGCTACCATTGAGTCTTCAGCAAGCTGCCTTCCGGCCAACTCGCAATCGGCAGTAATTTGTTTCACCAGTGATTCTACTCCGTCGAACTTGCGCTCAGCGCGGATGAAACGTGAGAATCGCACGGTGATATTGCTGCCGTAAAGCTCACGGTCAAAGTCCAGAATATGCACTTCTGTTGCCGGAGCCAAGTGATCACCGAACGTAGGTCTCAGTCCAATATTGATGACACAAGGGTGTGATGTGCCTTGCTCAAGAACACAGTACCCCGAGTACACACCGCGAGCAGGCAGAATCAGCTCGGGAGCGCTGGCTAGATTCGCGGTGGGAAAGCCGATGGTACGCCCGCGACCATCGCCTCTGCCAACAACGCCGGGAACGGAGTACAGACGTCCGAGCAACTTGTTCGCAAGCTCAATGCTGCCTGCGCCCAAAGCCTCTCGAATGCGAGAACTTGAAATTTCAGTGCCGTCCATCAGAACCTCGCCTGCAACATGCACGGAAAAGTTCATGTTTTTTCCCAGTTCGCGCAGAAGCCCGGGATCGCCTTCGCGATTGCGACCGAATCTATGGTTGTAACCGACGGATAACGATCGGGCGCCCATGCACTCGACCAGAACCTGACGCACATAATCTTCCGGAGCCAACCGACACAACTTCTCGGTGAAAGAAAGCAGCAACACGGCCTCGATGCCCATTTGCTCACATAGCTCAAGACGCTGCTCAGGCAAAGTCAACAGCGGCGGCGATTTGCCCAGCGTCAAAGCGCGTGGATGCTCTTTGAAGGTAATCAACGCCGGAGTGACACCAAGAGCTTTCGCTTCCGCCACAGCCGTTCTGATGACGGATTGATGACCAGGGTGGACACCATCGAAGAAACCAAGCGCCAGCGCCGAGTTCTTTACGAGGTGCGGTTTTATTTCGAGAAAAGTTTCCAAGTAACGCAGCAGCTCCTGCTATTGGCAGCCATTAGCCTGATTTTACCGTAAACAACGATGTTTTCAGCCCTGAAGATTCATATGAATTGTTGTTGTGATGAAGTTCGGATCGCCCGACTCCCCCCAAACAGCCTGTAGATGTAGCCTCGGGTGCACTTTTGGCGGCGTTAGGTATATATAAGCGAAGAAAAATGCGACAAAAAATGTAACCCTCCTGAGCCGTGTGACGGGCGTCCTGCGCTGATCGAGCGACCGCTGTTCATGTTAAAATGATTGTTGTTCGCAGGTAGTCTTGAAGTTGCGAACAGGCTTCAAAACTTAAAAGCAGCTATTTCCAAACCGTTTTGCATTTTTGCAAGAGCACAAAACATATATCAAAGTAATCTTCGACAAGTTACACTTCGGCTCGACCGGCGTTTGTAACAGCCAGTTGCAGCTCAATTTCGAAAACACCGGTCAATAGGAGCCCCCAAATTGAAGAGTGTCACACCCGACGACCCGACAGAAGAGAAAGCAGTGAGCCAAGAACCAGCATCAAATGACGAGCCCGCGAAGGAAAGTTCTACCGCCGTAGGCGATGGCAACTATTCGGCTCAAAACATTGAAGTTCTCGAAGGTCTAGAAGCCGTTCGAATGCGTCCCGGCATGTATATCGGCAGTACCGGACCACGCGGCTTGCACCACTTGGTCTACGAAATAGTAGACAACTCTGTCGACGAAGCGCTGGCAGGACATTGCAAAAGCATCGAAGTCACCATCAACGAAGACAACTCTGTCACCGTTGAAGACGACGGTCGCGGTATTCCCGTCGACGTTGTGGAAAAGACGGGCAAGAGCGCGGTAGAGACAGTATTTACCGTCTTGCACGCCGGCGGTAAGTTCGGCGGCGGCGGATACAAAGTATCAGGCGGGCTGCATGGAGTGGGTGCTTCCGTAGTGAACGCCCTTTCGACACGCTTAGAAGTTATTGTTTCGCGCGACGGCAAACAGTACAAGCAAGTCTATCTAAAAGGTACTCCGGACGGGGGGCTTGAGCAGATCGGCACAGCGACCAAACGCGGAACCAAAGTCACGTTCTGGCCGGATGATGAAATCTTCCACGACATCAATGAAGATAATGAGCGAATCAACATCGTTGTCGAATGGGATGTCATCGCCACACGTTTGCGCGAAATGGCATTCTTGAACAAAGGGCTCAAAATCACTGTTACAGACAAACGCAAAACAGACAAGTCCGAAACTTATCACTACGTCGGCGGCATCGCTTCCTACGTTGAATATCTCAACGACACGCGAGTGCCGATTCATAAACCGCCGATCTATCTTGAGCAAGAGAAAGACAACATCGTCGTCGAGTGCGCGCTTCAATGGACAGACGTTTATGCGGAGTCCATCTATTCATTCGTCAACAACATCAACACCCACGACGGCGGCACGCACCTGACCGGTTTCCGTAACGCATTGACGCGTATCATCAACTCATATGCGCGTGCTAACAATATGGTGAAAGAAACCGAAGCTAATTTCACAGGAGAAGACGTTCGCGAAGGTTGTACGGCAATTATCTCGGTGAAAGTACCGGAACCGCAATTCGAAGGACAAACAAAAGAAAGGCTCGGCAACCGCGAAGTGCTGGGCATTACGCAAAACGTTGTTTCGGAAAAGTTGTCCGAATGGTTGGAACTCAACCCCAAGCAAGCCAAAGAAATCGTCACCAAAGCTGCGCAGGCAAGACAAGCCCGAGAAGCCGCCCACAAGGCAAAGGCACTTGTCCGTCGGCAATCGGCTCTCGAAAGTTCCAGTTTGCCCGGCAAACTAGCAGATTGCAGCGAACGCGATGCGGCAAAATGCGAAATCTACCTGGTAGAAGGTGACTCCGCCGGCGGTTCAGCGAAACAGGGGCGCAACAGAAACTTTCAGGCAATCTTGCCGCTTCGAGGAAAGATTCTCAACGTAGAGCGAGTGCAGCCCGGACGCATTTACGAAAATGCAGAAGTACAGGCAATGATTCAAGCACTCGGCTTGCACGTGAAAGAAGTCTCCGAAGACGAGGAGGGCGGTAGTAACAGCAAAACCGCAGGTTTGTTGCGACCCAATGCTACAAATCACGATTTGGCAAAGCTGCGATATCACAAAGTCATCATCATGACTGACGCCGACGTCGATGGCAGTCACATTCGTACTCTACTTCTCACCTTCTTCTTCCGCTATGCCCGACCGCTGGTCGAAAACGGCTACGTCTATATCGCGCAACCACCGCTGTATAAAGTAGAGAAAGGCAAGCGCGTCGAATACTGCTACAACGAACACAAACTGGAAATTGTACTGGCTGAGATGGGCGAAAAAGCAACGGTTCAGCGATTCAAAGGTTTGGGCGAAATGATGCCTGAACAACTTTGGGAAACAACAATGAATCCCGATACTCGCACGTTGAAACGCGTCTCTGTTCAGGACGCTACCGAAGCGGACCATGTGTTTGACTTGTTGATGGGTGAGGCGGTAGGACCAAGGCGCGAATTCATCGAGACCAACGCACACAACGTACACAACCTGGACGTCTAAAGAATCGGTGAGTGGCGAGCATGAATCGAAAATCGAATATAGATTCATGCTCAATCGATGCAAGTTTGCGCTTGCTCTCAGAGTTCTTGTCCACTGATGCCGAATGCATACGGTTGGACCCGAAGCGCCCCGGCGAAGCGGGGCGCTGTAACCTGGACGGCAAGCACTTCTGCGATCGCTTTGCACTTTTTCTCAAAAGCAAAGGTGTAAAGTCGGTCACAGACACCTTGCTCCAGCTTGAGCGCATTCTCATACTTTCTGGAATCATTCGAAATGGCGGAGTCAAGGCCATGATGTATCGCCTTGAAACAGGCTGCCGCAGTGTCGTCAATGATTACCTGGACGACATCAGTCAGCGGCTGCACCTTCATGCACACGAGTTTGCCCTGGCCGAAGAATCGCTGGAAGCCGAAGAGGCGACTTCTCTTTTGGAGAAACATGATTGCGGTCATTCCGCGGCGAGTTTACTTTTGCTTTTGAGAACAACCGAAACCGGCGAAGAAGAACAAGTTGCTGCAAGGCAAAACGATATAAACAACCTGCTGATTGGCATCAGTCGGCGACTTGATGGCGACACCGAGGCAAAGTGCCCCGATTCGGTTGTGCAAGCGCAAAAATAGGAGGCAATCTCTTCCGTGAATGTTCCCAACTGTATAACGATCGGACGAGTTATTCTGGCACTGGCTACGGTAGCACTACTCTGGTCCCCCGCAGACAATATGTTGTGGACCGCATCGGTGCTTACAGCTCTGGTAATCTGGGGCGACGGGCTTGACGGTTATTTCGCGCGAAAACTCAAACAAACAACCACTCTCGGGGCAGTGTTGGATATCGCCGGTGATCGCGTGGTCGAGATGATGTACTGGATCGTTTTTGCGGCGCTAAATTGGATTCCGGTTTGGATTCCATTGCTCTACCTGGTCCGCGGAACGTTTGTTGACGCCATCCGCTCTAAGGCAACCGAAAAAGGCTTAACAGCCTTCGGTGAAAAGACCATGATGGAATCAGGTTTGGGCAAGTTCCTCGTGGCGTCGAACTTCAGCCGGTTCACTTATGCGGTTACCAAGGCAGCGGCATTTTGTTTGATCATTGCAGCTCAAGTCAGCACAATGAAAGACACAGTACTACCTTCGGTGGCAATGGGTTGCGCCTACGTAGCCGCAGCATTCTGTGTCGTTCGCGGTCTGCCCGTGTTCGTCGAAGGCCGACGACTGATGGCCGACAGCTAGGCTTTGGCGAATTCGGCGACGAATTCGGCGACCTTTTGGGGTGACAATCCGTTGATATCGAGCAATATGTTTCTGGCGCCATGCTCGACAAAGTGGTCTCGAATTCCGATGCAGGCAATCTCAGCTTGTTTTCTACCGGGACGATTCGAACGCGCAGCCGCTGCATACTCCAGCACCGCCGAACCAAAACCGCCGGAAATATAGCCTTCTTCGAGGGTGACAATCTTGCCGCCGCCGAACAAGAAGCGATCCATGGTCACCGTATCTAGGGGCTTGCAACTGCGTGCGTTAACGAGAATCGGATCCAGTCCTTTCTCCAGTAGCAGAGGCATTGCCTGCATACAGGTTTCAACCATTGCACCGTAGGCGAACAAAACAGGTCCGTTACCTTGTCGAACGATCTGCCATTCATTGGGGTTGATCTTTTCGAAACCGACAGCGTCTTCGGAACGAACGGCCTTGTCGCGAGGGAATCGGATTGCAGCCGGTCCGCTGCGTTCAACGGACAAAGTATAGAGCAAATCGCGCAATTCTTTGGCGTTCGCCGGCGCATAAACGCGCATGTTCGGCACGCTACGCATATGGGAAATATCGAAAACACCCTGGTGCGTTTCGCCGTCTTCAACCAATCCACCGCGATCAATACCAAAGATAACGGGCAAATTGAGAATGCCCACATCGTGGATTACCTGATCCATTGCCCGTTGAAGGAAGGTTGAGTAGATCGACACAACCGGCAGCACGCCTTCCTTCGCCAACCCGGCGGCCATGGTGACAGCATGTTGTTCACAAATGGCGACATCAAAGAATCGATCCGGGTAAACCTTCGCGAACTGGACAAGTCCGCTGCCTTCTGCCGTTGCGGGAGTGATGGCGACGATGTCGTCATTGATAGCGGCGATGTCAATCAATGCTTCCGTAAACACTTGCGAATAAGTTTTCGGTTTAGCCTGCGCAGGAGGCGCCACCACAGATGGTTCAACCTTCTCTTGCTGAGAAGCGGAGATTCCATGGTACTTAATCGAATCCGCTTCGGCCGGTGCGTAACCTTTGCCTTTTTGGGTGATTACGTGGACCAGTTGCGGTCCACTTCTATGCTTCACCATTTCAAAAGCTGCAACGACTGCACCAACGTCGTGTCCGTCGATCGGTCCACAGTAATTAATTCCCAACTTTTCAAAGACGATGCCGGGAGTTTCAATGCGCGATTTAGCTTCTTTCTTGACCGTCAAAATGAGATCGCGAATGATCGGCTCGACCGGAACTTCGTCGAGTTCGTCTTCGATGAGGTCAAGCTTCTGTTTTATGTCTTTGTAGAACCACGTTTCCTTAATGCGTTTCATATACTGGGAGAAGCCGCCAAGATTCTCACTGATGGACATCTCATTGTCATTCAAGACAATAATCACATCCTTCTGTATATGACCGAGATGATTGATAGCCTCAAGCGCCATGCCTCCGGTTAAACCGCCATCGCCAATAACGGCGACAACTTTGTTCTTGGCGTTGCGGTGATCGCGGGCGATCGCCATGCCGACGGCCAGCGAAATAGAAGTCGAGCTGTGCCCGGCAAGAAACGAATCATGCTCACTTTCGACCGGGGTCACAAAACCGCTCAGTCCTTTATATTGCCGCAGGCTACCAAATCTGTGTTTGCGCCCCGTAACCATCTTGTGGATATAAATCTGGTGACCGACGTCCCAGACCAGTTTGTCCTTGGGGCTGTCGAAAACTTTATGCAGCGCAAGAGTTATCTCTACAATGCCAAGGTTAGACGCAAGGTGTCCACCCGTCTTCGAGACCGACTGAATGAGATCTTGGCGCAAAGTGCGTGCCAAACGTGTCAACTCTTCGGTCGACATCCGCTTAATGTCCGCGGGAGAAATCGCGGCATCGACGATTTGAGGAAAGTTAAGCAGAGTGGACATTTTGAGGTACTTTCTTGTCACCTTTTCTGATCAACCATCATATCAACCCCTCGTCAGGTCATTTGTTATAAGAAATTGGCCTCAGCGTCCACAACCCGCCTTCAGCGGGGTAAACCGCAGCCTACAGTAACAGAGCCTACAAGTTCCACCCACGGCTGAATTTCACGGTTTTGAAATTGCCGAAATATGGGCAAAAACCCAATAGCTTAGACGTCTATAAGTTGTGCTGGCTCAGCAACAATCTTGAAGGACAATAGCCGCAAACTCCTACAGTGAGGCAACCTTCGGTGAGCGCCAGAATTTACTTGTTCTTAACAACCTGCTGTATAGTTTTTGCGTTATCGGCATCTTCGACGAATGCCCTGGAACCTTCAGTGGCGGAAGCGAAAAATCCAGCGATTACTGAAACAGGGGTATCCGACAAAGCTTCCCCGGCCGTTGTTCAAGAGTCAAGAGAGGCACCGAAGACCACGACGCCGGAACCGGATGCGGTCACCCCCGCAGGAGAGTCGACCGTTGCCGACAAGGAAGAAAAACCGCCATCCACCAGCACTGGCAATGTTGCCGCAAAGCCTGCGGCCGAATCGGAAGTTCAAAAGTCTTCTCCGGCGTCTGACAACCCCGTCTCGAGTTCACCGGCGCCCGGCACCGAAGGTGATACCAATGCACCAGACGGTCCCAATGTGCGTATCATCACCGAAACCAACCCGGCACCTCCGGACACGGGACCGCCCGAATATCACAAGGCTCAATTTCGCTTATCCGGTTCGATGTGCTATTCCTGCCTGAATACTCTAAAACGCAAGCTCTTGCAGGTCTACGGAGTGCAGGTAATGCGCGTAGACAAGCCTGTGCACAATCTTTTTCAGCCCTACGCTCCCGATGTGAGCAGTTGGGCTGAAGCCATCCTGGTTTACGATCAACGCAAGGTAGCGCTGAGCGATGTTCGGGCCTTCATGCGTAGCCAGGGATACATGTCCTACAAGGTGATTGACAAAGTATTCACGGATTCGTTGGACTCAATAAAGGCCCCGCAAGAGCGCAGGTAGTCGAGCCACTGTCTCAATCGTTGCAAACAGGGCAAACCAGGAGAATGCGGGTACATAATTGCAGGGATCCGGAAGCTTTCGCATGGAAGAAGTCAGCGAAAAAGTCGAATTCAGAAGCGCAACAGCCGCGGCACCAGAGCCCTTTTCACCGGGTTTTGTCCTTGCCGACAAATTCGAGATAAAAGAGAAGCTGGGCGCAGGCGGAATGGCAACGGTTTACAGAGCACGTCAGATTACCCTCGGGCGCGACGTTGCAGTCAAAGTTTTGCATGGACACCTGAACTCGGACATCGATACCATTCGCCGCTTCGACAAAGAAGCCAGAGCCGTTGGCGCCCTCAAGCATCACAATCTGGTAGGCGTAGTCGATAACGGCATTTTCGATGGCAGCCCCTATCTGATTATGGACTACATCGAAGGTATAAGATTGACTGATCTCCTTGAGAAAGAGCCCCTCTCCTGGGCAAAGTTTCGCAGTCTCGCCGATCAACTTTGCGCGGGGCTTTCCCATGCTCACCATCACGGTTTGGTTCATAGGGACCTCAAACCTAGTAATATAATGCTGACCGAGGAGAATGGCATCCTCACTCCCAAAATCGTCGACTTCGGGATAGCGAAAAGTACCAAAGAAGATTTGAGCGATCCGCTCACCCACACCGGCGAAATCTTCGGTACCCCCTTTTACATGAGTCCCGAGCAGTGCCAGGGACACCGGATCGATCAACGTAGCGACATCTACTCGCTAGGATGCGTATTTTTTCAAATGCTGACAGGAGAAATGCCTTTCGTAGGCGCTTCACCGATTGCAACGGTGATAAAACATCTCAACGATGAAGTTCCGCCCCTTAACCGCAAAGACATTCCCGTGCACGTTCAGAAGGTGCTCCGGCGAGCCATGGCAAAATCGCCAGACGATCGCTTTCAAACAGTTCAAGAGTTTGCGTCCGCTCTAAACGACCCGTCTGTGGCCAACGCGTGGACGTCGCGCTCCAAAGCCGCCGGCAAAGGGCATTGGAACAAAATTGGAGCAATCATCATGTCCGCAATTGTTATCGGCGCAGCTGCTTGTCTGGTGACCTATCAGATCAACGGCAAGCCCCCGCAAAATCCGGTCGGCAACGAGAGTGCACAAAGTATTCGCGATCAAGCAGACAAAGCTGTGGACAGTCATAACTTAAAGGGCGCTATACCACTGTATGAAAAGCTCAAGCGGCTTGAGCCGGAAAACCCTTATGCATCCTATAGGCTGGCTCAAATCTATCTAGACTCAAAGTTCGAAGACATCCCAAAATCTATTTCGCTACTAGATCACGCAATCAGACTCGACAAATCATCAGCAGAGCTATTCAAGGTTCGCGGCGAAGCCTTTTTCCAAAACCACCAGTACAGCAGAGCTCTGGCCGACTTAACCAGGGCATTGAAGCTAAGTCCCAATGCCAAAGACATTCTGCCTATTCGCGGCAAGGTGTTCCATCAGCTTCGTAAGGATGAGGACGCCATAAACGACTATACGGACTTTCTGCCATTCAGCCCGGATAACACCGACGTTCTAGTTGACCGAGCCATTTCCAGATGGTCTCTCAAAGAGTACGATGCGGCCATCAGCGACCTGAGCCGTGCATTGGAGATCCAACCGGATTTCATCCATGCTTATGTGACCCGCTCTGCGGTCTATCAAGACCTCAATAAAACAAAAGAAGCACGCAGAGATGCGGTCAAGGCGTTGACGCTTTCCCCGGACAATTACGTCGCGTTGAATAACATGGGATGGATTGAGTATCGAGCGAAAAATTTTGCCCGGGCGCGAGAGCAGTTGGACAAAGCGATCAGCGTCAACCCGGGATACGCAGAGGCCTACGCCAGCAGAGGCGACTTGAGGTTCGACACTGGAGACGTGAAAGGCGCGATCAGTGATTACGAGCGAGCGCTACAGATAGACAAAAACAATGGTTCGGCCTTAACTGGCAAGGCCTATGCTTTGAAGCACCCCGAGGGCGGCACAATGCCGCAAGACCGCGCCACGTCCACAGCGGAGAGTATGCCTGAAGACTAGCGCTCTTATCCGGGCTCACAATTACTTGTTCCAGGCGGTCCCATTTCTCCGCCTCGAGGCAGTTCGTCATTATAGTTGAACCGCAAAGCATGAGTGCGCCAAACTGATACTCAGAGCCGCTTCGGCATCCTTGTGCAGAGCGGATTGGCAGATCGCCATATCCGTATAGAATTTTCGTTTTTCAACCGGAGCCAGAGATGCAAACTCTCGGGTCTGCAACATCTCATTGTGTAGAATTAGTGCATACTCGAAGCGCCCACCCAAAGCGCAATGTCTTGCCAGAATGAGTTTCCGAGCCCAGCCATCGTGCTGGTTTTCCCGGGCAATCTCGGCTGCAATTTTCAAATACCGATTTGCTTCATTCATTCGGTCCGCCTCCGCTAGTTGCCATGCCAAAAGCAGACGAACCGTCAAATAGAGCTGGCTGGAAGGATCACCTCCTGCCTTCATGAGTTCAGCCAGCGGAAGACTTGCCTCAGCGGGTCGCTCCTGTATCAGCCTTACAGTTTTTGCAATGAGAGCAGCTTGTTCCTGAGAAATTTCGCGACTCAGCGCGGCCTGTTCGGCCATTGCAGCACTTCTAGCGCTGCAACCACTCCGAAGGTAGCAGTCAACCCCCAGGATGAAAGTATATGTAGTCGGAGTGCGCTTCAATCCAAGCTCCAGCGTTTCGATTGCTTCCTCGATACGTCCCGTGTAGAGGTCGCAAGTTATCAGGTTGTGCACAACAACTCTGAAAACATTGTCGGACCAATCCTTGGAACCAGGGCTTCTTATGATGCTCTTGAAGATCGGCTCAGCCTCATTGTAGTCGCCGTAGCTGGCAAGGAAGGATGCGCGTGCATACTTATTCGCGACATCGCGACTTACGCCCAGCAACTCGAATTGTCTTTGCAAAAAATATCGGAAGAAAGTGCCGTCTCGACCGAGGCTTTCCGACTCGATCGCTGCGACAGACGCCTGCCGATAGAATTCGGAGATAACGTCCTTGGAGGATCTAGCGTCTAACGTCAACTCACGGAGAATCTTTTGCACCTTGCGTGGATCAAATGGTCTCACGTCCAAAACGCTCCGGAACAAATAACTCTGCAACATGGAAATCTCGGAGTCCGGAGTGTTCTTATCTCCGGGAATCTGAAGAGTTCTTCGGGCTACAATTTCCAGTTTCGCGTTCTGCTTATCTCCATTGTAAAAATCACACCGCATCCGCCCAAGAGCGATCCGTTCGTTTGCATCGGTCGAGTTCCACCACGGGTCGTTGACGTCATCTGCCAATTGCGCGAACCGAGACTGGCTCTCTCGATCAGTCAACCGATTAGCCAAGAGGCACCAGTGAAACTTAAAGCTGAATGGATACTGAGCCGTAGAATGCATTGCCTTCCACGCCTTCATCAGCGTTGCTTTAGCCTGATCTAGCCGCTGCTCATGAAGAAGATACCCAGAGCGGTTGAGAAGCGAGCCTATATACCTTGAATCCGCGTTGTTAGACCGCTCATACAGTTCAACGGCGCGATTCCACCATGCCCCGGCAGCACGAATGTTGAATCCCTGAATTTCATTGCCACGACTAAAACACCAATCAGCCAATTGAACGTCGCTGCAGGTAGCCCTTTTCACTCGGAACATCGGTCCCGACAATTGGTCCATGACCTGCTGATTCTTGGCGTTGCGGACATTTTCGAAAACGGCCGACAGAAGCTGGTCGTTCGCTTGCAAAACCGCAACAGGAGCACTCTCCAAGGTCGGAGCTACATATCGAAGTAAGAAGTCACGCTCCGACTGGTCCACCCTTAGGGCAACGGAAACAAGGATAAGGCTCACCTTAAGATCCGAATCATCTCCGCCTTCGAAGACCAACGAGCCCGCTTGCTTGACGGCTTCATTCGTGTCCCACAACGAACCACTTTCTGCAAGAATTGCAGCAGCCTCCCTCCGCCGAGTATTCCAGGATATACCAGGGTCATCAGGTCCAGAACCTTTAAAGGAACACCTGAGGATAGCCATACTAAGACCTTGCTGCAAAACACTCAGACGAAGCTTTCGCAGACGTTGCAATGCGCGCAAGACAGAATCCCACTCCCTGTCCGTCATCGCCCCTGTCTTAGTGTTAAGAGCGGCGACCAACGATTTTACCGGGTATTCGAAACGGGGATAGTAAGAATCGAATTTCGACGCAAGTTTCGCCCTTGCTGACGAAGGAGGCATGCTTCGCAACTGATCGTTCAGCTGAATCAATGTTGCGTCATCTTTTTTCTCTGTAAGAATCTTGTCGCACCAGGAGACTATCGAGCTGTTTTTGGTGTCGTCAACCAGAAACGACGGACGGCTCTGCCTACTTATATGAATCGTGATACCGGCACAAATGCCGGCAGAGATTACCAGTGCCGCAGCGGGCAAGAGAAACCTAAGAAAGGGGTTCCTCTGCGGGGGACGAGAGCTCACCGAGCTGAGCCCCTGTGGAGCAGTTCCCGACATACAAGAATCGATCGCGTCGAGCAACTCCGCACCGCTTTGATAACGCAATGCCGGTTCCTTCTGAAGAAGTTGGAGTAGCAACTGTCGAGTACCGGCACTTACTCCGCAGGTCTTCAAAGGTGATTCCGGCATCGGATCGTTTACTTGCTTAAAGACCACAGCAACAGGATCATTCGCGTAGAATGGCGGCTGGCCGGTCAGACTCTCGTAAAGCAAGCATCCAAGAGAATAGAAATCTCCGCGAACATCTGCCTTTTGTCCCATGCAATTTTCCGGCGCCATGTAATACACGCTGCCAATCATGGTACCTTCAGTAGTGGCATAGGAGTCCTTAATGTCTTTGGACCTCAATGCCGACAGACCAAAATCCAGGACTTTGGTCCGAATTTCGCCACTAGCCGTGCGATCCAACATCACATTATCGGGCTTCAAATCTCGGTGTACTACACCGAATGATTCTAAGGTTGTCAGAGCCTCGGCAATGTCACGGGCGATGCGTAGCGCTTCCTCCTCGGGAATTCGACCGCGGTCTATGAGCGTAGCTCTCACAGTACGCCCGGAGAGCAGCTCCATGACCAGGTACAACATTCCGCTGCTACTGAGGTTTACGGAGAAGAGACGCACCAGATTCGGTGATTGAACGGTCGCCAATATTTTCCCCTCCCGAAGGAACCGTCTTCGAATGGGGACATCGGTCAACAATGAATCTCGCAGAACCTTAATGGCTACGGTGCGTCCAAGCTGCTCATCGGTAGCCTCGTAAACTGTGCCAAAGCCGCCCTCTCCCAGGCGCCTCCTGATGCGCCAGCGCTCGTCTAAAATGTCGTCCTCAACCAGCTCCATTAAGGCATCGCTCTGATCAGGGGTTCATAATTAGTTGTTCCCGCCGGAACAGAAACACTCGCCTTTCGAAAAATCGCAGTCATGTTTTTTTTCGCCTTGCCTGCACCCCCGCAGAAGGGAAAAGGCGGTGGAGTTGGTTACTCCGCCGCCTTCCGGTAATGATGATCAAGACAGTCGCCACGCTGTTTTCGCGTTAGGCTTGTGCCTTAAACACTATCTTGTAGCAATGTCCGTTCAGGTTGATAATGACCTGACGTCCCACTGACAGATACTTGGAGATACCGGGGACCTTGCTGACCAGATCGAAGTACTCCGGCGTGCCGAAGCTGATTACTTGCGGCTTAGGTGATTTCTTCTCATCATACGAGCTGTCGGTCCAGAATCCGTTGCGCAGATAGAAGGTTTTATCATCAACAGTCTTGATTGCGCTTTGCTGGTCCTTATCGGCAGACTCCTCTTTCATGGCGATTGAGTTCTTGAACTCGTTCATTGCTTTCGACTTGCGCACGGCGGACGCGCCGCTATGTGGCGCAGCCGCCATTTTGGCACCGAGAGCACCAGCGTCGGCATACAGTCCTTCAAATGCAACCATTGAATTGCCCGGTTGATGGACAAACCTGCCCATGGTCGTCGGTGGCAGCGATGGCGCCTCACGGAAATCCCGGACTACAGGCCGACCATCCGCAATTTGACCTTGAGGCTGAGCACTGTACCAACCCTCACCGGACCCACCGCCGCCGGCTCTGCGAGGCGCAGGGCTAGAGGCGGAGTGCGGCGCGCTCGCAAGCGACCGGTCTTGACGCAAGCGCGAGCTGAGAGCACCGCGAACATTGGTGCTGGCACCGCCGGCGCTTCCCTCGCCCATACCCGTGATCGGTACCGGCATCGGCGTGTTACGCGTGATTCTCTGCGCCGACTCGTTGGGGTCAGTCACAAGAAACGAGGTGTAGGCGGAAATGATGCCGTATTTTTTGGAGAGATCAATAATTTCATCAACAACTTCCTTGTTGTCGCCATTGTCCTGCGCAACGTCGGTAAGGTGGCCAATACGTCGCATCGCCCACAAACGCGGGAGATAGCCGTGTCCGCTGCGTGCATCTTCGAATTTGAGCGGAAACGAGTACGATTTGGCGACACCATTTACGGTGCCGGTTAGTTGCACAGTCGCATCACCGGAGCCCTTGTACTTGCCCATGAGCATGACTTGATTGCCGGCAAAGATGTCTTTCACCGAGCGAGGGTAAACATCCTTAACGGTTATGCCGTTGTATGCAATCTTAACGTCGGAGAGAACGGGCGCTTTAATCTTGTCATAGAAGTTCGACAACTCTACTTCAATATTCTCGTTCGGCTCCACATACTGAGACGTACCATGATGTTCATCTGCGAGCTTGTTCAACAGCTTAGTGTTAAGGTCGTAACCGACACCGAAGTCAAACACTCGAATATCGCGCTTGCTGCCAACGATCTTCAGCAAGCCCGGCACGGTGGTTTCGCCGACAGTCGGTTCGCCATCGGTCATCAAAACCATGTATGCCGGCCGCGTATCGCCAGGCTGGCTCAGCATATTGCTGGCGGTCTTCAGCGCGTCACCAATATTGGTGCCACCGGAAGCCTCCATATCATCAATAAACTCAATTGCAGCCTTCTTATTATCGGGAGTGGCATTAACCAGTTGCGGCTTAAACGAATCCACATCTGTTGCAAATCGGACCACGGCGAACCGGTCTGTCGGACCAAAGGCATTGACCAGATACTTCAGCGCCTTCTTGGTTTGATCCATCCGCTGCCCTTTCATAGAGCCCGATGTATCCGCAACAAGTACAATGTCTTTATTTATGACTTGCTTCGCTTCAACAGGTGGAGTCAGGGTCATCATGAAATAGCCGTCTTCACCCGTGTTCTTTTGCGTGAGCAAATTGGCGGTAAGATCTTTATCCGACACGCTGTAATACAGCAGGAAGTCCTTTTCGGGAATCACATCCTTTCCTGCAAATGAAATCAGCGCTTTGTGTTCGCCGTCGCGCCTGGACGTAATAGTATGGCTGGGTGACCAGATTGTGCGAATTCCAGATTTACTGTTCAGCTTGAGGTTGATGTTCACCTCTTCGGTGGAGCCGGCCTCACCTTCGGTTTTCAGCGGAAAACGATACTTAATCATTCCGTTTTCAGCTTTCAGCACCTGAGTATACTCAAGTTCAACCTTCTTGGTGCCGTGCGCAGGTATCGGGAAAATTCTTGCTCTGACGGTTTTGTAATCAGCAAATTCAAGCAGCCCCGGGTCAACCATGCGCCGCACAATCTCTTCATACTGTTGTCGAGCTTCTTTCGCTTCGAGAATTTTGCCTTCAACAGGCTTGCCATCTATATGCAGAGAAAAGGAGCTAAAGGTAGTGTCTTCCGGTAGCGGAAAAAGGTACGTGCCGGCCAGATTCTGATCGGTGTCGTTCACGAAGGTCTGAGTAATGTAGGTTTTGGCAACCTGATCGGAAATATCTACCTTTATATCGGCATCTTGCAAACGAAGACCGAAGCTCACTTGACCTCTCAGCAAAGGTGGCAAGGTTGGAGGCCTATGCCCGGGTCGAACAATGGGAACAGGGCGAGGAACGATGCCACCGCCTATAATCGGATCGATGACAATCATGCCTGCGGCATGGGCAGCCGGAGAAGCCACCGCCACTGCAGCTGTGGCAAGAATGGTCGATATAGATTTGAATTTCATTGCTTAAACCTCAGCTGGAACAAACTTTTGCCCCCTGTAGACCCATGAAAACAGACTACAGAATCAGAAGCGAAAATGCTCCGGGAAAAGCTATTCTGTCCCTCTAGGGTTTTTCCCGGGAAAAGAAAGGCTGACCCGGGTTACACTTAGATCGGCTGGAGTTATGCCAGTCGGGCAGTTACAAGCGATTGAACCGTCTAAATTCCTTAATTGAAGTCACCAAGGTCGATGGAAGACATCGGCTCCTGTTCCAGCGCCTGTTTTTTGGCGCCCTGGCGGGGTGTCTTCTATCTCTTTTCTACAGCGATTCGCCGCTGTTGGAGGCCCTTGAAACCGGAATGTTGGAATGGCGATACAAAATAGCTGAGCGCCTATCGGCGCTGCCTTCATTCCCGAAGTATGAGACCCGGGCGTTAAAATCCATTGCGCTGGTAGCCTTCGACGAAAACTCTCAATTTGACCTCGGTTTCGCGCGTTTCAACGACGAAGATTCGCAAAAAGCTCTTGCCGACCTCGTAAACAAGATCGAAGAAGGACATCCTACTCTGGTGGTGATAGACCTTGATCTGCGCGGAGCCGCAAACCAGGAACTAGTAAGCGCTATCAGACGGCATCGCAATGTGGTTCTTGCCCTGTTCGGCAGTCTGGAAGGCAGCACGGACCTGCCGGCAGCGGATTTCCTGGTCCACGCGGCAGCTTACGGCTACCACGAACTGCCAAAGGAGCCGGGCGGCTTTGTTCTCAGGCTGCCGCGGCAAAGCTCGGATACAGACCAGCCGGAGTTGGCGGGCGTTCACGAGGTCTCCTCATTAACCCACGCCATAGTCAATGCCTACAGGTCCACCGGGGTTGACTACGTCAATAGATTGACGACTCTGCGGCCGGACCAGGCTGGATACATCAATTACCACAACGTAACCTACGACATGTATCCCATGAGCGAAGTGCTGCAAGCTAACTTCAAGCCGGAATCCTTCGACAACCGGGTGGTCTTCATCGGCTCGACGCTGACACCAAGACGAATGGACCCGGCCAGGCCGAAAGCGCCTTTCCGACAAGATCCCCCCGACACGGTCATCCACGCGGACGCACTGGCAACAGTAATTAACAACGAAATCATTACAAGTTTCCCGAAGCCCTACGCCAAACAGTTTCTACTAATCACAGGCGCACTAGTCGGCGCCATCGCTTCCGCATTGCCCATGGGCAAGCGCGCTCTGGCGATGCTGCTATCCGGCGTCATCTTGATGACGTTAGCTCAAATCTCGTTCCAATTCCTGCACGTGGCACTGCCCGTAGTATCGCCGCTGGCCATGATTGCCTCCGGTTTCATTCTAGGCACGGTGATCAATTTGGATACCGATCTGCGCCAGCGAAACAGGGAATTGGCCGCAGCGCGCGAAATGATGCAGGTGAGAGCAGAAGAAGAGCGCAAGCGCATTGCAGGCGATCTGCACGACGAGACTCTCCCCGCGCTCTCCAGTATTGCCCGTATGGTAGACGACATGTCGGTCGAGTTCAGCGACAGCTCTTCTCCGCGGCAAATGCGAGTGAAGCTGGACGACGCTATTTCAGAGATGAGACGCGTAATTAACGATCTCCATCCATCAGTGCTTGAAACAATGGGTTTCCTTCCCGCGTTGGAAAATCTAGTGCGAATGCTGGAACGAGAGACGGGCGTTGCTGGCAACTTCGACATTATCGGCGACGAAGTGCAGGAAAATGAGGTATCCGATTTCGCTAAATTGCAGCTATATAGAATTGTCCAGGAATCCCTGAACAATGTCAGGAAACACTCGGCGGCAAGCAGGGTGGACGTCATAATAGAGAAAAAAGGCGAAATCCTGGAAATCAAAGTTACGGACAACGGCAAAGGCATCGACCCCCGAGCCATTCGTCCCGATTCGCATGGACTGCTGAATATTCGGCATAGGGCAGCCCTGGTCGGGGCTGGAGTAGAGTGGACCAAACCAAAGCAGTTTGGAAGTGGTACAGAGTTTATAGTGAGTGCAACACTGGTTTTACGAGAGGCTGAAGGACTGAAAGGACTGGAAAAGAAAGTATGACAATTCTCATTGCCGATGACGAAGATAGGGATCGCAACTGGTTGAAGGATCTCCTGGAGAAGAACATCTCGGACCAGGGACCGGTGCATGAAGTGTCCGATGGGCAAGCAGCGGTTGACGCGGCAGTAAAGATCAAACCTAATTTGATCTTCCTTGATATCAAAATGCCGCAACTGTCAGGGATCAAAGCGGCAGAAGCAATTCTGAAACAGCTTCCCACCAGCGGCGTCATAATACTGTCCAATTTCTCCGACGAAGTTTATGTTCGCCAGCTCTGGAAAGTAGTTCCGCCGGACGGTGTGTTTGGTTATGTGCTGAAGAGCGCGTCCAACGAGCAAGTCATTGAAGCCGCAAAGGCTGTCATCTCTGGAGACTGCTGGATTCACCCCGGTATCTCTCGTGTGATTCAACGCACGCAGAACAGAGCCACAAGCTTAACGGCGGCCGAATACGAAGCGCTTGTCTGCATCGCGTTGGGTCTCACTGATTCAACTATTGCAAGGCGCCTCTACCTGACGGAAAAAGCTGTTCAATCAAGATTAAAGTCGCTCTACTCCAAACTGGCAATCCCCGGAAGAGGCGAGCAACAAGATGTGGAATACAACCAGCGCTGCCGCGCGGTGCACATTTCATACAGACGTGGTCTGCTCAATCAATCCGAGTTGGACGACTGGGAATCCAAACTATTTGAAACGAAGCCGGGAGGCGCAGGAGTGTCGTCATGAAGATTGGAGTTCTGACTGCAAAACGAAGTTGGCGCCGACGAGTTTCGCGCACTGAAACAATGCGCGGATTGTTGCGATCGACAATGACGCCCCTGTTACTGGTGTCGTTACTATCAGGCTCCTTCGCTTGTCCTGCATTCAGTCAACCTCCAACAGCATCGACATCTCGCTCGCAATTGAAAGGTAATGTCTCGTTCAACAAGATCTCCGCCCCCGAAGCCGGAGTCGCGTTGCTGGAACGCATCTTCAATAGAGTGATGAGCATTCCTCAAATCGCAATCGCCAAGCCTGCACCGAAGCAGGCGTCGGCCGAGCAACAGAAGGAAAGCGCAGGCGTGGATTATGCGCTGGCCATTCGGCCGAAAGAGACAGGAAAGATCTTCAACCAACAAGCGACGCCTTCGTTACGAGTTCTGCCGCCAACGACAAGAACGGACACGTTAGCAGCGAAAACTTTCGGCAATGAAGGCGAGTCCGCCCCGGAGCCGCCGCCATATTACGGCGCGCCGTCCGGCAGCGGCACGGGCAGTCTGTCCGGCGCCGCAGCAGGTCAATCACTCGCCGACGAAGAATCCGCCATTGACAGCTGGAAGGGCGGCAATTTACTGAGGGGATCGGGCAAAGCGCGAGACGCGGGACAATTGGCAAAAGCAGACGCGGATCGTCTGGGGATCTGGGACAAGGACATGTCCTCCAGCGACGGCATGGATAAAAACAGTCGCGCCTCCGGTATGCCCGCAACAAACATGGGCAAATTCGTTCACCAACCCGGTGAAAATGCCTTAGCGCCGCGACAAGCGGGCTCCCAGCCGTTTAACTCCTCGTCCGCCAGAGCACGCCAGCAAAACCAAATTGCGCAACAACCACCGGATCTGCAGGCAGCCATCGGGCGCATGTATGGTGCGGCAAAGAGGATGGAAGAGGCGCAACGCGCCATGGAGGCTCCGGCGGAGAAAAAATCCGCAGCCCCCCAGTCGAACGTTACGACGGTATCAGGAGGAGATCTGAAGCAAAAGGCGAAATTCTACAGCGGTCCCCGTCAGCTTCAGATAGTCGATGAACGCCCGACGGTTCATGATTTCCGCCAAGCCGCCGAAAGCATTACGACCAAACTGAAAGACATTCAGATTGCTCAAGCGCAGAATAAACCGTATTACGCGCCGTCCCCGGCGCCAATGTCTGCAAGACGAACGCCAGCCCAATCCGGCTACGCGAACACGGCGGGAGCAATTGCCGGTGGAGCCGCAGGCGGCTACAAGCTGCCCGGTAACGCCATTCCAGCCCAGATACTCTCCATAGAAGACGCAAGCTCCACGTTGCGAAAACAGCAAGGAGCCACGTCGCCCGGCCGTGCCAATGCAATAGCCGGTCAACTCTACAATCAAATGATGTTGGACCGGTGCAGCGTCGAGAAGCGAGAAACCATTGCACTGCTACCACCCAACGTTGCCACAGGCATTCCGCTTGTCAGTCTGGGCACTTCGCAAATGCAAGTCGCCTCAGCGTTATCAAACATGGGCCAGCTCAAAGAGCAAAAGATCAACCGCTGGTCGGTAATGACATGGAAGAAACCCGAAACCGGAACCACAGCGCTGCAGCTGTTCTTCCGCAACGGATTGCTCGACGCTATAAGAATATTCGATCCGACTCTGGTGGCACCAGACTTTGGTGTTGCACCGGGTGATTCACTTGAACGTGTTAAAGAAAAGTTCGGCGAACCGGCGTTCTTGCTTCAAGAGCCTACGTCGGGGATGGGACAGAACTACATCTATCCGATCAGTCAGGTCGGTTTCCAACTTGCCAGAGGCTCCGGCAACACGCCACCGAAAGTGGTGAGCATCCTGATCTTTTCGGTTAAGTAAACTACGCCAATGAAACTTTCGGATATAGAGCGGTTCTTTGTAGCTATGTTAGTTATCCTGGCAATCGTCATTGCTGGTGGCTTTTGCGGATCAGTTCTCGACTCAACTCGCGAATTTTGGCAACCGCTCAAATTTAATTCCGAGACCTGGAAGAAAGCCGATAAGAAAATGATTGAAGAGGGAATCAGACAAAGGATGTTAAACGATCTCCGGGATCACAGGCTAATAGGCAAGTCAAGGCAAGAAATCGTTCAGGAGCTCGGTCCGGACGAAGCAGGTCCGGGCAACACGTGGGATATGAGATACCATGTAAACACCTACGAAGAGTTAGTGTTGAAACTCGAAGGTGATAAAGTCAAATCCTACAAAATATACGGTCCGGGCGAATGGTAAGAGTTACTACGCGGCTTTTCGCAGAGTTAGATTGATTCGGTATTCACCGAAGAGCGAGTGGAAGCCGGCGGCTAGCGGCATGATGCCGTGATAGACCAGGCGAGCGGGACCGCCCCAGACCACGACATCGCCGTGCAGCAACCGAACTCGCAACGGTCTGTCGGAACGCTGCATGCCACCGATCAGAAACTCCGCTGGAATACCTAGTGATACAGACACAATTGGCTGACTGAAGTCGCGCTCGTTCTTATCCTGGTGAAGAGTAAGGCGCGAGCCCGGAGCGTAGCGATTGATCAGGCAAGCATCGGGCACAAATTCATCAAAGCCTGCTTGCATAGCGCTTACCCTCGCCAGATCCAAAAACACGGACGGCATTGGCGGCCAGTTGTTACTACTGCAAGGATCAATCGAATCATATCGATAACCAGTTTTGTCGGTAATCCAACCCAGGTCGCCGCAGTTTGTCATAGCCACCGACATTTCAAACCCACCGGGTGTAACCATGTGCCGGAATGGAGCAAACGCCACGATTTGCTCAATCGCAGAGACCAACTCACTTTCGCGTGTCAAAGCCATGCCTCGAAGAAGCACTGCCCCCGGTATCAGCGCCTCTCTTCTTGGTTGATCGCCAAACAAGTTCAACGACACTCGATCTACTCTCCAGATTGATGATCGGCTTCTCTACGCAGCAGTTCCCTTTTTCGCTCAATTCCCCACCGATACCCGGCCAGGTCTCCACCGGTGCGAACTACACGGTGACACGGAATCGCAACCGCCAACGAGTTTGCCGCGCAAGCATTTGCTACCGCTCGCGCACCATCCGGCATTCCCAAACCTCTTGCAATTTCAGCATAACTCGCGGTCATGCCGGCGGGAATCTTAGTCAACGCAAGCCAGACACGTTGTTGAAATGCCGTGCCCCGAATATCTAGAGGCAGCCCCAGCTGTGAAGCAGGAGCCTCAACGAATTCGATCACTCGAAGAACACATTGCAAAAACGACTGATCGCCGCAATTAAACGTCGCCTTCGGAAATCGTTTTTTCAGGTCCTGCAATAGAGCATCAGCATCATCACCAATGAGAATGGCGCAAACACCTCGCTCCGTCATGGCTACGAGTACATGTCCAAAAGTACATTCAGCAACGGCAAAAGCTATCGCAACATTCATACCACCAGAACGATATTGCGTCGGAGTCATGCCAAGAACCTTGTCGCTTCTATCGTAAAATCGTCCGCTAGACGAGTAACCGGCTTGATAGATCGCCGACGTGACATTCTCGGAAAGAACCAACTGTTCCTCCCGGACTCAGCGTATGCACGAGGAGTAAGTCCGGTGAAGCATTTAAATATACGGTGGAGGTGATGGGGGCTACATCCCGCATGAACAGCCAACTCCAACAGTGACGGAATGGTCTCCGCCTGATCCAGCAATTCACAAATCTGCTGTACTTTAAGCAACTGGCGTTCCCTTAAGGCTGTTTCGTCCGGGCGGCAGCGTTTGCAGGGTCTAAAGCCTGATCGAAGCGCAGCCTCGCAGGTCACATAAAATGATACGTGCTCAAACTTCGGCAACCGCGCCGCGCACGAAGGTCGACAAAAAACGCCAGTGGTCTTCACGCCATAGAAGAATTTGTCGTCGAAAGCCGGATCTTTCCGGACAATTGCATTCCATCGATAGTCAGACTCCGACACTACGTCCACTTGCGCTCCGGTGTTAACTTGGTTCATTGTTACAGTCCTGCTGATCCGTCGCTACGAATCTAACAGCAGCTTAGCAGTTCGACACTCCAAGTCTTGCTTTCAAATTCAGACGAGCGGTGTCGGTAAACCCGCTCGAGCCGCCCTTTGCAGCCGCTTCGTGTCATCCAATAAGATGATTCACCCAATGTTCACCTTCGGATAATAAGCTGAACTAATTGTATCTTGACGGCAACCCGGGTATCAGAATGACTTTGGAGAAGGAAGCCATGGTGGAGACTAAAAATGAACCCGAGGCCACGCCGGCAAGAGAGGCAGATTGGGCTCAATACATCAGGATGGGGCGACAACTGGAGCTGGCCGGTGCCACCGGTATAGCCGAACTCTTTTATAAGCGGGGAGAAGAGCTCGCTTACCAGGTGATTGACCCGGCAGTGGATTAGTCTAGTAGTTGATTGAACCGACCTCCACAAATACTTCACGTAGCGGATCTATCATTACTACAGAGGGCAAAAGACGGAACTGATTTGAATGCAGTTCACGCCGGTTGCCCTATGGAATCCAGCTATTACACCAAAAGTTAGGATGGAAGTTGTATGCCACCACTAGCTATCTATGCTGTGTCTACGGCGCTCTTTTTCCGGGCGGATCGTAATACGAAGAATGAAAAGATCAAACGTTTAGTCGAATCGGTCGAGCCGGTTGAACTGGCAGTATGGCCCTGCGAGGTAGGAGGAAGACTCTGCGTCGACTTTAGCCGAGCAGAAGACGTCAAAACCAATTCCAAGAAGTACCCGAAATGCTACTCGATTCGACTGACCGATAGCCAAAAGCGAGAGCTTGCATCAGCACGCAATAAAATATTGTCCGTGCGCGTTTTCAACCCGACCAGGGTCTGGCTCGACCCGGACACGAAAGAACCGTGTGCACTCAATGTCGATGATGAGATTTTCTATCTCAACGTGTAGTTGAACTAGAACACGTCTTGGCTGCTCGGAAACCCCTGCTTCTTCACATCTGGAGACTGAACCATCTTCGCGATCGGTTCGGCGTCCGGACTGGCGTCGAATTCCGGCGAACACAGTGCCTCATCATTTGCCAATGCTTCGAGATTCGAGTTTGCGGGACCATTGACTACGCATCCCATTGCATCAAAACGGGAGCCGTGCAGCGGACAATCCCATGTCTTCTCCTGACTGTTCCAACGCACCAATCCCTTTAAATGAGGGCAAACCGCCGACATCTTGTGGCAGTATCCTTCGGCATCCTTGTATACGGCTTGCTTCTCCAGCCCCTTTCGAATGATTGCGCCATCGCCCGGCGCAATATCATCCGTTGATTTGACGTCACCCGGAGTGGCGTAATCGAAGTAGCCCGCCAAGCCGCTAACGTTTTGCTTGATGAATTCGCCGGCTTCTTGCACGGACTTACGAGCAGGGTCGTACAGTTCGGCGTACTTGTTGAATCGGCCGACAATCAGGTCGTGCAAAATGCTACCGGCCATAGTGCCATGTGTCATGCCCATGCCGGAGTCGCCCGTAGCTAAGAACACGTTTTCACCATAGGCAGGATCGCGCCCGATGAATGACAATCCATCTACGGGTTCATAGACTTGCCCGGACCATTTGAACATGATGTCCTGCACACCGATAAACCATTTCTTCGCCCACGCTTCAAGATTCTGGTAAGGATCATAATCCGGTTCCATGCCAGTGCGATGATCTTCACCACCAACAATGAGTACTTCATACTCGTCATTGTTGTCCAATTTTTGCAGCCGCACGTAGTGATAAGGGTCTTCCGTATCCCAATAAAGCCCTTCGGGAATGGAACCTTTGAACACTTCGGCGCCAAGCGCGTAAGTTCTATATGCATGTTGTTTTGTGTGCACACGCACTCTGTCACCAATCGGGCTGTTCGTCGCAATCACGACATACGATGCCTTTACTGTGTGCCCCGACTCTGTTTCCACGTTCGCAATCGTACCGTCTTCAATTGATTTTACGCGCGTGCGAGTAAGAATCTTGCCGTTGTGGTTGAGAATCACGCGCATCAAACCGGTGAGATACTTCAACGGATTAAATTGCGCTTGATTGGCAAACTCCAGACAAGTTTGAATCGGAATTCCTTGCAAGGGCATTTCATCGAGCCACTGCACTCCCGCGTATCCAATATTCTGCAACGCATCCATCTCACTCTTCAGTTCAAACGAATCATTTTCAGCATTGAACAGATAACCGTTCACTCGCTTGAAGTCGCAAAAAATTTCATTGTCGGCAATGTTTCGTTCTATGGCCGCAATCGCATCTCTGTGACTTTCGTAAACGAGGCGCGCTGCGTCAACACCATGCGCCTTCGCAAGGTTCGCAAATCGGTCGTCCACTACGTCTGTCAAATGAGCCGTAGTCCTTTGAGTTTCACCGCCGCACACCGGTCCATCTTCCAGCACCACAACGCGCTTACCCGACTTAGCCAGATAATACGCCGCCGAGAGGCCGGTGATTCCAGCACCTATCACGCACACGTCACATTCCAGGTCTTCCGCCAGTGGGTGAAAATCGGGAAGATTGCATGTGGTCATCCATAGAGAAATGCTTGTGCCCGCTTCTGGATTCATAGCCATCGCCTCTAGTCGCCATCCATTAGCATTGACCCGGCGAAAGCGAATGTGGTTCCGAATTCATTGGATGCCTCCGGCTCCCGGGCAAGCCCTCTCCTCCAAGCTGCGGGGTACATCACCGCTCGACTGCACCGGTCCGACTTCATACGTACGGAAGCAAAACCGGCATTAATCTTGACGTGTTGACATCATATTTCCGAGCCAGTCTTAATCAGGGTTTCATCCAATTTGGATGGCTTTCAGGTTACGATCTCTCCTGGTGTCTCAGGTCCGGAACATTGGTCGGAATCCTTGCCGCTCGGGCGGGCAATCCGATTAAATGACAGTGGCAAGAACGCTGAAGTGCGTGCAAGCGCAAGGAGGAGCCGTGGAATCGCGTATTACCCGTCACGAACCACTATATCTGAAGTATAGACCGCAAAGTCTGGCAGATCTGGTCGGTCAAGAAGCGGTGACGCGCACGCTAGGCAACGCCATCACTTTCGAGCGGCTCACCCATGCTTATCTGTTCACAGGCCCGCGGGGCACCGGCAAAACGTCCAGCGCGCGGATACTTGCAAAGTCACTAAACTGCGAACGTTCCGAAAAAGCCACGTTGACGCCGTGTCAAGAATGTGGACCCTGCAAAGAAATCAAGGCAGGCACATCGCCGGCAGTGATGGAAATAGACGCCGCATCGAACAACAGCGTTGACGACGCCAGACTTCTAATCGAACGCGCGCCGCTGAAAGCAGTGGGCGGTAGATACAAGATATATATCATTGACGAATGTCATATGCTCACCAAAGAGGCATTTAATGCGCTTCTGAAAACAATCGAGCAACCACCGCCGGATGTTGTTTTCATTCTTGCAACGACTGAAGAGCATAAAGTTTTGCCAACTATCATCAGCCGCTGCCAGCGCCTGATGTTTCGCAATGCCGACCAGGACGTTTTGGCGGCGCACTTGCGCGGCATTGCCGACAAAGAAAACATTGAAATCGAAGACGAAGCACTCAGAGTAATCGCCAGGAGATCAGGCGGTGGTCTGCGCGATGCGCTCAGCACGCTGGATCAAGCGAGCCTTTTGGGTGCTCCTGGCAAACCGGTATTGGTAAACGATCTCCTGCGCTTGCTGGGCGCATTGCACGAAGATGTGCAAGTGCAAATCAGCGAAAAGGTTTTGGCGCGCGAAGGCAATGGACTTTTGCAGAGCATCGGTGCGCTGCTGGCTGAGGGACGCGAGCCTTCCGTGCTCGCACGGGAACTGGCAGGACACTTTCTCAATTTGGCTAAGGCATCATATCTTGCCGAGACTCCTAAATGCACCACGGAGA
This sequence comes from Candidatus Obscuribacterales bacterium, assembly GCA_019752635.1. GTDB lineage: Bacteria > Cyanobacteriota > Vampirovibrionia > Obscuribacterales > Obscuribacteraceae > JAKFUT01. The sequence continues at coordinate 38,167 of JAIELX010000027.1, read as the reverse complement.
TGCTGCGATCGGTGGTGCTCGGCTCAGACCAATACTTGACGCAATTGTTAGAGCAGGCGCCCAAGTACGAGCGCGCCGAACTGGCTCAGATTATCGAAGCATTGGATCGGCTGGAAGCTACATGCCGCAGGACAACGCAACCGACCATGCATCTTGAGATGGGATTGCTATCAATCTGTCATAGGCACGACATGTTGCTGGTTCGCGAGTTGTCCGACCGTGTTGCCAAACTTGAAGCGCAAATTCAAGCTGGCGGCGGCGCGAGACCTCAGCAGATTGAGGCTCAGGCAAGCTCGCGTCCGCCGACGCAACAGCGCAGTGGCGCCCCCGCGCCGGCACCGTCGCACGTCGGCAGTTCTTCGTCGGGCGGATACAGCGCTCCGCCGCAGCCGATGGCACAGAGAAGTGGAGATAGCGGAAGCTCAACGCAAGATCAGTCACGTCCGGCTCCCGCGCCGGCCCCCTCCGCGGCCGCTCAACCGCAGCCATCGGGCCGCCCCGCAGCTAGCGATGAACAATTCAACCAACATCCAGAATCTCAGGACCAACAACCAGCCGAGCAGCAGATGGACATGGCGGAGCCTGAAGCAGCTACTCAAAACAATAACGCCCCAAGTTATCCTTCCGAGGAATATTCCGATGAGCCTAGTGCCGGAGGCGCAGGCGCATCGGGAGATATGGAGGCGGATTGGTCGCGCATTCTAGACGAATTGCATCGAATCAATATTCCGACCCACGGACTTTTCAATTCCAGAGTAGCCTTCCTTATCGACCTGAACGATCGTGAAATTACCTTCGGCGTCAAAAATCCTGGACTTCAAAAGACACTCGAGGCAAAAGCAAATCACCTAAAAGGCGCATGTAAAGCCGTTACCGGCAGAGATCTCGAAATCCGCGTCAAGGTTAGTGCCGACGCCAGACCTGTGGTCGCAGCTACGGCATCAACGCGCAGACCACCCCCGCCTTCCGGTCCATCGGGCGGCGAATCGAATCATCAAGGCGGTGGTGGTGCCGGCGGAGGCGGCAGTGCCGGAGCCTCGAGCTACAATTCGCCGCAGCAGCGAAACGAAGCCCCTGTCACCGTCGGCGGCGGCGGTGTCATCGACAACCTTGACGGTGGCGGCAAAGCAGAGTTCGACAACGGCGCAGTAAAAGAAGCCTACAAACTCTTCGAAGGTCCAGGCTCACGCCGCATCCAGCCTCCCGGATAAGCAGCTTCTGCTATGGTCCCCTTTGCACGGTAATTCCATCGGAAGGACCTGCAAGCATGACTTCTGCGCCTTCTTAGTGGTGTTTTCACCACACGCGAGCAGGCATACAAGTCCAAGATTAACAGGGTCGGTGTAGTATCGCTTTGATGGGATGGTCGACTTTGCCGGGTCAAAGGAGACTATGATTTTGGACGACTTTAAAGTAAAGCCTTCGGAACAGCCGAAGGTCACTACACCGAACCTGTTGGAATTGCAACCGATTGCCAGCCAGGGACCAACGAAAGAAGAGATAAATAGACGCGCATCCGAAATTCTGCGGTCAGGACTGCAACCCGTTCTGCCGGATATTGCCATCGATAAGGAACCTTCTGATCCGAAAGCTCGATCCGATTTTTGGATGAATCGCCTCGAAAGCGCCAAGGACAAGAACGGCTACTTAAGCGTCGCAGAAGTCGAAGAAGCAGGCAAGCGCGCCAGCAACAAATCGATGGCGGACATACTGCGTCGCAACTACAGCAATATTCGCAACCTGTCGGATGACGAACTTTTGCCAGACAGGGAAATCTCGACGAAAGACTTAGAGATAATGTTTTCGATTGAGAACAAGTTGAAAGACAAAGCGGAAAACTTCAAAACGAAGCATCCGAAACTCAACGACAAAGGGCAAGAAGCGCTTACAGACCTGCTTAGTTCGCTAGCGACCAACGATATGTACTCATTCTCTCGGCGAGTTATAGTGTTGGAGAAGAGCGAGCAACGCGGTGACGTTCTCACCGCACTCCAGGAAGAGTTGAAGGGGAGTCAGCTACGTGTGTCGTACAACGACAAGTCAGTTAAGCTCCAACACCGCATCCCAGTCGCAGATCTGCCGGGTATTTCGATGACATTCGGCAATGACGGCATCACGGACTACTACACCGGTTCCCGCAGAAACAGAAGGGGACCCGACTTTACTTTCAATCAAGTGAGCAGTGACACGATGGAGCACCTTCGCAAATAAGACGTCAGGGATTGTCACCGCCGAGAGCCTTCATCAAGACGTACCCCAATATAATTGAAACGACCAAAGTAATCACTCCACGAATCATTCGACTGGCAGAGCGTTTTTCTTTACCGGTGATGCGGCGCCGCACCGTGCCTGAGTCGCGGTACTGAATCAAGTCTCTCTGGAGCTCGTCCATACTGGCGTAGCGATCCGAAATGTCTTTCTCAAGACACTTCAATATGATGCGTTTCAACGAAGGGGGACATTGCGCTCCACGCGGAGAATCGTCCATGTTAGGTAGCGGATCGTGCGCGTGTTTGGATAACACCTGCAACGCGCTGGTTCCCGGGTACGGCACCACGCCGGTCATGACGTGGTACATCACACAGCCTAGTGAATAAACATCAGTACGCTGATCAAGGGGGTCATCCATCACCTGCTCAGGGCTCATGTAATAGGGCGTGCCAAGGACTTCGCCCGTTGCTGTAAGCAACGCCAGCGTTTCCTCATCTGCTCGCTTATCGAAAACTTTCGCCAACCCGAAGTCCAGGACCTTAACAACAGTCTCACCGTCGTCCGACTTAGTGAGCATCATATTGGCAGGCTTTAAATCTCGGTGAATCACGCCCTTCTTGTGAGCATGAAGTAACGCATCTGCCGCTTGAGAAAATATGTCGACAGCTTCCTTTACGGTAAGCGAAGGCTCTCTATCCAATCGCTGTTTCAGCGTTTCACCCTCGACAAAATCCATCACCATATATGGTGTCGTATTGCCCATGATTGCACATTCGTGAATTGCTACTATGTGCGGGTTGGATAACTTGCATACCAGCTTCGCTTCCTGAATGAACCGCTGCAAATGATTAGCGTCCTTAGCAAGTTCGGGCAGCATGACCTTCACTGCAAGCCTCGCCCCGGTCAAGCGATGGCGAGCTTTGAAGACCGCTCCCATGCCGCCCTGAGCAAGTAGCTCCAAATCGTGGATATGGTCCGGCAGCCGCAATTGATCCACCGATATTTTCGGCTGAGATTGCCCAGTTTGGAGACCGAATTGTGATTCTTCCATCATAACCGAGAGATTCTATTATTCCTCTTCTTCGGAGTTCGCGACTGCAGCAGGAGTAGTCGTTGTTACCGGCGATACTGCGGGCTGATTACTTTCGGCGGATGCGGAGGGAGGCGGAGTTGCGCTGGAAGGAGTTGGAGTTGCGCTGGAAGGAGTTGGAGTTGCACTAGAGGGCACCGCCGCTGGAGCGGCTGCGCCAGTATTGTATTGCTGGACACGTGATTCAACCGCTGCGGCCTGTTCTATTTTACCTTGCTTGCGCAATGTTTCAGCATAGGAACTCAGAAGAGGAAGAGAGGGTTTGCTGCTAGGCGCCCTACGCTCTGCTGAATCGAGAGCATCCTTGTAGAACTCTTCGGCCGAAAGGAAATCTCCGGACTTGAGACTCTTCTCCGCCGCCTCAGTGCGTCTCGATTCAAGGGCGGGATCGCCGGGAGTCTTCTTCTCAAGTATTGCCAGGTTTTGCCTCAAGAATGACGCAGCATCCCTTGTCTTGTTGGTCTGCTCACAGGCTTTGGAGAGACGCTCAAGCACGGGCGCAGACTCATCAGATCCCGGTCCGCTCCGTCTGGCGCAGTTCGCGAGGACTTTTCGCCAGGCTCCCTCTGCTCCGGACCAATCCTTCTTAGACTCGTAAAGGTTCGCGGCCTTGCCAAACGCTTCCCCGGCCTGCTTGTCTCCGGGTCCCATGTTTTGCTCTCGAAAGAGACCGATTTGGGTCCAGGAGTCGGCGGCGCCCTTAAGGTCGCCACGCTTCTCTTTGGCGCTAGCATCTGCCTTCAGCGCCGCGCACTTCGCGGCAATAGCACTTAACTGTTCTGCAGTCAGAGTTGGCTTGACCGTTTGGAGTTTTTTGCCGGCAAGAGCAGCCCCCATCCCGGCTCCGAAGCCGAATGTCTTGGAGCTCTCAAACAACGCCTGGGCTGAGACCGCTGACCCGACGGCGTAATAGAGCGCAGCAGCCAAAACAACTATCCGTCTCATAAAATGTGCTCCGATGCGTCCCTCTACCCTGTATATGCCCGGGGAGCGACTGTACTGACATCAGGATTGAGTCCGGATAATTAAGCTAAATCAAAATAGTCAAAACCGGAGCGAGCTTGACCGGGTGCTCATGTCGGCGGAACCGACAGATCAAACTGCTCCGGCTGACTTATTTTTACCGAAGACAAAGACTAATGCCAGGAAGGTCTCTGTCTTGCGGCAATGCGAATTTCTTCAGTGATCCGACGGTCGATCATATTCTGCTTCTGCCGCAGAATAATGAGATCTTGAGCCGCTACTATTTGGCCGGATCGATTCGCGTTGATCGACGAGGCTACTTGCCGGACTTGTTCGAGGTTAGTCCTCAACACTGCAGCACGAGGTGCCGATAGTCGCCCCTGGTCTACTGCGGTGTTGATGCGATTAAGCAGCTGTTGCTGCCTGGGTTCAAAATCAGACCAGGTGAAGAGCGACCGCACGGTGACATACGAATTCGTAGTCAACTCATCCAGCCGATTGCCGACAATATCCATCGCAATCTTCATACGCTCTTGTTCGGCGCGCGTAATCACGCGGTCGGCCTCAACCTTTGAATTTTCTACGGCGACTATTGCCAGCGAACGTCGCAATTCGTCAGATTCGGAAGCAGTCAACAGCCCCGCACTTACATCTTCGGCAAGCCGTCCGTTCAAATCGCGCAATCGGATATCAATGTCAGTATCAATTGCAATTCGCGTGGCAGGGTGAGACGAAATCAACATATCGGACCTATTGTCCAATTGAGCCAATCTTCGAACAACGAAGTGGGCCTCGTCGTACGTCAATTTGCCATCGGCGATAGCATCTTCCATGTTTGTGCCAACAATCTCCAGCTCGGTTCTGAGCTCATCGGCCTGAGCCACGGTCAGCCGCCCCGTATTTTGTTCGGTATTGAGAGTTCCTTCCAAGCGTTTCATCGTGTCGCGAACCTTGCCGAGCAGCGCCGTCTGCTCGAACGAAGCCTCCGTCATCACAAGCGGACAAGAGTGAAGATAGCCAACCAGTTGTCTGACCAAAGGACGGGCATCGGTCGCTGCTCCAACTGGAGCAAGTATCGACAATGCGACAGAGAGCGCTGTCAAGACCAAAGTAAGGCGCTTCCCTTTAATGTTCATGGAAGGTTCCTCCGCCCCGAAAGACTGTGTATTTTTCCTAATCACACCGTACGAGACGGCGCCCGAGAATTGAAGGTTCCGCACAACGTACGTACCTCAAGGGTTTTCAGCGATCACCAAACTGATTGCTTGTGAAAAGAATCAATGTTACAAAGACCGACTAATTTTATCGGTTCTCCTGTAGCTTCTCTATTGGCAAATGATTCCCTTCGAAATTGAGTTTCTTACCATGGCGTTGATTGAACAAAACGAAGCACCTACCACCTCCGCAGAACGGGCGGACAAAGGTTCGGAACAACAACAAAACGACTTGTCCTCAAGCATCTGGGCAGAGTTAAAAAACGTAGTAAAGAACGTTGCCAAAAGCGCAGACGAATCAAGAGCGCTTTCCCCGTCAGAACCGCTCGACTTCAGCACTGACAACCTTTACAAGAATTTCGCCTCTCTGGCAGCTCAAGCAAAAGTAGCCGATGTGCGCATGCAACAGCCACCGGGAGACAAGCCTACTGAAGTAACTCCGGACCCGCTCTTATCGAAGGGATCGCAAGTTGAAGCTCAGTCACCGGCTCCCGAAGCGCCGCCCGCAAAACCCGAAACTACAGTAACGGGAGACCGCGCACCCAAGCCGTCCGAAGCCGAAGGAACCGGAGCGGCAGCATTCCACGGTGAGGAGATCAAACGTGATGTCGAACCGGTAACTTACACTGTTGAGAAGAACGACAATCTCACGGAAATTGCTCGGGCACACCTTGGACCGGACGCCAGCAATCAAGAAGTGCAACTTCATGTTAGGGAAATTGCGCGACTGAACAAAATTTCCAACCCGAACATCATTCATCCTGGACAAGAACTTCAACTTCCCGGACACACCGCCGACGGCGGCACGGTTCTGAACGAGGCAGGGAAGCGCACCACCACTTGGGCGGACGGAACTTATCGCATCGACAATGCGGATCGCACCGGCTACGTTCGCACACCGGATGGAACCGAAATGCACTGGGGTCCAAAACAGACCGACAATTTTGAGGTACGTCCCACCACAGATGGTGGCACAGCGATCACCGACCACCGCGGTGCGATTACAACCACGTGGGCAGACGGAGTAAGAAGGCAAGAGAATCCGGATGGCACCGGCAATGTACGCAGACCGGCCGAAGGCGGAGGCTACACCGAACACCACTGGGGACCCAATCCCACAGACAACTACGATCTGGTCAAAACGAATGACGGCAAGTATCGCATCGCCGATGGAGAAGGCGATCGCACCGGTCACGAACCGGCAAACGAAACAGAACGCCTGCAAGCCGAAAGAGCACGCTTGAACGACCGATTGGAAGAGCGCTTCGCAAACGACCCCGAAGCACTCGACCGTGCACAACAAGATATGGCGGCTTTTGAACGACGTGCAGCTCGTCAAAATCCCCCGCTCAGCCAAGAAGAAATCGCCAAAACTTACGACCAAGTTTCCAAACTATTAGAATCCACCGGTGAGCAGCCGGTTTCGCAAGCAGACAGAGCCAAGCTCGCTGAGCAAGTCCTGCACCAAGCCGCACATCCAAACGAAGTTCGACAAGGCTCACATGGCACGTGCAACGTTGCTAGCGTTGAGAATCGCATCTACAATCGCGATCCCTCAGCAGCAGCTAGAGTGGTCACCGAGGCTGCCACCACCGGTCAAGTCACAATGGCCGACGGTCGAGTCGTTCAAGTTCCTGCAGCCAGCCTGCAACCCGACACGCAAGGCATCCACCATCCTTCACCGGACGGCGAACGCAGCCATGCAAGCCAAATCTTTCAAGTTGTTGCCGTTAACGACCGCTATGATCGTCAAAATCGCAGCACTACACCTCCTGGACAAATTCGCTACGAGCAAGACACCCCCACGGGTCCGAATGACACGGGCGAACGTCTGTGGGACTACTCCACCACGCCTCGCCAGCCGGCGACCGATGCCGCAGGCAATCAGCTAAGTCCTCCCGGAGTGCCCACAGGCGAGCTCCAAAACATCAGCAACGACATTACCGGCAAAACTGAAACAGGTTTTGCCATCGTAAACGGACGTTACGGCGACGCTAACACGGTAAAGGTTCGCAGCGCTGAAGAGCTCGGACAAACCCTGGAACAAATGAAGCGCGAGGGAAAGCTACCAGCAATCATATGGGTAGACGCACAGAATGAACCGTTTTTTACAGATTCAGGCGCAGGCACCAATGGCGGTTCCGGTGGAGCACACGTAGTGACGATCACCGACTATGACCCGGCGACCGGCCGCGCGCAAGTAGACAACCAGTGGGACCAGGCCGACGACCACGAAGTCAGCATTCACGATCTCTATCGCGCAACCCTACCGTCGACTGACAGCGCGACCATTTCTTCCTATCAGAGCGACGTGGCCTGGGATCGCGCCTTCGGTACCGAAGACGGAGTCAAAGAACTGGAGCTGCTGCGCCTGCAACGCAATGCCAACCAAACCACCGATGCGCAGTACGACACCCAAGTTATAGCCGCAATGCGAGCTCAACAACAAAGATGGGCGGAACGTGGCGAAACCTACCCCGGTGAACAAGCGGCGACAACGGCGAAGTATCAGCAGCTCCTGCGTTTCATGCCCGCAGCTCGGGCGGCAGCAGTGCGCGCAGCCGTATCGGCACCTTAACGACTGATCGGTGAACTATGAAAGACAATTTGGTAGAATCTGCCCGACTGGAGGAAAAGATGGAAACTGGCGATTTTCCACCCATGTATGATCGACCGATTCGTGTCGAAACCCGAGTAGAGGCCCGACCGACTACTTCAGATGCGTTTTCCGTTGACGCGTTGAGGTTGCTGGCAAGCGACTCACGCTCGACTCGCGAAAGACAGATCGCAGAGAGATTGCAGGGAGCAAACAAAATGGACCTCGACGTTAGCAATGTCGGCGCCGTTGATAAACTGACACTGCCAACAGGATGGGCGGCAGGGAAAGAAGTAAACGGCATCGGTGGCTTAGGCCGCTCGCAACAGTATCTTGCACCCGGATCGACTGATGTGGAATTGACGTTTTTTGACCGCGGTCGGCGCTACAACTCTAACGCAGCAGCTTTCAATGAAGTGCTCAAGAAGCCGGCGCATGCACTAAGCGCAGACGAGCAGAAGGCATTAGGAAGCATCCTCGGAAATTATGAAGATGCTCGGGCGTTCAAGATGGAAAGCTGTAAGACCGAAGAACTGAACGGCAAGCTTGTACTGGTCATTGAAGGCACCTGGAATGCCAACGGACATCGCAGCCGTTCAGTTCTGGTCAGTCCAGACGGTAGCGGCAGCACGGTGCAAGAAGTGTTTTACAAAGCACCGGCGGCAGAATACAACAAGCACCTTCCGGCAATTCAATCGGCGCTCAAAACAATTCGCTGGAAATAAATCAAGCGACACCGCGTATGATGGCGTTGCTATCCGCTCTGTTGCGCGAAGCCGCACGGGACGCAGTCCTCGCGGTCGCAGCCCAATTACAATTGCCAATATTGCGTTGCGGCGTTCCAGAAGTCAACACATTTGATCGGCAGATCAGCATTGTTCCTTTCCGTGCGAGGCGATCATTTCCGGTTCACTTGTTGTCGCCGTGCATGTTCTCGTTTTGCACCAACGAAAAGCGATCTCATCGATGTCGCACACGAAACTGGAAGAATATAAGTGAATAATGTTCCCGGACAAAATTGCTGCGCTCACGGGGATTCAAGAATTTCAAACAGCGTCGCCGCTAGGACTCTCTCTTCTTTCTAATCAATCTGAACTGGGGCTCGCCCGCAATGAAAAAGGCTCCTATCTTCTGCCAGCCTTTCTCTAATAGCTCATTCGATTCTTTCGCTTGTCTATGAGGCTCGTTCGACAACGTTATGTGATACGGATTGCCATCCGGGCGATACAGCTGGCCATCAACACGAACAACCAGGCACTCAAGCGAACCATCGCTTGCATAACCGATTACTTCAATCTGCTCAGGAACAGCGGGTAGCTCGCCGGTCACAGAGACGCCATAATCATGCGTAATGTGATTGGCTCGAACTTCACTAAATTTGGGAGGAAACTTTTCGAGCAATCGCTTACGAGAACGTTCGGTCAACTGAAAACATTGATACCCTGAAGGCAAAAGGAATGTGTACGCTTTGTGCCCCGCAGCAAGAGCAACGCCGGCGAATTTGGTCAGCTTTTGTAGAACATACATCATGGGTGAAAACTTTCATTTTGCGAGTTAGATAAGCACAAACTTTCGGCGAACTGAGTATCAATGGGAGCAAGTGGCAGTTGTAACAGCTGCTCCGCTGACCGCCATTGAATAGCAGAATGTTCCAACGGTTCAGGTTCACTCTCTACCGCTACATCGACAAAATTGATACTGAAGGCAGTATCTCCATCACTCTTGCGAAATCGAACGGGTCCGATGCTGAGCACCTTCACGGCCAATTCTTCGCGCAGTTCACGTATGGCAGCCTCCAACAGACTCTCTCCCGGCTCCAGTTTTCCGCCGGGGAACTCCCAAAGACCGCCATGCCGTTTGTGAACAGGTCGCTGGCAAATGAGATAGAGTCCGGCACGTTCAATGACGGCGGCTACAACAGTAATTTCACAATCCCGAGCACCGGTGCAATCATGCTTGCCACCCGTATCAGTACTTCCTGAACTCGTCACCATGGACTCCCGAGTCTTCATAACATCGCTCTAACTTTATCACCTTGTCGCAAGTTGTGAGCAAACCCGTTGCGGCCAGGCCAGGAATTCAAAAAGCAGGGATAAGCGGTTGAGAACTCACGAAAAACGCCACACGGTCCATCGCACCTAACGGGCATAGGACAATGGTTTGCAGGCATCGCATGGTATAATTTTGAAGGGAAATCGAGTCCGGCAGTAGCCGATAGTCGACGTCGGACAGCGAGGGCATCATGACCGAGAGTGAGCGCAGCACCAATGACACCAGTCATATCGGGATGCACGAAGGGGTGCGAGCGAACACCATAGACCTGACGTATGACGAAGCGAAAAGACTCTGCGAGTATTCGTTGGACATTGTCTGCATCAGCAACTTTAGCGGTCAGGTTATTTGGTCTAATAACGTAGACACACTGATTACCGGTTACACAAAGGAAGAGCTCGCCAAAATTTCCTGGCCGGAGATTACTCATCCCGATGATGTTGCAAAAGTAACTGAGTCCTTGCAAGTAGTCAGCGAAGGGGAGTTACGCCCTTGTACAGAAATTCGCATTCGCTGTAAAGACGGCAACTACAAGTGGATTTCGTGGAGCGGCGTTCCGGTTATTGAAGAAAACAAAATCTATTCCATCGGTCGCGACGTCACCGCACAGAAAACGGCTGAGGCCGAAATCAAGAAGCTCGCGTCGATTGTCCAATCGAGCAGCGAAGCAATATTGAGTATCGATGAGAGAAAAAACATAAGCAGTTGGAACCATGGTGCTGAGCTGCTTTATGGATACAAGCCGGATGAGGTGATCGGTCGCCCGGTCAGTCTTCTGTTGCCGGAAAGCGGGGCTTCCGTGTTACGAACGGCGCCAACCGCAGCCACTCAAAGTGGACAAGAACTACATCACAGACGAGACAACTCGGAAGTTGAGGTGAGTTTGTCTTTGTTTCCCATTACAGATGAATTCGGCTTGTGCTCAGGAACAGCAGCAATTATTCGCGACATTAGCAAGCAAAAGGCCGCCGAACGTTGTATTGCTCAGTTTTATTCGATCACGTCGCATGAACTGCGAACGCCACTCAGCTCCATTCGCGGAGTGCTAGGGCTCCTGGAGGGCGGGTTGGCAGACCCGAGTACGGAGGAAGGACGAGACCTGATCGGCTTAGCGCGCACCAGTTGCGATCGCCTGGTAACTTTGATCAATGACATTCTGGACGCTCGCAACTTTGACAGTGGTGCGCTGGAATTCAACAAAGAACTTTTGAATACAGATGATATGGTATCGCAAGCAGTAGCGAACACTGCGCCAATGGCTCTTGAGGGTTCAGTGAAGGTAACGGTTGCCGTTCCCTGCGCAAGGCTCAAGGGCGACAAGGAAAGGCTAACCCAGGCGCTCACAAACTTGCTGTCGAACGCCATCAAGTTTTCACCCGCCGGTTCCTCAGTCCAAGTTACCGGCACGCTGACAGAACGCAATAGCGTCCGATTTTCCGTCATTGATGAAGGTCCGGGAATTCCTCGCCACGAACGCGAAAATTTATTCCAACGGTTCCGTCAATTAGATCCCAGCGATACACGGGCAAAAGAGGGCGTAGGACTCGGTCTTTCCATCGCCAAAACTATTGTAGAGCAACACAACGGCGCAATCGGTCTCGATCCGGACTACACCGGAGGCAGCTCATTCTGGTTTGAACTTCCTCTGGCACCGGTTGCAGCTAAAGCCTGCGTCTAACGCGTTACTTTTTCTCCCCACGGCGGATAGGTTGCGGAGGGTTGCTAAACTGAGGGGGCTTCGTACCGGTAAGCCGCATGGAGTCAATCACCTCGGGCTTCGCCCCCGGCGGTCCACCGGCAGGCGGTTTGCGAATGAGGCTAAACTCTCCATTCTGATTAGTTTGGGTAGTACCAGCGCGATCAAGCTGGATGGTCTGAACCGAATGTTGAGCTTTAAACTCCACGTCTCTGAGGGCCGGATTGGTCCTGGCTGCAGCTTGAATTCGTTGATTGACGAGCTGTTCCAGCGCCGCCATCGCAACAGGCCCCTCGTCGATTGCCGGTCGCATCACCGCTTCAATAGCGGCTCTACCCATACCAGTGAGCTGCGGGTTTGGTCCCCGCAAAATTTTGTCCGCTATCTTGTTGGCCGCTTCCTTTTGAGCTTCTAATGCCTGCTTAAACGCCGGACTGTTGCGATCTACGGCGTCAGTCGGCGGCGGCGGCGTCGGTCCGTCACCAGGGCGACCAGGCTGGGTAGGAGTATCGCCCGTCGGAGGCGGAGCAGGTTGATCGCCCGTGCGCCCGGGAGGTCCCCCGCGCGCTCCACGAACAGGAGGCGCGCCATCACCGGGCGGCTGCATCGGCGTGCCAGCCGCGGCGAGCTGGACGTCGCCGTCCATCAGCGCAAAATCGGTGACATGCGCAGTCAGCGGGTTGGTAGGAAGCGACTCCGCCTGCTCCAGGAAGGCCGCAGCCTGCGCAGACAGAGGCGTTATTTGGCGCTCTACAGGAGCCGCGCCCTCCAAACCATCCAAGTTATCATCGCCTGCCATGTTTACGCTCCCGAACAGTTGACCAGTCACTTATATACCCGCGAAGCCTGTTTTTTCGACATTGCTTTCACAGTTAAGCTAGCTTAATCGGCAAACCAGCAGATAGCAAGTGTGCAATTGTGCGATCTCAATCCGCGCACCGGACGAATCGGTCGGGGAGATGACGCGCAGTTAGCGTGCACCACAGCTGGTGCCCCTCTTTCATAAAGAAACAGAGCGTCCGTATCACTGAGCCATCGGCCCGAGTGCTTGAAAGATGGTCAACATAGCAGGCCCCAACATGGGAACCAGGCAACAAGCAAACGTTGAGACAGACACAAAAAACGTAAGCAGCCCCCGAGACCAGCCCAGAAAACAGGCAACTCCAGCGAACACACAGAGCACAGTGTGAACGCCAAACACCGCGCAGGTAAGAATCACACCGGGCGTTGAATGAATAAACGAGTCAATGTAGGACGGAGAACTTGCCCACGTAAGAAAGAACCATCCAACCGGAAAAAGCCAGGTAATGACAAGAACGATGCACTGGCGGAAGAAATCAGGGCTCATTTATCCGTCTCCCGGCTGAAGCGTACTAGCAGAATCGTCCACCCCTGGGACTGTTTGAAGCAACGATCGACAGGGATCGTTGCCTTTTTCCGCTTAAGAGTACTTACATTCCTCACCAAAATAGCATACTCCGTACGAGCCACGCCTGCTGCAGGGGGGACCAGAATTGAGGAACCACGCGCCGAACCGGCCGGTCTGAATCACTAGCCGGAATTTTCGAACGTGAGGACAGCCCGATGAAAGCAACTCTTAGAAGAGATAAAGACGCACGAAACCTTATGCTGGCAGCTGCAGCACTCTTTGTGCTGTTACTCTGCCTCGCGACAACATAGGTGCCTTACAGCACCAGCAATGCTTCGATTGCCAACCCGGGACCAAACCCGAGGAACACGCATGGCATAGGCGCATTGGTCCGCATCAGTTCCTCAAATACAAACAATACTGTTGGTGAGGACATGTTGCCGTGCTTAGCAAGAACATCGCGCGAGGCCTGAAGCGTTAGCTCCGGAAGTTTCAAGCAAGACTCAACTGCGTCCAAAATGCGTGGTCCGCCCGGATGTACCGCCCAGCTTCCAATCTCGTCAATACTTAGTGAATGACGAGCCAGGTATTCCGTCAGAAAAGCTGGAAGTTCGCGTTCAATAATATCCGGCACGGCCGAATCCAAGGTCATTTCAAATCCGTGATCACCAACGTTCCATCGAATGGCGGCGATCGAATCCGGCACAATGGTCGACGCCCCCGGCAGAGCACGCCAATGGGCGGGGGCACGTCCTAGTACGACCGCTCCAGCGCCGTCGGAAAACAAGGCGTTCGCAAGCAAATTATTGCTGGACCATTCATATTGAAAATGCAAGCTGCACAACTCCGCAGCGCAGACAAGGACTACGGCGTTTGCATCAGAAGCGACAATGTCGCTGCCAAACTTGATCGCGCTGATAATTCCGTGACATCCCATAAAGCCTAAATGCGCACGCGATACAGTCGGACGCAGCGGTAAATCTTGAATAAGTGCGATATCAAACCCGGGGGCAACAAATCCGGTGCAAGAAACGGTGATCAAATGCGTAATGTTGACGCGATCAACACCACTGCTGTCCAACGCCTGAGTCGCCGCAATCAGTGCCAAGCCGGGGGCTTCGCTTGCATAGCGCTCCATCCGCAATTTCGTAGATGGACCGCCGCTTTGCGCATTAGTGAAAAACGGTTTTTTGTGCTCATAATCTTTTGCAAGGACGCTGGAGCGGGTCTCCACACTTGTGCGCCGGTAGACTTCAGCAAGAATCTTTTCTTGCCGTGGAGATTTGCACGTCAGTTCTCGGGCATGAGCCAACGCCAGCTCCCGCGTAAATGGTTTCCCCGGCAGTGCTGTGCCGATTCCTAAAATGCCTGCGCCTTTCACTGCTTTACCTCACCACAGTACGGTTTGTTTACCAGGGAAGCCAATTGAGTCCAGATTGCAGGATAACTCTGCAAAACGCGAGCAGCAACAGACACCATCCTCGGATTGTGCAGCATGGAAGTGACCACCCTGCAAATAAAACGATCCGAGGTTCCGCGCGACCGATGGAGAGTTTGCCATCGATGCCCTAAAGGTGGGCTCCACTCGTTGACCGCATCCAGCACCAGCGGGAGCACCAGCTTTGCAGAGGCCAGTGCAGCCGACATCCCCTCACCGGTGAATGGTTCGAGGTAACCGCCCGCATCCCCCACGACGAAGATGCGCTCACCCCAGACGTGCTTTCGCTTACGCGAAAGCGCTACGGTTCCACGCCAATGTTGCGCTGCGGCAGTACTCCGCCAACGTTCGGTCGAGGGAGATAGACTCAGGATATGGTCCACGGCTCCGCCGACGCCAAGCTGTTTCAACAGCTCGGCGTCAACGGCCGCCGCAAGATTGGTGCGACCGTCCTCCAGCCTCACAGCACCTAGATACCCGCGCGCATCGTAGTACATATTGATGGTGCCCTGCTCTACAGCATCGCATGATTCCATTACACAGCCGATTCCGATTCGCGAGTGTGAAAGTATCTCAAACTCGAAGCGAGAGAAATCGGAAACGACTGAGCCCGCGATACCGTCAGCGACAACGAGTATTCTCGCCTTGAGATAGTTCAACGCGCCGTCATGCCCGCTGAGCTGAATTGTCGCAAAGTCGTTGCTCACGCTTTGCAGGCGCGCGGTGGTATTTTGGTAGAACGACACTCCTTGCTGCAATCCATAAAACACAAGCGCACTATCAAGTACGGACCGGGACAAAGCTCGTCCGTCCGGTAAGGAAAACGATAACGGAGTTTGCCCGAAGAAAAACTTGACCCGATTTAACGGAACTGATGGAAGCTGGTTCAAGATTTCGCTTGCGCCGCTGTCACGCAAAATAGATACAGCGGCAAAGCCCAAACAACACCCGCAAATCTTATGTCGTGGGAACTGCGATTTCTCACACAGCACTACGCTTGCGCCCGCCTTTGCAAGTTCGGCCGCAAGAAAAGCTCCGGCAGGACCGGCGCCGGCCACCAACACATCACAACGCTCCGGAACGCGCGACTCTTGACGTTGTTGTGCCGCCGACAAATCGGCATTCAATCGAGCTTCGTAATCCGGTCGCTCAATCATCATTCGTGCGCGACCACTGCAAAAGCATTCGGCAAGGGAATTTGTTCTCGACCTTGCAATTCAGCAGACCAGCTTCGTGAGCCAGACTTCGCAGTTCCTCCGGTGTAAAGGCGTTGCACACGGAGGCCGGTCCGTCGAAATGCACGACGGGGGAACGACTCAAAACCCGTGTTGCTATAAAAACCAGATACCAGTTTAGCGACGAGCGCGCCAAGTCGTTCACCAAAATAAGATTGGCAGATCTGCTCAAGTTCCGCAACAGTAGTACGACTTCTTCATCCGATAAGTGATGAGTGAACAGAGAGACAGTGGCAATGTCGAACTTTTCTTCAATGCCTTGACGAACGGGATCAAGTACAAAGAAGCGCGACTGAGCACCTTCCGATTCTGTCCGCCGTGAGGCTTCGGACACCGCTACAGAACTGATATCGCAGCCGAATCCGTTAACTTGCAATCCGGCACATCGCCCCCTTTTCTCCAGCTCAATTAAAATGTCACCACTACCGGTGGCAACATCCAACAGTCGCACACTCTTCAGGCTACGTTTGAAGCAGTAGTCTTGAATCGATCCCCAGAGGACATCAACACTACAGCTAAATCGATTGAGTCGAGACAAATCCCGCAGAGCCAATTTGTGAGCATCTACATCCAGAGATGGGTTGTCCATCATCTCATCGACACGATTGCGAAGCAACATTCGCCTTCTTTCTCCATGTAGCTTGAGCACTTGGGGATACCGGCAAACAAAGGGTTTCGTGTACGGATAAAATTATACCCCTTCTCTCAAGTCAAGACATGAGACCCACGAAGATTCGAAAATTCACCGCGGCTGAGGCTACGTACATCCACTTGAGTTGTGCTTTGTACGGACTCTTTGAGTGAATCAAAATTCTCCACGCATCGAATGCAAACACTTACCACACCGATTTTGCAAATCGCGGAACCACGTACAGTACGGACTTTCAAGGGGCATAATCCCGATTCGCAGCACAATTTTCTGGAACCTAAGTCATCTATACCGGGTCGAGCACACTGGTAGCACATGCGTTCCCTTAATTTTAATTTCTCTGAGAGGTGCTTATGCATAGGCGCGATGTTGTCTTGCTGGCGACTGGTTTGGTCTTAACGTTATCTACGTTAGGACTAGTCGCAAATGGTGCCGGCGGTGGCGGTGGCGGTGGCGGCAGGGGCGGTGGCGGTTTTGCTGCCGGCGGCGGCGGTGGCGCTGGTGGTGGCGGTGTTTTTGGTGCCGGCGGTAACGGTCGCGGTGGCGGCCAAATCCCCGTAGCTCCGGGTCACAGTCCTGGTGGGCACGGCGGTCGTGATGACGGCTCCGGTCCATCCAATCCCGGTCACGGCAATAATGATTCTCGACATGAAGGACACCACGACGGTCGCGGTAAGCCTGGCGGTGGTGGTGGTGGTGGTCACGATGACGACTGTGGCGTTAAGCCTTGCCCGCCGGGCGGGGGTGGTGGCGGCGGACACCATGACAACGACTGCGGCGGTAAGCCTTGCCCACCAGGCGGTGGCGGTGGTCACCACGACAATGACTGCGGCGGCGTACCTTGCCCGCCCGGACCGCCCGGACCTCCCGGACCTCCCGGACCTCCCGGAACCGGCGGACCACCAGGAACACCGGGGACACCGGGCGTTCCAGGAACACCAGGAACACCGGGCACACCGGGAACACCAGGCACACCGGGCACACCGGGCACACCGGGAACACCGGGAACACCAGGCACACCTGGTGCGACGGGAACACCTGGTGCGACGGGAACACCTGGCATACCTGGAACACCGGGCACACCCGGTACCCCCGCAACCGGTACAACCACAAACAATGTCTTTAACCAAGCGAACCAAACCCCTGGTGGAACGGTTGGACAAAATTCATTCGGATCGGGTTTCTTTCCTGGCTTTTTCGGATCTGTCGGTGGTGCCCAACAAGCAGAGGCACCCGAGCCCCCGAAAATTGCACCACCACCGCGCGCGGTGGCAGGGCCAATGCAGGTTACTTACGTTCAACGAGGTGCAGCGACACCGCTTGCAGTTTCGGTTCGCGGCGTAATCAGCAATGGACACCAGGAGACGATTTCCGCACCGGTGATCGTCGAATACAATTGGAACAGACGAATGGCATTTCGCCACGGTCGACGCTAAGTCGTCAACTAAAGTTATCCGTTAAAACTATCACATCGTAGCTCTGGAGGATACTCATGAGCAGGATATCGCACATAACTTTGGCATTAATGGCGCTGACTGTGCTGGCGTACTCCGCAAACATCGTTTGGGGACAAACTCAGCAGTCGTCGGCTCCAGTTATAGCCCAAGCTGGAGGTACGGCAGGTACATCTGGCGGAGCCGGCTCCAGCGCCGGCTCAGGAAGCCGCTCCAATTCGGGTCCAGTCTTCTTCAACAACCCAACATTCAATAGAAACGCAAACGGCTCAGGCTCCAGTGGCCAAAGTTTCAATAACCAAGGTTTCAACAACCAGGGCTTCAACAACCAAGGCGCCAATAGTAACCTCGGACCCGGTAGCGGAGGCTTCTTCAGCCAAGGCTCCAACGGTCAAGGCTCCACTGGCTTCAATGGCCAAGGCTTCAGTGGTCAAGGTATTTTTAGCCAAGGCTCCAATTTTCAAAACGCCAATACTGGAGGTGTCAACAGCGGTGGCACCATAGGCGGAGGCTTCAATAATAGAGGCTTCAATAACGGTGGCTTCAATGGAGGCATAGGTTTCAACAATGGATACACTGGTTTAGTGCCAAACGGTATTACTTCCACGAATACCGGATTTAACGGCAATTTTAGCCAAGCAGCCAACAACGGAAACATGAGCGACAGTCAGTACCAACAATACTCAAATTCGCTTATGCTCCAAGGCGGAGTTTCTGCCGGAACGACCGGAGCCGCACCAGCGGGTCTAGGTCTCCACCCGACCAATAGTCTGGTAAGCGGTCATGTTTTCACTGGAGCATTGGGCGAACAGACCACAATGTACCCGGCTGATTTCTTGAGCAAAACAGGTTCACTGGGTCCGCTCAGCCAGCAAGAAGCCGCAGCTTGGAACAAGATGAACAACAATCGCCAGGTATACGGGCCGCAATCACTGATAATTGGAGCTCAAAACGAGATGAAGCCGACTGTAGTAGCGTCAAAAGACGTACTAGTCGACGGCATTCCGCAAAGAGTATCCGGAACTGTCATTCAAGAAGTTGATTACGCTCCGGACATCAGTACGCTTTCGTTCGAACGAGAACGAGCAGGCGGACGACAAATCGCACAGAACTCATTAGAACGCGCCGGACTAACCACCGTAGCAGAGAAAAATGCCTATGTTCGATTCCGTTCGGCGCTCACTCGCAAGAACCACTATTAGTGGCACGCTGACAAAACTGTAAAAGTTCAAATAAGAAGAGGTCGGGCCAAATCCCGACCTCTTCAGTCTCTCACGTACGCAATTAATAGCAGTGCATGATACGGCAAACCCCTGTTGGCGATAATGAAACCATATATGTTATAAGTCGGAGAATAGGGCGTTGTAAATGCATCGAAGGGGCTTACTCAATGCTGAAGATGTTCGTTTCAAAAATTGCGGTCAGTTCCCACACGGGGCTTCCCATAGTGATCTTGCGTGAAGACACCGAGCGCCGTGCGCTTGCAATAACGGTCGGGCAGCAGGAAGCAGTAAACATTTCACGCGCAATGTCGCGAATCAAACCACCAAGACCCCGTCCTCTCGACTTGATCATGAGCTTCGCCGCAGCAACCGGTTATGCGCTGCAGGAAGTTTCCATTCATCCTTATGATGAAGATAGCTATTGTGCCACCATCACAATGGTGAATGAGAGAGGTACGATTCAGCAACTCGATGCCAGACCATCCGACGCAATTGCTCTTGCGGTTGGCAATGCCGCACCAATCTTTGTAGAAAACGAAATTACAGTTGAGCTGCGCCATCGGCAAAAGACACTGCCCGACAAGGACTTCAGCAAATTTGTCGAGAAGATAAAAGCTTCCGATTTCGCAAGGTTGGGCGTGAGTACACTATCAACCGAAGAAAGCGAAAAGACAGAAGATACTGGAGATTAACGTTCGTTAGAATGCAGCCGATCCAGCTTCTGCAACAGCATGATCTTGCTCGCCGGACCCGCCGCTAACGCCGATTGCTCCAACTACTTTTCCATCTTTCTTCAACGGAATACCACCGGCAAAAATCATAACTTTGCCGTCGTTGGATGCGTTGATACCAAAAAATTGATCGCCTGATTGGCTGTGCGAGGCGAGGTCTTTTGTCGATATATCAAACGCTCTGGAAGTCCATGCTTTTTTGATGGAGATATCGACGCTGCCAAGCCAGGCTCCGTCCATGCGAACATGCGCTACCAGATTGCCACCGGCATCTGCAACCGCAATATTCATAGGCTGACCGATTTCGGCAGCTTTCTTTTCCGCGGCCGCTATCACTCTTCTCGCGTCAGCAAGTGTCACCATGGTTCGATACTCCCTAGTAGTAAACCGGGCAAATTCCCGAATTGCTAATGTTCTCATCGTCAAATCAATTTGTCGACTAAATAAAGACTCGGGTTTTTCGGGTGCTTAATAATCCACCCCCGGGTTGATAATGTGTGTGTGTGGACAAGAGGCAAATTCGTGAAAACCTGCGCGAACGTTGACATGTTCCTCGCCGAGGACAAATGGAGCGCCCTTAGTGGGTCAGACCAACTGTGGCGATCCGTGATAGCGCATTCGGTTGCAGCAGCAGTCATAGTTTTCCTGGCGGGCATCCACAGCTCCAGCCCGCAAAGAATTACTGATACCCCGTCAGTACGCCTTGAATTCCTGAGCCCGACGCCCAAGCAGGTCGCCACTACTCCATTGCCGGTTCCCGCCGAGCAATTCAGTCCCGTCAGCACTGAAATAGACGACGAAGCGAACGGTTCAGTCGATTTGACGCCCAACTTAATTCGCCCGGAAGCGGCAACAGAGAAACCGCCGGAAATGACCAGCCCGACAGCACGTATCGGTCCCTCAATAAAGACGCCATTGCTTCACGGTGAAAAAAACGTGCAGCGAACAAAACAGCCAGTCACAATTCCGCTTCCGATAGAAACCGCCTCCAGTAGTCCCTCGCCGGCAGAATCCTCCCGCGGTCCGTCCAAGACGCCGCTTTCCTTACTCACCAGCGGCACCGGGCGAAAAACTTTCGGCGCCCCGGAAAATGCCCAGCGCACTGCAACAGTGCTTGTTTCACACCCTAGTGGAGCGCCGATAGACGCACATTTGCCCAAGGGATTCATTTCCATAGACAACGGGTCGGGAGCCGTCCCCGTCAAACCTCGTCCAACATTCTCCGAGCTAGACCGCCAGGCTTGCCAGGCTTTTTATCGCGGCGAAACTATTGCCGGATCGAATAAAGACGAAGCGAAGCAGCTCTGGCAAAAGGCCGTTGACTTAATGGAACAGGCACTTCCTCTCTTAAGCGCTGAGCAAGGCTCAGAGAATGCGGAGATGGCATCGGCCTTACGCAATGTGGGTCGCTGTTTCGATCGATTGAATGAACCCGGCAAGTCTTGCGAGTACTACAAGAAATCGGCATCCCTATACCGGAAGCTCGAAGGCACCAGCAGCAAGGAGTTCGGTATATCGCTGGTTTTCTACGCTGATGCTTTGATCAATCAAGGTGATTTTCAAAGTGCAGAAGGACCTCTACAAGAGAGCCTCCCCATTTATCGCCAGGCTTATGGCGACAAGAGCGAGTACGTTGCCTGGACCTATCAGCGACTGGCGCGAATCTGTAGCCAGACCGAGAGACAGGTCGAAGCGGATAGTTATACCGCTATGGCAAAAACCATTTTGGGCAACTAGAATTAAAACCGTCTGCGAATCACTATGAACAACGGCGGGCCTTTCAGCAGAGTCACGCCGAACTCCTCGGCAGGAAACGGCACTGTCTCCCCGGTCTTTTCATAACCACGTCTTCGATAGAACTCCAGTAGTTCGTCGCGTCCGGACAGAACCCACATTACACCGCTGGTGCATCCAAATTGCGTTTGTCCGTAATTTTCCGCATATTCCAACAAGCGCCGTCCGACTCCCTGATTCTGGAATGACGGACTGACAGCGAGCAGCCCTATATGAGCGTCCGCGCCATGTTTCTCCACGCAGACGCAACCGGCGAATGTCCCGCTTTCGCTTTCGCTTTCGAGGACAAGGATGCTCGACTCGGTGGCAGTAATGTACTTACTGAGTTCATCTTGCGAAGTGCGCGGTCCCGTCACCATATCGTGTTCGTTTTTCCACGCTACGGTTGCTTTTCCACCCCTGTAAGCTTCTTCCACCAATACCAAAAGCGCTGGAATATCGGTAAACTTCGCAGAACGAATCGCCAATTTCACGTTGGATTTCATGGTGTCAGCAGGCATAAAACTCACCTGTATGTGAAGGGGTGAAGAACTTTACCATAGCTACAACCCTGCGATACAGCCAAAGACCCAAGTGTATAGCCGTTTCGATAAGCATTCTTTAAGACGTTATAGATTATTACAGAGGCGTTTTGATCGACCGAAAACATTCTCACGAGGCATATATAACAAGAACAATGGGGCACCTTGCGAACAGGGTCTGATATGAGAAACGAGAAAGCTTTTAGCAGAGACGGATTCTACCGATTTGTGCTTGAGGCGAACTTGATGTTGCACCGAAACGTGGCGGAAAGTGGCAGGCGAATCGTCTCGCGATGGCTGCGAACACATGAGCCGAAAGGTGTAATACGCATATTGGATCTCGCCTGCGGCGGTGCCCCGATTTCGATTTGCAATATGACTCGGCATTTCGATACCTACCAGTTTGATTACACGGGAATCGATATCAACCCCGACCAGATCGTTGCAGCAAAAAGCTTCGAGTATCCGAGCAACTTCCGAAAGATTGAGTTGCACGAAGGGAATGCATGGCACTTCGGCGATCTGGTGAAAGGACAACACTTCGATATCGTGTTTAGTGGCATGAATCTTCACCATGGGATACCGGAAGAGATTTTGGCAGTAATGATGCAAGTGAAATCAGTTCTTGCGCCAAACGGTTTGCTCATAAGTCACGATTTCTTCCGTCCCGAAACAGAGGCATATCTTCGGCGTCCGGCACTTGATCCGGAAACGGGGGAGCCATTCTGCATGATACCGCCGGAAGCGCTGAGCAGGATTGACACAAAGAACCTGCCTCAATTCAAAAGTCCCGGCATCGAGGAAAGATCCGACTGGCGACAACCTTTCATAACCAAGTATCGGCTTGCCCTGGCGCAACGCGAAGCAGCGCAACAAGGAGTCGAGGAGATCATGGCGCACGTCAACGCGCGCGACTACCCTGTTTCAATAAATGAGCTTATCGAAATAGCCAGGTTAGCAGGAGTGGCGTTGGAGCAAGTTCCAATGGAAGCAGATAAAGAGCCTATGAAAGACTATTTTTGCTTGCTGAGCGGACAAACGACAAGCAACTAGCCTTACTCACTTCTTCGGCTTCAGGAAGTTCAAACGCCTGGACAAACTCGCACGGTCCGCCGCCATCGTAAAGTCTGTTTGACCGCTGTTCTTGCCGTCTACGGCAATATGAGAATAGTAGTTCGACAGGCTATAGTTGAATTGATAAGTAAGCTTACCGTCAATCTTGCCATCGTTCTTGCGATCGATGTCCATCGATGTAACATAACCCAGAAGCGACTTGGTGGGCGTTAGCTTTGCGTCTGTTGTGCCGCTGTTCTTCAGATCAATTTTCATGTAATTGATGTAGCCGAAGGTAGATCGATCAGTTGAAATCTTGCCGTCAATCTTTCCATCATTATTGAAATCCAGATCGATGGATACTATGCCGCCTCCGAAGCTTCGATTGACCTTAGCCGTGCCATCCGCTTTGCCATCACCATCACGATCGATATCAATTTGCAGCACATTCTTGGACAACCACGCATCTTCTTTCACGCTGAGTGTCGGTGGTTTAAAGTTCTTTTCTCCATTGGCCTCGCTTCGCAGAAGCTCCGCCGTAAGAATCGAACCAGTAACACACGCTTCAAACTCTTTTCGGTTGTAAGCATCGGTATCGGAAGCCATCAGTTGGTTCTCTCCCCTAAGGACCGGACGCCGTATACGCTACAGCTAGACTAAGTTTGGTTTCAAGAACGGTTAACCGGAGAGCGAACCTACGCTAGTATCTTATGAGTCCGCGACGCGCCTGCAATACCCTGCAAACCGAAGAGCCCAAGCACTCTCGGAAGGGTTATTGGTAAATACTCCGGTAGATTAAACTTCAAAATTAACGCACGCCAATATCCAGCCGGACACTGGCAATCGCCAATTGCATCGTCGATGCAACTTAGATCTTGACCCAGACCGATTTTAGTTTGGTGTACGAGTGCAATGAGTGGACTGCCATTTCTTTGCCCCAGCCGGACTGCTTGCTTCCGCCAAACGGGCTGGCGAAATCGTAACAACCATAACGATTAATAAAGACCATTCCAGCATCCAGCTCAGCGGCAACACGATGAGCACGCGATACGTCGCTGGTCCAGAATCCGGCAGCTAAACCATATATGGTGTCATTTGCCATTGCAATAACTTCTTCCTCTGTCGAGAACGGTGTTACCACCAATACCGGTCCGAAGATTTCTTCCTTCGCAATGGCATGATTGTTGTCGACATCGGCAAAGATAGTCGGGCGCACAAAAAGCCCTTCGGAATTCGTGCCGGCAACATCCTGCTTACCGCCGGCTACAAGCCTGAACCCAGCCTTATTGCCCAGGTCGATGTAGTGCATAATTTTGTCGAAGTGCGCTTGATGGCACTGGGCACCTTGCTCGGCGCGTTCGTCAAACTGATTGCCGCAAATCACTTTGTCTGCAAGATCTTTCAATGCGGAGACAAACGTCTCGTAGTGTTTTTTCTGAACGAACAGCCTTGTAGGCTCGGAGCACTTCTCGCCTTTGTGCGAAAACATCGCCTGGAACGAACGTGCAATCGCAAACTGCAGGTCGGGAACGTCGTCGAAAACGATATTGGCCGATTTACCTCCTAACTCCAACCCCAGGAGCTTAAGGTTGGAGACACCGGCAGACTGAACGATCCGCTTGCCAGTTTGCGTGCTACCGGTAAATGAGATCTTGTCCACACCGGGGTGTTCGCACAGAGCACGCCCGGCCTCAGCGCCGCCGAGGACCAAATTCAAGACGCCCTGCGGCAAAATGTCGGCTTCGATAATCAGCTCAACTGCTCGAATCAGAGACATGGAGGTGTACTCAGACGGTTTCACCACTACGGTGTTGCCCATTGCCAGCGCCGGTGCTATCTTCCACATAGCCAGCAACAGGGGAAAGTTCCAGGGAACGATTAACCCGCAAACTCCCAGCGGTTCGTGGCGAGTATAGTTGAGGAATCCCTCGTCCACCGGGCAATTCTCAGCATAGAACTTGTCGACCCATCCCGCGTAGTAGTCGAATACGTCCGCGGATTCCGGCAGATCGTCCACATACGCTTCTCGATACAACTTACCGTTATTGAGCGCTTCCAGCGTCGCCAGCTCTGCACTATGCTCGCGAATGACGTTGGCTATCTTGTTCAGCATAGAAGCGCGTTCGCGGCGAGGTACTTTCTTCCAGGAACTGAAAGCGTGTCGGGCCGCCTTCACGGCAGTATCAACATCACCGGCGGTACTATCAACGAATCGCCCAATCACACGACCGGTTGCAGGATCTTTGGCTTCGGTCGCAATTCCGTCTACGCGCGTCGACCACTGACCGTTTATCAAAGCTGTCTTCGGCGTTTGCAGCCATAAATCGACTTTCACTTTTTGAGCAGTCGAGAGAACCTTATCTTGAATAGCACTGGTCATTTGAACATCTCCCGAATTATTGCCTATTGAACTGAGTAACCATTTCTGCGCATCTTGTCTCATTGACAGACAGCTCGCGCAGGCACTTATCGTTGAAGAGAACCATTGCGGCTTCCAGTATTTTGAGTGACTGCAGCACGTGAAAGAAGGCGCCAGACTCAAAAACATTCAAGCTTAACTCCGCATGCTCGACTGCGGCCTGCGCGGCACGATGATTGCCCATCACGTGAAAACATGCTTGCAACAATGTTTCCGGCACTACCGGATTATTCTTGTTCGAGAAAAACGACGATCCATTCTGCACCGCAGGTAGGCTTATTTCGGAGAACCCAAATCTCGGGCCGGAAGAAAGCAGACGCAAATCGGAGCACATCTTCACTAGAAACTCGACCAACTGACTCAATGCGGCGGAAAGCTCCCCGATGTCATCGCTGTTCTGCGCGGCATCAAACAAATTTTCTCTCAAAGTCAATTTTCGTCCAGTGACCTCGGACAACATCGATACGACCTTAGTGCGATACTCGGGCCGGGCGCCTGCACCGTCACCAATAACGGTGCCGCCGAGGTTGACGTTGTGCAGCTGATCGGCGGCTTGCGCGACTCGCTTGCGCCTTCTTTCCAGCGCAGATTGCCATCCGGAAAAGTAACTTGCAACAGAAACTATCATGGCGTCTTGCAGGCACGTTCGAGCAACTGTAACAACTGCGTCGTAGGCATCACATTTGGACTTTAGTGTTGAGACACACTCCGACAGCGCCAAATCGAGCTTTGCCGCAGCGGTGAGGAGCGCCAGTCGAAATGCAGTAGAACAGCTATCGGCGGTGGACTGCGACGCATTAACATGTTTCTTCGCTTCAACGGAGATGCCGCCCAATCGCGACGACACTGTAGCCAACACCTCGTTCATGTTCTGATTGAAGGCTATGCTTCCTCCACCGTGAAGCATGTCTACAGGAAACTGCTCGTCGTATCGATGCGCGATCACGTCATCGCAGGCCAGGTCAATAGCATCCGCAGAGGGCGCATCAATAACTCCGCAACTAAAGTTAGCGCGCGCCGCCGCTTTTTTTACGCAGGCTAGAGCTTCGATTAGCTCAGGGCACGAAGCCATCTTGAAAGGCGAACAAGTCAGGTTCTGCAAGCAACGAACGGTTTCAACGCCATACAAGGCGCCGTCGGGTACGGTCACGTCCTTCAGAATCATCTCGTTCACGCCTTCAGTTGAGGACAGCAGGAGGGCATCCTGCTGTCCTCACGCGCCTCTAATTAGTCCACCCGTCCGTATCGCATGTATCGCAAATGATCCGTGCTGACGACACCAGGCTTGGTGTCATAACCGAGCAACGCAATCAACCGCATTGTTTGTCCAACAATCGGAGTCACGCGATGGAGCGAATTGCGCCCTTCGAAAAGCACCAACGAACCAGGCTTGATATCAAGACGGATGACGCCGTCAGTCGAACCTTTCAGAACAGCCTTTACGGAGTCGAAATTCTCGTTGTCACGCGACCTAATCATTGGAACAAACTCATACTCACCGCCTGACTCGCAATCCTGAATCAGAAGTGACACGACAAAGTCGGTTTGATCGAAATGCCAGCGCAGATAATCGCCGTCTTTCATAACTGCTATGTTCAAGGCACCCATCTTATCGGCGTAGCGATACAGTTTCTCTTTGCCAAGCGCTTCGCCGAGGAACTCCATCAAGCCGTCCCATTCGTACAACTGACGAATGAGTATGCCTTCCGGCATCTGGTCGTACGCCACAGCGCCGAGCGCGGTGCGGTCGGTCATACGAGTTGGATGCTCTTTCGGTAGGCTGGTGTCTTCGGGAGTCAGGTAGGCATTTCCCTCAACGGTGCTATGGTAGGCAAGAGGAGCCAGTTCGGTCGACTCCGCTCGCAGCCATTCGATAGCCTCGGGCTTGATGAATCCGGGCAAAACACAGGCTCCATTGGCCTTGAGCTGCGTTCTGCAACGCTCGACCAGCTCGCGATACTCAGGCGCAGTCTTGTCCGCGACCGGGTATCTCACAGTATCTATAAGGTCCCACGGGTTTTGAATCCTCGTCTCCAGACGCTGCGGTGATGAAGTGGTCACAGCGATTTCCCCCCTGATTGCTAAGCCGCCAACAATATTAGTAAGAATATGTCGAAGATGGCTCCGCCTTAAGCGGAATTTCCTATTCCGGGTTCCGCCCAGAAACATCGGGACGGACATGGATGACAACAACCAAAGGGATTCCGGGCATATCTAGCATCGGAGCATGCGAAAGATGAACAACCTCGCGCCGGACAAAATCCTCGATGAACGCTACCGGATCATTTCCATCCTTGGTGAAGGGGGAATGGGTAGCGTCTACAAAGCTGAGGAGATCGGGCTTCAACGCATGGTCGCCCTGAAGATACTCCAACCCTGGCTCGCGGGCGACGAGGAACAGAGAAAGCGGTTTGCAAGAGAGGGGCAGGCACTCTCGTCTCTCTGCCACAAAAATCTGATCATGTTCTACCGGCTGGGCCTCTGGCAAAATCTGTATCCGTACATCGCAATGGAGTTCCTGAGTGGCAAATCGTTGCTGGAAGTAATTCAGCAAACAGGACCGCTCCAACCGCGCCGGGCTCTGGAGCTCATGAACCAAGTCTGCGAAGGCATGGAGCACGCCCATCGCGCCGGAATCATTCATCGCGATTTGAAGCCGGGAAACTTGATGCTCGTCGATAAGGAGGTTGGGCTGCTGAAAGTAGTCGACTTCGGACTAGCCCGACTGGATGGAAGCGCAATCAAGCAAGGCTTGACACAAACCGGAGCACTGATCGGAAGCGTTCATTATATGAGTCCTGAGCAGTGCACAGGGAAGAAAGCTGACGCGCGCTCAGACGTCTATGCGGTCGGCTGCATTCTATTCGAAATACTGACCGGCACCCCTCCATTTACGGCCGACAATCCCGTCGGGCTCTTACACTTGCATGCCACTGAACCGGTCCCCCCGATTGTATTGCCCGGCGGCGAGGCTATTCCGCCAGGGTTGGAGGCACTGATTCAAAAGGCGCTGTGCAAGGATGTCGACCAACGCTACCAAACGATGCGCGCGATGCAGAAAGACATGGAACTTGTACTTGCCGGCAAGGGTGGACAGATTACCGTCGAGGCGACGCGGATGAAGACCGAGCCATCTCAATTATGGTCAAAATCGGCGACGATGATAGCCATTGTTGCAATAGCGACAATCGGTACTATCGCGACATTGGCAGGATTGAACTCCGCAGATTCGAACAAGCTTATCATTCAGAAGAGAACGGTCCATAGAAAGAAAGGCGTCAGCGTCCGAACCGAATTGCATCAAATCTACAAACAGACAGAGCGCGAGGACATAACCCCTAACGAATTGAAGACAGCACTGGTCCGAGTCGAGGAAAACTTGCACCGTATCCCGGAGAACGAACCAGCATTTAAAGTGCAAGCCGGTCTTCTCGCTGCATGGATCTGCCAAATGTTGCTTTATCGCGAAAGACAGAATTGCCAGACGTGGAGAACGCGCGCCATTGCACTTATCCATCAAGCACTCAGATCTGTACAAGGACGAAATCTACGCTGCGAAGCTACAATCTTAACTCGACTCGGTAACCTTTATGCAGCCGGAGAGGATTTTAGAAAGGCAAAAACATGTTTCCTTGAAGCGCTCTCGATAGCAGGGAAACGTTCACCTTCAACGCAATTCGTGCTGGATTCAGACCTGCCCGGAGGACAAGGTGAAGATGAGACACAATCACTCGCCGGTCAGCTCTCCATCTGCGATCGAAAGCTGAAAGATTTCAAGTCGGCGGAGTCTCGACTACTGTCCTGTATTAACAAAGCAAACAAAGAAAGCACCCACATGCATGCGGCAACCATGAGCAACATCAATTTATTGTTCGAACTGTACTCAGAAACGAAGGAATTTAAGAAGCTCGAAGACCTGGTCTGGAGGACCGCAAACCAAATCGACCGCGACGTTGACCAGAACTTAATAAAGGACGCTACTGCGGCATCGTTCTATGCGACGCTGAGCCACGGTTCGGTTATGACTTCAGACCTGAAAGGTTCGGTAAAGCTTTGTACTTCAGCGGTGAACCACCTGGACGCCTCTAGCGACTACACTGCGTTCTTCAACGTCTCGCAGTCGCTCAAGTTTGCGTTGAACAAAGCTAGAGATAAACGCAATGAAGAAGCGCAGAATAAGCTTCTTCATTTGGAAGACAAGCTCTCCAAAATACGCAAGCTACGAACACGCTAAGCGAATTCAACGAAGCTCGTGTTCCGGCAGCGTCTATTCGATTGGTGTGGGTAGAGCCGTTGTCTACGCGCGAAGGGCAGGAGGCTTGCCGACGATCCTGAGCGCCTGTAAAATAGATGGCCCGACTTCCGGAAATCCCTATCTCCCGGTTAGCTTGAACCAAGCCGCGAGCCATATTTTTAGAATACCGCTAATTCAATTTTGTGCAGAAGGTTTTAGTTTGACCTTAAGTATTGTTGCGAACAATCAAAGAGCGAACCGCACCGGACAGGAATCCTGACCGGTGCGGCAAACAGCAACCGCTGTTTCTTTTGTATTCGAGGTTTTTACCCTTCTCTTACTCCTAGAATAGACAGACTTACGCAAGAGATGTTCCACGCGGTGACCATAAGACATTGCCGCCGTAAAAGTCCGAAAAGAACCTGCGCCAGCACTTTCGCTCTGGCGCAGGGGAGTTCAGCTTTCGCTGGTCTCTTTTGTTTTCGAGCCTTTGCTTTCGCTCTTGCTCTGAATAGTTAGACAACAACTTCGCGCGACTTGTTCCGAGAGAAACGGCATCACAAATTGTCCGCACACATTGACACCACGTCAAAAAAAACAGCGCCGACACTTTCGTATCGACGCTGGGGGGCTGGCTTTCGCCGGTCCCTGTTTTAATTCGAACACCAACTGTAGTTCGGGATTCCGCTTACAGGGCAAGACCAACGATTAACTCGTGTTGTTCCTCAGTGGTGCTGCGCCTGATGCTCATCGGCAGGCGCAGCACCAGCGGCGACGCCAGCGAACACTTCCGTATCCATCCGCTGAAACAACGGTTTAGGGGGCAGATGTCCATCTTTCGGACGAAAGCCCACATCCAGCTCAAGAGTAGAAGGTTTGAAGACTACGCTTTGAAGTGTGTAACTGTTGTACAAATCGCCTCGATAGATATTTCCTCTACTCTCAGGATGATAGAACGACAGAATAGACTTAACTCCTTCAGCATCAACCTTATCGCCGCACGCAGAAAGTCTTTCTTTCAAACTTCGCCAACGCGGCGTATTAATATCTCGATCAGTTCGCCCTTTCTTGTAGGCAGACCAATCCAAGGGGTCGATGTGATTGTCGCAGTTTCCCTTCAAAGCGAAACAGTTAACGGCACCAATCGAATCCTTTAGTCCCCAAGTGATTCCTGGATTCAATTCAGAATCGCATTGCCGTAATGCCCTTCTCAGATGTTCGCCTTTACCGCTGAAATTGTTTTCCAATACAGAAGAACCTTGCTTGTCAGCCAGAAATACGAGATGATTGAACGCATACTTACGCTTCTTTTCAGACATGAAATCAGCGACGCTCTGCACAGAATCACTCTTTTCCAAAGCCTCGCGCAGATCAAAAAGGTAGGACCGCCGATGGCGGGCGGTATACTTGCTGCCAGTGCCAGAATCAAGCACTCCTGCAAACACGCCTCTGGTATTGAATCCGGTGGCGACACCTTGAAAGCCGACACAGGCTATGCTGACCACTGTTTTGTTTCCATTTTTGAACGTAATCGCAGCCTGCAGTTTTGCCAACTGATGAGTCTTGCCGTCAGGCCAGTCAAGGTTTCGCCCACACACGGTCTCCCCGTCTTTTGACCTTTCCCCAAAAACCGACACTGCGCAGCACTGGTTCATACGACAAACATCAGCGATGACATTCAGCAAGTAGAGTTCGTCTCGCGAAACTTTTCCATCGCCCGCCCTATTCTTGCGACCACCACTCAACTGCGAGGCAATGCCATCTATCTCCGCTCGATACTCCGGGGAGAGCTGCTTTCTCATCTGCCGCACCCGGCGCAGAACCACCTTGTAGACGAACCAGTTACTCCCGTATTCCTTTATATACGAATCCCACAGCGACTCAAATTGGGGCACCTTCGCGTTGATTGCTCGTCCGTAACTCTCACCGACTTTTCTCGGATCTGAATCACCGTAGTCAACCACCACAGCGTAATGGTCTCCTTTGTCGGTGATGGACACCGGCTCCGCGACAGGAGCCCCTACAAGCTCCACGCCGTTAGCCGGCAACGCTGAAGCCAGACCAAGCACACATAGCAGACTCTGCCTGAGAAACCGGCGTTGCATCTGAGCACCCGCGACTGATAAGGACGATTCGTCCCATTATAGCCTGCTATGATTGGCTTAGGACCGCTGCCCCTCAGGTAGAATGCAATGGAGCCAGCCGGTAAGCAGCAACGGAACCATCAAGCTAGTGCTCTGTAGCGTTGTCGTCCAACGCTAACGGTCTGGCTCCCGGGAGCGAGGAGGGGTAAGGTTCACAGCAAATTATTTGCTGCACGCTTCGCAGCTAAGTTCGCGAGGACCGTCAGGTTTCACCACATGATCGTGCAACGCGGTAAGCGATAGCGCGCGACGCCTTAGTAAGCGATCCTGCAAAGGTTTCAGCACAACGCCGATGGCAACACCGGTCATTATGACGCCGATACCGGCATAGCTAGCTCCTGTAAGGGTCACGGACTTCTCGATAAATGAGTCGACTATCAAAGCAATGATAGGAGGAAAGAACACCATCGAACTCAATGTCATCAACTTCAATCTTTTCAGCAAATAGAAGTAGCACGCAAAAGAAATCACCGACCCCATCACGCCCAGGTAAGCGGCTGCGCCGATGGTCACAGGGCTCAACGCCTGCAGGTCAACCTTCTCACAACCCATGCTCAGCGCACAAAAACACGGCAGCGAAATCGCGGCAAACAAAGCAACAAACACAAAGGGATTTTCATTCGACGCTTTTTTCTTGAGAATGACTCCGCTGATAGCGTTTAGGAAGACTGACAGTAGAACCAGAATCACGCCCGTAGCCTGATCGTTCGAAATGTGCAATCGGTCGCCGAACAAAATTGCGATTCCGCAAACCGAAACAAATGCGCCTACCAGCGAATTGAACGAGACTTTTTCCGCTCGCGTCGCAGTAGCCAGCAACGCCATCATCAAAGGTGACGTTGTCGCAAGGATGGCGGCTAGCCCCCCGGACACCCATTGATGCGCGGTATAGACTAACGCCAAACTCAGAACACCGAGAAATCCAGTAAACGAAATCCAGAGCGTAGCCGACAACGTAGTGGGTTTGGCTTTCAGAATGCCTAGCATCCACATACCGGCAAGAAAAGCGGCAGCAAATGCAAAACGAGCAGCCGCAGCTGAATAGGGCTCGAAGCCGCCAGGCAAAACACATAGCCTGACTGCGTTCCAAGTTGTGCCCCAGATCAAGATGCAAGCAATATACGCCGCGATCACTCCAGGAGAAAGCTTATCTTCACTAGCTTCCGGCAAAGTTTTCGAGATTTTGGAGGGGTCGCGAATGACCACTATTAATGTCCTCCAATGTTCGCCCGACCATTGTACAACCTTAAACCGCGTTTATCACCTGAAATCCAATAGATTTTTCATAAACCCGGAAACACTTGTAGCACCGTGCAGAGCACTTCGATCGGGCCAATCCCGACTTATATCGACAACGCCCGGCGTCTCTTGCTCTGAAGTCTCACTCGGGACAAAATCCGACAACAGCTCACCCCCTCCCCACATTTTTCTCCTAACATTGATAGTATCGAGGTGAGGCGGCGTGTTGCGACCGCCACCGGAGGTCTCCATGAACCAAACAAAAGCGTTAGCTCCGGCAATTCTCTTTCTGATTTTGTCTTCAACAATTACCGATTACGCCTGCGCAGCAGATTCCGCCGAACCACAAAACCTGCCGTCAGTCACAAAAGAACTGCTTATTCATGCCCCGATGGCAAAAGTATGGCAAGCAATCCAAACACGCCGCAATAGCAGCACAAACCGAAAGGAAATGTCCTACACGAACAACGAGGCGGTGGTCCACGAAAGATTTCCAGCCTTGCCGATTGTGGGCGATATTGATTGCACCTACGAAGAAGACGAACAGCGAGCGGCGAATCGAATTGAATACCACATGCTGAACTCAAACCACTTTCGCGAGTTCCAAGGATGTTATCAATTGCGCCTCGCAGCGGATGGAGTTTCCACAATTCTGGCTCTAACCAGTACCGTCGATCCGGGAATACGGATTCCGTTCTGGCAAAAAATTGCTCGTGCCGCCGCAGAGAAGAGTGTCCGCGAAACACTGCAAGAAATCGCAATTCTATCTGGCGATCGTTAACACACAAAATCATTTGAGTTTGGAGTTTCCGACCTGAGATTCGCGCATCAAGTAATGTCAGCCACTCTCGATGCATCGCCGTCAGCTCCGAATGCGAACACTCCATCCAGCGAACCTAACATCGATGATCCGAGCAGTTCTCGAACGACCCGAAAGTGAGTCGGCAGTGTACTTGCGAGCACTAGTCCACATCGTCCTGCTAGGAATCCCGGGTGCGTACGGCGCGATCAAAACTCAGCCGACACAAAAGTCGATGGCACCAATTGCAGTGCATAGTCTTGACAGTCTCGTATGTGGTGGCATACTAAATGTTGAATCCGGTCTAATCACTTGACTTGCGTTCTGTTTCTTTACTGCCCAGAGGTATCTCATGCGGTCTGACATTGCTCCCGATCAGAGTGCAGCAGCGGCGTCTAGCCCGCCGCCCGAGACGGCGCCCCCGCCAGCAAAGTCACCAAAGAAGAAATCCACTGAGCAACGGTCGGTACTAGATCAAAAGATAATCGACGAGTATTGGAACCGCCGCCCTAATTCAGACATCGAGTGGGCTAAGTCATTAGCCGGAGGACAGTTGAACAAAACCATAGTGCCCCTAGCCCTTCCCCCGGCACCTGTGCCCGGCGCCCCGACACTACAGAGTCTGGAAAACCGAGTGGAAACGCTGCTCTCTACCGCATCACCTGCGGTCCCCGAGCAAGCAATCAATGAAGCGTGCTTCGACTCAACGGAAGAAATCGTCGACAATCTAATCGCCAGTACTGTGCAAAACCTTGAAAGTTTAGTCCAGGACAGCATCAACCGATGCATCGCCGCCGGGCAGAGTGCTTTTTCGAACAAGAGCTTGACGGAAATAGCAGCGTCGGCGAAAGAACTAACAGGCTTATTGACCATGCAACAAAGGTTCGAACAAGCAAAACACTATCTGTCCGAACCAAGTTCGCACAAGCTGGAACCAGCCGATGTCTCAGACGTCCCCGAGATTCCGGGACTGAACGACATGATCAAATACATTGGTCTGCGGTCTGCCTCCAACGACAAAGTCATCGTCGACGCCACGCTCAAACGAGACTACGAGCTAGTAGGATGCCTCGCTCGATGCGGAGCAAAACTAAGCACCCTGCATAACGTGCTGCTGTGGATGGCGCCCAATAGCGAGAACCTGGACTTCACACCTTAGCTTCGTTCGACGACCTGCGCGCGCACCGCTGACGGTTGCAATACTTCAGTCAGGAATTCGACACTGCGCGAAGGATCACACGCGGTGCCGCAAGTGAAACAGTCCCAAAACACAATCCCGGCATGCGGATAAGTGTGTAGACTAGCGTGACTTTCCGCCAAAACAGCCACAACCGTTACCCCCGGGGGATCGAAGCTGTGCGAAGCAATCTGAAGCACTGTAGCACCAGAAGCGGTGGCGGCGTCTCGAACAATTGCGCATAGGCGGGCCTCATCGGTCAGCAGGGATTGAGTGCAGTTCTCAAAAGTCGCAAGCGCATGGCGCCCACTCGCCTCATAAGGACAGTCGTTGCTTCCCTCAGGCGACTCCGTCGCTGCGGTCGGCACGGCCGGGCCATCTAGCTTTTGCGATGTAAGTGGATGCATTCTTTTCCTCGCCACAATTATAAGACTAATGGTTGTCCGATACCAATGATAGACAACTTAACCTCGAATGTCCGCTTGAGAGAACTGTTCCCGGCTCCGCACCCGATCCTGCGCCGGCAGTGGTGTCCACATGCGGCACTTCCCTGAGCGCCGCAATGACAGTATCGGCAAGCCTGTCGAGGAAGTAATATTCATGTCCCCCGACGAAGCGAACGGGATGCCCGCCAAACTTACTTTTGAACTGCGAGAACTGTGCGTAGAGATTACCCGGCGCTTGAAATTGATCGTATCCATAAAAGTCATAGATGCTACATCCAGCATCCCGGGCCGCACAGATGGCATGCCACTGCAAAGCATAACCAGCCATTGTGTTTCGCTTCTTATTAGTAATTCCACCGTACAAGTAGGTGGCGCGTTCGCCGTAGGTGATCAGAAGTAGTGCTCCGAGAACATCATGATCATGCTCAGCAAAAAAGACTCTAGCAGTGTGCGGCGCGAGCGTTTCCAGAAGTGCTTCAAAAAACGAAAATGGCTCAAGCGAGTATTGATCTCGCTTGGACGACTCTGTCATTACGCTATAAAATTTTCGTGCGGCCGACACGTCCGACTGCTCTACAATTTTCACACCCCGCCGATCAGACAGTGCTATGTTGTAGCGCCCCTTCGCCTTCATTGCAGCGAGAATATCCTGAGGCGATTTTGCAAGATCTAGATAAAGTGTCTCACGAGGAATCAAATCGGTTGGAGCCCGAAACATACTCGATTGCAGCAACAAATTTACGGCAGCTACGCGTGGCTCCATTCGCACAGCCATTGCACGCAGTGAACTCGACTGCCTTTCGCACTCTCTCAAAATCAATTCCAATATTTCTTCAGCCTGAGCACGATTGTGCCAGGGAAGAACCGGTCCTTCAGGAGCAATCAACAAAGATGATCCTCGGGCCCTGGAGGGCGTGTACAACATGGCACCACCGACAATAGCATTGTCATCGCTAACGGTGACCAGCACATTTTGCAGTCCCTGACGTAGCTTAAATTGCGCCCAGGCAACGCTCTGCATAAAACCCGCAGCGCTGTTTCTCCGGACCAGTAGATCCCACTCCCGCGCCACGGCGGAAGAAGGATCTATATTGCTCACAAAGTTAACAGCAAGCATTGAAACACCTATGACTGGAAGACCGTAAGCGCTTTAGCAATTGCAGTAAGCTCTTGCGGGATGCTATTGAGCTGGTTGTTAATTGAATCCAGCCGGTTTTGGGTGCGTCGAATCGCCTGACGAATGCGAGGGAAAGCATCGGGATTTACCGTACCATCGCTATTCATTCCGGCATCACCGTTAAAGCGGCCGACCTGAGCGCGACCGGCATTGCCGCCCGAGCCTGCGCCACCTAGAGCTACGTTGGCACCGGAACCACCGCCGCCTGCATTCGCTTGAAGATTTTGAAATTTCTGCTGGAGTTGCTGAAGCCTATCCTGCGCTTCCTGTTGATCCTGTTGCAAACTGGATTGCTCCGCGCTTGCTTCCTTTTGCAAGGACTGTAGGTACGCTACAGCAACGTTCTTAAACTGCGCAGGATACGGTCCCTTGATTCTGGTCTGTCCTCGGTCGCTAAACCAGTCCTTCGCTCCCAAGTACGCCAGAGAACCGTTTGGTCGCTTCAGAATAAAATAGTTTCCATCGGGCGTCATCCAAACACTGGCGAAGACTTCTATTGCACCATCGACAGGCGGCGCGGTAGGCGGCGGAGCCGTGTCGGGTACAGAACCGAGACATTGCAACGCCTGATTCAGCAAAGCAACAGTTCCTTGCATGTTGGACACTTCCTGCTGTCCTTCCGGATTTTGATTTTGGAATCCAAGCTTACCGGACCAATTCATATTTGATTGACGAGATTGGCTTGCAGACTGCAGCCCAAAAGATTGACGTTTGATCTCCGATGCAATGTGATACACCATTGAAGGATCGTTCGCCAACGTCATTATCGCTTTCCCGGAAGCCTGATCCATGATCTGAGTGCCGTTCGCAGTAAGCATCATGTAGGCCTGATCGGTCAACTGAATTGCGATTTTTCCGCCCGGCAAGATGTCGGTATCCGGTCCCAATCGGTAATCGCCCTCGGCCTTTTGAGAGTCGCCCCCACCGCCATCCTGATTGCCCTGCTGTTCAGCTACTTGCGACTGCTCGTCACCATAGTTGTAGTTTTGAACATTTTGCTGATACTGATATTGCCGCGCGGGATATTGATTGCCTTGTTCATCGACAGAGCGCCCATCCTGCTGATTGTTGGTGAAATTCAAATTGACGAAACCACCACCACCGGCGTAATAAGGAACGGCCCATCCGCCCCCCCAGCCGCCGCCATACCAAGTGTGATACGGGCGAGCCCAACCACCCCAGTGACGCCACGAGTGCCAGTCGTGGTAGCCCCCCCAATGACCGAAGTGATCCCAATGATGAT
>JAIELX010000083.1 GCA_019752635.1 Candidatus Obscuribacterales bacterium | reverse complement strand
TCCCCTCCCCTTTTTCATCGAATAAATGCCTCTGCCGCGTCGCGGTTTATGATGCTGTTCGCTTAGTCGGACGAGTTCCACTGGCTACGCCCCTCACTGCGTAATTACGCAAAAACTGCCTAATTACTATCGCAAGTAACAGGTGGCTGCCCGATCGCCGCCGGCGATTCTTCATCCGAGTAGACGAGCGTAGAAAGTTCGCGAAAAATCTACGAGCTGGCTTTCTTAACGTCGGTGAACAGGAATTTACTTACACCTTTTGAGACCCGGAGCCCCCAGGGCTACCCGGATCTGTCAGTACGGTGGTACATTAAGATTAGCGCTCCTTTAAAATCCCGGATTTTGGTGGAGGTTCCATGAGCGTCAGATTGCTAACCATCTGTGTCATTTTTATCGCGGCATTCGCGTTGCCGCTAGACGCGTCGGCACAGGATGCCTTCAGCTCAACTGCCGACACCGGCAACCAAACCAATAACTCAGGGAATTTCACTGGAGCCCAGGCAATGCAGGGCGGAACGACGGAAGCTCCGCGGCTGCAGGGCGCCACAAATGGGACGATCGGACCTCAGGGCGGCGATGCAACCGTAATTCAGGGCGTGAACACAGCTGGTACGGTGCGAGTAAACAACCTCGCAAACTTGGAAGCTCTCTGCAACATCATCGCCAATGGCATGGAAATTCTCGGCATTGCGTGGGGCGGACCCACCATTATCATGGGTTTCATGTGTATGTCCGCGGGAACTCAAGACGCAATGAAGCGCATTATCTGGGGAATGTGTGGTGTTACCGGTGGAATGGCGACGCCCGGTGTAATCAACTGGCTGGTCGCTTCTGCACGTGACGCCAATCTGTTCAGCTAATTGCCCGCTAGCGGCGATCCCTGGTTTGAGGTGCACGGGACTTATCTCTTCTGTCCCAAGGAAGGCTGCGCAAATCCACTGTGCCACATCAGCGTAGAGCCCGATTGGTACGCAACTTACGCAAAACGACTCCCGACGAATCCGGATGGATCATATTCTTTCCCTTGTCGGGACTGCTTCAAGAAATGAGCGAAAGTGAGAAAGAAGAGTGGGACTTTTCTGACCGCACTTCTGATCAATCGCGTGAAGAAGATTGAGCTATGGTGCGGAGGGAGCGTTATGCCTTTTCGTCATCTCTTAGCGGCGATAGCTTCTCTCTGCGCTTGGCCAGATGGCGCATCAGAAGGATTGTCCAGACCGGCGAGATGACAACAAACGCCACAGCCATAATGCTGAGAAGTGGAATCAGCGGAGAGTTGGGCGGCAGTCGAAAGACTACTGTGGGAATGGCGATCAGTCCAACGCAAAACGTTCCTATTACGATGAACACGTCCAGGAATCCTTGCCAGCTGCGTGGACTCAATTGCTTCTTCAAGTACGCGAATGTAAACGCGGCGACCAACATTTGCAGCAGCGATACGCCGGTGGCCAGACTTTTTGCGTAGACATTGCAAAAGTCGATGCATGCGGCAGCCAGGAAAAAAACGCTGCGGGAAGGTAAAACGGATAGTGACTTTTCTGCGAAACGTGTAAAACCTCGGGACCTTTCGAGTACGCATTGAAAAAATAGATGCCGAAAAGACAGGCGAAGATGCCCGATACAATACTCCAAACGTCCATCGATTCCATCACCGAATCTCCCTGTCCCCTTACTCAAACATAATGAACTAGATTGTCAAACTTGTGTCTGCACAGAGGTTTGTAGTGTTTTTCCGGGTGTTTTTCCTGCTCCAATCAGCCATCTTAGTAAGGGGCACATCCGGGTATAGGCCTCAAAGTACATCGTGCCCAGCAAGTCGGAGAGAATAGTCGAAAATGGTTGATCCTGCAGATAAAGATGGCTCTGCGAATCCAGCACCGTTTAAAAGGACAACGGAGTCAACAGAGATTTCAGGCACGAATTCAACCGCCAATCCAAATGCGAATGCGACGGAAGACTCTTCAACCGCAGCAATGACGGGGGACTCCAGGAAAACAGGATTTTGGATCTTTACCGGACGATTAGCCTTGGCTGGTGTCGTGGTAACAACGTGCTTCGCGTCGAGCGGCTGGCTGCGAAGTCAGCTTAGTCCGCTGTTCCTGTGGACAACTTATAAGGCCATGTCAGCTGGAATGCCGCCTAGGCAGATCAGCACTAATGAAAGTTTGACGCTGCAGATCAATTCGCACGGGCTCTCCGGTTACAGAGTAAAGATCTA
This sequence comes from Candidatus Obscuribacterales bacterium, assembly GCA_019752635.1. Taxonomy (GTDB): domain Bacteria; phylum Cyanobacteriota; class Vampirovibrionia; order Obscuribacterales; family Obscuribacteraceae; genus JAKFUT01. The sequence goes on along the minus strand of JAIELX010000083.1, from coordinate 98,616 downwards.
CAAGCGTACACCGGACCAACTTACCAAAAAAGTGAAGGACCTGGCCCGGTTCGAGCGAACTCTGGTGCCAAGCGTGCCGCAGGAGTACTTCGATCGTAAGCACCTGCATGACCCCGTTGCCACTGTTAATGGTGGCTTCCAGTTTCGCGAGTTTTTAGAAGGACAGGCCGTAGCGGTTGCGCCCAAACTACCGTTGGGTGACTACATTTATGTCGTCGAAGGTATAAGCCCTGAGGGGAAAGCGGATAGAACTTCTACCGGCGCATTTCGAGTGTCGGACCTTGGCCTGATTATTCGCGCCGGCACTGGCAACAAAGTTCTTCTGAAGGCGTTTAACGTTGTATCGTTGAAGCCAGTTCCCAATGCCTTGATCGAAGTGTTTAGACCGACTGCCGCATTGTCCGATCCGCATACAGAAGAGCAATCACCATTAGCTAAGGTACGAGAAACTAGAACTTGGGCTGACGGTTGTGTTGAAATCGATGCTAAATATCTCGGGGCGGGCAACCTCAATTATTCGACTGACCCGGGCGGCAGCGATGGATATGCCCCGCGGTTGGAGTTTGCGGCCACATCTTCAGATGGGCGATCTTGGTCCGAGAGCGGTTACGGCGCCTACTATGATGGAGACTGGGAGGCCTGTACATCCGCTCCCGATCTGGCGACTGGCTCGTCCCAGCCTATCGTCGACCTCATTAGTGATCGAACCGTGTACCGACTAGGGCAGGACGTTTACTTTAAAGGAATCGTACGCAATATTGAAGCAAATGGCTTGCAAAATCCGGGTGCAAACAAGCCCGTAGGGCTTACGATTACCGATCCCGAAGGAAAACAGGTCCAAGTCACGAGTTTGAGGACGGGAGAGTTCGGCGATTTTGACGGACATTTCAAGATTGCGAATGACGCTAAAACGGGAAGCTACACGATTACGACGTCAATGAACGAAGGTACATCCACATCCAACGCCACTATTGAAGTGATGCAGTACCGTAAACCGGAATACGAAGTGACGGTCGCGCCAATTAGCCCAGTCACCATCGCTGGTGACAAACTCCAGGTAAAGGTGAATGCGAAGTACTTTTTTGGAGGTCCGGTAAAAAATGCAAAAGTCCATTTCTCTGCTTACACTTTTCCAAATGATCAGATTCGCTCGGAGCTGAAGGAAGCGCCCGCTTACTATAAGTTCTTCAGCAATCGACCTCGGCAGATGGAGATGCCTAGATACTACGGTGGCGCGAGTGCACCGATTGAGGGCGATGCCGTAACGGATGAGAATGGCGCCGCAATCATAACGGTGTCTACACCGGCCATAGGGAAAGAGGAGGTTCCATTCGATGGACGGTATGGCGAAAAGTCGATGTCGTTCAATGTTTCGGTTACAGACCTTAGTCGCAAGACCGCGGACGGTTCCGGTGACGCGCTCCTGACCGCCGGGCAATATGCCCTGGTACTGAAGTCCGACAGCACTGTTTTGAACCCGGGCGAAGCACTAAATGCAAAAGTCACTGCCATCGATTATGAGAAACACCCCGTCAGCAACAAGCTTGTAAAAGTTGCAGTCGAATACTGGGAGACCCCCTATGGTGAAAACCCAAAGATGAAAGTGGTGGCACAGCAATCCGTCACCACTGATGCTCACGGCAAAGCAGACATCTCGGTTAAACTCCCACCTGCGCTTCCCGGTGGTCAGTATCATTTGTCGGTCGCCGCTACCGATGGTGCCGGGCATAGTGTGCGAGACTATAGCTACTTTTGGCTCTCAGCTCCAGGCATCGAGCAGTGGGTTTCAGACACACAAGAGGTCAAAATAGAGCTGGACAAGCCGGTCTACAAGCCCGGCGAAAAGGTACGGGCCGTTATCTCCTTGCCGTCAAAGTCGTTCGGGCGGAGCGCAGCTTTGGCATCAGTTTCGGGAGTGGAACTGTACCACTATCAAGGACTGGAACTTAACAACTCGACGAACGTGGTGGAGTTTCCAGTTAAGAAAGAATATACGCCTGAGTGTATGCTCAACATTGTCGCTGTAAACGACAAGCGCAAAACACTGGAAGCCGCGGCTTCAGTTTTGATCTACCCGGAACCCTTTGTTTTGAATGTAGATGTTAAACCGGAAAAAACTGAGTACAAGCCGGCCGATACCGCATCCATCAATTTCGCCGTAAAGAATGCGAACGGGACTCCAGCCTCCAATACGGAACTCATAGTATCGGTTGTCGACGAAAGCTTGTATGCGGTCAAACCCGACACTCACGATATCGCTCAGTCTTTCTACTCTACCCGGTATTTTCAATCGCGTACATTGTTTGGCTTCGACGAAAGCCAGGCGCCTCCAGTGCTGCCGACCCCTGAGCTGATAAACATCGGATGGCTTTTCTTTCCGCAGAATCGGTCAACTGTTTGCTGCGAAAGGCTATGCGCGCAGAGTGCGGATGCTGAAAGCCGTGGTGGCGGTGGATACTTCGCACCGACTGCCAGTGCTCCCGTGTTGGTGGGAGCTACCAATGGAACGATCGGTCCGCAAGGGGATTGTACGGTTATTGAGACCGCCAATCCTACAACTTCGTTCGCATCGCTGAAGTCAGTGCGAAGTAGTTTTCTGGATTCTGCATTCTGGTCCGGCAAAATTGTCACCAACTCCGGTGGTCTTGCATCAGTAAAATTCAAACTTCCCGATAATCTGACAGGCTGGCGAGTTACTGCGTCTGCTGCGTCCAAGGGCGCCGAATTCGGCACAGGAAAGGCACAGGTGACCGTTTCGAAAGAAGTGCTGGCACGATTGTCTCTGCCGCGATTTTTTACGCAGGGAGATCAGGGGGTCATCTCCGGAATGGTTCACAACTACTCCAGCAAGGAGCAGACGGTTAAAGTTGTGTTGAAAGCATCGAATCAACTTGCCTTCAGCACTCCTCTTGAGCAGACAGTGCGCATAACTCCGAAAGGAATCGGGCGTCTCAGCTGGCCTGTAACAGTCAAGGGCGAAGGAACAGCAAAACTGGAACTGACAGCGTTGGGACAAACCGACTCCGACGCACTTCGTCAGGAAATTCCGGTTCGCGGATTTAGCTTCCCTGTGTTTGCTTCGAAAAATGGAATTCTCAGGGACGATACGCTTGTAACAGCTTTGCCGATGAAACTGACTGCGGATGCCATTCCAGGCACGGGGAAGTTTGAGATCTCCGTTGCCTCGTCCGCCATTGGTCCGGTACTGGGAAGTTTCGATGAACTGATTGATTATCCTTATGGTTGCACTGAGCAAACAATGAGCCGGATGATGCCTTCCGTGGTGGCGATGGAGCTGCACAGGAAGTTGGATCTTCCACTGGATAAGGGGACAGTGGAGCTCTTTAAGGATGTCCAAAGAAGATGCTTCATCAAGTTGGCTGAGCACCAAAATGACGACGGCGGCTGGGGCTGGTGGCGCGGCGATCAATCGAACCCTTATCTAACAGCATATGTCATGGAAGGACTCTATCTCCTCAGGCAAGCTGGTTACACGGTTGATCAGTCGATGATTGACTCCGGCAAAACTAGGCTGAAGGAACTATGCAAGACGAAACCGGAAGCAGGCAGAGAATCGAGAACAGATCTCGCCTACGTCGCGTATGCATCGGCACTATGGGGCGACACCATGGAGGTGGACGCACTGATCAACCAAGTTGGCAGTTCAATACAAATGGGGCCCGAAGGGCTCAGCTATTTAACCATCGCCCTGAAGAAACAAGGACAAGATAAAGCCGCCCGAGGTGTTTACGATCAGCTCTTGCACCTTGCCAACAAGAACTGGGAGTACACGACGTGGGAGCACACATCGGAACTGAGCGAGAAGTTGGGTGAGCGGCACGCGGTTGATTATACATATCGGTTCACTGGTGTTGAAACGACAGCATTAGCCATGCAAGCGGTCCTCGCTATGGAGCCGGATAATGAAAAACTTCTGAGTTCGATCAGGCGGTGGATCATATTGCAGCACGACCAAAACGGTTGGGTGAATACAAAAACTACTGCGCGCGTTTTCATCGCCATGCTTGAAGACGAACTGCACGGGTCGCGCCAAAAGCCGACTAACTTCACGGCATCAGCTTTGGCGGATGGCAAATCATTGGTCTCTTTTGTGTTTAACAAGAACAATCAGTACGGAAAGGAGCAGTCACTCACTGTGCCTCTCAAAGGAAGTGAAGCACAACTACAAATCAAAAAATTCGGCTCGGGAAGACTTTACTACTCGAGTCTGTTGTCGTATAAACGACCAATTCTCCCCGGACGTCAGGTCGTGGCGCGCTCCTCGCCGCCGGATCTTACGATCGAACGCAAGTTCTATAAGTTGGTGCCTTACGTTGATGCGAAGACAAGACAGAAAGTGATCAGAGCGGTTGAGCTAACCGATGAAGGTGTCAAAGCTGGCGAGACCATACTGATGAAACTTCAGATCAATAGCCCGGTTTCGGTACCATACGTAATGATTGACGCTGCGCTGCCCAGCGGCGCGGAAGTGACAAGCAAAAGTAACGACGGGGTAAATATGCCGACCTCGGCGCTTCCCAGCGAAGGCTACGCTATGGACTACTGGTGGTCGCACCAGGACGTATTGGACGACCGTATTGTTTTCTTCGCTAATATGCTGCCTGCAGGAAAATGCGAGTTTCAGTCGTTGCTGCGAATGGAGATGCCCGGAAAGTTTAACGTCAACCCTGTTACCTTCGAAGGGATGTACACAAAAGCCGTGCGCGGCTACTCCAGCGGAGATCGCCTGGTAGTCAACGAGTAGGTGAAAGTCTCGGGCTGGCAACTTAGGGGCGCCTATGAACGAGGGCGGGCAATGCCTGCGCATCACCCGCCCTCGAGGTTGCCATTCTCACCCGGTCCTCAGAAAATCTCGTCGAGGAGACCGTGCAGCAGAAAGCGTGCACCTGTGTTTATAGCGCTATCGCCGTTCCAGTAACCCGAATTCCACGAATAGGGGCTGTTGTAGTAGCTCCACCCGGCACGGTTGTAACCGTTGTAGTACGGATTATAGTTGAAGCCCGCATAGTACGGTGAGTAGCCATAATCATAATAGCCACCCCAGTACCTTTGAGCTTCGGCAGCACCTTGCACGCCTACAGCTAACGTTCCCGTGGCGAGAACAGCAAGAAGGAATTTTGAAAAAAGCTTCTGCATGGAAGCACCTCCAGTATTCTCACGTTCGTTTTTTGAGACGGCTGCAGATTTTAAGGTGTTCCCCTACAATGAATGACAGCACCGCTTATGACACCGTTGCCAATCAAGAACTGTGTGTGTTCAAGCGCTGTTTGCCGCCTGTTTGCAAGTCTGCGCACCATGGACGGGGCATACCGAGTCCGCGTGACGATGCGACACTTGAGCCAACTACACAAAGTGAAACCGAATATTAGAAACATCAGACGTTCGTGCAAACGCCGTACGATCATGAACGCAATTTCAATGCGCTCGAGTTTGTGGTGCGAATCTTCGAGCAGTAGATTCGGTGTGTCACTAGCGCCACTGCCAATCTACCATGGCTGGCTTCTTTCGTGTAGCGACTCCAGTCGAAGCTGCCGGTGGTTGAAGCACTTTCTTGATGCGCCCGGCGATATCGCGTTGGCTCGCCAATTTCCTCTGCTTCTTTCTTTCCATGGCTGCCTTAAATTGCTGATACTGCAACCATGTCGCTTTGTTGTTCGGGTCGATCGAAAAGGCACGTTCATAGTATTGTTGTGCATCACTTTCTGAGCCTTGCAGCTCTGCAACACGGGCGAGATCCTTGTACAGACCGGCGGAAAAGAATGTCGATGTAGACAGACTATCAGTCAGGTAGCGCTTCGCCAACTCATAGCGGCCTGTTGTAATTAGCACGCGTGCTACTTTCAATTGAAGCAGTGACTTCAGGAGAACGTCCGGGTTCTGTTGCCGCAGAAAGCTGTAAAACATGTCGTCGATCTGCGGGTCAGTCTGCTTTGCAAAAATTCGGCATAAGTCAGTCTCAGCCAACTGAAGCATCCTTTCGTCGCTCGTTGCCGTAAGACCATGGAGCAGTGGTTTGACAGCTTCTTCCGGGCGGCGATTGCGTACTAGAAAATCGCCATAAAGCACTCCGATGTCTGTGCTTGCCGGGTTACTGACGTAAGCTGCTTTTAGCGCGGGTGCCTCGGCGTCTGAAAGTATTCCAAGTTTGTTCATTGCCCACAGTCGATACTGAACTGCATTCAAATCGGATGGATTATGTTTCAACTCTTTGGTTGCATACTTGTAAGCGTCGCTCCACCGTTGCTCTTGCAGCGCTATGTCTGCCGCTAGCGAATAAGCTCCCTTTACGTAGTAGCCGCGAGCTGTTAGTTTGTCTAGCACGTCGCGTGCCTTGTCCACAAAATTATGTTCGCGCAGAGCTTTAGCAATGTAGTATTGCACCTCCGGTTGCGCATAGTAATTCAGTTGCGCATACATCAGGAATTCCCGGGCAAACAATTCATCGTCATCCAGAGATTTGCGAAACTCATTCATGAAGCTCCCTGGACAAGCACGTTCCATTTTATCCAGCGTCTCGCACGCAGAGTTTTCCAACCCCATTTGCAAGACAGCCTGCGCCAATCGCACGTAGTTCTCCGGTTTGTTAGGCTGTTTTTCGATTTGAACCATTAACCGATTGACAGCATCCTCATTGCTAAGAGTCGAGTCCGGTGCCTGGTGGTGATAGATTATCTCCGGTATCGTATTTGATGCCAGGCACTCGGCGATCGCATAGAGCTGACCCGCGAGCATCGCTATCGCGAAAAGAATGGGTTTCAATTGATTGCCGGATCTAATGAACAACACGTCGTGGTTTTGTCTCAATAACTAACGCGCGGACTGGTCGATATAGCGGATCATAACTTCAGTTCTGTACCCGTCGGCACCGGAGCCCGACGCCTGAACTACCACAGTACAACTTGCAAGCTGTTTGGTGTGTTTGGCAACTATTGTGGTGGCGTCAACTTGATCGGTCTTTACCTTCCATCCCGCCATAGGCAGAGCACTCAGATACCATTCATGAATCACACTTTGTGGTTCTTTGGCATTGAATCTCACCGTATAACACTTTCCATATTTGAAATTTGGATAGGTCAACGCGTTGACCAGTTTGTAGCCCTTGCCGGTGTATTCGGGCAGCAAGGGCATGGGCGGCATAGTAGTTAGAATATTGGTGTCGAATTCATTGGTCGGGTGAGGATCGTTCTTCTTAATTGGCGGTCTACTATCTTTCATTTGCCCCTGCGGGGACGCCGGTTGCTGCGCACCGACCTGGAGTCCGGCGGAGCATAGGACTGAGGCAAACACTAGAGCCGTCTGAATCTTGAACATTTCTCTCTCCCTGCACTGCGCAGCGACTATATTATGCCCGGAAAAGTCGTTCGCCTCGCTGCAAATAAACTGCCCCGTGCAGTTCGAGCTGCGCGTGTCACGCCAGGGATCGCGGCGCTGCGTATGCGGCAAGCCTGGCAGAGTCGACTGAGCGCCCACCGATGGAAAGCGCCCCGACCGAGCAGCTCTTTCCTGTCTTGGTGGAGTGCGGCGTTGACTAGTCGCGATTGCACAGATTGAAGTCGCCCGTTGCCGGACCTTCAGACAGAGCATGCGGGTCGGCGCCGAGGACGCCGGAGGAATAGCCCGGGGTCTGAATGCAACCAGCGTCGTTTTGCAATTTGATCACTCCCAGGCAACCGTTGTCAGCGCCTGTTCCCGGAAGAATGGACACGGTATTGAATCCGAACAAAGTGTCGGGAGATATTTGCGACATGAAGTGGTGGTCGTGAATATTGTTGTCGAACTGAGTGTTTGCGATTACTTCGCGCAAGTCGTACTTCCGAACAAATCTGCGAACTGTTCCATCAGGAACCACGTTCTCGTCAAAGTCCGCCGGTGCAGCTTGGGTGATTGTGAAATTGTCATTCTCCCCGTCGCAATAAACGTAATAGAGTCGGCCCATGTCGATGTTGCGGGTCATGATGGTGTTAACAGCAGCAACGATGCTGGATTCTTCCTCTGCAGGGTTTGCCGGTGGCTTGATTTGACGCAATCGGCCTGCAATGAATTCTTTTATTTTCTCAACGGGTCTTTCTTCAACGGGGACCGGGCTTGCGGCCTGATTCCTTTCAACAAGGGGATTAGAACCTTTTGCTTGGAAGAATGTTTTATCTATTGGGAATGTCTGGCTGAGAATGTCGGTTAGATTGCCGTTCGTGGTGACCTGGCAGGTCGTCGGCTGGCTGTAGGATTGACCGGAGCTCGGTCCGCTGACCTGGTTGAACCCGCCGCCGGGTCTGCCGTAAGGTGCGCTCTGACCGTTGTAGATAACTCGTCCATCAGGAAATCGGCGAATGCCGGTCGATGGAATGTTATCGAAGTATTGTGCGCAGGTGTTGTTGACGCAAGAGCTAAATGGAGGTACGTAGTAGGCTTGCCAAACTCGGCATTTTGCAATTTCGACGGACATTAAACCGGCACCGGCGTTGTTGTTACCGTTGAGGTTGTTTCCTCGGTGATAAGCCAAGTCAAATGAGCCCTGGCTGGCTGAGCCCTGAGGATCAATCAGCTTGTTGCAAGGCGGCGAAGCTGTGTTCAGATCGGTACATTCCCAAGAGTCACCATTCTTCGGAATCAAATTCCAGGCTTCTTGCCAGGTGGCTTCGTTGCCTTGAGCATTGTAGATGCCGCTGACAGGCGGAACATCGGCAGGTGCCGTGTCTGGAGCAGGACCGCTGTGGTTGTAATTCGTCCATGCTTGTAGCGCAAATTGGTTGGTCGTAAACACGGCGTTAGGGAATTGGCCGAACCCGTGGATTCCGGTTCCCAATTCGTTAGCAAGCACGCTCGATCCTGTCGGAGAGAACCCTTCACCATTGCCCAGTCCGCGATTGTCAATCAGCAGATAGCCCCGACGAAGTCTAGGAACAAATGTTTGATTTGCGTCGATCACCCCGATGGTTGCGACAGACTGCATCTCTGCATTGTTTGCCTTGCCTTGTTGTTGCAACTTGGCGCTGTCCAGGAATGCGTTGGCCGGCAGAAACGCTGCCCCGGCCGGCGCGCCCGCCTGGAAATTCTTCTTTGAAATTAAGTGTGGAGACTGTCGCGGGTGCACTGGCACGCCGTAGATGGTTATCGGTTGTCTGCCCGGAAAATCGAACGTGAGCGGCGTATAACCGCGAACGTAGTTCCGACCGTCAGCAGCTTGAACAGTGGTACCGGCCGGAAGCGGAAGAGCCCCATTCCTACTGTTGTCTATGTCCAGGGAAGCAGGGATGCGGTCAGCCCACAAATTTGTGGCAGGCACGGAGTCCGTGTAATAACCGACCTGGTAGTCGGTGCGAACGATGGTGGAATTGTCGCCTGCCATGCGCACCGTGTGCGCATCCGTGAGTGTCTTAAATTGCTGCTTGAGATCATAGGCAAGGTCTGTCTCGGTTCCGGCACTGCCGTTGCGCAGTGCATCCCGCAGCTTCAGAGCCATAGCGTTTAGCTCTTGGACCAGTGCGTTGGCATTGTTGTATGCGCGTTCGGTATTCTCCACACGGGCATTCTGCAGAGCTATGAATGTAGCCCCCACAAGCCTGTTGTATGTCGCGAGGTTGATCTCGTTGCCGACACCCGGGTCGCCCAATTGGCGTAAAGCATTAAATTTATTGGCGCTGACGCGGTCTCGCACACTAGGACGTCGCAGCGCTTGTTTCACCAATCCAAGGTTGCCGGAATCGGTAGCGTTCTGAGCTTCGCGCACAGCTCCGAAAATCTGAATTGCAAAGAAGAAACAAACGCCGATTAGCACTATAGTTACAGTGCAGGCGATGACTAGTGTCAGCGTTCCGCCCGAGTGTGGACGTTTCTTCATTCCCAATCCCCCGGAAGACATTAACCCGATTTAAGGTGGCATACATAAGATTATCATTTGCTCATACGCTGGACGTCAAGGGACTCTTAATGTTTATCGATTTCGAACTTACCAGGCTACTCCCGGCTACGCTCTCAGTCCTGACCGTCCTCAGTATTATGCCCGCGGGCGCAGGGCAGCTGTCGGTCGGTACGAATGCCACGGCAAAGGGCGAGATTAATCTTTCTCTGGTCCGAGCCATTTCGCTCAATGGACGGACCCGGGTAGAGATTATCTCAGCCAGACGGAAAGCCGTAGCCAAATATCCGCTGTTTAGCGGTACCTACAGTCCTTCTGAGCCGGTGTTCGGTCTGGTTGAAGACAAGAAGCCGTGGTGGGGCTACTACGGGATGTATGTTTACAGGCAAGGGTTGAAGAGTCCTTTAGGACCCTCCAAGGAGTCTCGTTTTATTTTCAATCCCTATCTTCTAGTTGCCGCCGACCCCACGGTCATCGGTCTAATCAATCCAAAGAAGGTGACGCCCGAAATTCTAAAGACGCCGGATTTCCCTTTTGTGTGGGAACCGAAGAATCTCCGGTGGTGGCCTGAACAGGCGCGAGCCGAGGTGACATATGACGTCAGTGGTTTCCAAAAACAAGTCGCAAAGTTCAAGCAGTACTTAAAAGAAGGTGACTACTTCATCAACAAGTTCAGCCTGATCGCCTACAACGCCAGGGATCTTGGGTTCAATTACATCTATCCGGATATAGCCCGGTCCAACAATGTTGAGAATCGCTATGCAGAGAAGACTCCGATTAAGATTGCACAGATGATTCACTGTGGCGGTAGCTGTGGCTTCCCCGGCGGTTGCAATAATATGAGCCCGTTGATGCCGGAACTCGATTTTATGCGGTTGACCGATAAACCGCCAGCGACACTGGTGATCAGTTTGTGGAGAGACCAACCGCGATCAGTCACTGCCAAACCGGATTTCACATACACCATCAAGTTCGAGTAAGCACCGCCGGGAGAAACTGAGGTTGAGCTACGAGCGGTGCGCGGGCCTGTAGTTGAAAAGTCGCTTGAGCAGCCGCGTATAAAGAAATACTGAAGGTCCATTCTGTATATCTTCTTATGTCGAGAACTCCGCAAAGACGTGTCCTTTCTGGGAAAATACACGGTGAAAGTAGAAGCTGAGCGGGCTCGCTCGGTCGTCTGAATTTTGCGAAACACTTCGTTGGTCTTTCCGAACGGGCTGAGTGTTTTGCAGATGAGCACTCATGAGTACGCCGTGAAGGCTCCCCAGACTTCCGTTTCACCAGCCCGGGGAGACGGACGACATTGAGTAAACCAGAAGCCGTGGAATCAAAATTACCTGTTAGTCAACGAGAGTTGATCATTTTTACGCTCTCCGACTCTAGCGGAGAAACGGCATCCCATGTTGCACAAGCGGCGCTTGTGCAGTTTCCCCCGGGATTCGCAAGCATCTATCGCTTACCGCAAGTGCGGAGCTGCCAGCAGATTTCAACGCTGGTGCGCGAGATAGCAACCGGTAATTCGCTAATTGCCTACACGCTTGTGCTGCCAGAGTATCGCGAGACGCTTGAACAAGAAGCGAAGCGACACAATGTTCCGACACTCGATATTCTTGGACCGCTTATTTCCAGAATATCCGGACTGACCCAGGAGAATCCGCTGGCGCAGCCCGGACGTCTCCACCAGTTGGACGAAACGTACTTCCGCCGGATGGAAGCAGTTAACTTCGCCGTGCGGTACGACGACGGCAAAAACCCGGATGGTTTGGCGCAAGCAGACGTTATTCTGATTGGACTGTCGCGAACCAGTAAAACGCCCAACTGCATGTACCTGGCGCAGCATTACGGTCTGAAGTCTGCCAACGTTCCGATCGTGCCCGGGGTCGATCCTCCGAAGGCGCTTTTCAATGTTCAAGCGCGAAAGATCATCGGACTGACAATCGATCCGCATTTGCTCCACAATTTGCGCAGCTCAAGAGCCGCCGTTATAGGCATGCCTGCGGATACTCAGTATGCCGACCTTGAAGAGATTAAGGCGGAAGTTCAGTATGCAAAACGAATTTTCCGCGAACTTAAATGCCACATGATTGATGTGTCGGCCAAAGCTATCGAAGAAACATCCAGCGAGATTTTCTTGTATTTGCGCCAATAAAGTTCCCGTTCCGAATTCCGTTTCGAAATTCGATCAATTGCACCGGTTTGAAAAATTAGGAGTAGAGACAATGCCCATCACTACACAGGCAGTCAACCCCAAAGAAGAAAACATAACACGTAGACGCGTGCTCTTGTTCAATGAAGGAGCTGAGCGCTTTGAAGGAAACCGATCCTTGATGCGTGAGATGTTGGGTGGCAAGGGCGCCGGACTCTGCGAAATGACTTCAGCGGGGGTCAATGTGCCGCCCGGTATGACTATTATGACTTCGCAGTGTCGTGAATACTATCAAAATGGTGGCAATATGCCTGCTGGTCTTCTCGAGGAACTGAAGGAGCTGTTGGCGAAGATCGAAACGAGGCTTGATCGTAAGCTTGGCTGCACTGAAAAGCCTCTACTGTTGTCGGTCCGTTCCGGTGCGAAATTCTCGATGCCCGGCATGATGGACACGATATTGAATCTGGGCATGAACGACAAGACTGTGGAGGCGCTCGCCAAATCTACCAACAATCCTCGGTTCGCTTGGGACAGCTATCGCCGGTTCATTCAGATGTATAGCAACGTGGTGCTTGATCTGAGCAAAGACCGCTTCGAGGACATTCTGTACGATAAGAAGCAAACCCTGCGTGTTTCCAATGACACTGAGTTGACCGCGGAAAACCTTAAAGAACTGGTATCCGAATACAAATCATTTGTAAAACGTGAGCGAAAAGTTGATTTCCCTCAGTCCACCGATGAGCAGCTGAAAGGGGCAATTGAAGCTGTTTTCCGTTCCTGGAACAACAACCGCGCCATCTACTACCGCAACTTGAACAAGATAGACCACAACATTGGAACCGCCGTGACGATCCAAGCCATGGTTTTCGGTAACTTTGACGACAACTCGGCCACGGGAGTGTGTTTCACCCGCAACCCCAGCACCGGGGAACATTTGCTGTATGGCGAGTATCTGATCAATGCACAAGGCGAAGACGTTGTCGCCGGTACGCGCACACCGGAAAAAATTGCCGACATGAGCAGGACCATGCCTGCTGTTTACAAGCAACTTGAGGAAACCGCACGTCGGCTGGAAACGCACTATAAGGATATGCAGGATATCGAGTTCACCATTCAACAGGGCGAACTCTTCCTCCTTCAAACTCGAACCGGCAAGCGAACTGCCGCCGCGGCAATCAAAGTTGCCGTCGATATGGCCGGAGAAGGTATTATTGACAAAACTACCGCACTTACGCGAGTCGAACCGGTACAGTTAAACCAGCTATTGTTGCCCAGTTTTAACCAGGAATCGAAAACCGCTGCAAAGAAAGCCGGTCGCCTTTTGGCTACCGGCTTGAACGCCTCCCCCGGGGCCGCAATCGGCGAGATCGTTTTTGATCCTGATGAATCAGAGAAACTTTCCAACGAGCATTCCAGGAAAGTGATTCTTGTGCGCGTTGAAACTTGTCCCGATGACATTCACGGCATAGTTCCGGCACAGGGCGTTGTCACTAGCCGTGGTGGTATGACCAGCCACGCAGCGGTGGTTGCGCGAGGTATGGGTAAGCCTTGTGTTGCAGGCTGTGAAAGCTTTCGCGTAGATCCTGACAAAGAGGAAGTTCATGTAAACGGCGAGATTTTACGAAAGGGAGACGTCATTTCGATTGACGGATCAACTGGCGAGATTTTCAAAGGACAGATTGCAACTCACGAACCGAAGTTAAGCGACGAGTTTCAGACATTGTTGCAGTGGGCCGATGAAGTTCGTGTTTTGAGAATCCGCACGAACGCCGACACACCTGAAGATGCCACCCGGGCAAGGGATTTCGGCGCCGAGGGGATTGGGCTGTGCCGCACTGAACATATGTTCATGAGCCAGGATCGGCTGCCTGTAGTGCAAGAAATGATTATGTCCAGCTCGCTGACCGAACGGGAAACAGCTTTGGCGAAGTTGCTTCCCATGCAGCGTGAGGATTTTACCGGAATCTTCGAAGCCATGCACGGTTTGCCCGTGACAATCCGCCTGCTCGATCCGCCGTTGCACGAGTTTCTGCCGAAATACGAAGACTTGCTTGTTGAAATTGCAACGATGAAGGTTAAAGGCATCAGCGGCGAACAATTGCGAGCAAAAGAGCAGATTCTGGACAAAGTGCACCATCTAAAAGAATCGAACCCGATGATGGGCCTGCGTGGTTGCCGCTTAGGACTGATGTTCCCCGAAATCAATCGCATGCAGGTGCAGGCAATTTTCGAAGCCGCAATTGCTGTAAAGAAAAAGGGCATCATCGTCCTGCCCGAGATCATGATTCCGCTGGTCGGTCATGTTAATGAGCTGAAGCTTACGCGTTTCATGCTTGAAGCAACGGCGCGAGAGGTAATGGAGCGCGAAAAGACGTTCATTGAGTACAAGTTCGGCACCATGATTGAAATTCCTCGGGCATGCGTTACTGCCAACGAAATCGCGGAGTATGCGGAATTTTTCAGCTTCGGCACGAACGACCTCACTCAAATGACGTTTGGATACAGCAGAGACGACGCGGAAGGAAAGTTTCTGCAACGGTATCTTGAAGGAATCACCTGGAATAACGAAACAACTAAAATCCTTCAAGCCAATCCGTTCGAAGCGCTGGATGAAAACGGCGTAGGAAAGCTTATGAAGTTGGCCGTTGAGTATGGACTTCAAACTCGTCCGGATCTCAAACTTGGCATTTGTGGCGAGCACGGCGGCGAACCGAGTTCGATCGCTTTTGCCCACCAGCTGGGACTTTCTTACGTGAGCTGCTCGCCCTATCGCGTGCCTCTGGCAAGACTAGCCGCAGCCCGGGCGACGATCTGCGTGGAAGAAAAGGACAAGTAGCCAAGAATGACTCACGATCTGGTGGCACACTATACGGAGGCTTCTGAGAGCACCCGCCTCACTACTGCCGCCGGCCGGCTGGAGTTCGAGCGAACGGTCGCAATCCTCAAGCAACAGCTACCCCCGGCACCGGCGACAGTGCTGGATGTAGGAGGAGCGGCCGGGGTCTATGCTGTGCCGTTGGCACAAGCCGGATACACAGTGCACCTTATCGATCCTGTACCGAAGCATGTTCAGCAAGCGGTGGACGCATTTGCCGCCGCCAGGCTGCCCGGGGCTACTTCGTCGTTAGGAGACGCGCGTGCGTTATCGCAAGAGAACGGCAGTGTTGACGCCGTATTGATGCTTGGTCCACTCTATCACCTGACCTCTCAGGACGATCGCCGGCTTGCTCTTGACGAAGCTTACCGAGTCCTGAGACCGGGCGGAGTCGTTATCGCCGCCGCCATCTCGCGGTTCGCATCAACAATTGACGGCGTCTCTCGTAACTTGTTTGACGACCCGATATTCAAATCGATTGTGGAACGAGATCTGAAGGACGGGCAGCATCGCAACCCGACCAACAATCCGGAATATTTTACCGATTCGTTCTTTCATCTTCCCTCTGAACTGAAAGAAGAGATATCCGGCGCCGGGTTTGTTGTTTCCGATTTGAGCGCGGTAGAGGGGCCCTTTTGGATGCTGCCCGGCTTGGCGGATTGGATGGAGCAGCCTAAGAGACAGGCTTTGTTGATGGAGCTTCTTAACCAAACTGCGTCACACGAAAATCTCATTGGCATGAGTGCTCACGTGATTGCAACGGGGCGTAAGCCAACTTTGGAAACTCGACTGTGTCTCAAGCTGAAGTCTTGTGAGATTAGGACCTGGTCTGCCGATGATGTTGAATCTCTTGCGGCAAACGCCAACGACAAGGACATTGCGGCGAACTTGCGCGATACGTTTCCTCATCCATATAGTGCAGCCGATGCGCGAAGGTGGATCGCCTTGTGCAGCGTAACGGAACCACGCACCAATTTCGCCATTGCCGTTGACGGCAAAGCCGTAGGGAGCATCGGAGTGATGCCTCAAACGGATGTTTCACGCAAGACGGCCGAGATTGGCTACTGGCTAGGTAAGAACTATTGGGGCAAAGGAATCGTTTCCGAAGCTTTAGAGGCATTCTCCAACTGGTGCTTCGCGGAGTTTGGTCTGGTACGGCTTTTTGCTAACGCCTATGAAACAAACACAGCCTCTGCACGTGTCTTGGAAAAGGCGGGATTTCAACGCGAAGCGCTGTTGCGTAATGCTGCCTTTAAGAACGGCAAGGTTCAAAATGAGCTTCTCTTCGGCAAAATCCTCGATAGGGCTGAGTAACAGAAAGGAATTGATTTCATTATGACCAACAAAGTAACTGTCTACGAAAAGCCGACATGCAGTACCTGCCGGCAGCTCGTGAAGACGCTTGACGAGATGGGGGTTGAGTTCGATAAGGTCAACTACTATGTCGCGCCTCTGACGGCGGATAAGATCTCTGATTTGTTGAAGAAGATGGGGCTGAAGGCGCGCGACATCCTACGGACCAAAGAACAAACCTATCGCGATTTGGACTTGGCCAATGTAGAGAAGACCGAATCCGAATTGATTGCTTTGATGGTAAAGCATCCGGAACTAATGCAGCGACCCATAATCGAAAAAGGGGCGTCCGCTGTTCTGGGCCGCCCGGTGGACAATGTCCGCGCTCTATTCAAGTAACCAAAGACAGCGCACTAGAGAATTGTCATGAAAATGACGAAATCGAATTCTATTCTATTTGCATAGAGCCGAGCGATTTCACAAACGTCGATGGCTGCTGATCGTCCCCCCCTGTAAAAACCGTTCCCCACGTAAGTTACAGCCCCGCCCCACATACGCCCAACTCGGTCCTCAGCAATCAAACGTTCGGAAACGCAAGCTCCGCGTAAAGTTTGAGCACACCATCGGAATGTGTGCTCAAACTTTACGCGGAGCCTTTCGACCGGGCTGGTCGCGCTAGCGAGCAGGCGGAGAGCCGATACCGGTGGTGGTGATACCTTTGGTCGGAGCCGGACGTTCGCTTTGCTTTTTGGGCGTGAGGGTTGCAACGGGGTCCTTGCGCGGTTTTGTGCGAGCAGCCTCAGGTTTCTTGGGCGTTTCCAGTTGCTTTACCATTGGCGTCATGATCCTGTCGAAGCCTTCGTCACCTTGCTTCGATTTGTACTGAACTGCAAATCTTTGAATCTCGGAAAGGATGGTGTTTGCCTTGCTACCATGTTCCTTGAGATTGCGAACAAGGTCATGTCCCTGAACAAGGTTCTCGATGCAAATTTCTGAGACCACGAAGCGACCGTTGTCGCCAATCGTTTTGAAGTCTCTCCTACCAATTGAATCTGCAGGTTTTGCTTCAGACAGCTCAAGTGAGTGATCGCCGACTACCAGTTCATAGCCGGGCGCGACCGTTAGGGAACCACTTTCAAACTTGCTCTGTTTCTTCTTCTTGTATTGAGAGTCGGAGGATTTGCTCACTGATGACCAGGGACTTGCGCGCCATTGGCGATCATGCAGCACAAGATTCACTGTGCCTTTGCCCGTACTCAAATTGATAATGCGTAAAGTGCCTTCGCCTCGTTCCAGCAATGCGTCGCCTCCTGCAGACACGCAGACATCACCGAACTTGGTGGCAATAAGCGACATATCAGAAGGAGCCCTTACTGCCACAAGCAGCGGACCGGACTCGAGCCAAAGAGAAACTGGACTGAGCAAGTCGTACTTCGTTTCTTTGAGCGCATGTAAAAGTAAGCCTCGCGCATTGCCGCGAATTTCGATTGCAGAGGGAAACACGCGGTTGGACTCGCTTTGAACCGCTGTCAAACCATGCAGGTTGTCTACCGACACTGATGGAAATGGAAGGATCGATTTCTCCATGTCAGGCTGGACTACATTCTTGTCGGGATTTTGCGCGGCTGCTTTGACCGGGTCACCAATACCTGATGAGCCGGCAGTTGACACGGCGGTGGTGCGGGCTTCATAAAGCCCGGGGGCCGTGGTTCCTGAGCCGGAACGTCCTGAAGATTGCGCGTATGCTTCGAAAGAAAACGCCAAAATGAGACCCGGTAGAGCAATTGTCGCCCAAACCAGATATCGCAGTGTTTTCTCAGTTAGAAGGCGCGGGGTCGTCATTTACTCACCGAGGCCTAAGTCTAACTCCATTGCCTGTTCAAAATCTCCCTTAGTTACCTGGTGCTCTATCTTTTCATACCTTTACTTGCAATAAAAGAATCTAGTTTGAGGTTATGTAAGTCCGTCGGCGGGCAAATTTAATGTAGCTTGAAAGAACCGTGAGCCCGAAACTATTGCCAAATCAGGTAGAAGAATTTCTCTCGTTGTTGAAGCGGTCTCTGGACGGAGTGCCGCACGCCGAAGGTCGGAGCGACCGGATGGTACCAGTAGAATACGTGATAACAGACGTTGCTGATCCCTTTACCGGTCAAAAACTTGCTGGAAAGTATTTTGTGCTGGATCGAGTCGGTAGCGGTGCGATGAGCGTAGTCTACAAGGCAAGACAAGACCCGATCGACCGAATTGTCGCCATCAAGCTGCTTAAGAAAGAGTGGTCTAACGATCCTGTTACGGTAAAACGCTTTCAGCGCGAAGCAAAGGCGGTGAGCACTCTTCGCCACAAAAACATTCCGGCCATCATGGACATTGGTACCGCCGACACAGGTCAGCCATTTTTCGTCACTGAATTGATTGAAGGTACATCGTTGGAGCAGTGCCTTGAAAGTGGAGATCTGATTGAACCCGAACGAGCCGTAAGGATTTTCATGCAAGTCTGTGACGCTCTGTCGCATGCTCATAAACAGGGCTTGATTCATCGTGATATCAAGCCAGGTAACATAATGATAGTCGACGAGAATGGCATAGAACAGGTCAAGTTGGTTGACTTCGGCATCGTAAAGTATGCAAAATCACAGGCTGCTTCGCAGCAACTCACTCAGAAGGGCGAGATTTGGGGAAGCCCTGTGTATATGAGTCCGGAACAGTGTGCCGGAAATGATTTGGACCACAGAACCGACATTTACTCTCTCGGCACCGTAATGTATGAAGTGCTGACAGGCAAGCAAGCGTTTGACGGAAAAAACATTCCTGCCATCCTGGTCAAGCAGTTGAATGAAATGCCCGCAGAGTTTTCGGTCGCCGCGCCTGACAGATCATGCCCGAAGAAACTGGAAGACGTTGTTTTCAGAACGCTGCAAAAATCCGCGGAGAAGCGTTATCAGTCCATGGAAGAGTGCAAGTTGGCCCTTGAAGAAGTGCTAAAAGAATTCGAGCGGGCTCGGCGCCGGATCTCAGGTACGATAGCCGCTCCGCCCAAACCTTTTTCACAGTCCCTTCAGGGCGTCAAATTATCGACAACAGAGACCAAGCCTGGTCCGCCCGCAGTCAGTACCACCGGGGAAACAGCAAGAACAGCAAGCAGGGAAGCAGAGCCACCTCACACGGATATAACTGCGAACAAGTCGCTCAAGCTTATAATCGCCATACTTTGCCTGCTGATAGTCGGCAGTGGTATCGCTATCGGTGTGTTTATCGGTTGGAATCACAACCCGACTTCGACTCAGAGGGTGCCGGGCAAGCCCCCTTAGTCTTCTGCAAGACGCTGCTTCCATTGGCTAACAGTCTGCATGATTTCATCACGAAGACTTTTGACTCTGGTCGACTTTCTCAGGGTTTGTTCAACGGCAATAAAATCATGGTCGCCGAATGCCTTGGCACCGGCTTTGCTCAAATTTTGGAGTTCCTTGTCCACTGCAGAAATCAGCAAATCGCAAGCCGTGGACAATGCGTTCTCATCGTCGTAGGAAGTCCCACATCGGACAGATGTTGTTGCCACTTCATGCGGTGCGGAATCAGACGTCTGTTTGAAATCTGATACTTGTGCTGGACGCTGTGCGGAAGCAGGCGTCGGGGAGGACTGTTCCATTTTCTTGCTTTTCGGCATAATGGTTTCCGCTTGATCAAGTTCATCCAGATCACTGGCAAGAAGCGGTCCTTTATCTAGATAGCCACCACCGCCAAAGAGCGGGTGGGTTACTTCGGGTTCGCCTTTGCGACTGAGCTTAATGGCTTCCAACCCTTCGGGATTGAAGATGAATGGATCATTTTCCGAGCCTTCTCCGCGCGAGACATGAAACAGTCCGCCAATAATTTGCTTGGCAAATATGTGCATGCGATCCCATGTTACGAGCCCGCCTTCGCAAGCCCAGGCTAAGCCTTGATCAGTGTTTATGGGACGGACTTCAAAGTAGCGTGTGAAATTCGATTCGTTCGCTGAGAATGCAATTAAATGCGCTGACGGCACAATATGCCCTTCAACCCGTTCGATATTGCCGGTGATTGCAAGCGTCCATTCGCGCGTGTGAACGCGTCCGGTGAACTCTGCATTCGGATTATTTTGCAGTCTCACCAGCAGGCTTTCCGTAAACACCGGTCGCTCAGTTCCCAATCGTAACTCCGGCTGATCGACGGTGACTCTGTTTAGCTCAACTTCGTACTGCTGGAACAAATCAAACAACTTGTCGACCCACGCAATTGGCGATTGCGGCGCTGGTCCCTCATCTCTCTTCTCAGCCGAAGCCATCACGAGGTCCTCGGCCTCGGTGGCTAACCCTTTAACCCAGCGCACTGTTTCTTTTCCGGCTCTGCTCTTAAGACCGCCAAGAATCATTTCGTTAAAGTTACCGGCGCCCTGCTTTTTCTTGGGATCTCCGCCTTTTTCGCCGCCGCCGCTCTGGTTCGCCATGATTGCACCTTCAGCAAAAGATGTGATACAAAACCGACCCGCTATTTGGTTTCAGCCTTCCCGGATCCTGCCTTAGTAATACTACCAGCCACGCTAGTTACCATTTCGTTAATGTTCATATATTTGCGCACGAACTCGTCGACCTGTTCTTTCGTCACTTGCAGCAGCTTTTGCGGATGCTTGTCCATAAACTCAGGTCCAAGACCCAGTAGCTCGTATTTTGTCAGGGCGTCTGCTATTTGCTCCGGAGTACGCATGCGATAAACAACGTACTCCCCAGCCAGTCGCTTCACTTCCGTTTGCAGCTCCTGTTTTGTGATTCCGGTTTTGCGATAGTCGCTTATGATTTGTTTGACAAGGTTCATGGCTTTGTCGGTGTTCTCCGGATTGACGGTGAGCTGCACAATCCACGGCGAATTTTTTTCCGCATTATCCATGAAACTGGAGGAGACCCCGTAAGTCAGACCGTGCTTCTCGCGAATGACCGCAAGTCGGGACGCGATGGTGTCATGACCGAGTGCCGCATTTGCAACTTGTGACGCGTGAAACTCAGGTGATGTGATGCTGATCGGCACAGGGCGCCCCATTACAATATCAACGCTAGACTTGTCCGGAACCGGCACTGAAAGCATCTTTTCCTTCGGCGCGCTCCATTGAATCGGTTTCTCCTCGGTGGACTGCGAAGGCGGCCTCTTCCGCCAGTCCGAAAATGCCGCTTCTGCAAGTTGAAATGCCTTGTCCGGATTCACATCTCCGACGATAGCCAAAATCGTATTATTGGGAGAGTAATACTTGTCGTGAAAATTGCGTAAATCCTCGACCGTGATCGATTTCAATTCATCAGTCTGTTGTGGAAACGATTTTTGGTAATAAACGGAGTCCGGCTTGTACAGGTTATGCAGCAGGTTGTTAGCCGCCAACTCGGAGGTTTCGGAAAGCGCGTCTTGCAGCTCAGACTCCTTAATCTTTTTTGCTTTGTCTAGTTCGACTTCTGAAAAGTCCGGGTGTTGAAAAACGGTTGATACCATTTTCAGGTATGGACCCAAATCCTCGCTCACAACAGTTGACTTAAAGTCGGCAAAAAAGTTCTCAATATCCGGGGAGAAATGGGTGCCGAAAATTTCGATCTGATCGGCCAAAGCTTCTTTGCTTAGTCCCTTTGAGCCCTTCGTCAACATCTCGCTGACGAATTCCGGAACCAAAGTTTTGTCCACTGGCTTATACGCTTGTCCGCCCTTAATTTTGCCGGCGACAGCAGCGATGCCACTGCCGGGGATCGGATAAACCAGCACCGTTAGTCCGTTCGCCAGAACTTTCTTCTTAACTTTCGAGGCAATGGTTGCCTGGCTGGTCGATGCCGGCGTGGCTTTGACAGACTTCGAATCTACCTGTTTTAGCGGAAGTGGTGGCGCGAACGCAGAATACTCTTCCATCATCGGGGCCAGCAGCGAAGCCGGTTTCACTGCCTCCGCCTTTGGCAATTCTTTTGCAGGTTCCTCCTTCTTTTCGCGTGGCAGGTAGTATCCCGTAGTACTGTTTTTATCGCCGAAATACTTCGCTGCTACCCGCTGCAGATCATCCTTTGTAACAGCTTTTACTTTCTGTTCAATGGAAAGCCACCACTTCCAGTCTGCAACGGCAATTGCTTCGGCGATCTGCGTTGCCAATCCCGAGGGATCTGCAGCATCCAGCTTCAATTTCTTCCATACCGCTGTCTTGGCTCGTTCCAGCTCCGTATCGGAGACAGGCTCTTTCGCCAATCTGATGATTTCGGACTTCAATGCTTTTTCGATCACGGGCAACTCAGTTTTGGGAGTAGCCGATCCGAACAAGGTGAACAATCCGGGATCGCGCATGGAATAGTTGTATGCTGATACTTGCGACGCAAGTCCGGAATCGATCAGACTCTTATAAAGTCTGCTCGATTGTCTGCTTTGATCTCCAAGAACCGAAGCTAGAACTTCAAGAGGCCAGGTGTCTTTGTCCGTTGCCTTCGGAATGTGATAACCGATCATGACCTTCGGCAATTCATCGCCGCGCTGAACGATAAATCGCCGCTCTCCTTCCTGGGGCGGTTCCACTGTGTAGACCTTTGGTACGGGTTTCGGCGATTTTGGAACTTTGCCAAAATACTGCGATATCGTATTTAGTGCTTCCCGCGTTTTGAAATCGCCAATAACGACCAGCGTGGCATTGTCAGGATAATAGAAATCCTTGTAGAACTGTCTCAATCGCTCAATGGGAACGCCTTCTACGTCGGATCTCCATCCTATGACAGGATGGTGGTATGGGTGCTCGCGATACGCAGTTGCGAATACAAGCGTGTCTAAAATAGTGGAGGCGTAATTTTCGTTTCGTTCCAATTCGTTGCGCACAACAGTCATTTCCGATTTTCGATCACTGTCGCGCAACAGCGCGCCCTGCATACGATCCGCCTCGAGCTCCAGGCACGTTGATAGTGCAGTGGCTGGAGCAACTTCGTAGTACAGGGTGCGATCATAGTAAGTAGTGGCGTTGTTTATGGCGCCGGTTGGTTTGAGCACGTCGTCGATGCCCGTTCCCTTCATCGGATCGTGCTTCGCCGTGCCCTTGAACATCATGTGCTCGAGAAAGTGCGTCGAACCGGTGTAACCCACCGCTTCATTTCGTGAACCCACTTTGTACACTACCATCACTGTCACTACCGGTGAGGCGTGGCGTTCCGCCAGCAAAACGCTTAGACCGTTCGATTTGAGCTTGTATTCAGTAATGCCTGTGGCTGCGTCTGATGCGACTTTTTGAAAGGCCGCTTCACCGGTGGCAGGAGATACTGCTGCCACCTTTTTTCCGGCGACCGGGCTGACAACGGCCAGCGCCGCCGGGGACAAAAACGCTAATGGTTGCAAAGAAACGGCCAGCGACAAACCGATGAAATCCATGAATCTTAGTTGGCGTGACCGATGCAAATTGCCCATTGAAATCCTCCAGCGCTCGTTCGAGTACTGGATTTTACTACAACGGTCCGCCTGAGTTACTTAGAATACTTGCCTTCGTGCTTGGATTCAAAGTCGTAAAATCGGTCGCTATCGGAGCGTGGCGACCTGTGATACTTCAAGTGATAGTTCGATAGATCGTTACCAGACCAATGACTATTTTGCTGCGGGGAGCCGGAATAATCACGCGTGGAACGGGAGCTGGCGGCACTGCTAGTGGTGCGCGCGCCAGACTTTGTCTGAACTCTGGTTCGTGGTGGCTTCTTTGTATTAGAGGCTGGTTTGCTCCCTCTGTCGTTCGCGGGTGCCGGTCGTGCCGGAGTGGAGTCATCCGGTAATGACGAGTCTTTCTTAGTTGTTGCGGTGCCTGTTGCGTCCTTGCCGGGAACGGTTTCACCGGGGGGGACGCCTGGCACTGGAGGCGGCGTTACCTTGACGGGACGGAGAACCGGATTGACGGAAGAAATGGGATTGACTGGAGAGGAGACGACTTTGTTTTTCGCCGGAGTCACTTTGACGGTGGCGGGCGCTTCTATCGTTGCAACACCACCGGCGCCACTACTGCTGCTATTGCGAATCATACTCGTAAGTAGAGCGCTGACTCCAACAATAGCAATCAAGGAAACCAGCGCCAGTACCAAATAAAGTGGCACTCTGTCACCGGGAATGCTCAAAACATTGAGTGGGGCTTCCTGACTTTCCACTGCAAAAGCAGATCGTAACTCCAGTGACTGCGCTCGCCCCGGAACGGAATTCAGCAGGTCTTCGTAGAAATCATTCATTGACGCATGTCGATCAACCGGTGACTTGGATAACGCCTTCATCACAACGGCTTCCAGTTTTTCGGGAATGTACAAGTCCGGTCTACTTTGCTGAAACGGAAGCGGGGCCTCAGTCATGTGTTTGGAGATCGTGGCGACCATGTTCTCGCCGTAAAACGGTACTTTGCCTGTCAGAGCTTCGTAAAGCATTATTCCCAGAGAATAAATATCCGACCGGTAGTCGAGGACGTCGCCTCGACACTGTTCCGGCGACATATACAGAGGGCTGCCAAAGACTTCGCCAGTCTGTGTTAGCTGCTGCGATTCGGTAGCGGCTGATTGCTTTGCAAGACCGAAGTCTACAACTTTCACAAAATACTCGGTCTCTTCCGATTCAATCAGCATTACATTGCTTGGTTTTAGATCGCGGTGAATGATCCCTTTTCCGTGTGCGGCCGCCACAGCCTCACTTATCTGCGCGAAGATGTGAATCGTATTGTTCACTCCCAAGACTTTTTGCTCTTTTTGCAAAGTTGCCAAGCTCTTGCCCGGCAGGTACTCGACTACAAGGAAAGGCGATCCGTTCTCATCCTCGCCATAATCAAGAAGCTTCATCAAATTAGGGTGCATTACCCGGCTGGAAGCTTTGGCTTCGCGGATGAACCGCTCCACCATTGAGTCGTCTTCTTCCACATGAGACAGCAACATCTTGATTGCAACAGTTGAGCCTAGCAGCAGATCTTCGGCTTTGTAGACAACGGCCATGCCGCCCTTGCCGATGAGCCCGATCAGGCGGAAACGACCGCTCAGGACTTCTCCTACCCGTGCCTCTTCGCGGCTAAGTCGCCGAGACCGCCCCGGAGGAACGTTTTGTGTAGCCTGCGGTCGAGCACTCTCACCACCCGACGGCTGACCGATATTGTGCTGTTGATCTCCGTCCACTGTGATTTTCCGGACTGCCTGCTTACGCTAGTCCATTGTATGACAATTTGGCGATCCTGTGTAAATAAACAATCACCGGACCTGCACAGCTAAGTAGTCGAGGACTCTTTTATCGGATAATCTGGCTATTGCTCGTCGGTATCCGTGAGGAGAGATTATGGTTGTTGAAACTCGTGGAGTGAAGAAACAGGCAGCAGTAATTATTACGGGCGCTTCCACTGGAATCGGTCGAGCGCTTGCCATACTCCTGGCACAGAAGTATCAAGCCCGGTTGGTATTGAATGCCAGGAGCCAAGACGATCTGCGCGATACGCAAAGGCTGGTTTGTGAAGCCGGCGGAGAGGCCGAACTGATTACCGGGGATGTGGCCGATGAGGACATCTGTCGCCAATTGGTAAGCACTTGTATTAGCCGATATGGTGCGGTCGACTTACTGGTAAACAATGCCGGTTTAGCAAAGGCGGGACCGGTAACAGCACTTAATCCGAGCGACTGGCGTTATGTCTTTGAAGTTAACTTCTTCGCGGCGCTAAACTTGACTTACGGAGTGTTGCCCCATTTTCTGGAGCAAGGTAGAGGCAAGATCGTCAATGTCGCTTCTGTCGCCGGTAAAGTGGCTTTTCCCGGAAGCGTTTGTTACGCAGCCAGCAAGTTTGCAATGACCGGCATGTCCGAAGGCATGGCGGCTGAGTTCGCCGGCCAGCTCGACGTAATCACAGTCTGTCCCGGCTGGGTACGTACGGAGTTCTTCAAAAAGAACAACGCGTTCGACGATCCCTCTGCCATTGCGCAACGGAAAGACGTGCGAGGTTGGTTGATGCGCAACGTGCTCAGTATTAGTTCGGAGCAATGCGCCGAAGATATTCTCAAAGCGCTGGAGAAGGGTGGCAGCCACGAAATTGTGTTGACTGCTCCCGGAAAGATTGTTGAAAGAATGGCCGGTCTGTGTCCTGATCTCACCTCGTACTTGTCGACGTTCATTCCTACCGAAAGACGGAGAGACAGGGCAAATGAAAAACCAGCCGAGAGTGAAGAAAAGCCAGCTGTCAAAATCTAACGTTATTCAAGCCGCTCGAGCAGCGCATTATCGCAAATGTATAGGCGCGCAGACGAGCGAGGCTTGCCGAGTCAAGTCCTGCCTATAATAAGAACCAAAGTGTTTCGATGCCGTAGAGCGCCACCAGCATCGAGAGGCGCTCGTCATACTCGCCATTGGAAAAAGATTCGCTCATTATCGCTATCGGACTTAGTTCGGCTAAGCCCTTTTGACAATAACGCATGCTAACCGCGCCCGCGATTGTCGGCTGAGGCGTATTGCGAACCGCGACTGCGGTGTGTGCGGCATCGGCGATGATGAAAGCACAAGCTGATGACACTATCAGAAAAATGATTGGTATTATTGCTGGCTCGAAGTGCTGCGAATGCGCAATGCCCCAAAGCATCAGGCTTTGAATGCCGATAAGGAGCATGGTGACCAACCACACTGCAAACCAGAAAATTGTACGCGCCGATCCGAAGAGAACGCGTGCAAGTTGCAATCGAAACCCGGGACGCACTACGCTTTTCAGGACGAGCGCCACTTCTTCGTAGAATGGCAGAAAGCCTCGCGCCGCCATCAATGTCCGGATCAACGATCCATTGAACAAAGCCGAGACTGCAATGGTGAATGCAAGTACGGACAAAATCCCCTGGAAGACGCTGAACAATATTGCGATCAACACTAATGAACCAAGCACTGCAAGAATCCAGAGCGACTTAGCGTGCCGGATTCTGACAGATTCTCGAACTATAATCCCTCTCGAAATCAATTGTGCTGTCAAGTCTGCTTCCAGTGAACTCTTAACGCCGGCAGCATAAAGATCCACCAGAATGCGCAAAATACCAGCAGGATTGAAGTATCTCTTCAAATGCCTCGGGTCCCGAACAATCTCGGTCACGAAGGGCTTCAGGCGTGAGGTAAAGAAGAAGTGAATTTGACGAACACCGCTGACGATACCGGCTGGATTCTTGAGATTTCGCCAGTCCACAACTTCTTGCGCCTTCTGTTCCGCTTTGGAGCGAAGATAGCCTTTTACCGCATTGAGAATCTGTTGCTTGTACAGCGCTGTTCCGGCATCAATATTGGTGCCGTCTGAAACTTTAACGGAACGATGGATCAGGTCGACTACCAGTACAGCCGCGCAGTGATTCATGTCGCCATCACGAAGCAGATAAGCTAGCTCCACCGGTGAAAGAGGCAGCAATTCCTTGCTTGCGACAGGGGGAGCCATCATGCGGTTCATTATCGCGATCTTGCAAACAAAAACGACTGCCGTCCAGCAAACAATCAAGGCTAAAAGAATTGGCCAGGCGGCGTTTACTTCCACATTACGAACCAACGAGGGGCACGCTATTATCCCAAACTGGCGCAGGATAGATTGCTACAGTAGTTCACGATACCGGTTTCTCCTGCTGAAGAACTTTCGAAGTCCTTTACAAACAGGCGCCAGCCGCAAAGATGGCAGCGGTCGGCAGACTGCGGATGCTGTTCCGCATTAGGACAGCGAAAGCTGACCAAAGCTCCTTTTTCGAATCTCCGCATTTCCTGAACTAACGGAGTAGAGCACCAGTGGCAAAGATAACGGGCTGTCTTTTGCATTGTAAAACAATCCCCTGCGGGCGTCGGAATTCCCTGAATTTTCAGGCTGCCAATAGTATGATTGTCTTCTTCCTCAGACATGGACTTCACTGCGGTGGAGTCTGCATTGCTTTGTTTAATACTGAGAAGGTTAAGCGTACACACACATGGTGTTGGACGATAATTCGTTGCTTCGGGTTCCGGGCTTTTCACAACTTAGTAACGCTCAAATCACGCACTGGTAACGATGATGTCACATACTCCTAATACTCTTCATTAGGAAGCCGGGGTTGGAGACTTAAAGATGATGACCAAAGTGGTAAACAAATTCGTCAATACGGGACGAATAACTCAGAGCCGGATTGTTGTCGAACGAATGCCGGAAACTGGACCTCAGGCAATAGTCACGCCTGCGAACAGAAGCGTTCGCAATCCGATGCTGGTGCCGCCAAAACAGCCACCGGTTGCGATGCCAAAGAAGCCGTCCTGCCTAAATGACATCTTCTCCGACATGATAGAGTCCGAACCTCAGTTCGCCACAGTCGCGGAGTCTTAATCACGGTTAGCGACGAGATCCTTCGTTGTCGCGCGAAAGCTTATCGAGTTTGGCATCTCGTCGATCGACATTCCAAAACTTCGGACGGCTTCATATATTAGGACTGCCGACAATGCGTCGTTCGATACTCGTACGCCTGTCACCGGGTGAAAGTACACCAGGCGTGTTGGAAACATCCACTTGAGCGGTTGGACTTCTCTGTGGAGAATGATTGTATCCCCGCAGAGAAGAAGTCCCTGATGAAAGTCCGAATCGGCATTATCTCAGCTGTGCTTCTCCTCGGAATGTCCGTTGCTCCGGTAAATGCGACCGTAGCTCCTGAGGGTAATGTTGACAAAGCTGCAAGCACGCTGGCGCTGCTGCCCGGCTTATGCCGACCTTCCGCTCCTCAGGCGCCGCAGGTGGACGGCGAGTGCGTAAGCGCCGTGATGATGACTCGTGTCACGGGTGATGTCACCTGGTCGGGAGCTGCTGCTGTCAATGCCGCCTCAGTCAACAGCACGTTGCCTGAGCGTGTCACGGTGAAGACTGGAAAATCTTCCTGGTGTGAAGTGCAGGTCGGAAAGATTCTTGTACGCTGCTGGCACAACACTGAGTGTGTAATTGATTCCGCTAATCAAGCCGTGCATCTGAAGAACGGCAGCGTCATTGTTCGCAAGGGTGGAGCCGGTGAAATGCTGCTTACGGCAGGCGGACAAACTTTGCTTCTCGAAAGCGGAGTTGCTCGGGTCGAGGTCGCTAACGGCGTTGCTCGCATCCTTAACTAGGAGCACGGTCGGCGCTGGCTTCCAGCCGGGTGAACAGCGCTGTCGAACGCGTTTACTTCATTGAACTGCTTTGAGAGTGTTAGGCGCCGAAACCTAAGCCATCCATGTTGGCGTCTGTCCCGATTTTTTACTGCTAACAGTAAAAAATCAAACCAGGGACGGCAGCCGTATATCTCATGCCGCCTGAGGAGAACCTCTAAATCTTACTGTGTAAATCCACGAAAGGGGTCGCTATTCCAATTGATCCGTTGGAAATACAGTCATTAACATGGTTGTTGTGGTGGTTTGCGCGTTATCTTTTTTCCAGAGAACGAACATGTTTGGAGCGGTATCAACTTTTGGCAGCGTGCTGCAGTCTTCGTGCAACGAGGACCGTGCCGGACAAGTGCTTATCGCTACCGACGGACACATCTATAAGCTGGTCGGAGTTCTGGGAAGAGGTGGATTGAGCACTGTCTATCGAGCAATTCGATTTTCAGATGGCGAAGTACTCGCTCTTAAAATCGCCGATCGAGAAAGGGCTCAAGAAGCCGGAGAATTGCTGAAGAAAGAAGCAGAACTCCTGAAGCGCATGGAGCACTCACACATAGTCAAACTACTTGGTCAGGGCATGACCAGGGAAGGTGACCCGTTCATCGTTCTGAATTTGCTGCGCGGCGAGACGCTTGAACAACTCCTGCGCACCGAGGAGGCGCTCCCGCTTAAGCGAGCGGCGAACATCTGTTTACAGGTAGCTTCCGCCCTTGAGCACGCACATAGTCAGGGTGTCATTCATAAAGACATCAAACCTGCCAACATCATGATCACTGAGGAAGACGGCGAAGACAAAGTGATTTTGTACGACTTCGGCATCGCGACTACAGTCGAGTTAACCGGAGTCGCCAACGAACAAAATAGTAGCGGAAGTCTTTTGTATGCAGCGCCGGAGCAGCTAAATGAGATGCCGTGTAGCTATGGCACGGACGTCTATCAGCTTGCCCTGGTCCTGTTCGAGACGCTCACCGGGCGACTTCCCTTCGAGCATACGGTCTCCGGTGCTCTGAAATATCGGCGATCCGGTCCACTGCTGGTCGACGACATCGAGCTTGGTGAGCGGGCCTTAGACCGGCACATTCGTCAGATACTTGAGTCTGCTCTGGAACGCAATCCCGCCGATCGCACAGCAACCATGCGGAGTTTCGCCGACGCTTTGTACAAAGCTGTCATCGAATTCGGAGCGAAAGCTCTCGGTCCTCGGGTTCGTTTCGCTTAGAGCCACGGGAAATGTAACGACTTTCCAATTGTATTGTTGGAAAATTGAAGGTTAAGCTTTTATTTAAGTGCCTTAAAGGGGTATATCGTATTCAGGGTTTTCAAGTGGGCGTAGCCCCGAAACCCGGAAGACCCCGAGAGAAAGACATTTGGCATCATGGCGTGGTGCTTTTCGGAAAGCGATTCAGGCGGAGGAGACAATTTATGAATGCGGGAAAAGTGAAGGTGGTATCTACCTTCCTGACTGTAATTCTAATTTCCGGAGGAGGACTGGCGCCCGTAGTCGGACTGGCTGCAAACTTGCCGGTTGGAGACACGGCATCGATCCCCTCGAATAGCGCTCTGCTGAAACAGGCAGTCGGCAGCGTCATGCGGGCCGAAATGATCGACGAATCGAAACAACTTCTGGGCGAAGCCATGCCCGCCAAAGTCAATGATTTACTTTCCGAAGGCTCCGTCATCGGAACAGGAGCAAGATCCTGGGCTGAGCTGAAGTGGACGTCAGTCACTTCACGCATCTGGCAAAACTCCGTCGTGCAGATCAGACCGTCCAAACGGTCCGTATATCTCCAGGAAGGCGGACTAACCTTCAACTTGAAGAAAGACCGCCCGGACAAAGCCCCCTACGACATTCGCACAAAAGTACTACAGGCACGTATCCACGGCACTACAGTGCAGGTCCTGGCGCATGGCAATGTCGAAAAAATTTCGGTGCTTGAAGGCAACATCGACGTTAGAAACCTGCAAAATGGAAGCGTTGTGCACCTGACACCGGGTGTTGTCTACGAAGTGCAAGTGCGCGGCGTCATCAAGACGACATCACCGACCTATAACCTTTTCAACAACAAACCCGGCACAAGCAAGGCGGAGCCGGTCGGCGAACTGCCCGGAGCGACCGGTCGCTCAATTGCTGAAGCACCGGAGATTCGGCTGAATCCGCGTCGCGGTGAGCTGATATTCCAGGATTCACATACTCGGGCCTTGGCGTACACAGCCAACTCGAAAGCAATCCTTGAACATCCGCTCATCGGTGGTAGCAATCCTATACCGAGTATCGACCTCATCGAAGGTGCCATCGGCAACTTGCCTACTGAATGCGCAGTCGACGGCAAACTTGATCGCGTTATCGCGAAGAACTTCAAAATCAGTCGTGTACCGTCGCGAACTTCGTATGCCATCGGACCGAACGTAGGAGAGGGATTGCCTCTTCCGCAAGTGGCAATGACAGATAACGCTCCGTCGGGCAAGCTAGAGAACGTCGCGGTCCCCAGAGTTATCACCACTGCACCGAGAGTGCAGATGATGGTACCGATACCAGTCGAAAATCCACCGGTCGAAGAGTATTCTACATCCTATCTCCTGAACGAGCCGGAGAGAACGAATGGTGATGGCTCCCTCTTAGTGCCCGAGCCGTTGTCTCTGAGTTCTGCTGAAGTCACTCAGGAGCGGATACTGCCAGTGGTTCAAAGCGACGCTGTGGTTGGCAGCCCCATGCCGGTATTCACGAATCCGATTTCGTCGTCCGCAGGTCCGCTGGGGTCCATACTGAGCGATCGCCGATCAAATTCGGAAATCGTAAATTTGAACGTACTAGGTAGCCGCAACTAGAACTCGAAACAAGGTGCGCCTGAGTGTTGCCGAATGTTTCCACTGCGACTCGAATCGCAGTAAACATGGCATATAGCTACAGGGCACTCAGGAGGATGCGACTATCTCTGCGGAGGCGTTACCGAACAAAAGAAAGCTCTATTTGAGCTTGTTCGCGGTGTATATCACCGTGTCGATCTTGTTTGGCAGCCTGCTGCAGCTGTCGGGAGCCTTAGACCGGCAGGAGTTGCAGACCATCAACAAACGCTTCGAAGCGCGTCAGTGGCTGATATGGTCGCCGGAGAGTTTGAAACGCCTAAACCCCGCAGTTTTGTGGAACTATCACGAACAGCACGAATACCCGCGCAATTGGTATTCGTGGGACTACACGCTGAGCTGGCTAATCGAGAACAATCATCCGCCGGTCAAAAATAAGATAGTAATTTTCAATCACACGGTCGAAGACGAGCCACAGAAAGAGGCTCTGGAGCAGGAACCGTGGATTAAACCCCTCTTGCAGCATCCTATTCCACGCGCGACAGTGGCCAAAATGGTGGAGTTTCTCGCCAAGGCAGGCGCCGGAATGATCATCCTCGATAACGATTTTCCACAGTACAGCAGCGATGACAAAGTCCTGGCCGAGGCCATTCACAACTGCTCAACAGGGGCTTTCGGGCGCAAGGTTCCAGTGTTCATGGTTCGAGCGGTCAACCGCCGCAGCGCAGGTCCCATACTCGAGTTGGAAGCGCCCACTTCGCCGGTGGGTGTCTTGGATGAACTCGCTAAACTCGAACCGGGTGTGGATGTGCAGGCCAAATACACTGGTATTACTTCGATCAATCAAGACAGTGATCAAGTCGTGCGTCGCATCTGGACCACGCTTCCAGGTTCCATGGGCGATGATCACGAGTCGCTGATAGTCAAAGGACTGAAGACGATCGGCAAGACAATTCCGGGTGACATTCCCGGACTAATGGACATTGATTTTGCGGCACCGCCGAACAGCGAACTGTATCCTGTTCGGTCACTGCACTATTTACTGGATCCGACAAAGCAAACCATGTTGATGGGACCGAGGAAGGATGGCGATGTCGACGTAAAGAATGCGGTGGTGTTCATCGGGGATGGTATCACTGACGTTTACAGCACGCCGTTTACTAATGAGGGTGAGAACCTCATGAGCGGAACTGAAATTCTTGCCAACGCAATGGATACTGTCACCCGCCATTCATGGCCGCAACGCATGATTGCGGTTCGGGGCGATTTCGACCAGTTGACGCAGTCGCTACTGTATTTGGTGGCAGCGTCTATCGCTGGTGGACTATTCTGGCTGGTTTGGAAGGAGATGCAACAGGCTGGACCTGCCCATCAGGGCGCTCGCCAAAGCGGTCGATTGCTTCGGCTAGGCATGGACATCGGCTTCTACTGCCTGACTCTCATGAGTACGTACTTTGTTGCCTGCTTAATTTTTGCCCAGTCGGGATTGCTAGTGCCGATATTCGTACCTTCAATCGCACTAGGCTTGGGAACCTTAGCCGCTATTATCTGGGAGCGCGAGAAGGAGAAGGAAGAAACATTCCAAATCCGTCTGCAGGCGGCTCAGGACAAGCTATATCTAGAGCGAGAATGGTTCGAAGCCGAGCTCGCCAGACAACAGGCCGAAGGACAGGCGCGAGAAATGCTTCAGGATCGAAAGCGTAGACGTGAATTCGTTCGCCGCATTAATCACGACCTCAATGCGCCGGTTAGCGTTCTTAACTGGACCATTGCAGAGCTGCAAATGATGGAGTTGCAGTCGACCGTGGCCAATGAAAAGATTGGACGACTGGTGAAGTCGTCCGACAAGCTGGGCGAATTGATCGATCAACTTGTACAATCCTACGATTATGAGAGTACGCCGGGGCTGACGAACAACCAGTCGGCATTGTGCGACCTGGTAGGGGTTGTGGACGATTGCGTTGACGGACAGAAACCACTTGCTGAAAAACACAACGATTCCATCGCGTGGGAAAAGCCGGAAGACCGCATGTGGGTCAAAGCAAATTCATTGGAGTTATCGCGAGTAATAGACAACATCATACGCAACGCCATCAAGCACAATCCCAAAGAGACCAGTGTAACTGTCTCACTTGAGAGCAACGGTGCCTTCCACAGTGTGCTAATTGCCGACAACGGCAAGGGCATCCCGTCGCACCATTTAGAGCATATTTTTGAACCGGGGTATCGAGTAAATCCCGAAAAAAAAGACGGTCAAGGACTGGGATTGGACATCGCAAAGACCCTGGTGGAAGCGATGGGAGGAGAAATTTCGGTGACCAGCGAGTTTGGGAAAGGAACCACATTCAAACTGAGACTTCCGATCTGTTCAGATAGCAGAACTGCAGAACAAGGAGATTTTTTAGCAACAGTTGATCCACCGGATGAAACTTCGGAGGATCACGTTGCGATTGACAGGAGACAGTTGGAAACGGCGAAACAGGGAACTGGTGATTGATAATGACCAAGATACTGATAGTAGAAGATGATGAACTCTTCTCGAATACCTTGCGAGAGGTAATTGAAAGAGATCCCGAGTTACAAGTTGTTGATGTAATCAACAACGAAGAAGAAGCGCTAAAGCGCGTGCGGTCCCCCGCGATACACGACTGTGATTGTGTATTGCTGGACTTGCAACTGCCTTTTCGAACTGGCGACAAAAACGTCAGCTCACTGGCAGGCATACGCATCTTGGAAGAGTTACGGCACCAGCAAGGATTTTATGGCACAATCATCGTGCTAACAAATTCCAAGGCGCCGGCAGACGGGCAACGCGCATTAGCAGCCGGTTGTGACGGCTACTTGTGCAAGCGTGCCAAAATTTCCGAAGTGCCTCAAATGCTATCCGAGTTGAAAATGGCAATCAAGGGCGAAGTCATTTTGGTGGCATCGCAAATGAGGCATGTTTTTATTCGCGATGACATTTCTGCAAAGGAAGCCCGGATGCTGGACCTGCTAGCTATAGGAAAGAGCTGGGCGGAAATAGCGCGCGAGCTTGGATACAAGACACCTAAGGCTGCTGCAAATGTCGGCGACAGAGTATTCGACAAAATACTCAGTCCGCAAGATGTTGCGAAAGTAGCCGCAGAAGGGCTGAAGAAACGCCACAAAGCCCTTGAAATATGGAATTCACGGCGCATGAGTCACGCAAGGTAGCCTAATTACTTTCGCCTTTTACTTCGCCGTTTCAGGCGCGAGTATTTTGCCGCGTGCCCAGGCCATCCGGTTCCCTTTTGTTCGATTGAATTCGAAAGCCTGTCCTGCGGCTGCTCCCGCGCCGCCGCGCCCGATGGGTGACATTTACTTTGTCGACCGGGATCCTTTCCTAAGCGACTCTTCAAGCCTCGCAAAGATTCGCGTTACTCCGAAGTAGAAAGTCTGGTCGCCTTGATCCGTGGTGTAGTCAATGTTTAGCATTGCTTTTGCAGCCTTAATTATCGCCTGGTAATTCGACTGTTTCATCTGAGCATACACCTCCTTCTTCAGGTTGGTGTATTCCGATAGTTTCGCTCTCTTCAGGTCGAACTGACGGCTTTCCAAAAAGCTGTTTCGAAAATCACTGTAGTCGATATCAGTTTTTCCGGACTCAAGATTCCTGACGTAAGCTGAATATTTGTCGTCGAAACTTGGAATGACGATCCCATTGCCACTGGTCTCTGCTTTGGCACCAGTGCCGGATAGCAGCATTGCCAGTAGCGACACTGAGACGAATGCTTTGCTGTGCGAAGTGCGAAGCCATGCTGACATAGTGTCTGCTCCCGTTCGGAGACTGCAGCGGCGTGGTTGATTCTACCATCGTGCGAAGAAAAACTTTGGGAGAGGGATTCAAACTAAAGTTTCAATTAGTTTCAGAGGAAAAGCTGGCGCGAAGGCTTATAGTCCGACGACGGTGGGTTTGAGTTCGGTTACAGGCAGCCAGCCCGTGCCATGTTGTGAGATGTAGAACCGGCGCAGGTAGGAGGTGTCGTGAGTTTCTGGATAGTCTAGTCGGCAATGAGCGCCTCTCGATTCGTTTCGATTGAGTGCAGCATGGACAATCAAGCCGCCAAGCAAACCGATGTTCGCAGCTTCGATTTCCTTTTGTTGCATTGGCACTGGCAAGAACAGCGGTCCTGCGCGGCGCGATTGGAATGCCGAGAGCCGTTCGCCATGGCGAACAAGTCCGGCAGCAGTGCACATGGTACGTCTGAAGTTTTGAACATTGTCCGCTGTGCAATCTCTTGTCGTCAGGATCACGGAGGGATTGATGTCTTTCGGCCGTGCCAACACCGACGTTGACTGCGAGTTGCCCGCAACATAGTCCGCTAGTCTCAGCGCCATCACTCCACCTTCAAGCAGAGAGTTGCTTGCCAGGCGATTGGCGCCGTGTAGTCCGGTTGAGGCACATTCGCCGATTGCATAGAGCCCGGGGACATCGGTTCGACCGCAGGAGTCGGTCAAAATCCCACCCATGAAATAGTGCGCAGCGGGCGCAATGGGAATGGGCTCCGCAAGTGGGTTAACGCCGCGTTGTCTGCATGCGGCAACGATAGCTGGAAACTTGTTGGCAATGTTCTCTGCGCCGATAGGGCGCAGATCAAGTCGGACAGATTGGCTGCCCTCCTCCAGCATTGTGCTGTGGATTGCCTTTGCCACTATGTCGCGAGTGGAAAGCTCGCCATCTTCACTGTACTTGAAAGCGAAGCGCTCCCCTGCTTTATCTAACAAGATTGCACCCGCGCCGCGTACGGCTTCGCTGATCAGGAAAGTGGATTGGCCGGGAATCGCCAATGCCGTTGGATGGAACTGTACGAATTCCATATCGGCTAATCGTGCGCCGGCTCGAAATGCCATAGCAATACCGTCACCAGTGGCAATTTCGGGATTGGTGGTTCGCTCAAACACTTGTCCTAGTCCGCCCGTGCAGAGAACAACATGCTTGGCGTACAAATCGGTGGTTTCGCGGTCCGCCGCCACCATTCGCACACCAACACATATGCCATCGTGAACCAGCAAATCCGAAGCGAAGCAATATTCGCGAACAGTTAAGCGACGCGATCGCATCACCATTTCGATTAATGCATCACTGATTGCTTTGCCGGAAGAGTCTTTGCTGTGCAATACTCGGGGCTGTCCATGTCCACCTTCTCTGGCCAAATCGCGCTTCCCTGAATGGCGATCGAAATGAACGCCCATCTCTTCCAA
The DNA here is from genome assembly GCA_019752635.1 of Candidatus Obscuribacterales bacterium. Lineage (GTDB taxonomy): Bacteria > Cyanobacteriota > Vampirovibrionia > Obscuribacterales > Obscuribacteraceae > JAKFUT01. Next base: position 61,287 of record JAIELX010000083.1, on the reverse strand, counting down.
CCGGGCGATCAATCGCGCACCATCGTTCACCATCATGCGAGCGACTGTAGGATCTGTCAGTCCTGCGCCAGACTTGAGCGTATCAATAAAGTGCTGCTCCGGCGAGTCAAAGGCGTTATCACCCGTTACTGCTGCGAGCCCGCCCTGTGCCTTGGATGTATTCGAGTCTGTCAGTCCGCCCTTGCAGAGCAGCAGTGTACGCAGACCGCGACTGTCCATCTCGCATGCTAGCAGCAGTCCTGCAATTCCTGAGCCGACGATTATGACATCGAACTGGCGCATTGCCGTGCGGAGAAGTCGACCGCTTTGTGTACGTTGAGTATGTCGGTGGTTCATTAGATTCCCTCCCGTCGGAGTGATTCACTAGTAGATAGACACCATGCGATCGATTGCCGTTCTGGCTTTGAGGGCCACCTCGTCCGGAACTGTTATATGGAACTGGTCTTCCTTTAAGGCGTTGTGGAGATTCTCCACTGTAATCATCTTCATGTAGCGACAACTCATTTCGCTTTCAATGGGATGGAAAGTTTTAGTTGGATTCTCTTTCTTGAGTCGGTGAAGAATTCCAATTTCGGTTGCCACCACAAATTCGTCTACAGGCGAGCTTGCTGCCCGTTGAATCATGCCTTCCGTCGAGGCGATCTTTAGCTGCGAGCTGCCGTTCTGGCGGATCACGCGATCCAGATACGGTGTCAAACAACCGCATTCCGGGTGAATCAACAGTTCGGCTTTCGGAAATTCTTTCATTTTTTCATCAATGCGCAGTGGCGGAATAGCCGCATGGACGTGGCATTCGCCCATCCATATGTGCATATTCTTGCGACCGGTCATCTTCTGAACCCACGAGCCCAAGAACTGGTCCGGCAGGAACAGAATTTCCCGGTCTTCAGGAATCGATTGAACAATTTTGAGAGCGTTGCCGGAAGTGCAGCAGTAATCCGTTTCAGCTTTGATTTCTGCAGTGGTGTTCACATAAGAAACTACCACCGCACCAGGATGCTCAGCTTTCCAATCCTGCAGTTGCTTTAGCGTAATAGAGTCCGCAAGTGAGCATCCGGCTTTCACATCCGGCAACAAGACGCGCTTGTCTGGACACAGTATCGCCGCTGTCTCGGCCATGAAGTGAACGCCGCAGAATACGATTGTCTTAGCTGGTGTTTTGGCCGCCTGTTGAGAAAGACCAAGTGAGTCGCCGACGAAATCTGCCAGGTCCTGGATCTCAGGAATCTGATAGTTATGTGCCAGGATTACCGCATCACGCTTGCGTTTGAGATCGTAGATCTCCGCTGTAAGTTGAGCTAAGCGAGCAGCTTCTATTCTAGGTCCTTGGGTTGATAACATTGGTCTATCGCTCCTCTACTTCCAGGCTTATGTCGACACTCTTCACCGAGTGCGTCAGTGCGCCGATTGAAATAGCGTTTACTCCCGGAATCAGATAATCGCGAATATTGCCGAGATTCACGCCCCCGGAAACTTCTATAAATGCTTTGCCGTTAACCATGGCGACAGCTTGGTTGATCATTGTCGGTGACATGTTGTCCAACATGATCGTTTCCGCTTTCCCATCAAGAGCTTCTTGAAGCTGATCGAAATTTGTGACTTCAACCTCAATGGTGTGATTCGGGAATTTCTCGCGCGATGCATTGATCGCCTCCGCTACTCCGCCTGCTATAGCGATGTGATTGTCTTTGATCAAAATGCGGTCGAACAATCCGATGCGATGATTTGTGCCACCACCGGTCCTTACCGCCCACTTTTCGAGTGCTCGAAGTCCGGGCGTTGTTTTCCTTGTGTCGAGAATTTGAATGCCGACTGGTGTCGCTAACTCGGTAAACTGTCGAGCTACAGTGGCGATTCCACTTAAGCGTTGAAGAATGTTTAGAGCGGTGCGTTCGGCTCCCAGCAAGGCACGAGACGGTCCGTGCACTCGGGCGACAGTCGTCGGGACATTCTCTATATAAGAGCCCTCGAGCACCAGTGCCTCAAATTTGATCGCCGAATCAACCTTGTGCAAGATTCTTTCGAAGATTGCTAAGCCGGCAACAACTCCTGGTTGCTTGACGCAGAGAGTAGCGGTGGACTGGCTGTTCGCGGGAACTGTTGCTTGCGCGGTGATATCACCTTCGGCACCAAAGTCTTCCCTCAACCATGAATCGATGAGCTGATCCAGTTGCGCCAAATCCAGTGCGCCGATGGCTGCTGCCGTTGAACTTTGGTTGCACGGAACGGGGGTGGTCATGGTCGAACCTTCATTGACTTTTCAGGGGAATGATAAAACTGATTTCGGAGGTTGAGATTACGATGGTCTCATAAAGCAGTAATCGTTCTTTCTACGATAATTTTAGTCTAGCACCCGGACTGTTGAAACCGCCATCAATTACTGCAAATTTCATATTCCTGGTGTTCGCCTTCGCCTTTCGGTCTTGTAAGGCGCCAGGGATTCCCGTTCTAGACACGTGCCGGTTCTGAATTCTTTAGTTGCTAGCGGTAAAAATTCAGAACCAAGGCTCCTGCGAAAAGCGGCAAAACGCCCCGAAACGCCCGCTAGCACGAGAGCAGTCCGCAAGTTAGGCAAGCAACGCGATCGTGTGTACAGGTTGCGTATCTCTTCCGCTTGCCGATGTAAGATTAATAGACCGACTGACGGTTGTATCGTGTTCTCAGGTGAGAGCGCTTGAAACCTCCTCGGCGGAACTAGCTCGACGCAAAGGCGCATACAGCGTATATGATGGAACTAGCTCCCAAGCTTGAGATCAGCGCATTGAAAGATTTTCCATGGAATCTGCCTGAGGAATGGGCTCCTGAACTGCCGGTTAATCGCCAGCTGCTGGGCGAGCGATACAAGAGCCTCGTCGCCGACTTAAAGGACAAGTCGCTCGAGGAGATAAGACTGGCTGTAAAAGCAGATCCTTCCGCGCTCTCGATATTCGAACGAGGCGTACTTTATCAGGAACTCTTACGCTTCTTTGGCGGCTCGGGGTGGTCCGCCTGCGGCATACCACTTGAGCCTAATCCGGGAGCAAGTGGAAGTGAACTTGCTTCGCCGGTTTCAGGACCGTGCTCGGAAAGCTAATCACTCCAAATAAAGAAGGCGATTGCACCAGCTATCGCCTTTTGAGTTCCGACCATCTTCGGACACACTTCTACGATTGAACGTTATGGTCCTCCTTTCATGCAGCGCCACTGGCGAGCATCTCGGCGAACATAGGCATTCGTTTAAGGTTTTTCAAAGCGACATTTGCTTGCTGCTTAAGCTCAGCATCAGCTGCACAATTCTCAAGAATGCAGAATTCAAGGAAAGCCTTGCCGAATTGCCCTGTTTGATAATAAGAAATTGCCAAATAGAAATGCGCATTCCAGTTATCGAATCTTTCGCGCACAGCCAACGAAAGGTACTTAATTGCATTGCTGTAGTCGTTCGAATTGTAGGCCTGGTAGCCGAATTCGTACAGCCGTTCTGCCCAACTCATTCCCATGAACAGGCGCCCCCATCCATTCCCCCAAGCCTCTATCTTGACATCTTGAGTCCGGCCGGGTCCACTCCAGAAAACCAGACAAAATATAGGGAGATCCATATAGTCAATTATTGTGGTCCTCCCTGACAGCAAAAAACCTGTCCTGAAACCTAGCAACTGGGATGACGCACACCGGCATTTGTCGCGTAAAGCAGTCAATAAAATTTGGGTGTAATAGATTGGTGCCTGCTTCAAGTGTCCATATCGGAAAATCCTCGCGTTTGAATTCTTGATTAGCGGGTAGCAGAGCCGCCAAGCCGATGCAAAGTCTCGATGCTGCGCCTGCATGGTCCCCTATTCTCGAATCCCGGTACTTCCAATATCCAGGGCAGCGCGCGCAACCGGGGCTCATGGAGCATGCGGGCAAAAGCCTCTTCGCCTATGTGTCCCTGTCCGATATTCTCGTGCCGGTCGCGCCGCGCTCCCAGCGGTGTCTTCGAATCATTCGCGTGAACCGCATAGAGCCACTCGAAGCCAATCAGTTTCTCAAACTCGTCTATGGTGCGCTTCAATCCTTCTTCGGACGAAACGTCGTATCCGGCGCTAAACAGGTGACAGGTATCCCATGCAACTCCAACGCGTTTGTCGTGTCCTAAACCGGCAAGGATCGCCGCCAGCTCGCTGAACTTATCGCCGATGGTACCGCCCTGACCGGCGCACACCTCCAGAAGCAATTTGCAGTCGCCTTTGTAGTCAGTCAAAACTATTTCCATTGACCTGATAACTTTTTCGATTGCTTCATCTGCATCGGCTTTTCCAGCCGAGCCAGGATGAAAAATCAAGCCTGCGGCGCCCACCGCGTCGGCATATCGCAACCCGAGGTAGAGGTTCTCCACTGACTTCTTCAGATTTTCTATCGATGCAGCCGCCAGGTTGACCAGATAGCACCCGTGCACGAAGACCGGACCAAGGTTGTGTTGCTGCACTCCGGCTCTGAATAAGGAGACATCAGTGGCTGTCGGGGCAGGCGCCAGCCAAGTCTGGGGAGAGCCGATGAAGATTTGCATGGACTGCGCCCCGATTTCCAACGCGTGCTTCACCGCGCCCTTCACGCCACCGCGCACATGTGCTCCGATTAATAAGGAGTCTGAAGAGGGTTTGATTGGCTTATTGGACTTTCGCGGGGACACTTACGGCACCTTGTCTCAATTGACTGGCTGATTATAGCCGTTTCGGGGGAATAACTTATCTGTCGCTTACTTGAGGTGATTGGTGAACCGGGTGGATGGACCTAATGAGAAAGAAGTTTCGACGGTGATTACCGCCGAAGCCGATCCTGTGACATTAATAGTTTCCGAGGAGACGCCTCTGTCCAAGACCGATGATGGTCCCGCCCGTGAGGACATGTCGAAATCTGCAGCACCGTCGAGCGATGCCGCCACCTATCTCTACGCGGAAGACCTCGGAAAAGGAATGCTAGGACACTCGCGTAAAGCTACTCGACGCGGACTAAATAGACCTGTCGTTGTCAAACAAATTACAGGCGAGAGATTGCGAAACACCGCCGCTGCAAAGCGACTGAAAGAAGATGCCGCAGTTATGACGAACCTGACGCATCCTCAGATTGCGGCAGTATACAGCTGTGAATTCAATGGCACTACAAATGCCACTATAGTTAGCGATTATGTTGAAGGTGCAACGCTTGAGGAAATCTTCCTGTCTCAGGGGTTTCTCGATGCAGACTATTGCGTGGACATTTTTAAACAAATTGCGGAAGGACTTTTCGGTCTCCACCACGTCGGCGTGGTGCACCGAAACTTGAAGCCATCGAATATAGTTGTCCAAACTACTGCTCACGGCGGGTTCTCAGTAAAGCTGCTGGATGGCGGATTGGCGCGATTCATTCAAGCTGATGCCGATGAGGACGGTAACGGTGGAGCGTTGCTGTCTGATCCCTCATATACCAGCCCTGAGCAATGCCTTGGTCGTGACATCGATGCACAAAGTGATGTTTATGTTTTCGGACTTTTGCTTTATGAAGCGCTAACTGGACGAAAGCCTTTTGACGGTGGCACCAAGATGCAGGTGGTATTGAAGCAGATCAATCGCCGTCCCAAGAAACTGAGTGCCGTGGCTCCCGACCTGGCTCTCCCGAAGAGTTTGGAAAGCCTTGTGTCGAAGTGTCTTGAGAAGAACAAGGAAAACCGCCCCCGATCATTTGACGAAATTGCGGCGATACTCGACGCCATCGACGATGAAATGAATCGGTCGGCGGCAGCGGTGCCTGAAACGAAATCCACACAAGAAGTTTCGAAAACAGATTCGCTAAAGGAGTCACTAAAAAAACGAAGCAGAGCCTCTCTGTTTTTTTCCATAGCAACTCTTACAATATTGATATTCGGTGTGTCATCAGTTGCCAGGGTCAATCATAGGCACAGATATCATTCCGGTCATGATATCGTCTATAGTGCCGGTCATATTTACCACCTGAAGAAAATGTCCGCAGCATCTTTGGTAGACTTGGGCGAGAGAGTTCTGCAGCAAGGACAATTGATCGAGGCTGTTAACGTTTTCAACAAGGCAATTCAAAAGCTTGAAGAGACGGGAGCAAGCAGCCTGGAGACCGCCGCCGTCTATGGACGAGTCGGCGAGGTTTATGCAACGTTGCAACAACAACGAGAGGGCCGTCCCGGTGTAATGAGTGCTCCGGTCAATGACGTCTCCCTGAACTCAGCGTACCTGTCTCCTGAGAAACTTGTCGGAAGTCCTGTCAGCCAATTTACGTCCTATCAGATTGCCCGCCTTAGTGAGCGCTCTGCTACTAATCCGACCGCACTAGGGGGCGATTCGTTTAACAGATTAGCCGAACGAAATTTGGAAACCGCCATCGCAAAGTACCGAGCTGCGCGAATGCTATCTATCCAGCAGAAGGGGCTCGTGGAGTTGTTGGCAAACGTCAAGTTTCATATGGCGAAGTTAGAGGAGTCAGAGATGCTGCGGAAGGACTTGCTGAAAATTGCAAGAACCGCTCCGGTGGTTGACAAAAACTACCTGGCTTTGCAGTTTGCCAATCTTGGTGCTACACAGTTAGCAGCCGGACGCGCGACTGACTCGGTTGAGTCGCTTAAGAAGGCTTTGTCCATTGACGATGCCGCTCACGGTCGAACTGCCACTGGACCCAATACAGGGCTGATTGAGCTCAACCTGGCTAATGCTTTGCAGCGAACCGACAAGTTGCCGGAAGCAGAGCAGCTGCTAAAGAAATTATATGCAACAGCCAACTCCGCTTCGATTCAGGATACCGCTTTGCGGATAAGGTCCGGCGAAATGCTCAGCGATACTCTTCATAAGATGAACGACATCGCTGCGGCCTCAGCCGTGGAGCTGAGGCTGTTGAAGGATCTTCGCATGTTCAACGCAACGACCGAAAAATTGACGCGCACTACCGGACGCTAGTTGCAAAGTTGTATTTCTTCCGCAATTTCGATGCCCGTTTCGGCGTGAGCTACACCAGTTTCAATCGGAATGAAGTAACGGTAGGATTGAACGTAGCAGGCACTGTCATCGCCGCAGACATAGGCTGTAAAAGCGAAATTCAGAGTTACTGAGACGTTCTCGTCTAATTGTGGCAATGAGATTACGCTGACTGATTTTGACAGCGTTCCCGTTTGCGACAACCCGATCGGGTCCCCCGTTTCACACCTTAGCTCGTATTGGCAAGACATCTCCTCATTGAAATGAATGCCGGACTCAGTGCTTAATCGCACTGTAAGAGTTAGAGGCTGATTGGCAAGAAATGATTTCTTCAATGTTCGTTCCATCACCAAATTCGGTAGCGAGAACACATGCCGCTCGGGAAATTTAAATTCGAGCTTGGTACTAGTTTGTGAGGTAAGACTAATAACCCTGATTTCGCTCTGATTGGTGTTAGCGACATAGAGGAGTTCACCGTCTTTGCAAAGCCCACCAGGTTCCGCAAGCACCAAGGCGTTCTCTTTCCCGCCGCAGAGAGTCTGGCTTAGTCCGGTTTGCAAATTGAAGAATTTGATCTTGTGATTGTAGCTATCCGCGACGTAAAGCTCGGACGCACCGGCGGCAATACCGAGCGGGTGTTGGAGCCGCGTCTCCTCAAAGGTTCCCTCGGCATCACCAAAATCAAAAAGTCCCTTGCCGGACAGCGTTCGAATCGGAAACGCAGGCTGTGTCAGCGACAAAGTACGAACAGAACTGGTCTCACTGTCTACAAAGTAGAGAACATCTTCAAACACCGAAAGTCCGCTAGGCTGCGAGAGTTGTGCCTCCAATGCCGGACCGTCTCTTAAACTCTCAAATCCTGTTCCGGCAAGAAGCTCGAGGTTGCCGTCATCGATGTTCATTCGCCAGAGTTGATGTGTGCCGGCCATGGCAATTATCAGAAACTCGCTCCAACAAGCAAGATCCCACGGGCTACTAAGCGCCACTGACAGCGCCGGTCCGTGCCAAGGACCGTTTTGATAAGCCGCCTGGTTACCTGTCCCGGCAACGGTACTCACCGCCTTCTTATCCAGGTCTGCGCATCGAATCAGATGATTCTCAGTATCGGCAATGTAAAGCAGATTGCCTCGAACGCAGATTCCTTGCGGCTTATTGAATTGAGTTGCAGAGAATGATCCATCGGCTTTGCCCGCACCGTTGCCGCCGATCACATCAGTTACGTTGCCTTGCTTATCGGCAACCACAATTCGATGGTTACCGGTATCGCTTACAAAAATCCTTTCCTTGTTTGTAGTGATTTTGCCGGGGAAGAGCAGCGGTGAATCCGATTCCAACTCTTCCCGGCGCAGCATCGAGAGGGGAGCTCTGTTTAAGACGCCCTTCGCATCGAATTTCTCAATCAGCGCCGCGATGGGCTCTTCAAACTTTCCCGATGGAAACTCACTACAAGGCACCTTCTTCACAATGAATCCTTCGGGATCCACTAGCACCAAAGTCGGCCATTCGCGCACATGGAAGGCTTCCCACAAAGCATAACTGCGATCGTTCACCACCGGGTGTTTTATGCCGTAACGCAGCATTGCTTGTCTGATTGAATCCGTGGAACGTTCGTTATCGAACTTGCCCGAATGCACCCCGATAACCACTAATTCATCGGCGAACTGCCCCTCGAGTTTCTCCAGGTAAGGAAGAATGTGCATACAGTCGGAACAACAGAAGGTCCAGAAATCCAGCAGCACGACCTTGCCCCGAAGGTCGTCCCAAGTCGGGGGACGTTCGACATTTAGCCAGCCCTTGCCACTGGTAAGCGGTGGAGCCTTTACAGTAGTCTCAAACATTGAGTACCTTCGTGCAATCGCGTCAGGAGTGTCCCGAGCACTTTAGCACGATGAGCGCTAACGTTACGAGCTAGTATAAACAGGAATGCAGGAACTAGCTTTTAGCCTAAACCGACGACTGTGGTCCGCTTGTCTGCATGTACAGCCGCTCACTGTCTTCGCCATAGAGCTCGAAGCCCAATCGTTCATAAAGACGACGAGATGGATTGACTCTAAGCAGTTGAAGTTTTGCGCGCTTTCCATGTTCGTGACACTGCCTGACCAGCACTTCCAGTAGCGCGCGTCCGATTCCCATTCGCTGTAGTTCCGGGAGTAGCTGAATATTGTCCACAGTCACGGACTGTTCATCCTGAACAAGCGACAGGCAACCGATGTCTCGCCCTGCCAATTGGATGATCTTGGTGGTCGCGGGATCGAAGCGGTTGCGTGCAAAGTATTCGGCCCGTGCCTCGATTGAGGACCAGGTCTGTATAACATAGTCGCTCATCACCGTGCCGGTAAGCCAATCCACGAACTCGGCATCGGCAGGTGCCGCAGGGCGAAGCGTAATAGGAAATTTCATGGTTCGATCACGTACCGCGTAACCAAAGCGAGTATCTACGGCTAATTGGGCTCAATGCTAATTGTTGTTTGGAGCATTAACATACTTGTTAGGCTTGAGCTTTGGCAGAGTCGCTTGATTCCAATGCAATGTGGATGCGAGACCTGTTGTATTAACAGTATGTCCGACTAATCCGTTCTTGACAAGTGTCTCCGGACCAAGATTGCTTCTCCGGCTATTTGTTTCGTCCAAGAAGCTACAATGGTGTATACGGCAGAACCGGAATCCCTCCCCCCGGAATACGCGTAATCAAGAAAATTGCCTGGAAGCCGTTCGGGAACAATTGGGTTTGCAAAGTTGACTTTGGTTCAGGAGGATTCGAGATGAGTAATCAAACTACCACTGCAAGCAATCGCGAGCTTGCTGCGTCCGCTGCGGTGCGCGAGTGGTTCGACTCCTACCTGTTCAATATCTATGGCATTTCTCCAGGTGGCGACAGCCATTCGTCTCAGTTTGACTCGCGCAAACATGAAGAGATCTCGGCGGACGATTTTGTGAGCAGATTGTATGCCCGGTTTAGCGAACTGGATCTGGCGCCAAGGGATGGTGAAGTCACACCCTTTGAGATTGAAAGAGCCATTGCCAATCCGCTTTTGCATTTTGACGAGAAAGATATGCAGATGCTAAAGCTTCTACGCCGATACTTTGTCCATCTTGCGGAGTTGCACAAGGACTATCACGGTCAACCGGAGTGGGGAATTAGCAGGCACGATCTTGACGCGCTAGCACACTGCATGACCGGTTCCGCTCTGGAACTGCGGCAGCGACTTGAGGCTGAGTATGGCGGCACATAAAAAGCAACTTGACGCGGGAATCGTATTCCTGATAATTGCGCTGTGCGCTCCGCTTCCGGCTCATGCGCAAAACGACGCCGCGCTAAGTTCAGCACGGGAGTTGTTTCAACGATATATCGAACTGGAGCGCAATTTTGACGTGGCTCAAGGCGAGCTGTATGCGCCGGACGCCCGAGTGAAGAATACGCGACTTTATCCCGGCGGGCAGAATCAAGTGATTTCTTTGAGTGGTGCCGAGTACAGGCGGTTATTGCGAGCGGCGCTGCCTTTGGCGAAAGGAAGAAATGATCAGAGCCAATACTCAGCCATAACCTACCAAAAGGAAGGAAACGGTGTGCGAATAAAGTGCACCAGATTTTCGCAGTTGAAACAGTATTCCAGCCCGCTCGAAATCGTAGTGGCACCGGTTGGAGGCACCTGGTTGATCACATCGGAAAGCAGCCAGTCGAAACCTTGATTAAGGGTTTTGCTTGTTGATTGCTTTAATGTGTCCAACGACAGATGCGCGGCTGGCCCAGACAACTTTTCCCTTATTGTCGCCTTCATGCAGTTTCAGTTTGATGACGTCGCCATCATCCTCAATAATTGTGACTGACGTATCGTTTGCAACACTCAGCGCGCTGGAGGCAGAAGCTGTGCCAATAATTTGAGCCAGGTTAGGTTTCTCGACATACACCCTTACCTGCCCGGCCGAGTCCCAAAGCCTGGGACCACGGACGCTTTCTTTCTGTTTGAACATCGACACAATTTTGTCAAACAGTTTCGGAAAGAAGAAGTAGACAACGGTGATTACAAGAAGCGCTAAAAACAGCGCTTTCAGTACCAGGGCTACGATTCCGACCACAAAGACATATGCCGCGAAAAGCAGAAACAAGGCAAATATAGCCAGACAGATCGCAATTACAATTCGCATACCCAATCACCGTGTGCTATTGCAAGTAGGTTCAATCAAACACCTGCGTTACCCGCCATACCCTCTCCCGCAACGATTGTATCGCAGTGGGCGGCAGAGTCTTCCCCATGTCGATCCGGGTGCAGGGTTTCGACTAACTTCTTAGGATTGAGTTGTATCCAAAGAATCCACAAGAACGGCAGTGAGAACATTAATAGCACGGCTGTTACTTCTGTAGAGTAGAGCTTCGAATGTTTGAGCACGGTCGCAAAACTGAAGGACTCGATTAACCAGAAGGCCATGATTGGTATCAATGGATTGCGCATGGATTCGCGGCAGAACCACCAGCCCACGCCCCCTGCGGCGGCTGCCGCCGCAACCGCAATAACGGAATCGATTGGATAGTGGTTTCCAGCCTGCAAGACCAACGCCGCGGCAAAAACGGGAATAGCCACGCGAGGCGAGCCGCAGAAGCGTTTCCAAGTTAGACACAGACATGCCAGAAACATCGCCCCCAGAAACATGGACTGAATTGCAGAAAAAGATCCTGCCAGGAAAGAATACTCCTCAGCGAAATTCAGCGAACCAAGCGATGTCACCTCCTGCGGTATGGACGCATGGCCGAACTGCAAACTCAATGCCGAGCCGGTACCGGAGAGTAGAGCCGCAATGGAAACAGAAAGAAACAGAATTACGGTGGCATCAATCCACATCGCACGTTGGGTGGCTTGAACCACTTTGGAGTCGTTGCAAAATGCCAGCTTCGCAAAGGACTTGAGTCCCAGCTCCGGATAAAAGCGCTTCATGCCGCCAAGAAAAATGCTGACGACGAAGAAAACACCCGCACTCTGACCGAGAATGCCGCCAACTTTGCCGAGCCAGTACTGAAAAAGATAGCTTGTCAGCGGCGTTGTGGTGTCGTAGTTTGACATTATCATTGTGGTCTGGTTAATGCACTCAATACTGCCGACCAGACATGCAATTCCTGCGCAGATAAGCGGAGCACGCCACTCCATCTGACGCCGCTGAAGCAATTCGACAACGAACTTGAGAAAGCAACAGATTGCCACGACAGCGAACACAGACGAGAAAACTGACAGGGCTTCCTGGAATGGCGATTTATGTTGCCGCTCCCGGGTCCATTTGTCGGGCACTTGCCAGTCATGCGACATATCAGAGGGCTGATCACCTATGACATTGAGCCCGAGCATGAACTTTGCATCGCCCGCTTTCAATTTGGGGACGGAGAACTTGAACGAGTAATCTGTTCTATTGTCCAGCGCTACTTTGCTGGTGTTTTCATATTGGATCGGCAGGTAGCACTTGCGATATTTCTTTATGAAATTTTCGGCGATTGTTCTGGCCTGCTTCTCATCCAGCTTTGCGCCGGGGGCCTTTTCGTCCAGGGTGAAGTTTGTGGTGACGACATTGCCTGATTCATCCATCATTACTGAGTACTGATTGGGTTCCAGCGGCTTGGTGAAAGTCACATTCCAACTATAGTTCCTTCCGAAAACCTCCAGGAGCCTTTTCGTTTCTGCCGCTCCGACCTTCTCTTTCAAATAGGTCGGGCCCCAGCCGCCTTCACTTGATTCCAGGATCGCAGCGGTTGCACTGTAGCCATCGAGATTGACTTTTGCGTTCTGCAAGTAATCTCGCGCAATCTCAATCGACTTTTCGCGTCCGACACTTAGCGGCTTATAGTGTTCGCCGACCGACGGTCCCGTCGATTTGTAAGCGAACGCGGCAAGCGCTAGCAACCCGACGGCAATCGCACAGCGAGAGAACCGCGACTTGCCGGACAGGGCAGTGTAGGTGAAGGTGCCTTTCACTATTGCTGCTTCAGCTGCGGGCAGACCGGCGCTGGTCTCGGTGTTTGCTTCTTTTTGCTTCTGAAGAACTACTTCCGTATCGAGGGCGCCGTGCTTGCGGCGCATATAGAGGCTGTAGGCTAGCAGTGCAAAAACTGGAACAAAGGGAATGATTGCAGTGCAATAAACTTCAGGAGGAGCATTTTTCAACATGCTCACGCCCCAAAAAGCATCGAACATATAGTGCGACAACACGCAGGCAGGTAATCCGAAACGCTTTAGGACCCATCCGCTGAAGATGCCGGCGATAGTAAGCTCGACACCGCGCGCATATGCCGGTTGTTGAGGATAAGTACTGTGCATGAATCCCCATGCTGCAGCTTGAATGATGTTAGCCACCTGGAAATTGCGCGTAACTTTTTGCAGCAAACCAAGACAGATCACGCGGTACATTGCTTCTTCCATCAGTGATGCGGACAAGCCGACGGAGAAAGCCGAGAACCAGGGAGCAAGAGCACTCAATACCTGATAGTTGTCGACGCCTAGCGGACACCAGTAACCCAATTGAGAGCCCATCATGTAATAGCCAATCTGGTACCCCTGAGAGATCCCGAACACGGCAAATCCCATCAGAATTGATTCAAGCATCTGCTTGGTGCGCACTGCGTCTCTGGAGAACAGCGCCGGTAGCGCTATTTTCTCTGCAAAGAACTTGCGGTAGCAAAGCTCCGTTACGCCGGCAAGTACTGCTGCCGCGATGAAGGACAGCACCATCCCCGACACTATGGATGTGGCTCGCGATAAGTAATATGCGGTCAGGCTTTGATCCGGATTATAGTAAGCCAGCCATCGTGGCAAGCTATTCAACGAATCGAGTGCGGACGTAGCGGCAAACACACCGCCCACGATCGAAGAAAAACGCCAATTGAGCTCGTGCTTAGCAATTGCGATACCGAATCGCACTATGCAAAATAGCCCCAACAGCGCAAACACTACGGATGCCGGCGTATAGAACAAGCTATTGTAACTGCGCATCGTTTCGTAGGATCGTTCCCAGGACTCCGGAGTGTGCAACGTTATGTCGTACATTGACACGACGTTTCCTGCTATCTTCACCGTGATGCGATTTCTTGCGCCTTTAAAATCCTGCGCGGTGTCTTCCCAAACAAGTTCGTAGTCGGTGCGCCCTACTTTGGGATCTTGTTTCTCTTCGATTAGTTTCCAACCGGCAAGTTCGCGCTTCACTTTCTCTTCGACGAATTTTATCGCCGTGCTCTTAGCTTCTGCAGGGCTGAGTACTGGCAGTTTGGTGTCGTTTTCAATTTCTCTGGTGACGTTGACGAGTTGACCGGAAGGACTAATCTGCACGGAGCTGTCTTCGATTTGCAGCGGTTTTTTGAAGTGGCACTGCCAGAACCAGACCGGAGCTTCTCCGGATTTCATCAGCTCATTGGCTTTCGCTTGGCTAAGTTCACGTTCCAGGAACGTTTTTCCGTCATCATCGCCGGCAAAGTCGATAGAGCTTACGGTCCCGGCGGTGGAAAAGCCAATTTCATTTGCCCACTGCGCCGCGATTTCAAGGATCTTTTCACGGGGGACAGTAGTACTAATGGATGCGGAGGGGAATGCGGTAGAACTTTCGGTTTGGGCGAAGACAAAGCCAATCGCTGACAGGACGAGCAGCAGGCAGGCAAGTCTGTTCGCATTCAAAGTCTTCTTGAGCTTTACCAGGAAGTCGCGCATGTAGAAATTTCCCCCAATGCCGTTCAGACCTTCGCATGAGTAACTGCTGGCTTCAGAATGGCATTTGAATGTTTCAGAGTTGTGTCTGTCCGAAGCCCCCCTGGACAGAACAGGCGATTTAACCTAACTCCGGATGTTACTGTTCTACCCGGCGTTAGCGGGCGTCTACGACTTGACGCAAGTTAGCCCTGAAAAATGCCGTTACATCAGCTTTCGGGTTGAGGTGACTCGGCTTGAATTGCGCGTCGGCAGCACCGGCAGCGGCGGTCTCTTTCCGAAGTGCCTCGTATGCGCCTGGTTCAACCAGGAGAACTTCGACACAAGAAAGCCTGCCCGATTCCCTCTTGTTTGCGTATTCCGAGTTAGCGACACACAGCGCCTTGTCGAACACCTCGCTAAGCTGCTGACAAAACGCCGTATCAGCGCACAGCAAAGTGTCTGCGTCCGGTTCGAACAGCAATTCATAGTGCGGCAACGGTCTGAAGACCGGAATCAGGGTGAAGTAGCGGCAAGACCAACCACGGGTAGCCAAAACATCTGTCATGGCACGAGTGACGTGTAGTTCGGTCAGCTTTTCGCCGGTAAACGAACAAACGTTACCGGATTTGTACTGAAACTCCAGCAAGGGCGTGTTTTTATAAGTGCCCGTCACCTGGACGACGTCATTGATTCTGTAGCGATAGAGACCCGCCGAGGTTGTGAACAAAATTTGATAGTTCTTGCCCTGCTCCAATTGATCCGCCAGAAAAATTTCGGGTGACTCATCATCGATCTGATCCTCGGGCACAAACTCAAAGAAGTGGGAGCGCAGGGAAAGCAATTGCCGACCGTCTCCTAGCGAGATTGTGCCTCGTCCCTCGCTGGCACCGTAACTGATGTCGCAGACCGGAGTGTTGCCGAAATACTCCGAAAAATCCGACAAGTAGAACGCGGCGGCGGCCTTTGTCCAACAACAAACGACTTGCAGGTTACTCCAGATGTGTTTCGGCTGAAACTTGCTCGCCGCCAGTAATGCGCGCAATTGCTCTGCGCGATTGCTATCAGGTTTTGTGAAGGGTTCAATTGATTTGAGTGTGTCGTGTGAAAGTGGCACCGGTGTCGAAACCGTTCCCCTTGCAATATCCTCAACTAGCTGCGGTCCGTACTTGTCCAGCCTTTTGAGCAGGAGCGCAATCGTGCTGGGGTTTAGTGTATATATGCAGGTGACGGGCAGCATGAGAGCAACCCGCAATAGTGTGTAGTATTTACTCTCGTAGTCGCGTATCAAATACACGGAGTACGGAATCGGCGCGATGAATTTCTTCACCAGCCCCGGCTCCCTCAAGTAGAGTCCACCGGAAATTGCTCCGTAAGGAATGCCTCCGGCAGTGCGCCCTTCCTCGGCAGGAGAAAACACTGTAAGAGTAACCCCCTCCGCAATCTTGGGATAATGCTTCAAGGTATGAAAACCCGAGGCTACTGAAGCATGGCGAAATTCCTTTATGTAGCCTTCATTGACCGGAATGAATTTCTGCGAACCGGTTGTACCACTGGTGGTGGCGTACATGAAAGGCTCTTGCGCCGTGAGAACATTGCGTTCTCCATTGAGCATTCTCTCAATGTACGGTTGCAGATCCTCGTACTGATTTATCGGCACTTTTTGCCGAAATTCCTTCGCGTCGGTAATGGTGGCGAAAGAGTGTTCTCGACCGTAAGTCGTATCGGCGTTTCGAGATAGAATCTCCTTAAGCTTTCGCTCCTGCGCCGTTCGTGGATCGGCGCAATCAGCATCCAGGGCCTTGATTTCGGAGGTTCCAAGGATACTGAATATCTTGTAGATCAACTGGCGGATCATGACTAGAAGCCGTTCTTCCTTCGACAGACATGCGCGCATTTTTGCGATTTGCAGCGTGGGACCATGATTGCGGGCTGAAATTATGTTCGCTTAACCTGTTCTAGGGTTGAGCGCCACGCTGGACAGAGAGCCGCCCGCATTATACTCTTAGACCGCTTTGGAAGCACGGCACGAGCCGAGCCGGTAAAGTTGTTCGGGAGCGGCGAGCTCATAAATGCTTATTGTAGTAGCGTTGGTGTTGATCACGGTTGCGGTTTGCATTGCGCAATCAGTATCATTCAACAGAATGTTCGGCTATGTCCGGCGCGAAATGGACAAGGCACCACCTGCGTACATGCCTCGTTTGAGCGTGATTTTGCCATGCAAGGGAGTGGATCACGGCTTCGCCGACAACGTCCGCAAGTTGCTCGAACAGGACTATTGCATTGACGGTACTCCGGCATTCGAAGTTATATTCGCTGTGGCATCGGAAAGCGATCCGGCGTACCCCATCCTGAAGGACATCTCGACTACCCGAACAACGGTGCCTACTCGAGTGGTAGTTGCCGGAATCAATCCTATTCGTGCACAGAAGATCAACAATCAGCTAGAAGCGTTGCGGCATTTGTCACCCTCTACAGAAGCCATTGCCTTCGTGGATTCCGATGTAATTGCACGTTCCGACTTCTTGCGTTATCTGGTTGGTCGCTTGGATGAAACGGGAGTTGGTGTAACAACTGGATATCGATTCTACATACCCGATAGAGGAGGCGCGGCTTGCATGCTGCGTTCATTGTGGAATCGCATGTCAGCCTGGGAGCTGGCCAGTCCGTCGCATGCATTTGCATGGGGCGGAGCCATGGCCGTGAAGCGCGAAGTTTTTGATCAGGCAAAAGTGGTCGATCACTGGGACCGCGCTGCCGATGACGATCTGTCGTTGACCACGGCAGTAAAGGAAGTGGGGCTGCAGGTGCGCTTTGTGCCGCAATGTCTTGTCGCCACTCATGGTGACGGCGATTGGGCCGAGGTAGTCGAATGGATGAACCGCCAGTTGATCTTAACTAAGGTTTACTATCCCGCATTGTGGCGCCGCGCCATCGTGCGCGCCTGGATCATGGCTTTCTGGCTTGTTTCCATGTGTGTTTCAGCTGCGGGCTTTATTGTCACGGGAGAAAACATTCATATTCAGTCTTTGATCGCTGGATGCACTGTTTTTCCGGTTGAATTTTATTTCCTTTTGAAGGGACAGACCTTGTGGGAACGCGTCTTAAGTGATCGTCGCCAGGACATTGCCGGTTCGTTCTGGAAATTCTGCATGGCCATTCCCTTGGCGCACTTAGCTTTGCCGTGGATGACACTTTATTCCACTGTAACTAACCGCATCCAGTGGCGTGGCGTCACCTACGAATTAAAGAGCCCGACTGAAACCGTGGTTGTTTAAAGATGTCATCCGGGATTTATTGGCAACTGTAAAGCACCTTCAATAGTGAGAGTCTTCAAAGGGTTTGAGGATTTTTCACTTATATAATAGCGACAAACTAAGGCAGCCCTGATTCGTTGAGTCCGCAGCTCAATGATTGGTGCCGAGCCAGACTCGGTCGTAAAACTCGGCCGCGAAGATGATGTTAAAGGGGGATAGAAAACTCGTGGAGATCGCTGATTTCGGAATTATGGCGCTCCATCCGTTTATCGGGATCGATACGGTGGAGAATCCGTCCATCGCTATCGCTGCATCTCGAGCTGGCGGCATAGGGATTTTCGATGTCGAATTCTTGGAGAAAGTGGCTGCCGCAGCTGGCATCGCCAATATTCTTTCACGAGCCGGTGGAGGTAGAGTTGGTATCAGATGCGGTATCCAACAGATTGAGACCTTCTCTGATTCAATCGAGCAACTCGGCAGGGGTCCCAAGCGACGAAACATCGTGGTTCTTTGCGCAGGTACGACTTCTTTTACTCGCGAAGAGTTAACCCGTGCTGTCTCTTTTCTGCATCTGCACAATTTGGATGTTTTTTGCGAAGTAGTCTCCGTGGCCGAAGCGCAACTAGCAGAGAGCGCCGGAGCAGACTCGGTCATAGTGAAGGGCAACGACTCTGCCGGTAGAGTGGGAGAAGAAACCGGCGCTATCTTGCTGCAGCGCTGCAGCCATCTGATTGGTTGCCCCCTATGGCTTCAAGGCGGTGTCGGTCTGCATTCAGCTGCGGCGGCATACGCCGGCGGAGCAAGAGGCGTAGTTCTCGACTCTCAGCTGTGGCTCACGCGCGAGTCCCCCTTGGGTCCGGTGGATCGCGATCTGTTTGGTCGCATGGACGGTACCGAAACGGTGTGTCTACCATGCGGTAACCGAGAACAATATCGAGTGCGACTCAAGACAGGCTCAGCATACGCCATTGCGCTGCAACAACGAGTCGAACAGATGGTGGCTAATTCGACGTCAGTAATGCCAGGCGAAACAAACCAAGTATTTAAGACCATCGGCGACGCAATCAAATCAACCTGGCAAGAAACCGGCGCTGCAATGCCCGTGCTTCCCCTTGGTCAAGATAGTGCTTTTGCATCGACATTCGCGCGCCAATATGCGTCTGTTGCAGCCGTGATAAGTGCCATTCGAAATTCCGTAGAAGAGTCCTGCCGGTTAGCAGGAGAACTTAAACCCTTTGCGGAGGGTGCACCCCTTGCGGTATCAAACAATACCCGCTACCCGTTGCTGCAAGGCGCCATGACCCGAGTAAGTGATACGTCGGAATTTGCAGACGCTGTGGCGTCCAATGGAGGATTGCCCTTTCTGGCGCTCGCTCTGATGAGGGGCAGCGAAGTAGAAGCCTTAATGAGGAGCACTGCCGAAAAACTTGCCGGCAAGAGCTGGGGCGTAGGAATGCTAGGTTTCGTTCCGCACCAACTTCGCCAGGAGCAAACTGCTGTAATAGAAAAAATCCGCCCTCCGTTTGCTTTGATTGCAGGAGGCAGACCGGACCAAGCTGCCGAGCTGGAGAAATGCGGCATTCGTACATATTTGCATGTACCGTCTCCACTTCTGCTTGAGTCTTTCATCGAATCGGGCAGCCGTCGCTTCATCTTTGAAGGACGTGAATGCGGCGGACACGTTGGTCCTCGCTCCAGCTTCGTGCTCTGGGAACAGATGATCGACGTTGTTGTTAACGCGGTAAAGAAGACAAACGATGCTGCCAGTTTTGAGATAGTGTTCGCCGGAGGCATTCACGACGATCTCTCCGCGGCGATGACTGCGGCGTTGGCCGCGCCGCTGGCAAAGCTTGGTGTCAAGTTGGGCTTGCTGATGGGAACAGCCTACCTCTTTACCGAAGAAGCCGTGTCAACAGGAGCAATCTGCAACACTTTCCAAGATGCGGCGCTGAAATGCACTGAAACAGTGCTTTTAGAGACCGGTCCGGGACACGCGATTCGCTGCCTTGAATCACCTTACAAGAATACTTTCGACGAAACTCGTCGCAAGTTGGAGGAAGAAGGTCGGGGCAAGAACGAAGTTCGGCAAGAACTCGAACTCATGAACCTCGGCCGATTGCGAACTGCTAGTAAGGGCGTAGCACGTGCTGAGTCCGGCTCAGGTCTGGTTCCAGTCCCTGAAGAGAAGCAGTGGAACGATGGCATGTACATGATAGGGCAAGTCGCTGCAATGCATGACAAACGCACTACTATTGGTGCACTGCACCAGACCGTTTGCAGTGGTAGCAGCAGCCTGCTCGAGAAGTTTACGGTGAAGGAAGCTCCGCAGGTGGTCGTCGGAGACAGCGGCGGCGAGGCAATCGCGATTGTCGGTATGTCCTGCATGTTTCCAAAGGCCAACGACCTTGAAAGCTTCTGGGAGAACATCCTTAATAAAGTAGATACCATTGAGGAAGTCCCGGCCTATCAGTGGGATGTGAACAAGCTCTACGACAAAAATCCATTTGCCCGAGACAAGATCGCATCTAAGTGGGGCGGCTTCCTGCAAGACATTCCGTTTGACCCGTCACTGTATGGTATTCCACCGTCTAGTCTCGCTTCAATCGATCCGATGCAGCTCATGATTCTGGAAGTGACCAGAGGAGCCATTGCCGATGCCGGTTATGACGTGCGCGCATTCGATCGAGAGCGAACCTCCGTTATTCTGGCTAACGCCGGCCATGGTCCGATCACGGCATTCTATTCGTTGCGTTCGATGTTGGATTGGACATTAGCCGACATGCCCGCCGATTATCGCCGGGTTATTGAGCAGCGGTTACCGGAGTGGACGGAGGACTCATTCCCCGGCTACCTGGGCAATGTGGTCGCCGGCCGCGTTGCGAATCGCTTCGACTTGGGCGGAGTCAATTATTGCGTCGACGCTGCATGTGGCTCGTCTCTAGCTGCTCTGCACTCTGCTGTACGCGAATTGCGCGCCGGCACCAGTGATTACGTCTTGCTGGCTTCGACGGATACGCACAACCAGCCCGGTGACTACCTGAGCTTCAGCAAAACCCACGCGCTATCGCCGCGTGGCAGATGCAGAACTTTTGATGCTAGCGCTGACGGCATCGTTATAAGTGAAGGACTTGCAGTGTTGATGCTGAAGCGCCTGAGCGATGCTGAGCGCGATGGCGACAGAATCTATGCCGTCATCAAGGGGGTAGGAGGTTCCAGCGACGGACGAGACCTCAGTCTGACCGCGCCGCGACCGGGTGGTCAGATGCTTGCGTTAAAACGTGCATATAGCGATGCCGGAGTGTCACCCGACTCTGTCGAGTTGGTTGAGGCCCACGGCACAGGTACAGTCGCCGGCGACAAAGCGGAAGTTGAGGCCCTTACCACCGTATTCGGTGCTGCTGGCGCTCAAAATCGATCTTGCGCGATTGGTTCGGTAAAGACAATGATTGGGCACACTAAATGTAGTGCCGGTCTCGCATCTATGATCAAGGTAGCGAAGTCCTTGTATCACAAGGTTCTGCCGCCGACACTCGGCGTTGAAACGCCCAACCCGTCCTGTAAATTTGATTCAAGCCCTTTTTACATCAACACGGAGCCTCGTCCGTGGGTACACTCGGTAGCTTCGAATTCTCCACGACGCGCCGGGATTAGCGCCTTCGGATTCGGTGGCACCAATTTCCACGCAGTGCTCGAGGAATACACCGGTGTGCCTTTGCGACGTCAGGAGTCTGCGTTTATGCAGTTTCCTTGCGAACTCTTTGTGCTGCGCGCGCCGTCACGAGAGATACTTCTAAAGTATGTAGCCGCACTGTCCACCGCAGCAGTGTCCGCGCAGAAAACAAACACTCGTCCGCACGGACCGGTTGCCGACGCTAATCGAGTGTCGTTAGCCGAACTGGCGTATCGCACCTTCATTAAGAACCAGGCGTCATCGCAGAAGGGACAAATTGTCGTTTCAATTGTCGCCACCAGCCTGGCCGATCTCCAGGCAAAACTGGAGCAGGTCAGGGCAGTAGTGGCAGATTCCGGCAAGGACTCGATGAAGGATCCGCGCGGTGTCTATTTTAGCGCCACCGAAAGAGAGAGCCGACCGAAAGTTGCTTTTCTCTTCCCGGGACAAGGTTCGCAGCAAATTAACATGCTTCGCGATCTGTCGCTGGTATTTAAGGACGTCCGAGAGACGTTCGAAAAGGCCGACCACAACCTCAGCGATCGCCTGACTCGTCGATTAAGCGATTACGTTTTTCCACCGTCCGGATTCACGGACGAAAAACGAGCGGAACAGCAGCATGACTTGACTGAGACAAGCATTGCGCAGCCTGCCGTTGCAGCCGCCGGGCTCGCTTCGTGGCGATTGCTGTCAAGTTTTGGCATAAAGCCTGACGCCCTTGCCGGTCATTCATTCGGTGAATACATAGCGCTTGCGGCTTCCGGTAGTCTGAGCGAGCGTGACGTTCTCAGAATTGCTGAACGGCGCGGGTCGATTCTGTCCAGAGCGAATCAAGATTGCTCCGGCACGATGGCTGCGGTTGCCGCTAGCGCTGACCAGCTTCAGAAATTGATGCACGAGATGCCGGGTATAACTTTGGCAAACATCAATTCTCCTTCTCAATGCATAATTTCGGGAGAAGCGAAAGCGGTAAAAAATGCCATCACCCGCTTGGCGCAGCATGGACTTAAAGCAAGACCCATAGCTGTCTCTGCCGCATTCCATTCTCCATTGATGGAACCCGTCAAGGCCGACTTGTTTGCAGAACTCACACTAGTGGACTTCGGTGCTGCCAAAACTCCTGTCTATTCAAACACGACAACTGAGACCTATCCTGAAGACACTGAAGAATTCGCAGCATTGCTAGCAAGGCATCTTGTCGAACCGGTGCGGTTCCAGGACGAGATCGAGAGAATGCATTCAGACGGAATTGAAGTGTTCATCGAATGTGGTCCCGGATCCGTTTTGACGGGTCTGGTTAACGACATTCTTACCGACCGTCCGCACCTCACGGTGTCCATCGACCGGCATGGTCGCCACGGTGTGCTCCAACTGCTGCATACATTGGCTACACTGGCGAGTGCCGGGATCGAGCTTGATCTCCAAAGATTATATGCGCACCGGTTCGACGGACGAAGCATCAATCAGGACACCACAGGTGGTGCCCTACATAAAAAGCGATTACACTTTATGGTGAACAGCGCTCAAATTCGACGATTCGATCCGGAGACCGGTCACGTTCATCCGGGACCGGTTCGATTTCCGACGGATCAGGAAGTTTCCGCGCGCAAGCATATGGATGTCCTGCCGACGAGCGAGAGGTCCGCAGACAACAGTGCCCTACCGCAAGTAAGACCGGCGCAGACCGCATCCACAAGTACAAATTCCGATTCCGGTTTGCAGACCGCGCCGGTTTCCACTCTGCCTGCGGCTTCAACTCCCTCTGCCGGTGGAACCCGGAACACTAATCCTCCGGCTCCGACCGTAACGAACCGTCCGGCAAAAACTCCCGTCACGAGACCGCCGGCAGACGCACGAGCTACCTCGGCTGCGACCGGTCGAGACAGAATGATGATTGAGTTTCAGAGCAGTTTGTTGGAAATGACAAACAACTTTTTGCAAACACAAGAGCGCGTGATGATGGCGTATCTTGGTGCGAACGAAGCTAACTCCGTCGCGCCTGCCCGAGTAATGCAATCGCAAGTACCTCGAATAGCTTCGCCTGACCTCTCTCCTGCCCCGGAGCAACCGACATTGAGCACAGGACTCCAGCCGGCGCAGAACCGTCCACAGGCGGTTCCCGCACCTGCTCGATCATTAGTCACTCCACCTGGTTACACAGGAAATGGCAACGGCAACGGCAATGGCAGCCATAGGGAATCCTTGTCGACTAGAGAATTGCATCAACAGATCGCGACAACAGCCACCGGCCCGGTGGCTGAACCTGCGTTAGATCCCGAATTCTTGATCAACTCTCTCATAAACATCGTCAGCGAAAGAACCGGTTATCCTTCAGAGATGCTCGATCCCGCATTAGACCTGGAAGCGGATCTTGGTATCGATTCAATTAAGAGAGTTGAGATCCTGAATAACTTCAGAAAGCTCTTGCCGGACGCCCGCCAGCAATCATTGGAATCCGGGATTGAAAAATTAGCTGCCACGAAAACTCTTCAGGGCATAATGGACTGGATCAGAACCGATTTGGTGAAAAACACACCAGATCCGGAGAATTCGAGTTCGTCCGGGTCCACGCCCGCGGTAAAAGTCCCTGAGACTTCAACTCAGAAACGCACCAGCTATGTTGCTCGGGGGATTGCGAAACTGCACCCCCTGCCCTGGCTGACCGAGCGTATCAACTCCGGGCGGTGCTTGATCGTTTCGCGTTCAAACGAACAACTTGAGTCCATCACCACGAAATTTACCTCTGCCGGCGTCCAAGTCGTAACTATTTTAGACGAAGCTGCGGGGACCAAGCCGTCGGATAAGAGTGTCACGGTTCTTGATCTTACGAACCTTGGTGCGGTTAGCGATGCGATCTCGACGCTGAGCAAGGATGCTCCCGTCAATCACGTACTCTATATTGCGGAGAATGAGGACCATACAGATGTTGCCCAAGCAAAACGATCTGTTCTGGGTTTATTTGTAGTCAGCAAGGCGCTCCATTCCGTGATGCCTCCCGACCAGCGCTGGAACTTCATTGCTGCTACTGCGGGCGAGGGCTCGTTCGGACTTGAATCCGGCATGACCCGGCCAGTGCTGGGCGGTATCGCAGGAATCATGAAAACAACCGCACGGGAATGGCCGCTGGTGAAATCTCGCGCAATCGAATTCGCCACTGACATTGCTATGGAACGCCGAGCGGATTGGCTGCTGAAAGAGTTTGCAGCCAAAGACGATCGAACCGAAATCTCCTACACGCTAGACGTTCGTAGCGGGATTGAAGTTATTCCTTCAGCATTGAATACTGGCGAGCACGCCGGTGAGAATGGCAACGGTGCGGATCTTCGCAAACTAAATCTGGATCGATCCTCCGTAGTATTGGTAACCGGTGGCGCCCGCGGAATCACATGCGATTTGGCGTACGCGCTGGCAGTAGATTACAAACCCACCATCGTGATTGCGGGCCGCGGCGAACGTCCGAAGAACCCTGAACCGGCTTGGGCTGCGAACCTATCGACAGCTAGCGACTTGAAAGCGGCCATCATGGCGGACCTGCGAGCCACAGGAAAAGCAATAAGCGTTCCTGCGGTAGAGGCCGTCTATAGAAGCCTTCTGAAAGAACGCGAAATGCGCTCGAACTTAGAACGTCTAGAAAAGTCCGGAGCAACTATTCACTATTATGCACTCGATGTCCGCAAGGAATCAGACTTTGCTGCATTGATTGATCGCATTTACGACATGTTTGGACGCATCGACGCCGTGATACACGGTGCCGGCATAATTGAAGATGCATACATCAAAGACAAGTCACCGGAATCATTCGAACGTGTTTTCAGTACTAAGGTCGACAGCGCATTGGTGCTCTCGCGCAAACTGCAGTTGGACTCCCTTAAGTACCTTATTCTCTTATCCTCCGTGGTTGGCCGAACCGGCAACGCCGGTCAGGCGGATTACGTTGCAGCCAATGAAGTTCTAAACAAACTAGCGGGTAATCTTCAACGCGAAAGTGCTGCAAGAGTAGTCTCTATTGGATGGGGACCCTGGCGTGGCGGAATGGCGCGGCCCGAACTCGAGGCGATATTCGCAACATATGGCTGGGCGCTGATCGAAGTGGAAGACGGCGTGCGTCACTTCAGAGAGGAGCTAGCTTACGGTAGCAAGGAAAACGTTGAAGTACTGCTGGTTGGAAAGCCTGCAACCGAGACACCGCCCGATGTTCCGAAGAACCTTAACGGGGCCGGTAAATCAATTGACGAAAACGGCAATGGCAACGGAACAGGGCACACGCTGGGCTCCGAAAAAGTGATCAGGTCCTTGGTGAAAGCCGCAACCGTTAAGGGCGAGGCCCTAACCGGTGCACGTTTACACGGTGCGACAATAATAGAGCGCTCTTCCAGCGTTATGGAAACTCGCATCTCTCTCGATCCACGCATAGATGCTTATTTGAACGACCATACTTTCGACGGCATGCCCGTGCTACCGATGGCAGTGGCCAACGAACTCTTCGCGGAAGCCGGGTCCAATTTCAAAGCAGGATACAGCGCGACGGTAATCAACAAACTGGAAATTCCGGCTGGTGTCGTTTTCGAGAATGGCGCCAAGGATTTCGTGTTGCGCGTCACCGCAGAGAAGGAAACGAAGGACGGAATCGAAGTTTCGATGACCCTTGCGGCAGGTTCAAATAAGAAGCGCATCAACTTCAAATGCGGCGCACTATTGACGCAAGCCGGACAGCAAGCTATCAAACATCCGATACTTCCCGCTAAGTTCAACCTGATGACGCCTGAGCAGGCTCTTGCCGAAATGCCATCGTTTGAATTCATCTATCGCAACTGGATGTTTCACGGACCGCTGTTTCAAGGCATCGACAGTGTTGATGCGTTCGGGCTGAACATGATTATCGGTACGGTAACTACCAGCAAGTTGTCGGATTGCATCAAGATTCCGAATGTTGAGCCGTGGACCCTAGACCCGATAATGCTCGACAGCGTTATGCAACTAGCGGGGGTCTGGGCACGACAGTACCTTGGTATTACAGCACTCCCCACGGGATTTAAGAAGTTGACCCGGGTTGCACCATCCGTCGGTGATACCTATCGTGCCATCGTCGCCATTCCTGCTGAGTTGGTCAACGAATTGAATTGTGACCTGGCGATTTACGACGACGTTACCGGCAATATGGTTCTGCTCATGGAAGGACTCAACGGCGTCGGAAACAAGAATCTCAACAGGCTGTCGGCAGGACAGAATCAGAAGCGCCTGCGCTCTAGTCGCAGATAGGCGGTCTGAGGCTGAATGTCAGAGGGGTACAAATGATTCAAGGACAAATACCTGAGCCTGTATTTTCTCCCGATTTCGCCGCGGATAGCACTTCCAGCGCAGCCGCCATTTCAATAACCGGTGTAGAGTGTTTCCTGTTTGGTGGCGGGTTCGACGCTAGTTCTCTCGCTCGCTACCTGTTCGCCACTGGTACCAGCAGCGATGGTGAATTGGAAGTGCGGGATATCGCCTCTGTACCCGGTGCAGGAGCTGCACCGCGAGAACTTCGCCGATGCTTCCAAAATGGCAATCACCTTGTACTGATTTGCGCCGATACCAAGGCTGAAGCCAATCAAGCTGCTTCGCACCTGATGAATCTGTTGGACGCGGGCGACGCAGCGCCGGAATTAATTCTATTTGACGGTAAGGATTGCCTCTTCTCTGCACTTGCTACTGTAGCGACTATGAGGGGGGCTTATGATTCTGTTCGGCTGCTGTGTATGGAGAGGCACTCTGATAAGAGTCTTTCCGCTACGGACGCCGCTAATTTTTCTTTTTTTTCGATATCCGTTTCTTCGATACTTTCCTCGAATCCAAGTAGCGAGGAAGCACTGGCGATCATTCCCCCTGCCGATCTCTCTACGGTTTCTGCCACACATACGAGAGACTTTGAAGAATCAGATCTGCGACATCACGGCTACCCTTGGAGCGCAGTATCGCTGGTGGTGACATCTGCTCGCACCTCGGATTCGGTCGTTAAGACAGTGTCTGAGAAATTCCTGGCGGAAGACCAGGCTGCTGAGGATGCTTATCAGAGACTAACGGGAATGCCCTGCTCAAAGGGAACGCCAAAGACGCATTTAGATATGCGGGCGCTGGCGGAAGTGGCCGACATTCAATCCGCTGCTTTTCAAGACCTGCTTGCGCTCGGTTGCGCCAGCCTTGCGTTGTATCAGAAAATATTGCCGAAATCCGACGACAAGAATCCGAGCGCAACATTATCGAAAGGGCTCGTTCAAGAACTCGCTGCAAGACCGTGGATTCATCCGGTATCGCCGGTGGAGCCACTGCAACCCAGACGCGCGCTACTGTTGGATAGCTCAGGGAGAGGTATTGGACTGGAAGAAGCCAGCCAGGGTATCGATGATAGCTTCCAATCCTACCTGAACAAATGGGACAGCGAGCTCTTTCTGTTTTCGGGCGCCGACAGAATGGAGCTCATTGCATCAATGACTGCTTGGCGTGAGGCTCTGATCGAGAACCACACCGGTGCGTTAGCGTCAGCTGCTGCGAGAATAAACCA
The DNA here is from genome assembly GCA_019752635.1 of Candidatus Obscuribacterales bacterium. Taxonomy (GTDB): domain Bacteria; phylum Cyanobacteriota; class Vampirovibrionia; order Obscuribacterales; family Obscuribacteraceae; genus JAKFUT01. The sequence continues at coordinate 33,235 of JAIELX010000083.1, read as the reverse complement.
TTCTGCTCGTGTTGAAAACGATCAAGTCGAGCGGGCTGGCATCATCGCCAGCTCAATACCCGATCTGGTGCAAAAACTTGAAGACGCAATTGATGCGCTTACCAGCGAGCTGGCCAATCCTCACTGCGATGAACGCGCGGCGAAGGCTCAAGAGTCTCAGCGACGAGCTAGAGGCATATACATCGCGCAAGCAGCCTTCTGGCCGGAGCGAGAAACGGGCAATTCAATAGCCTTCATTTTGCCAGGGCTGGGAGCTGCCTATCCCGATATGCTTTTGGACCTCTGCTTTCACTTTCCGCAAGTCAGACAAGTTTTTGATTTCGTCGACCGATTGGCACTGAAGTCCGGCGATCAGTTTGCACCAAGCCGCTTAATCTTTCCTTCTCGGGGAGGGAACAGCAACACTGCGTTACTGGCCATGATGGACTCTGCTGTTGTTACTGTGATCCTTGCTGAATGGGCATTCTATCGAATGCTGCGTGACTTCAATATTTATCCCGATAGTATTCTCGGCTGTAGCACAGGAGAGTTCGCCTCACTAGCGATGAACGGCTGCGTCGATATCTTGGAAGCGGCGGGAACCTTCTACAGATTGAGTACTGAGGTTGCCCGTTCCGTTCCGCTATCCAGCCTCGCCAATCTCCGTTCCATTTGCGCCGCCGCTGACTGGAAAAGGATCGAACCGCTAGCTCGCATGACGAGTGAAACCGTCTATTTAGGCGCTGAAATGGGTCCGTCTTACTCAATTATCTCCGGACCGCGCGCTGCGATCGACGAGCTTTCGAAATCGCTTGAACGCGCGAAGATCGATTATTATCCGCTACCGGTAGCGATACCATATCATACGCCCCTGGTAGCAGGTAAGGTCAGCACGGATCAAAGCGAAGTTCAGCAGTTAGATATGCGGTCTCCCGAGCTGCCAACGTGGACATGCTCAGATTCGAGCCTCCTTCCCGACGATCCCGAGCAGCTGCGTCGTTGGTCTGTAGGTCTTTTCGAGAAGCCGATTCAGTTCCGCGCGACCCTTGAGCGTATGCACGAAGCCGGTGCTCGCATCTTTGTTGAGGTTGGTCCCAAAGGATCTTTGGTGCCTCTGGTTTCAGAGTGCTTGTCCGGTCGCTCACATTTGGCAGTTCCGGTTAATGTCGCGAACAGATCCGGTGTCGCACAAATTCACCATATGCTTGCAACACTATTTTGCGCAGGGGTGAATGTGAATACTGCGCCGCTTTACTCGAACCGGCGAATAGAATCATGGGAACTGCGAACTGAGAATCAGCTGCAATTCCCTGACGATTATCAATTTCACTGCGAAGGCGAGAGCGAATACGACTGGCAATCTTATGAATCGGAAGCCCCTCACTATCCGAGTGGCGGCGACAGCGACACTAGTTCTGTTCTGGCGTCGTTTCTCAGTACGCTACAAGACTTCCATACCCGGATGCTGCTGACGCAAGAACTCGTAATTACGGAGTACCTGCAAGGCTATGAGGACGAACAGGCCGAACTGCCTGCTGAAGTTTTCGAAGCTTCAGCCCGCTTCGCATTCGTAAACGACACCGACTTCGATATCAGAACAAGTTGCTTTAATTTGGTTCTGGACACCGCTCAACACATGTTTCTGCTGGACCATGCCATCGGTGGAGCGACCCGCAGTGCTGTAACTGAGCGAGTCTATCTGGTTCCGCTTATGGTGACATTGGAGATACTTGCCGAGGCTGCTTGCATTTTTCTTCCCGGTAGCGTCGTCACTGCGATTCGCAATGTGCGCGCCTACAAGCGCGTCAAGGTAGACTCGGCTCCTATCGAATTGAAAGTTCGTATTCGTTCCTGTGATGCGGAAACAGGCGTGGTAGTGGCTGAACTTGTTTCACCGGACGAACAAATCTACGTGCAAGCGGAAGTTTGGACCGGCGCCCGATATGGTGCCTCTGTAGCAGCGATAGTCCCCGGAGAAGATGTTAGACCGTCGGGGTTCGCCGGTGCTCGGCTCTATGGACCTGGAAGCATGTTTCATGGACCAACCATGCAATCAGTAGAGTCGCTTCGTACGGGCACCAAGTACCAGGACGGAATGATTCGCAGCAATGATTACGAAGGTTGGTTCGTCGAAAACGAGCAACCGACTTTAGCAATCGACCCGCTGCTGTTGGACAATGCGAGCCAGCTCGTCCTGTATCATTTGTATGAGGCAGGCATTGACGCTACAGCCTTACTGCCATTCCATATAGACAGTATAGATTTTTACGACGACCTGTCTGCGCACAGAGGGGCGTTGTTACACGGGCGAACCAAGCTTCACTCGGTTAGCAAGCGTGGCACTCTGGCAGATATCGAAATTCTCGATGCGGGCGGCACGTTGTTGTGCCAGGTGTCGAGCGTTAACAGTCGTGCGATCATGCTGCCTCCGGCTTTGCAGGATTTTGTCGCTAACCCTGCGGAACACTTCTTGTCTAAGTCCGTAGAAGGATTTTCGACAAGCACACGCAGAGTTGTCGCACAGTTATCGACTGACGATCTATCGATTGATCAAACCGCGCTACATTGGTTGAGTGACTACATTCTCAATGCAGAGGATTTGCAATATGCTCCAACTCAGCGTTCGGGAATGGAGCGGCGCCACCGGGAGTGGATACTCGGGCGTATTGTCGTCAAAGATGCAGTTCGGCAGTTACTGTGGTCCACCTACAACCTGCAGATCTGTCCGGCAGACGTTTGCATTGTAAGAACCGAAAGTGGCGCACCATTGGTGGTGATACCCGGTCTGCCAGATTCAATTCCCGTGCCGCAAGTCTCTATTTCCCACAAGGATGATCTTGCTGTTGCTGTGGCGTCACTGTCCGCTTCTTCAGTCGGCATCGATGTCGAAACTGTAGTTGTGCGGGACAAAGGCTTTGAGGAAATGGCTTTCACTGCTGCTGAAACAGCAGTGCTGAATTCACTGCCGTTTGATCGAGCAACATCGCAGACAATCTTCTGGACGGTCAAGGAGGCGGCAGCGAAAGCGGGCGGATCCGGCTTGCAAAAAGTTGATCACATCCAGATTACCCAACTGAACTTAAGCGATAACAGCGCCTCCGTCACGGACTCCCTTGCCGACAGAAACTACGTCGTCCATTTCAAACAATTCGCCAACTTCATCATCGCCCTCCTTTAGCCCCATCGCCTACTTGCACGGACGTCGCAGCTTCGCGCCAGGTAATTCACCTGTAGCTGATTCATCGGCATGGAGGGACCCGGGCTGGTTCGTTCTTGCATCGGTACATTTACTGATTTATCTCGGACACGGGAGCTATTGACCGCAAGCACCGCTACTGAAGTCTATAATCAAGTTATAGGGGGAGGGTGAGGTGACGGTGGCCAGGAAATCCAGGGGATTCTTGATCCAGGGGAAGCAGGAGAGTGTCCGGCAACGTAATGCTGTTTTGCTTGCGACTTCCTGCTTGCTGGCAGGCTGCTTGCCTGCCACTGGACAGAGTATTGAGGATGCAGGGGCATCGTCGACTTCTCCATCGGGGCCTCAAATAATAGACGCTGCCAGTTACAGCAATGGTTCTTTGATTGTTGGTCAGGGGCAAACTCTTCTCGTTGATTTTGGCACTGCATCAACTCTGACACTCAACGGTGACATAAGCAACAGCGGAAATATCTATGCTGTCAGTTCCAATCCAGCCGTAAGCACTGTGACATTTAGCGCCAACAATATCTTCAATCAGCAGGGTGCCTTTTTTTCCACACTGCTTCCAAACTCAGGCATCTCAGGTTACATGCCGGTAAGTCTTAACCTCGTTATGAACGCCGCTCATGATCTGATAAATGCGGGAGCGATCACAAGTTCCGGCAACCTTAGTGTGAGCGCAGGCGGCACCCTGGTGAACGCAGTCCCTCAAGGAGTAAGCGGTGTGAGCCCGATTATGCAGGCGGTCGGAACCGTGAACTTGCAATCGGGTCTGATTAATAATGCCGGGTTGATAAGTTCCATAACCAATAACATCAACATAAATTCTCTTGTGCAGAATCTGGCGCTGAACAATGTTGGTGGAAGGCTCGAGGCACTCAGCGGCGAGATCAATATAAGTAATCTAGTTCAGTCGGCGCAACTCAATATCTCCGGTGGAGATTTCTTGAGTAAAGAATTAAATATCAATGGCGGTCGTGAAAGTTTAATAGAAGCAAACGCCAACAGCATTAGCGGGCTTGTAAATGTTACCGGCTGCAACCTGCTGATTGGGACACTGACAGGCGGCTTGCATGTAAACAGCCTTGACCTATCCGGCGATCCCGTTATTTACTCTCAAGCTAACGGCGCTGAGCTAAAGTTAGATGGATTCGCCAGTAGTTTCAACACCAACAATGCCGATTTTGTTGTTCTGTCCGGGGGGGACATCAGCTACTACGGACCAGCCGCGACAGTCGCCACGGGCGCGGGCAAAATCGCTATTGCGTCCGGCGTGACATTCGTCGTGCCGGGACAACCTAGTCCAGCTGCCTGCAGCAGTTGTATTTATCAAATTACCGGCAAAAGTGCCAATGGCGGCAACATCAATCTGGGGCAGTTGTCCCTCACTACTACCGGATCGGATGTACTCTTGCAATCATCGGAAGGATCTTCATCTCTTCACCAGGCTGGCAACACGACGATAGGTTCAATCACCACCAGTGGTGCTACGTACGCAGCACCGACCGCCGGGGCGATAACAATAAATGCAGACGGAAATCTGGCCGCGGGCGCATTACTTGCAAACAACGGTTCGGGGGGGGCTGGTGTTAAGGGTGGGACCATTAGCGTGAACGCTGGAGGTCAGGTCTCAATTATCGGCATTGAGGCAGGCGGCGGCTCAGATATAGTGGTCGAGGCGAAAAATGGCAATGTCACAATCGGGAATATCAACTCAGCTACCACGCAAAATGGACTTTCTGGAGGCAAAGTAGCTGTAACCGCCAGCGGCAAGATAATAACAGGCGATATCATCACCTCCGCACAGGGAAGCGAACGCGCACAAGCAGGCGACGTTAAGTTGAGTGCCGGTGACGGTCTGAGCGTCGGCAACATCATTATGAACGGTGCTGCAGCTTACAAGCAAACACCTTCTCTGCCGCTGCCAGGCAAGGACGTCGTGGGTGGCAACGCCGGAAATCTTGTTGTCACGACGGGCGGACTCTCTTCAATTAAGAGCATAACAACCATCGGAGGCGACGGGGCCGCGGGTATTCTTGAAGGTCAATCCGGCGGCGCCGGCGGGGATGGCGGTGCTATTACCTTAACCGGCATCGGGAAACTGACCGTTGCTGGTTCGATTGCAACAACCGGTGGCAGCGGTGGCAGTGGCTACTACGGAAGCGACGCCAACGGAGGCTTGTCAGGCGGACCCGGTGGACAAGGCGGTTCGGGCGGGCGTGCCGGCAACATCATAATCTCAATCGACGATGCTGAACTCAACTCAGTAGCCGCGCAAGGCGGCTCCGCAGGTAACGGTGGCTCAGGCGGAAACGCTTCGGCAACGCTCTTCGATGCGAGTAAAGGCGGCAACGGTGGTCTTGGAGGCGATGGCGGCTCTCTAACCTTTACCGGTAACTCGCTCAGTATCGCAAACTTTGTCTCTGCCGGGGGAACCGGCGGCGCCGGCGGCAGCGGCGGCACCGCCTATCCGTTCCCGGGGACGATAGCCGTCAGCGCATCCAATGGCGGCGACGGCGGGGAGGGAGGCTCCGGTGGCTCCGGTGGAGCGCTCACGACCACAGCGACGGGCGACGTTGTGATCACCGGGCTCCACTCCATCGGTTCTAGCGGAGGCACAGGTGGAACGGGCGGGACAGGGTCGACACTGGCGGGAGCCACCATCGGCACGCACGCCGGCCACGGCGGCCGAGGCGGTGGAGGCGGCGGCGGCGGTGATTCCGGCAAAATCTCTATTGAAGCGGCATCGTTTATCAGCACTACCTTTGAGCTGAGCGCCGGTGACGGCGGAGCCGGCAAAATCGGCAGCGACGGCGGGCAGCTGTTATCCATGACTGCAGCCGGTGCGTACGCCGGCAACGGTGGAGACGGCGGGCGCGGAGGCGACGGTGGCGACACCGGGAGATTATCAATTATTACGCCGGGAGGAGTGACGATCGCAAGCGTCACAATGAAGAGCGGTCGGGGAGGCGGTGGGTCCACCGGCGGAGCAGGCGGTTTTACCGCTTCGCATATAGCGCTGATTACCGGCGCCGGCAACGGAGGTGATGGCGGCTCAGGAGGCGGTGGCGGTAACACGGGGGACATAAGCATCTCGGGCGCACAGCTCGACTTGGGTTCGGTTTTAATCTCCGCTGGTTCAGGAAGCGTGGGAGGCCGAGGAGGGTTAGGTGGTTATGAATTGTCGCTTCCAAAGTTCAACGACTCCTACTTCACCGATAGCGGCGCCGGCGGCGACGGTGCCGTTGGCGGAAAGGGCGGCGGTACTGGCACCATTGACCTTAGAGCGACGAGCGGGAATGTTTTGCTATCAAGTCTAGCAATTACCGCGGGTAATGGAGGCGATGGAGGTAACGGCTACCAGGGCGGAAGTGGAACGACAGGAGGAGGTCGTGGCGGAGCCGGCGGGAAAGGCGCGATGGCTGGTAGCGTCGGTGATATCAAGCTCACGGCATTCGGTGATGTCCAATTCGCCTCGGTCAGTGCCACTGCAGGCACCGGTGGCGGTGGCGGAGAGGGTGGACTCGGCGGCGCCTCTGTGGCTACTCTAGGACTTCCTACGACTGTGGTCGGACCGGGAGGTGATGGTGGCGCCGGGGGTGCGGGCGGCGCAGTGAGTTCGTTAACCATAAACTCCACAAATGGTAACGTCATCAATTCCAAAGGAAGCATTTCACTCAAATCCGGTGCTGGAGGGTTCGGTGCAGCGGGAGGCAATGCAGGTCAAAACATTGTGACTCCATACATTGGTGGCAATGGAGGAAATGGTGGCAATGGCGGTGATGGCAATTCCGTCGGCTTCATGTCAATAACCGCGGCCGGAAACGTCAGCTTGGGCGATATCAACATTGCCGGAAGTGATGGTGGCACTGCAGGCACAGGCAGCAGAGGCGGCTTCTCTACATTTAAGGGGGGCACGGGTGGCAAAGGCGGCGAAGGCGGAAACGGCAAAGACGTAGGCACAGTAAGCATTAATGCGGGAGGCTCCCTGTACTTCAACACTCTGACTCTCTTGGCCGGAGTTGGAGCCGACGGGAGGATCGGCGGAGGCGCTGGAACCGCGCCCGAAGGACAGGGGGGAGCTGGCGGATTCGGCGGCAACGGAGGAAACGGTGGCAAAACGGGAGCCATTACCCTCACAACCAACACAGGAGAACTCGTCGGAGCAATTTCGACGACAGCCGGACGCGGAGGACGAGGCGGTGATGGACACGCGGCTGCCGATGCAACAGCCACGGCGCGCGCAGGCGGCGATGGAGGGCACGGCGGCGCTGGTGGCAGCACAGACGCAATCACGCTTAACTCCGCAAAATGGATAAGCTCATCCGGCTTCACTTCGACCGCCGGAGCCGGCGGCATCGGAGGGGCGGGCGCAACCGGAGGAGGGGGAGCCGGCGACGCCGGCTCCGGAGGCAATGGCGGTTCCGGTGGCAACGGTGCTGCCTCGGGAGACATTCTTCTGATCGCGAAAGCATTCATTGAAATCGGTGGCGTCTCAACAACAGCCGGAAACGGCGGTCAAGCGGGCAATGGTGCGGATGGTGCCGGCGCTGCCGTGCAAGCAGGTCACGGAGGGGCGGGCGGTGTAGGAGGTCTAGGGGGCACCGCCGGTAATATCACCCTGACGGCTCTGGGTTCGCGAATCAGCACTTACAACATCTCTACGTCCGGGGGCAACGGCGGCGCGGGAGGCGAGGGAGGGGCAGGAGGGAGCTCGGCGTTCAACACCAGCTCGCACGGCGGCGAGGCGGGGAATGCCAGCAGGGGAGCCGATGGTGGAGCGTCCGGTTCTATCACACTGTCAGCGGTCGACTCGATTAAAACAGGCGACATTTCCACTCGCGGAGGCTACGGCGGGGCGGGCAAGAATGGTGGTAAAGGCGGTACATCGGCGGCTGCCGGGGCAGCCGGGGGCGATGGTTCCATCGCAGGCAAAGGCGGTGCCGGTGGTTCGATAGCACTCGCGACCGAAGGGGGTCTGTCAATAACAGGGAATGTCATCTCGTTCGGCGGACAAGGTGGCGCTGGCGGTGGCGGAGGATTCGGAGGAGGTGGTACGGTCGGAGGCGAAGGGGGGGACAGCGGCTACGGCGGCTCCGGTGGAACGAGCGGTGGTGTAAGCCTGGCTGGCGGAGCAAGTATCACCGTCGTCGGGTCGGTCGCGTCGGTAGCCGGAGCTGGCGGAAATGGCGGCAATGGTGGTGCCGGGGGTTATGGAGCTGCTAAAGGTGGATTACCCGGTAGAGCTCACGCGGCAGCTGGTGGCGACGGCGGTGTTGCATCATCCATAACTGTTCTTGCTGGACAGGACTTAACCGTTCAGGGCGAAATCTACTCATCTGGAGGCAACGGCGGTGCTGGAGGCAACGGCGGCGGCGGCGGCAGCTCTGTCGCTGATGGCCGGACTGGAGCAGATGGCGTCAACGGGGGCAATGCCGGATTGGCAGGGAATATCGTGCTGACGGCCACGGACAGGCTGACAATCACCGGTGCCATATCATCATCCGGCGGCACGGGAGGTAACGGCGGGAACGGGGGCAACGGCGGTGGCGGAAGCAGCCCCGGCGATGGAGGTGACGGAGGCAGTGGAGGACGGGGCGGCGACAGCTCGAACATCTCGCTCAACTCAGATGGTTTGACAGTTCTTCATGTCGTCTCAAAGGGCGGTCTTGGTGGCAGTGCCGGCAATGGTGGCTTCGGTGGTGGCGCAGGTGCAGCGCCAAATGGCGGAGCTGGCGGCAACGGCGCCCCTGGTGGCGCCGGCGGTGCGGCTGGCGGGATCAATATTGAGAGCAGCAAGGAAGTTTATGCTGTTGGCACTATTTCTTCAATTGGCGGTAATGGCGGCGCGGGAAGCAACGCAGGTTCCGGCGGATTCGGAGGGGCCAACGGCGGACTGCCGGGGCGAGCCACTAACACCGGTGCCGGCGGTGGCTCCTTGTTCACCCCCGCAAACGGAGGTGACGGCGGCGCCTCATCTTCAATAAGCCTTCTATCTGCGGAAGATTTGACGGTTCTCCGGGATGTTTCCTCACAGGGTGGAACAGGGGGGAACGGTGGCAATGGCGGTGGTGGCGGTAACTCTGCAGCTAACGGCAGGACTGGTGCCGACGGAGCCGATGGCGGGAACGGTGGTCTCTCATCATCTGTCAAGATTGCAAGTGGCGGTAAGCTCTACCTGAATTGGGGGGCGAAATCCTCCGGTGGTTCTGGCGGTGCCGGTGGCAACGGCGGCAACGGCGGCGACGTTCCTTCCCTTCTCGTTAACAGCGCCGGCAGCGGCGGCAACGGTGGTCGAGGCGGCTCCTATCAGATCTTTAACGGCGGTTCGAATGGCGGCTCCGGGGGAAGAGTAGGCTCCGGACCGGGTGGTCACAACGGTGGTTACGGTGCCCCGGGATCAGGTCTGGAGCTGGCAGGCGATGTAGTTTTGATAGGGAGATCAGTATTGGCTGCTGATGTCTTTGGCAGTTCCGTGGCTGTCGTAGGTGGTATAGGAAGCAGCCCGATAGTGGTCAAACCCAGAACTCCCGGCGTTGGAGTGTCGATTAACCAACCCTCGCTTGGTATCGTTGTCGGTTCCATGAAACAGACACACCTGGTTGACTTCTACTATCCGCAGAATACTGCAGATCTGAGCACAACACTTCCAGACGCAAATCTAGGCACACACGATCTAGTATTCATTTCCGAACAAACCGTCCATTCAACTAGTTCTCTAACTCTAACCAACTCAGGCAGTCATATTATTATCGGTGCAGGATCGGCTTGCTGCGTCAATAGTGATTCTTATGCTGTCGGCTTGAATCCGGTTATGCGATCGAACAATGGTGGAGACATTTGGCTGGAGTCTGTGTCCATTCAAAGCACGGGAGGTCTGGTATTCATAAGTTCGGGGGGCGGAAACACATTATCCGGAGTCAGTAACCTCAGTAGCGTCTCTTCCGCCGGTGCTGTGATAGTCGCATCGGGGAATAATCTTTCCGCTACGGGACGAATTACTGCCGACTTCGTACATCTGACAAGCAGCAGCGGTGATATCAAAAATGCACACGGCGGTGATTTCCAGGTAGATAGTAAATTTATCAGTATCGTCGGCAAAGGGAATGCGTACATAGATAATGCTGCTCAGACGGGGCGACTTTTCAACTTCAATGTCGATCTGGACCTGAGCTACAGGAGCTCCACCGTTGGAGCATTAACTTACGTAGGCGGCTTTGAGAATACGGCGGGAGGCAAGGTATCTCTCACGAGCGATAGGCTAACCGTTTCCTCTTTGATTTCTGCAGGTAACTCGGTCACGATCAATCCGCTCAGTAATTCAATCATCGGATTGGGAGACGGTAGCCTGGCCGGCGGCGCCGGCATTTTCATTCTCAGTTCAGATTCTCTTCGTCAAATTGATGCACCGTTGCTCATTGTTGGTGGCACTGATAAGACTAACGGAATTTTCCTGGGCAATTACAGCGCACCGGTAGCTACCTCCACGCGACCACCTGGCAATTTTGCTCTCAATCTCATTAACTCGCCTTTTGCAGGATCCGGCGGATTCGTAAAACAGGTGCAATGCACAAAGATGTCCGTCCCCTCGCTCAGCATCCAGGCCGCCTCGCTCGGCGTCCAAAGCAACGCTTCCTTAAGCACCATCAGTGGTGACCTGACGATCGAGAGCTTCTTCGGCTTTTCCTTACTGGTAAATTTGTCTGCGGGGGCCGGTCTGACCGCTACCGGTTCAATTAACTTCAATCCTGTAAATAAAGGTGGCGTCGATATGAGCGGAGGCGGTTCGGTTTCCGCAAAAAGTGTGAATATCTATACTCAAAACGACGACGTGAACATTTCGGTGGATTCTCTGAGCGGTACCATCACGGGAGAGGCTTCTTCCGCGAGAAATTTGACTATTCAGACCGGCTCGGGTGTGAGAGTGCAGGACTTCACCACCACCGGTGCAATAAGTGTTGTCTCAGACAGTTTGTTTGCCCGGAACCTCCACGGAACCGAGCTTGATTTGACCACAAGGAAAGAAGGTACTACGTTTCTGATTGATCTTAGTTCCAGCTCCGGCAAGCTGGAGGTCAGGGCTACCACCGGACTGATTGCGTTATTCGATCAGATTAGTTCCGCCGGTTCTCTAACTATCTCAAACTCAAATCTCAATTCTGGCGCTGGCAATGTTGTCGCTCTTGAGGGCGCCATTGTGAAAGCTGCAAACACAATTGACATAACCACGAATAGTTTGGGGCTCAACGACGGAGGGAGACTGGAAGCCGCCGGAGATGTAACTGTTCAAAGCCCTCTGACAAATGCCGCTTTGGCTTTATCTTTCGAGCCTAACGGCACAATCGTCTCCACAAACGCGAATGTCGCTTTCAATTCAACAAAAGCCGGTTCGATAACAGCCGGAGCATCTTATCAAATGGCGGGCAGTATTACAGCTGGTGGTGCAACACCAAATGTCACATTCAATGGAGGAGCTACCGGAACTGTCGATGTCTATGTCAATGACATTACGGGGTGTGTCAGCGGATCCGGCAGCTCATTCAACGTGCAGGTTAACAACAATACGCTTAACGTTGGACCAATATCAACTTCGGGCGATCTAACCCTGATCAGCAAGACCGGAGACATCGCCTCCTGCGGCAATTGCAGCTCCACAGGCGGAAATGTATCAATCAGCAGCGGCAATCTAAATAGTATCACTTGGAACGCCGGTGATTCGATCAGTTCTGTGAAGGATCTCAACTTGAGCACAAGCACGCTCAACAATTACGGCGCGATAAGCTCGACTGGAGGGAACGTCAAGATCCTTGCAAATCTCGTTAACAACAACGCCAGCGCATCAATTAACGCAGTTGCAGGAGACCTTACCCTAAGTGCAAATAGGTCTGCGTTGTTGACAATCAACAACGCAAGCGGCAGTCAGCTCGTTGCCGGGCAGAACTTGAATCTTGGAGATCCGAACGGGTTCCACTCGGCTGTGATGATCACTAGCGGCTTTGGCGCACTGTCGGCCAGGACCATAACTACTTACACGGACGGGGTCAATGACGCTACCATTTTTGTCGATTCCCTGACCGGCACGTTCAACGCTCATGTGGCACCGGTGCGTACCCTGAGCATCAAGACGGTGTCGGGTGGCATTGATGTCGGTACCGTGTACGCTTACAGTAACGTTGATATCACCGCCGGGGCAGGAGACGTAAGCATCGCTGGTGCAGTGGGCATTCTGGCTCCCGGATCGCTCAGCATTTTGTCTGGATCAACAGGGAGTATTCTCCTCAACGGTACTCTTGATGCAAGTCAGGGTTCTCTAAGTCTGACTAGCGGTTCTGCGGCCGCCAGCAAGGTCTCGTTTGCTTCAGGTTCAAGTGCTCATGCAGCGACAAGTTTAAGTGTTCTGAGTCCCACGCTTGCACTTGATATAAATAGTGCAGTACGTTCAGACTCCGGCAATCTGGCGGTACAGAGTAATCTGGCGACGAATGCACTGATTGTCGACCTTGCAAGTGGCTCGAGTATGCAGTCAACTGGAGCTAATCTTCTCTTCAATCCAAGCGCAAGCGGCGGTGTTAGGATCGCCGGCGGCTTTGGCGCGCTCTCTGCCGGTGGGCTCCAGCATGTGGCGAATTTCAATGCAGGGAGCAATGCAGTCGAAATTGATGCTTACAGTATCAGTGCTTGTCTTGCTGGAAGTGCCAGCCAGGCAAATATAAAGGTAGCCGGTGCAGTCTTATCTATAGGTGCGCTGACCACCATCGCTGACATAAATTTGCAAAACACAGGCGGGAACATTGTTTCCTGTGGCAACTGCATTACGACTGGCGGGGCATTGACCGCCGTAACGCCCTCAGCTGCAGCCATAACTATCAACAATGGAAGCAGTTTTAGCGCACAAACAGGACTCAACTTTAGCACCGGAACTTTGAACAATAGCGGTAACCTGAGCACCCGGACCGGCTCAGTGGTTCTCACTGCAACCGGCATAATTAACAATACCGGTGCAACTATACAAGCAGTTGCCGGCAATGTGGACCTGCAGGCAAGTAACGGAGCGACGTTGATTTTGAGTTCAGGGCCTGGAAGCTCGATCAGTGCACAAGGAGTCGGAAGCGACATCCGGTTCAATCCTGTCACTGCCGCTGCCGTTTATCTGGCAGGGTCAGGTGATCTGTCCGCCACTGATCAGATCATTCTCAACACGGGCGGTGCTTATGCATTCATGTTTGCAAATTCGATAAGCGGCACTGTAACCGCCAATGGTACTGTTGGTCCAACGCTTCTAGCCAGCGAAAGCGGAAATCTGAGTCTGCTGAATGTCAATTCGACAGGACCTTTACTAGCCGCTGCTCTAGGTGGAACGCTCTCGACTAGCAATGTAAGCGGACAGGACCTGCTCTTGCTTGTATTAGATGGGGGAAATCTGATTGCTGATACAACGAATGCTGCAGGAAGTGCATACCTGCTGAATTTGTCCCGTGGAGTCGGCACGGGAAACGTCACTGTACTTGGCACAGGGCTAACGGCTCCAGCAGGTGCAGTCCACATCCTCAGCGGTCTTAACGGCAATATTAATGTTGACTCCCCGATTTCTGCGACTTACGGCTTGTCGCTTTTGACCGGAAGCAACGGAAGCATCAATCTCAACGCTAACCTCAATACAGCCGGAAATCTTTTTCTTGCAAGCGGTAGTTCAGCAGGAAACACGATTGGTTTTGCCAACAATGTCTTTGCGTTTGCCGGAGGGGCAGATCTATTTACTCCTACGCTGAATATGGGAAGTTCATCAGTTTTGCAGGTCGGCGCAGGCGGAATTGTCGTGCAGGGTACTGGCGCCGGCTCGGCTCTTACAGTAAACATGTCGGCAGGGGCAAAGTTTACAGCGTCGTCGTCTAATATCGCCTTTAACAGCCTAAATCCCGGACCGATCACAATTAACGCCAATCCGCCTGCGTTACCGCCGCCTCCGACTCTACCCCGAAACGGGACACTCTCTGCAGGAGGAGCGAGCCCCACTGTTACTTTTAATGGCGGAAACAATCCGGTGAACGTGGTTGTGGATAAGTTGGACGGTGCCGTGATCGTTACGGGTGTTCCACATAATATCTATGCCAATAACGGTGTCGCTTTGTCAGGATCAAATTCCGGAGGCTTCTCCGGCAGTTTTGCCGGCTCAGACCTAAGGGCTACTCATTCGACCGTTATCGCCAATTTTGCCGCAATGTTTAATGGACTCACCGGCGGTGGCGGATTCTCCAGGTTGTTTTCCTTACTTGGCTATGTTCCACCTGTTCCGGCGGAGAACAAAGCTGCTACAGTTGCTCCACAGCAAGCGAAACCTATGAGCTTCATTTTGCCAAATCTCAGTGTTGGCGGATTGAGTGCAAGGGTACCCACAGACACGCTCAATATACAAATAGGAATGCGGCAAAACAATTCCGCGCAAATTGATGATTCTGAACTACTTCCTGTAAGTGGACTATCTAACTCTGATCCGAAAGGCTTTTTATTGCAGGGATTGCTGCGATTCGATGACTCGGGTTTAAAATCTGGAGTGCGGTTCGCATCAAGCTCGGCTTTGCAAGATGCCGGTGGGCCGAATACATTTGTCTTTAAGCACGGTAACCTGATCCTGGCACCAAAAAATGAGATCGTTGTGAAGATAGCAGGGCACGACCTGAAAATTGCCGCAGGGGCAATCGTGCTTCTAATGGGTGACGAAAAGAGTATTTCGATACTGAATCTGCATGATGATCACTTGAAAGACGTAGTTTTTGATTCGGGGCAGGAGAAAGTCAATTTACCTCCCGGGCATGAGCTCGTTGTGATGAGTGATTCCCGGGATGGAAAAGCAAACACACTGCCACGGGTAGCATATCGCAACGTACTGAAGACAAAGAGCAAGCAAGGAACTGTTTACAGCGCTGAGTTTTCATTGATGTCTGCAGTCAATAATGTCTCGGTCTTAAAGGAGATTTTGTCCAATCCCGAGAACCGAGCGCTTGCAGGAAAGATCCTCAAGACGGCAGCGGCCTTGTATTCAGTCCGACCGAAGGAAGCATTTAAGGCACCATAGTGGCAACTATGTAATTTTTGTCTTCGGGCTGATTACTTGTCAGCGAGCTTCAACACGAGGTTCCATTCCTTTTCGGTGACTGGTTGCACGGACAAGCGGCTTCCCTTTTGAAGAAGCACCATATTTTCCAGTCCTTTTACCTGCCGCAGATCATCTAGGCTGAGTGGCTTCTTGAACGTCCGCACGTGTTTGACGTCGACCATAAACCATGTCGGCGAGTCTTTCTTGCTCTTAGGGTCGAAATGGTCGTCTTCCGGATCGAATGCCGTATGATCCGGATATCCTTCCTTCACGACTTCTGCTATGCCTGCGATGGCAGAGGGTTCCGCGTTGCTGTGATAGAAGAAAACGTGATCGCCCTTCTTCATTAGATCGCGCATCGTGTTTCGCGCTTGATAGTTACGCACGCCATCCCAGCAAGTCGTTTTGCCTTTAGCCGCTTCCAGATCGGAAATTGAGAATACATCCGGCTCCGACTTCACGAGCCAGTAGTTTCGTTTACCTTCAGGCTTGGTTGCCATCAGATGTCTCCTGTGGTGGTTTCGGGTGGGCGCCTATATTTTGGCACATCACCGCCGATTCATTTACGGGACTTGCTCGCCGCCTTAACTGTTTCGAGAAACTGTTTAAGGGCGGGGCTTGTATCATTGGAACGCCACATTGCCGTGAGTTTCAAGGTGGCGTCCAGGTCTTTAACTTCCACCATGACTACATTCTCTGGCTTCCGTCGTCTCGCCGCCTCTGTTATGAACGTAACGCCCATGTCGGCTGCCACCAGACTGAGCATGGTGCTCTCAGTGAACGCTTCCTGCACCACATTGAGTTGCAAGCCAAGCGGACTGCAGCGAGATGCTATCAGGTCGTAAAAGCCCGGGGCATTGGCACGCTTGAACCAGACAGTTCGCGGACCGCTTCCAGGAGTCCATTGAGAACCTTGTTTTGCCAATTCAGCAAGCAGAATTCGGCGTGCAAATCACCAAAGACGATCAACTCGACCTCGTCAACAGAACGGCTTTACTGAAGTGCAAAAAACTCAACTCCCGGCTAGTTTCCCGATTGTTCATGTCGACACGAAGTTTTACCGCTGCGATATTGAGTGCTGAAAGTTCGAAGCTAATCAGGAGTGAAGTCCAAAATCTCGTAGGGCAATTCTTTCACGAGCGGGATCAGGTCTAAGAAATTCTCGATAGGACGTATCTGTTCAATGAATCTGGACGTAGCCGTGACGGGGGTGCTGTCGGAGTACCGTTTCAACACCGACATATGCAACTCTGAAACCAGCATCAAACGAAACTCCCTGGCCACAGCATCATTGCAGTCTTCCCATGTGGACGCGGAAAATACCCAAGTGCTCAATCGAAACAGCGTCTCATTGACTAGCGACTCATCACGGGTTAGCGGTATCCGAAAAAGTTCCTTCTGTCTGCCGACCACCCATTCGAGCGAGTAGTCGGAGAAACTTGCATAGGGAATTCTCCTTAGTTCACCACCTTTACTGCTAAGCGTATAGGTCATGCCCGCGGATAGGCTCTTCTGCCAGAGTGACTTCAGCCCCCATAGCGCACCGACACCAATTTCAACACACTTTGGTTGGTGCTCGCTAAATAGAGCGTCCCTGTACCACAGTTGCCATCCCATCGTTGTGATATCAGCGCCCCGATACAGCAGCTCCTTCCGTTGCGGCGGAGAACTGAAGGGCTGCGGCTGTAAAGGGTCTTGGTTCAATGGGTCCGTCCAGTGTTTTTCGTTGCGTCCTTGATAGTTTTGTTCGACGCCTGTTTAGTTATACCTCAACATGGCAGCGTTCGGTGCCATCCGATATACTGGAGCATCTCCACCCGTCCGTGCCTATGTCAAACGGTCCCATGCGCAACCACTTAATCCTTCCTTCCGTCATACTGGTTCTCGGTATGATTGTCTCTACCGCGATCATCGCCAATGCGGTGGTCGAATTTAAGAGCCTTGATCAAACGGTTTTTGTCACCGGGTCTGCTCGGAAGCAAATCACTTCAGACATGTCACTGTGGACGGTTAATATCTCACATGACGCGCCAAAATTAGCAGAGGCTTACGCTCTTGTTTCTAAGGACACGCCAGCTGTCGTTGACTATTTGCTCAAGAAAGGCATTACGTCGGATCAAATAACGAGATCATCAATCAGCACCACTACGCTCAGAGAACAGAAGCAAGGATATTCAAGCGATTCCGGTGGAACTATTGTTGGTTATCGTGTGCTTCAGAGTATTGAAGTACGAAGTAAGGACGTCCGAAAAATTGAGGTCATAGCCAGAGAAGCGACAGAATTGCTTCTCAAACAGGGGATAGTGGTGGGTGCGCAGAGTCCTGAATTCTATTGTACTTCTATTGGTGATTTAAAGCAGACCATGCTTGCTGATGCAGCCAAAGATGCGCAGATCCGCGCGCAGAAAATCGCAGAGAGTACTGGCAGTAAAATCGGCCCATTACGTTCAGCTAAAATGGGAGCACTGCAAATCACTCCGCCTGGTTCAACGCAAGTCTCGGATTCGGGAATTAGCGATACCACCAGTATCGAGAAGGACATTACCGCTGTCGTGAATGTGTCTTTCGCCCTGCAGTAAAGCACTGGCGTCAACCGATCGCGATTGGTTCGGGCGCTAGGTGTAGTACATTTCCCGACACAAATCGATTCTGCACCAGCTCGCCCAAATTCTCGCCGTTAACCGGTACATCTCCCAAGAGCTCGCAGGGACGCACGTTGTACGACAATTGACCGCGTCCGTCGTAATTAAGCTGACTGAGCCGTTATAATGAAATCGAACGGGGGATGATCGGCATCAATGAAGATTCAGATTGTTATTTTGTTTCTTGCTGGGCTGGGGCTGATCTTTGGCTCGGTTTCCTACTTCACATTTACCTGCTCTCGTAGCCTCGTTGAAGGCGGTAAGGCAGCAGAAGGAACAGTTACCGACCTTGTTCATAGCAAAGCTTATACTCCCGTGGTTCGCTTTCAGACGGAATCAGGCGAAACCATTGAAGGGCAATCTCAATTCGGATCAAACCCGCCACAATTTAAAGTGCAGGACAAGGTTCGCGTTTTTTACAAGGAAAGTAACCCGAAAGAATGGACAATCGATAGCTGGTGGGATCTGTACTTTCTTCCAGTCATGTTTGGTGCATTCTCCGGAGCCCTCTTTCTCGCAGCGGCTATCACTGCTGCAGTCTCCAGTCGTGGTGCAAAGGCTCTGAACTACACTTCTTATTCACAACAACGACTGTAACAGTCCCTCTTGCGCGACACAATGCAGGATTAAACAATCGTTGGAGTCCATCTTGCTTAGCAATTCCTGCGCGCGCATGAACAGTTTCGAGAAATCTTCAACACGCTCCTATTGCTCGATCAACTGTGCAGCCGCCGTTGGGCGGTTTTCGTACCGATTCAGCGCAGCCATAGGTCTAAACCCGGGGAAGTCGAGGAATAATGCCTTGGTATTCCCGGGGGCGCCTGTTTGGAAGATTTCATCCTTGCCAACGACTCTATCTTTGCCGAACGATACCAGATCAAGAATATGGTCGGAGTCGGCGGAATGGGCCGCGTTTATCGCGCATACGATCTCACACTTGAACGCATGGTGGCAATCAAGCTTCTGAACGCTTCCTTGCTTGGTGACGTGGAAGACCGCGCTCGCTTCAAAAGCGAGGGACGCGTGCTTGCTCAAGTTAACAACAAAAATGTGGTGCAGTTTTATCAATACGGTGTTTTTGAAGATCGGCTGCCATACATGGTGATGGAGTATGTCAAAGGAGCTAGTCTACGTGCTGTTTTGGACGAGCGCAAGCGACTTGATGCTGCGACAGCCATCGATTTCGCCTTGCAGATCTGCGACGGTTTGAGCGTCGTTCATGCTCTCGATGTCGTACATCGCGATCTCAAACCAACCAATATTCTTGTCACTAATACTGGTGAGAAAGTGCAAATTAAGTTGCTCGACTTCGGACTGTCCCGTATCCTGTCGTCATCGCCAGTCGCCATTACGCAGCACCTGACGAAAACTGGACTTCTCGTCGGCAGCGTCCACTACATGAGTCCCGAACAGTGCATGGGGCGCAAAGTCGATCAGCGTTCGGACATCTACGCACTGGGTTGCGTTATCTACGAAATGCTATGCGGCGAACTTCCCTTTGCGGCAGACAGTCCTCTCGGCATGTTGGCCAAGCACGTTAGCGAACAACCCAGAACGCTGGATGATTTCACGCAAAAGATTGATTTGCCTGTCGGTATAACTAAAGTTATTGATAAAGCGATGCAAAAGAAGCCAGAGGATCGCTATTGCACCATCGAGGAGCTCAAACAGGACCTGACGCTTGTAAGAGATAGAAAGGGTAGTCGTGTAAGCGTGAAAGCAAAGTCACCGCCCATCCGAAACTCAACTTCTTCAAAATCGATTGTGACATCGAAGAAGTTGGTAGTATTCGGTGTCGTATCGCTTGTGGCCTTACTGGGCATACTCATGGCGGTGCCATGGGAACTTTGGGCTTCGCGGCGAGAAATAGATCCAGTTCTACCAGTTCAACAAGTTTCCCAAACTACCTCCAGGTTCGACACAGAGCGATCAACCCAAGTATCAGGTCGAGTGTTCTTCGTGGAATCATATCGATCCGATCCAACCATTCTAAGTCGCTTGTTGATTGCGCCGGGAGACGAGTCTCCGGTTCTCAATCTACGATGTAAGGATAAAATCAGAACACCCATTCAACTGTGTCAGAACGTGAAATGCACGATCGACGGTAACTCGATTTTACAATCGGTCTCGATAGTAGAGAATGAGGAGGATGGGGTGGTCGGAGCGATTAAGACGCTCGATGAGTTCATGGGGCTGATGCAAGAGAATAAGTGGAGCGAAGCCGCACTTCTCGTGGACCCCCTCGCGAATGCGGAAGCAATGAGTGAGCATGTTCTCCAGAGGTACTGGAGGAAAGGGGTTCCGCGTGAGCGATCCAACGACCCGTATTTGCGGGAAAGCTACAACGGTTACAGTCCCGAACGCTATAGAGTGCTTGAAGCTAACTCAGAATGTGTTGTTGTTCTCGTTAATAACTCAGAGCTCTTTACTAACGTGTACAGACTAGATCGTTTCTTCCTGAATAGGCGAGGACCGAACTGGCGTGTGGGTCGAATACAGACGAACATCGAAGAACCCCCTCCGCGTGTCTTTAAGTAATTCAAAGAGCAAAACGGGTCCATACGGGCATAAATTATTGCTCGGCGGCGTAATGAGTTATGATGACTTGTTCACACTTTAACGGAACCTGCATCACCTTCTCTGTGCGGAATATTCAATGACTGGACCTGCAAAAGACAACGACAAGACACAGTTTGGCAAAGACGCTGTTGACGAAAAGAGTAGTAAAGTTTCGACAGATGTCCTTGACGACATGGGCAAGATGGATCAGGCGAAAGTAGTCGAACGTCCTCGTTCGTCGGACTTTAAATATACTGGTTCCGCATATCCGAAGCTGATGATGGTCGGCACCGGTGAGATTGCCAAGATTATGGCGGCCAAGGCTGAAGGCAAAGAAGACTTTTACGATCACATCGCAGCTCAAGGTGCAAAACCAAAAGCAACGGGCGAAGTGAGCAAAGAGAAGCGTCTTAGCGTCGAAATCAAAAAATTTACGCAGGAACACCAGAAAGCAATTGAGGAACACAAGAAGCTCTCCCTTCTTGACGGGCTGCAAAAGTACAAAGCAGAGGCCGAGAAGCCGGAGATTTCGGCAGAGAACGCGCCCGTTGTCTACGAATCGAACTCGAATGCCCCGGATACGGTCAAATACCCCGATGGCAAGGTTCGGCAGTTTACGTTCGACGAGAACGGTGATGTCTCTGCAATTAGCTTCGAGGATCCGGCTAAGCAATACAAAGATAGTTGGCAACGAGTCCCCGGCACGGATACATGGGAACAGCACAACGCCGAGGGGAAGAAAACAGGCGAAGTCTTCGAAGGCGGCGTAGGCGTAGACGAGCAGGGTAATCTCACCCGGGTGCCCCGAGGCGCAGATGTTGCTACCGTTGAAACGAGTGATGGTAAGAAATGGACCTTTCACAAAGACGGTCCCGGCGTTCTGGTCGATGCCAACGGTCGCATCGAAGAGATCGACTATCCCAATGATACGAATGCGCAGGTAAAGCACGACGAAGATGGGCAACTCTGTGAGATTCAGTTTCCCGACGGCGTGAAGTGGCGAAAAGCAGAAGGAGACCACTGGGTAGCGGTTGAGGACAACGGGAAGGCTCTGGACTCGTCTCATTCATTTTTCGGTCAAATTGACGTTTCCAACGACGGTAGTATCAAGATGCTCGATACTACGGGTAATACCGCAGTGTTCAACCCGGATGGTACGCGCACTACGCTCTACAACGATGGCTCAGTAGTTGATACCAACCCGGAAGGAAGAATCAGCAAGGTTGTCTATCCCAGTCCGAAAGATAGCAGTATCAAGTTTGAATACAGTCCGACCGGTGCATTGACCACAATTACGCATGGCAATGGTGAAGTCTGGCAGAGAGGAAGGGGGAACGAGTGGACCAGTAGCACCACCGGCGAAAAATGGAAAGGGGAAGTCCTCGTAAACCCGGATGGCTCTTACACCGCGAAGGAAGCAGGGCAGAACGGCCGACTTACCGAAAACACCAACGGCTCCAAGATTCTTCACATGGCAGATGGTTCGGCTCGAGTCGAGAACACCGACGGCTCTGTCGTGAAAGTCACCAAGGCTGGCACCATCGGTAGTATCGACTACCCTCAAGGACAAAAGCGCGAGTTTAGCTACAAGAACAGCACTCTGACTGAAGTGACTTATGAAGACAGGGAAATCGGATTTAAAGATACCTGGAAGAAGCAGAACGATACCTGGGTGCAGTATCAGGACGGCAAAGCCACAGGTAAGCGTTGGGCTGGGGAAATCACCCTAGATCAATCCACGGGAGAATTTGTTTATCAAAGCCGTGGATCAAACGAGCTTGCAGTCGAAAAAACGGACGGGGCAGTCCTGACGATCACCGATTCCGGCGTTAAGGAAGTCCGCACAGCAGACGGTGAAGAGCAAAAGTATTCGCGCAACAGCGAAGGTGTCATTGACGCCTTCAACGACAAAGACGGTAAGTGGACCTCCAAAGACGGCATCAATTGGAGAAACGAAACCGGCGGCATCAAAGTTGGCGTGGCCAGGATCGGCGATGACGGTACTTTCTCATTTAGAGATCGAGAGAAAACAAGATTTGATTTTAGTGGTGGCACGTCGATGGAGCTTTCTACCGACGGCGGGCGCAAGATTTACGATAGAGACGGGCGGCTTGCTGAGACCGTGGATGCAGCAAAGCGAGTCTACAAGTACGGTTACAATCAGGATGGCGACATCAACAAAGTTACCGGTCCGGACGGCGTCACCTGGAAAACGGACAATGGCAAAAACTGGACGACACCGGACGGCAAGCAAGTATGGAATGGCACTGTCGAACAGCAGAAGGACGGCTCGCTGAAACTTTACGACCAGGATTCGAAGACTGAGACGACGTACGCTCTGGATGGCAGCAAAAAAGAACGCAATCGCGATCCGGAGAGCGCCAACTACGGACGAGTAACAGTCGAGAAGGGCGGGAAGACAACAGTGGAAAGACCGGCTGTCGATCGCATCGCGCTGGAAAAATCAGCGGATGCATTCTTTCTCGCGGCCGATGGAGCGTTCACCGACATAGAAGGTATGCAAGCTCAACTTCAAGGCAAGACCGAAGAAGAACGCCAGGTCATGAATGAGATATTCAAGACCAAGCGTGGCTACGATTTGGAAGCCGAGATTATCGACGAGATGGGAGAAGGAGCGGATCGCGAAAAATCTCTCGCTCTGCTTAGAAGGAAAGACGACGTTTCCGACGACTCCGGCTTTGTCAAAACAGCGTTGGCGGAAAGAGGTCAATACATCGAAGGGGCATCCGACGAAGAGATTGAGAGCAGGCTGCGTCAAAAGATTGCATCGATGACAGCCGATGACATTGCTCGCATGAATGATGAGTTCAAAGCCACAGATCCGCAAGGACGCACCGCTATTGAAGCTATTGCCGCCAATCCCGATTTGAGCGCTGAAACAAAGAACGCGATCGCCTTGTATGCAAAGGGACGTGAAAACGTCACCGATAAAGACATGGTATCAATTGCTGATGATGCCATAGCGGCCGGGAACATTGAGGCCTTCAAGGAAGCCATGAGCCAGGCTTCGCCAGAGGCTCGCGCGGCGTTCATGCAAAATGACGGCGAAGCAAAAATGAAACAAGCTTTCGGCGGGCATTGGTACAATGCTCTGTCCTTGGGAATGACAGGAAATGTTTTCGATGTCGATTTACGCCACGCCGAAGACTATGCGGAGAACGGCAAACTAGCAGCCGAAACACTCGTTGAAGACAACACGAGTTGGGCGGGCGATTCGGAAAAGGACATCGAGCATGCGCTCGACGAAATGACTGATGAAGAGCGCAAACAGTATGCCAGAGGCAAGGAGCTAGCAGCGGCGTCTGTCGAACCGACCACATTGGAAGGGAGTAAACGCGCCGACTATGACTACTACCACACTTTAAAGAGCGCACTTGCGGATGCCGCGAGCAACGAAACCGAAATGCGCCGGTGGGAGGACATGATCGCCACCAAAGGCGGTTCCATCATCAGTAAGGCGGCGGAGCACCGCGGCAGCTTCTACGATGATTCTGTGCAGACGGTTCTCACCGATATTGAAAAGATGAGCGAAAAAGACTGGAAGCGCTTGAAGAACGAACCGGAATTTCGCAAAGAGATCGAAGCAATGTACGGTTCATATCTCGGTCAATCCGAGATGGCTAAGGTTACTGAACTTCTGGACAAGAAAGAAGCTTCAACCAGCTACAAGGAATCGGTCGAGACGGCCAGACGTCCTATCAGAGACTTTCTCGAAAGTGCAAAGAACGGTTCTTACTATGATCCTGCGAAAGTCGCTGAAGCGATGGTCAATATGACCCCGGACGAACGAGAAGCATACAAAAACAATACGGACGGATTGCGTGATTACCTGAAGTCAATCCAGATCGCCAGTCCAAATACTAATAGCCAAATAGAATACATCGGCGGCAAAATCGACGCGGGTAAAACACCGCTCGAGGACATAGTAACGCAAATGTATGCCTATCAGAATCAAACTGATTCCGATGAGGCGGAAGTAGTAGGAAAGATTCAGGCAGCTTTCGAGAAAGACCCTGCACTTCGTGAGCGGTTAAAGAATCCACAGACGGAAGAGGACAAGCAGTTCGCTGCCACATTCGATACGGCAGTGCGCGGTGCCGTAGGCACTTTCGACTACGACAATTATGTGAAACCGCTCTTGGACGAAGGGCACTTGCCAATCGCCAAAATCACGGCACTATACAAAGGCGTTTTCACCGACGATGAAGTCGGATTTTATACGGCACTTAGAAATGCCAGCGCAGAAGATTTGGAAGCCGTGGCAAGAGATCCTGGCGCCTACTTGGGTTTCCTCGATCCCGAAGAGCGTTCTGTCGCCGAGAACATTGCCAAACAGAAAGGCCAGATGCGTCCTGAAGACAAGATTCGCGCTTATCAGTTAGGTGCCGGCACGATGGAGCAAGAGATTAAAGATGTTCTTGCGACTCTGACACCACAACAACTTGAGCAGACCAAACGCGAGTATGCACACAAGTACGGTACCGACTTGACCGCGGATCTGCTCAGCGAACTTGGTGGCAAGGACGCGCGCGAGGTCTCTAAAATGCTTGAGCGACCCAAGCTTGCAGCAGACGCTCATAGCGACGCGTTGGAAGAATGGTCGAAGAGCCGCAGCGGCATCGGCGGAGAATTTGTCGACGCCGTTTGGGATGGCAGCGGCTACCAAGCTGACGAGGCTATGTTCGGCTATTCGAAGGCCATGTCCGCCTATGCGCAGGCACTAAAGGAAATGCCGGAAGCCGAACAGAAACAATTCACGGAAGGACTGACCAAAGCCCTGGATCTCTATGTACAGTCCAAAGGAGCGTTAGGCGACGCTATCGTTGATGCAACATTGGCTGTAGCTGCAATCGGTGCGGCAGCATTTTCCGGTGGCGTTAGCCTCGGCTTGCTCGCGGCCGTCGGCGTTGGTGGTGGCGTTTTTAAAACAGCAACAAAGGCTGCCGTTGTCGGTTCTGATTACGATGTTTACAGCACCGACTTGCTCACCGACTTTGCAACAGGCAGCGTTGACGCGGCAGTTTCTTTTGTCGGTCCCGGGCAGATCGCCAAGATCTTTAAAGTAGGCGAGGTTGCCGCAGCAAAGGCGGCGACGAAAACCGTCGAAGTAGCTGGATCGTTAATGAAGGAGGGAAGCGAGTCCGCTCTGAAAGCCGAGATGGCAGCGGTCGTTCGTAATGCACTTGTTTCCGGTTCGAAGGAAATCAGCCAGAAGGAACTGGCAGCTATTGCGGTAAAAACGGCAGTGGCGGGATCTGAGCAGGAAGTTGCCACCATCATCAAGCTCATGGCGGAAAGCGAACTCGCCGAGCAATCAAAATCTTTCCTCAAGAGCCTCGGCCGTCAGTATGCTTTGGAAATGACTGCAGGAGGCATAGGCGGCGGTCTCAGCGGCGCGATTCGCGGTGCTACGCAATGGGAAGATGGTAAATCCGCTTTGGGTAACGTCGGCAATATCGCTATAAACGCTTTGAAGGGCACCGGGTTCGGTGTCGGTGGCGCCGCCGCGTTCAAGACCGTATTCGAATCCGCGGGAACTCTCCTCGATGCCCTCAAGACGCCTGCGAACACTGATGATCTATCGAGCGCCATCTCGTCTCAAATCGACAATTCCGGTTCCGGTGGTGGCAATGGCGGCGACGTCCCCGAGCTGCCGGCACCAGAGCTACCGCTTCGCGGTAGCGCGGTCATCGACGAAACTCCGACGAAACAATTTACTGCGGTGGAGCGACCTGCTTCGCCGGACAATGCGCCGGATCGAGCCGTTGACGATGCTGTTGGAGACGGAAGCGAAGTAGACCCCTACGCAGAGACTGGAGTTTTTGAAGTAGACAATGAACCGACGCAAATAGCCAACCGTCCTGATCTTGATCAACAACCGACGCAGATATTCGAGCGGCCGGTCATGGATGAAGAGCCGACCCAAATCATTCAACTTCCGGACTTCCACGAGGAGCCCGCTCAGATCTTTGAAAATCCCTTTGCTAAACCAGGAACGTCCGAAGCTTCGCAAGGTCCACCGGATATTAATGACCAGCCGACGCAGATCTTCCAGCGTCCAAATTTCAACGAAGAACCAACTCCGATTATTCAGAACCCCGGGTTGCATGAAGAGCCAACGCAAATCTTTCAGAAGCCGGTTTTGCCACCAGCCAATCCTCCAGATATTCATGAAGAGCCGACGCAAATCTTCCAACGACCGGACTTCGACGAAGAGCCCGACCTAGTCGATTTCCCCGATGACATTCACAACGAACCGACTCAGATCATCGACATTGAATCACTCAAGGATTCCGTTAAGTCCAATGAGAAGCCCTCCTTCGATGAACCGGGCTCGGTAAAGTTCGAAAAGACCGAGGCACCGGATGCCACGCTGCCAAAGCCGGATATTGACGGTCCCGTCACGGTTAAGAATATAACCAACGCATTGGATGGTGGACCTGAGCAGCTTCCCAATGGAAAGAGTCCGCTTGGTTCGCGACTCGAGTTCGAAGTAGGCGGCGAAGCCTTCCCGCTTGTGCGAACGCCCGGTGACTCGTTCTTCTACGACCACTTCCCATCTTCAACAGATCAAGTGGGTCCCATAAAAGTGCACGTTAACGGCGTCGGTCAGAAAGAGTTGCGAGATCTCCAAGCAATTCTCATACCGGCAATGATGAAAGATCCTGAACTCAAATCTCTCATCACGGGCTGGAAAACGCTCGACCCTCGCTTCGGAACCGACGGCTCCAGTCCGGTGGTTAAACTTGGACCAACAGGAAAGGATCAAGGCGCCAAAGCATTCACCATTTACTCGAAGAATCCCGCCGACGCACTGAAAGTGCAAGCGCGCATCGATGAAATTCTCGCGCAGTATCCTGAACTTGTTTTGAAATCTCCCATGGATACGAACAACGTTGATGTCGTGTTCGGCAAGTCTAACCGAGTAGGAGTGGTGCGAGATCGCTTCGAAAAGGCAGCAGATGCTACCGCGGTAGATCAGCGAGCAAGGGTAGATGATGAAGTCGTATCGAAAATCATGAACGACAAGGACCTCGCTAAGCGCGCGGCGAGCAATCGCAAGAGCATTGGCGAACAGCTCGAGGAGGACCTCGGATTGGCGCCGGGCACCTTGCATGTGGATAATCAGGGTGAATTCAGCCTGGTGCTTTCAGGAACGAGCAGAGACGAGTTTGACGAGTATGAAAACTTTGCCTATCTCCAGGAGCAGCCATTTGGTAAGAAACCGGGCGAGCTGCGTGACCGCTCAGCAATGTATGCGGTGTATCAAAAATATGGTGTCGATCCCTCAAAAGTCGCCATGCCGGACATGATTCGCGCAGGCGACTAACACAGGAGGAAAGGTATGGCTGCTACGAATAAGAGTGAACAGCGAATTCCTCTAAGCGGGGATCAGGTTGTCACAATGCTCCTTTTGTCGACTTGTATTGCGTCTGAGGGCTCAAAACTCACAATTAGTGGGCGCTGGAAAGTTTCCAGCGGTACGCACTGGTTGCAGGTGAATCAGAGTGGTGGCACTGGAGAAGTATGTGTTCGTTGGCTTTGCAAGCGGTACGAAGGAATCTATGTTGTTCTTGAGCCAGCCTCTTCTGCACTTAATCGCGAGATGGAACCGCAGTATGCTATTGCAGAAGTAGTTAATAAGAATACGCTGCGATTATTAGACCCGGCCGAAATCGAGACCGCTCTGCCTCACATTCAGGCTGAAATTGTCGGACGCAACATCTGGCCGCATGAAAAGAAGCTGGAGGTTCTGTTCACTGACATGCAATCTGTGTTTGGCGACTTCCCCCCGCCCAACCGATAACGGCAGATTTCGCAAGCGGAGTTTTGAGCCGGCTGCAACTCGCTGCGGGAATTACGATAGCGCACAACCTTTCGCCGGATTATGCTGACGATATGGATAAGGCAGCAGGCGCAAGCATATGCAGGCATTTGGTAACACTAGTTTCAGCGGCATGAAACTGGTAAGCATGTTGGGCTGGGTACTTCAGCCATTCCACGAGAATGCCAAAAGTTTGACTAAACTCTGCCAAATTGATCCGGCATTATAGGTGCACAGGCGAGGGGATTGGTCATGTCGGAATCTAGCAACAAAAGAGGAAGCGCATTGCCTCCACCGCTCACTCAAGCCTATGAGTCGGCGATTAAGCTAAACGATTTTGACCAACACGAAGAAGACGACGACGACGACGTTGTGACCGAGACAGGCTCACCGCCGGGAAAGTCGAGAATGAAGACTGTAACAGCTGTGCTGCCGGAAGTAACCGAGGGTGAAACTCTCGAGAAAGCGGTGGACCAAGAGGAAACAGCGAGAGTAAGCGCGACAGTGCAGCCACTGCCAGCTCCTCGCAAGTTGATCACCTGCGAGCTACTACCAAAATTTGACGGTCCGGTGCTTCAGTTTCCAGGAATGGCATCAACTGCGGAAAAATAAGACTTTCGGAAGGGGTGGATTGGCTCCACTCCTTCCAAACCCGGTTTAAGCTTGCGGCATCATCATCATGCGCTTGCGTTTCTTCTTGCTCATTCGCGAATTGTCGGCGGCGGATTTCTTTGCATCGCTTTGACCGCTTTGTCCCGCTCCAGCTTCCTTGG
The DNA here is from genome assembly GCA_019752635.1 of Candidatus Obscuribacterales bacterium. Classification (GTDB taxonomy): domain Bacteria; phylum Cyanobacteriota; class Vampirovibrionia; order Obscuribacterales; family Obscuribacteraceae; genus JAKFUT01. The sequence continues at coordinate 4,143 of JAIELX010000083.1, read as the reverse complement.
AATCGGTGACGCCTTCTGCTGACATCGATTCGCCTTCATGCGACTCAGTGATTTCTGCTTGCTTGTCCGGCTGCTGCTCCGTGTGTGCCAAACTATTACTCGCTTTCTGTTCGAGTACGTCCAAGCTCCTGTCGCCTTCGTGATATCCCGGCGCTTCCACTGAAGACGCAAACTCCATTGGTTGTGACTTAACTGGATAAATCTCTTCCAGAACATTAGCCGACGACTCCGTGTTGGCGGCATCGATACAACCTTCTAGATAACCCGCCTTGTAGCTCAGTTCTTCGATCCTGGTCATCATCTTGCTGATCAACTTCAGGTGTTGGCGACTCAACACGCCGGAATCGCGTGGAATGGAAGTTTGAAGCTCAGCCATTGTAATTAAGGCCGAATCAACCGCTTGAGTCTGCGATTTTTTCCTTTTGCGCTTGCGCATCTGACCTTTTACCATTTTCTGAAGCGCCATCAAATACGGTGCTAATGTATCCTCGTCTGCAACTTCTCGTTGACCGCCAGGGACCGCATTAGCGGGTGAGGAAACCAGTTTGGACTGAGGACGCGACGGACGTTGCTGCGGGACCGAGGGCGCAGCCCCGGGCGCCGAATCTGCTTCGTGTTGATCTTCGAAATCTTCGATAAGAGGCGACGGATGTGGTGTCGCGTATGGTTCCTCTCGCTGCAATCCCAAAAGTTGAGCTCTCTGCTCGGAAGTACCAGTGGCCTCTGTAACAGCTTCTCCGACGGTCATGCCGGTAATCGCTATACGTCTCAGGGACTCAGCAGCCTGGCGCGGTTCCAGCACCCCGGCAGTAGCAAGACGCTGCAGCTCAAGAGCCGAATCGAGGACACTCTGCGCGATGCGTCCGGAATTGACGAAAGTCTCGCCGATGTATTCTTCATAACTTAAACTTCGTTCGACATTCTCGAGCAGTTCTTCCTCCGTGGCTAAACCGGCCAGCACCAACAGTTCGCCCAGTCTGATAGTGTTGTCCGGGTGAAGCTTCAGGTAGCCGAACACAGAGAGTGACTCTTCCAGACTTGTGGAGTTCTCATTGGCTGAGCGCAGGGCCTCAATAGCCTGGTCCCGCGTAATCAGTCCATCACGAATCAGTCTTTGCGCCGATAATGCCGCAAACGCTATCTCGTTGTGAAGAACCCCTTGTATCACTAGTATGCGAGCCAACGGTAAGCCGGCGGTGTAGAAACCTTCCAAACCGGCGACGAGCTCTTCCTCGGTAATAATGTCGGCTTCAAGAAACAACTGACCAAGCCTGTTAGTCAGTTCATAAGCGTCTGATTTCCAGCCCAGTTTTGCAAGCGCATCATCCAGCGAGACGCCGTCCTTGTCCAACAACCGCAGCGCCTGTACCGCCATATCCTCAGTGAGCAGACAGTCACGAACCATTGACTGGGCAAACAATGCAGCCTGCAGAGTAGTTTCCTTCAAATTGCCTGATGTAATTAAAATACGCCCGACAGGCAACCCTGTTTTTAGCGAAATTGGCAGAGCATCAGCAAGATCGCTCCGATCAATCACGCCCGACTTAACAAGAAGGTCGCCTACCAGGATTTCAGGAGACTTTTTGGTCATTTCCGCCGTTCCTTGCATATGCTGCTCAGTGAACTTATTCCCGGCGCATGATATCGAACCGCATTAAACATAAAGAAAGCCTTCTGAATTACCGCAACTCTCGACAACAGGGCTGCAGAAAGGCAGGTCAAGGCGTAACGTTCTTTGAATACCAAACGAGTCGCGTGGTAGTATGCAGCACTCGAGGGTAAGCCTACTGCCGCAAAGGAGCAGATAAATGCAAGTTGGAGCAAGAAACAAAATTGTCGGTAAAGTATCTTCGGTCAAGACCGGCGACATCATGTCCTTGATCAAAGTGAACGTAGCAGGTCCTTCGCTGATGTCTTCCGTCCTCACCACGGAATCGCTGCAAGAAATGGGCTTGAAAGAAGGCGACGAAGTTGAACTGGTTGTCAAAGCAATTCACGTCCTGCCAGTAAAGGCATAAGGCGGCTTCAGAAAGGCGTCCGGCAAAATTTTGGAGAAGGTCTGACTAAATCAAGTTGGACCTTCTCCTTCTTTGCGAACGCGCGCTTCGATGGCGTCGTGATGTTTTGCAGCAGAAGCTGCCAAAAGGGGTAGACCTTCACTACGCTGGAGGGAGCAGTGAAGGTCTAGTATGTCGCGCCGGGCATAAATTTTGTTCAGGTCGTTTGCGCTTCGGTTGGTCGCCGGTGCGCTCTCCTGATGCATTCATAATATTCATCTGTCGTGGATCAAATCTGTAGTGATTCTGGACTTTCTATGTTTTCTTCGCAAACCTTTTCTCAATTGTAGAAGCTAGCCCGAGAACCATTATGGCAACGGTCATTGTTGCCGCACAAAGAGCGAAAGCTATCGCTGTGCTAATAAGAAAATTCAATAAGACCAATCCGCAACGCCCGAAAAAGCCTTCAAGAGTTGTGGGGCCGGGCGGCGCGCCAAAACCCATTGCGAAGGTAAAGAAGCCGAGGAAACCGAAAATGATAACCCATGAGATTACAAAGACCACCGTGTAGGCGGGTCTGAGCGCTTGTTTCCTGATGTCCGACCACCACCACAAAAAGATTTTACCGATGATTAGCCCCGTAATTCCGGAGAGAAAAGGCAAGAAAGCAAACGCGACAGGCCAGGCATACGTAGGAATCTGCGTGGCGTTAGGTCCGTCGTATTTAGTACAGATCGCCATCCATATAGCCAACGCGCCGTGAATGATGAATGGCACTCCAGCCAACGTCGCGTATAGCCACTGATGGCGCCTTAGCTCTTGATCCATTCTTCTGAGTTCTCCGTGCACCGACTCAGTAATAGTAGTTGAATAAACCAAGCCAATATACAGTCACCCGGACAGTAATCCAACTGAACTACCAAAAGGGGGTAGACCTTCACTACGCTGGAGGGAGCAGTGAAGGTCTAGTATGTCGCGCCGGGCATAAATTTTGTTCAGGTCGTTTGCGCTTCGGTTGGTCGCCGGTGCGCTCTCCTGATGCCTCTATAGTATTTACGTCTCATGGATCAAATCTGGGGAAAATCTGGATGGTTTTTGGAGTGTGCAGAAACGTACGAGTTGTCGCTCCAAGGACAGAATTCGGCTTCTGGTTCTTGTACAATACAGCCTTATCGAAGGAGCTTCGCCCGAATGAGTGCAAGTCAAATTGACTCACAGGATGCAGAAATAGTTACTGCGAAATCGGGCATCATACGCATCAATGGCGCCGACATGTATTATGAGGATACGGGCGGCAGCGGGCCGGTCGTGCTCTTCAGCCATGCGCTCCTTTTGGACCTAAGGCTTTTCAGTCCGCAAGTTGAAGCTCTGAGAAAGAACTATCGCTGTATCTCTTACGAACACCGCGGTCAGGGACGTAGCGGCGATGTTCGTAGCTTAGCGATTTCAATGGACGAACTTTGCGCTGATGTGGTGGAACTTATTGCCAAACTGCATTTAGGAAAAGTGCACTTCTGCGGACTGAGCATGGGCGGATTTGTTGGCTTGCGGCTGGCGGCGCGACATCCGGAACTCATACGTTCATTGATCCTCTGCAGCACTTCTGCCGACGCTGAGTCTGTCGGCAGCCTGCTAAAATACGCGTACCTTAACGCTATAAGCTTTACGTTGGGACCGGCTGCAGTAGCTAAGCCTGTGGCTGCGATCATCTATGGCAAAAGCACCTATACCGATCCTTCTCGCAGCGAAGAATTTCTCGCTCTGATAAGACAAGTTGGCGACAACCGCCAATCAATCTGGCGCGCAGTGAATGGAGTCATCTTTCGTCGCTCTGTGTTCGATGAGCTAAAAAAGATCTCCGCACCGGCATTGGTCATAGTCGGAGAGGAAGATCTCTGCACTGTTCCTGCAAAATCAGTGCGCCTGGCCAAGCACATCTGCGGAGCTCAAATTGAACAGATCCCTAAAGCCGGTCATGCAGTTACCTTGGAACAACCGGAGATTGTGAACGCAGTAATCACAAAATTTCTTTCAACCGTTCAATCAGGAAACTGATTCTAAGCGGGAAGTTCCCGTGGGGTTCCACCGCAATCAACGACGTGTCGAGCAAAACGCGGACGGAGAACAGCCACAGTCCCGTTTCTCG
>JAIELX010000056.1 GCA_019752635.1 Candidatus Obscuribacterales bacterium | reverse complement strand
TGGATCGCCTTCAGAAGTCGGTAAAAACAGCCTGGTTCCCAATCGATGAGACCCGGACTCGCGCATCAAAAGTAAAATTCAAAGTAAGCAGGGCTGGTGCCGTATCGCAGTTGTCCATTCTCAAAAGCTCCGGCAGCAAAGTACAAGACGAGCGAGCACTAGCCGCAGTTCGCGCCGCGAGTCCACTCCTCCCGCTGCCTCATGGTGCCCCCGATGCGGTGTATATCGAATTCAGCTTCGACTACAACGTGAACAAGTAACCTGCGCCTTACGCGACTGCGCGGTCAACCAAAAGAGATAACAAAAGCTTCTCAACCTCCTTAACAGAGCTATCGGTGCTGAATAACTCTTGGCGTATTTTGAGCGCGCTTTCCCATGAGGCTCTGGCCTGGTCGAATTCGCCTTGCTGGCGCTGCCACTCGCCCAAGTAAACCAAGCAGGTAGCAGTCTCTGGATGGAGCGGCTCCACCTGCTCTTTAAGCCAATTTAGAGCGGATTCAATGTCTTGTACCGAACAGCTTTTCCCTCGCTTCATTCGCACATACGCCAAAAACGCTTTGCCGCACACATAATCTAGACCTTCAAAGCAGGTGGCGCTGTGATAATACTCAATCGCCTCTTCTATCAAATGCTCCGCCTCGACCAGGCTATTGCGACCCACGCACAACTCAGCTATCGTCAACAAGATTTCCGGGTACAGCAAAATGATCACTCTGTTATTGTGCTCGCAGCTCATCAAGGTCTTCGCTTTGGTCAGTTCGATATCCGCCTGATCAAGTTCGCCATGCAGCAAATGCAGCCGACCTGAATACAGCCAGTAAAAGCTCCATTCAATTTCAGAACCGCATTGACTTCGTATGAGTGATTCCGCGGCATCCCCCGGTCCATCGCCTTCGACAACTTCCCTCAAACGATCAAGCATTTTCGCCAATTCAGTTTTCTTGCGAAGGGAATGATATCCATCGATTAGAGCAAGCAGTGAACTGATGTAGGCACCACCCTTGGAGCGACCTTCGGCATCTAACTGCGCCAGCCAATTGAGGGCAAGCGCCTGCCCCTCGTGGTACTTGCCTGTTTCCATATAAAGCGCAGTACGCGTGTCGACATAATACAAGTCTGGCGACTCGAGCGATTTCATTGCCTGGTACTCAGCCAACAAAGACCACTTCCGAAGATCACCTTTTCGAATCCAATAGTATATCTCCTGCGCCAAAACACCCCGGTCACAATCTTCAGGAGATTTTCCTTGCAGGATATCTTCGATCTGGTTACTTGAACCTTCGGACAGAACAGCTCTGGCGTGGCTCCAAAGCTTCTCGAACTGATAGGCCGAGAATAGTTCGGCTTTCCAAACTCGCTTGAAGGGAATGTTGAGAAACGCTAAAAAAGTAAAGGCGACAAGAGAGCCTGCGAATAACATTGGACCATTGAGATTAAAGAGCAAAGATAGGATTGCGCTGGTGATTACGGCTCCTATCAGAATAAACTTTAAATAGAATGTGGCAATCAGAATCGAGAGGCGCCATGCAGCTCTGCGCTTTGCCTTTAACACTCTGAGCGCAATGCCGGGATTGAGAGCACGTGCGGCCTGTTGCATCGTAGATCCCCCATCCAGCTACCACCCTACTATCATCGTAGCAAAGGGATGGTTACCTGAAGGTTACACAACCAAACGTTTCAAAGTGTCTTCAATTTCGAGTTGACTTTGTTGCAGATGCGCCTAGCAGCACCCGGCGGTTTTGCCTGCAGCTTGTCCCATAGGGTCGCCGTCCGGTTTGAAGACCGGCGTGAGCCACTTGGAGTACTTAGGCACGTCGCCGCGGCACATTGAGACATATAAGGACCGGATCTTGTCGGAGATGGGACCGACTTTGCCGTTGCCCACAGGGCGCCTGTCCACAGAAACAATCGGCGCAATCTGCGCACCGGTTCCGCAGAAGAAGAGTTCATCGGCTATGTAGAGTTCGCTGCGATCAATTGGACGACATTCAGTTTTGAGTCCCCACTCACTTGCAGCCATTTCAATAATGGTATTACGGGTGATGCCTTCTAAAATGTTCTCTGTCGTAGGCGTAGTGATTAGCTTGCCTCTCTTCACCATAAACACATTCATGGCGCTGCCTTCAGAAACGTGACCGTTTTCCGAAAGCACTATGCATTCGTCGAAGCCGGCAGCCACCGCGTCGGTTTTCGCAAGAGCAGTGTTGGCGTAAGCACCAACTATCTTTGCACGCGCTGGAATTGCGTTGTCTTCTACACGGCGCCATGCAGAGACTTGCACGTGCAAGCCATCGGCACCGTGGAAGTAATCGCCGAAAGCAACAGTGAAGATGCACAATTCGGACGGGTTGTTCAGCAAGCTAGGTCCGATTTGTTTGGCGGCCTTGTAAACAGTGGGACGAATATAGGTGTCGCCACGAGGATTGTTGCGGCGAGCCAACTCAATGGTGAGATTGCACAATTCATCAAGCGAATACTTCACGTCCATGCGCATGATTTTCATGCTGTCCTGGAGACGCTCGTAGTGCTCTCGAAGGCGAAAGATGTAGATCTCTTCCTTCCGCTCATTCCAGTAAGCGCGCAATCCCTCAAAGATTGCCGTTCCATATAGAAAGCCCGACGTCATGATATTGATGTTGGCTTCTTCCAGCGGAACAAATTTGCCTTCGAAATAAGCGAATTGTTTTTTCTCCACCGCTTTGCCCCCCTTAGTGGCTAATTTAGTTTCTGTTTGCAGAATCGAATCCGATCCTCGACAGCTTGTTTCTTACTGGACAGCGGCGCGAGTTGCAGATAGCGCTCAAACGATTTGAGCGCTTCTGAATACTCTTTGTCGCTTTCTAGCATCGCGCCTAGCTCGTAGTGTCCGTCGGCAAAGCCTGGCTCAACTTCAGTGGCTCGCCGATACGAGGCTTTCGCTTCGCCCAGCTTGCCCTGTCTTTTGAGAGCCATGCCGAGAGCCGTTCTTGCAGCACCCGATTCCGGGTGCTTCTCGACTTCCGAGCCAAACATCTTTAGAGCCTGTTCGTAGTTGCCGATGGACAGTTGGTAGTAGCCCTTCGCAAGGCGTTTGTCCCAATCGATGTCTTTCTTTGCCAGTGCCGGTGCGTGCAGGGGGAGCACAGCGAACAGCGCCGCAATCGTGAGCAACTTCTTCAGGTATCTCATACTTTTCCTGTTTACTTGGTACCGGGTTTCTTAGTGCTGACGGCTGTCGCCGTCGAATCACTTAGAGGAGTCAAAACAACAGCGGATACGTCTGTGCTGACCTTGCGAACAGAGTCGCCGACTTTGATTCCGCTACCGCGAACCACGGCGCAGGTCGCGTTGTCGTTTTCCAACGCCTTGATGGTGATGACACCGACGGTAGCGGTCAACTCTTTGAGAACCTTGCCTGTTTCAGGATCTTTGATGGTCTTATAAGGACGGTCTACTTGCAAGCTGTCACCAGCATTCAGGCCGTTGACCTTCCCGACATTGATGATAACTTGGTCGCCGGTCACATCGGCAATCTTGCCGCGGCAATCAGCGCCGGCAATCGACTGGTTGTCCGGTATTTTTGCGGAGAGACCGACAATTTGCGCAGCCAGCTGATCAACAGCTGCGTGTGTCGCTTCACCAGCAATACTGGATGCAAAACCGTCGGAGCCGAAGTCGAATCCGCCGGAGCCACCGCTCCAACCGCTGCCACCGCCGCCCCACAGAGAGGCACCGCTGCGCTTCGATTCACCCTGACCTTCTGCGACACCGAGAATTTCGGTGGTAGCAGTGTCAATAATGCGAGCATCGATGGCAACTTTCACCTTGCTCTTCTTCACTCCAAGACTACCGAAGCCGAAGCCACCGGCATAAGGGATGTAGGAAGCCGCAGCACTAGCTGCCGCGCCGATGTTTACGCTCTTATTCTCAAAACCGAAGTGAGTTACAGTTCCAACGATGATGGCATCGCAAGCAAGAATCTTACCGATCTTGATTGCAGTTGCCGGATCAGCGCGATCACTGACAGAAAGATTTTGCTCTTTCAGAATCTGATCAAGCATTTGCCGGTCGACAACCCGATAAGTGCCGTCATTGACCAGTCTGGAAATCATCAACGTAGTAATACCCTTACCAACGTCAACCGTGCCAACCGACGACGACACGGCGCCGTACTCAAACGGAAGGATAGCGACCCTTCGCTTGGCATCCGCGTGAGCCGGTAGCTGACAAATTGAAATCGCGATAAGCGAAAGTGATAAAAGGAGTGCTGCTATTTTGCGCAATCTCATCGCCTCTTCTCCTGGATTGAACGATTTCGGGGAACAACGCCGCCCGACACGAAACCGAACGTGCTAATGGTAGCTCTAAGTTCGGCAGCAGATGTCGGATTTTAGAGAGTCCTTATCTTGCCCCCGCATGGTACACATTTTATCCCTACGCCGGAATTTCTGCCTCTTAGGCGGGTCTGGCGCAACAAAGCGATCAGGAATCTAACAACGCCTGCGGACCGAAGTCCGAAATGGCTGTAGTGACAGCACTTTGCGGTTGCAGTAATTCAGCTTAATGTGCGCCGTTTTCGCATACGACAGCAGACAGTGAGTCAAGTCCGGTAAGTTCGGCTTAACCTTCTGCGAGAAATTGTCTTCTGCTGAAAGGTCCTGAGAAAGAACTTACGTCCAGCCCGGACGAAGCGAAAGCATATACCCTCGACATAGCCGACGGTCCCTTACTTTCCTTTGGTCTTTATCGCTTGCTCTTGAGCTTCAACCGCTTTTTTCTGCGCGTCTAGCGCTTTTTTCTGTGCATCGAGAGCCTTCAACTGAGCTGAATTCTCGCTTCCGGTCGAAGCTGCCGGTTTGGAAACCGGTCGAGGTCTCGAAGTTCGCCGTGCAAGCGCAGCACGATACTTGGCTATTAGATCTTTAGCGAGCCGAAACCGTTTCGACTTGGGGTCAACGGCCTTCAGAGTTTCGATTGCTTGAGAGTACTTGCCGGACGAGGCAAGCTTTTGAGCATCGCGCACACAGTACAATGCATCCAATTCCATGCGAAACTCACCAATAAGTTGGCGCACACCGCGGAAGTGCGGCGTATCAGGAGAAATGGGCGACAGAAGCTCGATGGCTTCTTCGTATTTGTCCTCGTCTGCTAAGCGCTGAGCCTTGATAATTTTGTCGCGAGTCTGAATTTCAGTGTCGACCGCAGCGGCGATGGGATCACGAGCTCGCTCGAAAAGAGCCTGAATTACTTCGCGTGCCGCGTTGTCCTGCAGTCGCTTGTTCACTGGAGTGCCGGGTTGAAGCGAAAAGTCGGATTTGTTGGTCTGAGTGGAGAGGGTATTCAGCACATGCCCGTCAGTCGTCTTGATCACCACAGTGCCGTTGACTCGCACACTGCCGCCGGCGGTATCAGTGCGATCCGTGATGTTGCAAGTGATGAACCAGTCGGGATTGACCGTAGACACCACCACGTTCGAGTTGCTAGCCAAGTCATTCGTGATGCGGTCGACAACATCCTGTTCCATGCCGCTACCGCCACCGCAAGTGACAGCGATACGGACCGGCGGAGCCGCCAACGCCGGCAGGACCGTGCATGACAGGATGACGGCACCGGCAATGAGCCATTGGAACAATTTGCTGGTCTTCACCCTGCTAACCTCCTGATTCGACTACAAGCGTAATGCTACTCCGTGGAATGACGACCGAGCAAGCCCCCCCCCCCGCGTAACAGAATAAGGACGACTTGTCAGAGTCTAGCCGAGTCAACTCTCTTCGAGCTTACTTGGAGAGCCTTTGTCCATCGCCTGATTGGCAAGCTCGTCTGCCTTTTTGTTCGCCTCACGACGAACATGCGCAATGGTGAATCGCGAAAATCGCTGCGACAACAAATCGGCTTTTCGGAAAAGTGGCTGGAGTCCCAGGTGCTTAACCGCGTATTGACCGCACATTTGTTTCACAACAAGTTCAGAGTCCATCCGAATTTCGATGTACTTCACTCCCATCGCCAGCGCGCGTTCCATTATCTTAATCAGCGCTGTGTACTCTGCGATGTTATTGGTCGCCACACCAATATATTCGCTAACCGAAGCCAGTAATTGTCCGTTCTGCTCCAATATTGCGCCGCACCCGGAGGGGCCGGGATTCCCCCGAGACCCGCCGTCTGCATAAGCGATGACGAGCGATTCCGTATCTAGATTTGCCATTTAGTTCAGGCTCTCGCGTTAACTGTTTCAGTTAGCAGTTTGCGCACCGCATTCAGTGCCTCTCCCAGCTTTGATGGATCTTTGCCGCCAGCTTGCGCTAGTTCCGGACGTCCACCGCCACCGCCACCGCAAATGGTGGCAGCTTCTTTCACCAGTTTACCGGCATTCAGACCGCGCTTAGTGAGCGGATCGGATAATCCTGCAACAATTGAGACTTTGTCGGCACCCTGCGATGAGCCCAGTACTACAACAAGGTCTTCTCCCTGTCGACGCAAATGATCGGTCAGGTTCTTCAATGCATCCGCAGACGCATCGGTCACCGTGCCAAGCACGAGCCTCAATCCATTCACCGTTTCCGCCTTCGCAAGCAGCGCCGGCGCATGAGCCAAAGCCAACTTATCCTCCAACAATTGAGCGGCCTTCTCACGCTGCTTCAATTGCTCTTGAAGCCTTTCCACCTGGGCGACAAGCTCAGCAGGCTTCACCTTGAGCTTGCCCGAAACGGCGTTTATGATGTTCATATAATCGGCAATGTGCTTCCAGGCCTTCGGACCGGCCAGTGCCTCTACGCGGCGAACGCCGGAGGAGATGCTTCCTTCCGATACAATCTTGATGCTGCCAATCTCGCCGGTGCTGTGCACGTGAGTGCCGCCACAGAATTCGAGCGAGACATCGCCCATCGAGAGAACTCTTACAGAGTCTCCGTATTTTTCGCCGAACATTGCGATCGCGCCGGTGGCCTTCGCTTCGTTGATCGACATTTCTTTCGTGACGACGGGAAGGTTTAGTCGCACCCACTCATTCATAGTCTCTTCGACTTGAGCCACCTCAGACGGTGTCATTTGGCGGTCAAAAGTAAAGTCGAAGCGCATGCCGTCAGGACCGACTTGCGAACCTGCTTGCACCACTTGCTTGCCGAGCAAATCCCGAACAGCAGCATGAAAAAGGTGAGCAGTGCTGTGGTGGATAATCGTCGCCTCGCGACGCTCTTTGTCCACTTTAGCGGTTACGTTCTGTCCGCTCTCCAGGTTTCCGGATAGGAAGCGCACTTTGTGAACGTGCAAACCTTCGTGCTTTTTCACGTCGAGCACTTGAGCCGATACGTCGTTGCTCAGCAACAATCCGTGATCGCCAAGTTGGCCACCGGACTCCGCGTAGAAAGGAGTTTGATTGAGCAAGACCTCAACCTCATCTCCTTCTTCTGCGTGTTCCACCAGCTTGCCATTTTTGACTATTGCAAGAACTTCCCCTTGAGATTCAAGCATTTCATACCCGAGGAACCGCGTGGTCCCGTGCTTCTTAAGCACATCGCCGAGAGCCTCCTCGCCAGTGAGAATAACGTTGAATTTGTTGCCGGCTGATATTTTCTCGTGCTCATCGCGCGCATCGGCAAACCCCTTCATGTCGATGGTTTTGCCTTTCTCTTGTGCGATTTCCGTGGTCAGTTCAACCGGGAATCCGTATGTAGAGTATAAGTCATACGTATCTTTACCGGAAACTTCTGTTTCCGGTCGCTCCAGCAGTTGGTTCAGGAAAACCATTCCGCGATCTATGGACTTACCGAATCGTTCTTCTTCCAGTCTCAAGACTTCTGCCGTGCTGTCGGCATTGGTCTCGACTTCGGAATATGTCTTTGCGTAAAGCTCGACAACTTTCGGAACGAGCTTATATATGAATGGCTCAGTTAGTCCGAGCAGGCGTCCGAAACGTGCGGCACGCCTCGTAATGAAGCGCAAGACATATCCGCGCCCTACATTACTCATGCGAATACCGTCAGTAATCAGGAACGTTACGGCACGGACGTGATCGGTGATGATTTTCAGGTAGGTGTCGCTGTCCGGATCATCACCATATTTGACACCAGTGAGCGCGGACACCCCCTCCAAAATGGGGAAGAGCAAATCAGTCTCAAACGAGTTTCGCTTCTTTTGCAGGACAGTGGCAATACGCTCCAGACCCGCACCGGTGTCGACATTCTTCGCTGCGAGCGGCGAGAACTGCCCCTGCTCGTCTTTGAATAGTTCCATGAACACAAGATTCCAAATTTCGATATAACGATCGCCGGTGGCTTCGGCTGCTGCAATCTCAGCCTCCGAACCCAGGTCCGGACCGCGATCATAGTACAACTCGGAGCATGGTCCGCAAGGACCAGTCGGTCCGGGCGGTCCCCAAAAATTGTCCTTGCGGCTCATGCGCTGAATTCGCTCAGCCGGCATTCCAACAGACTTGAGCCAAATCTCGTAAGCTTCTTCGTCGGCAGGGTTGAGATCGTCACCTTCAAAGATTGTGACAGAGATACGATCGGCATCCATGCCCAGTTCCTTTGTGACAAGTTCGAACGACCAGGGAATGATTTCTTTCTTGAAATAATCACCAAAACTAAAGTTACCCAGCATTTCAAAGAAGCTGTGGTGACGCGCTGTTCGCCCTATGTTCTCAATATCCGAATCTTTTCCGCCGGCGCGCGCCGACTTCTGGCAGGTGGTGATGCGTGACGCCGGGGGCGGTGCTTGACCGAGAAAGTAGGGAACGAACGGAACCATGCCCGCCGATGTCAGCAGGAGCGTCTTATTGTCAGGGATCAAGCTCGCACTGGGCAGATGCAAATGACCGCGCTTCTCTTTGAAGTACGATGTAAATTTCTGCCTTATTTCCGATCCGGAGAGTGACATAACGCCTCCTGTGTTCAGTGCTTCGGCGAACCGCCGTCGAATTTTGGCTGTCGTTACCGGCTGGCACGCGGTGGGCACCGCTGGCGCTCAGTACCGAACAGGCTGTGAACCTTCCAGTATAGCAGCCAGCCGGGGCCGACTGGAAAGGTAGACTTCAATCTGATAACCTTAAGCAACGATCGCTGCCATGGGGCTCGGGACGGCTTTCAACAGGTCTGTCCCAATCTAACTCCAGCGTTCGCAAAACCACGTCGCAGGGCTAAAGGCGGGCTGTAATCGGTGAAGCTAAACCGCGTTCTGGTTGTTTTTAAGAAATCGACTTTGCAGTTGCAAGCATTCGAACACAAGGAGCCGAGATTTCTCAAGCTTCTTGAAGAAGGGCACGCCTCTGTCGCCAAGGTCAAAACTGCTCACGAGCAGCACGTGGAAACCCTGGTCAAGATTGAAAAATGTTTGACCGACCGCAACATTAGTTTTGAGAAGGTGGCAAGAGCCGAGAAGGACTCGGTGACTGCTGAGTTTGACATGCTCATCTCCGTCGGCGGCGACGGTACCTTCCTGGATGCGTCGCACGCAACGCGGACCCTACCGATACTTGGCGTAAATTCGGCTTTGTCATCCAGCTTCGGCCACTTTTGCCTTGCCAACGGAAACAACTTTGCCGAGGTAATCGACAAAATTATTTCAGACGAATTGAAGCCACAACGCTTACTGCGACTGGAGCTGATTCTCAACGGAGTGGCTTTGCCTGAACTGGTCTTGAACGAAGTTCTGATTGCACACACCAACCCGGCGGGCACAAGCAGATACCTGATCGATATCGATGGGGCACGAGAAGAGCAACGCTCGTCCGGCATCTTCGTCGGTCCGCCACCGGGTGCTACGGGCTCAATCAGGTCGGCGGGCGGCCAAATTCTGCCGATTACTTTGCATGAGTACCAGTATATCGTCCGAGAACCCTGGATGAAACCGGGTCAGGCGTTCAAGTTTCCCCGCGGTATTCTCAAGCGAAATCAGTCAATGTTTATCATTTCGCAAATGCGAACGGGAGCGCTGTACATAGATGGAAGCCATATCGTCTATCAATTCCCCCTGGGAGACGAACTAACGATCCGCGCAGCAGACGAAGATTTGGTTGCGTTTGTTAACCCGGCAGTGAACGATATATTTCTTGATGGCAACTAGAGGTCCGACCTTGTCCAGCACATTTGCAGTCATTGCCGGGAAACTCTCGGCGTCAGCCATTCGCATCGCAGGAATGGGTTTGGCCACTAATTTGCCTGGCAAAATCTCGCGCAAGATTTCACCGACGGTGCTCGCGTCCATAGCATCGCAGAGCCGAAGGGGCGTTGTCGCTGTAAGCGGAACCAACGGCAAGAGCACAACATCAGGATTAGTAGCCAGCATTTTACGCGAAGCAAAATTGAAGATAGTGCACAATCGGCAGGGAGCGAATCTCGTCACGGGAATCACAGCGACATTGGTGGACGCCTGCGCGTGGAGCGGACAATTGGACGCGGATTACTGTCTTTTTGAAATCGACGAAGCCGCACTGCCCCTAGTGGCGAGCGAAGTCAAAATCAGTACCATTGCCGTCACCAATCTTTTTCGCGATCAACTGGATCGCTTCGGTGAACTGGACACTACCGCCAAACTGATAACTAAAGGAATAAAAGCCACGCAATCCAAGGCTGTGCTTAACGCCGACGATCCGAACGTCGCTCAAATGGTGCCGGACTGTGACCGCCTGTTTTACGGAGTGGCTTCCGTTGCGCCGCTAACTTGCGAAGATGAGCCGGCGAAAGCAAGCGAAAGCGAGCAGGACGAAATCCCCGAGGCCGGCATTGCGGAACTCTCAAGTTGCACAGCCTGCGGCGCTGAGTATCTATATTCGCTGCGTTTCTACGGTCAGCTCGGGCACTACCGTTGTAGCGCCTGCGGTCAGACCAGGCCGGAGCCACAGGTCCTGGCGGAAAATGTCAAAGTGACAGCGGCGAAGTCCACGTTCACGCTAGTAAGCCCCGACGGCGAACGAGCTGACGTAGAATTGCCACTGCCCGGAATGTTCAATGTGTACAACGCATTGTGCGCCGCGGCGCTATGCCACAGCATGGGCATCCCGACGCGAACAATTCAGCAGGGGCTGAGCAGCTATTCGACGTTATTCGGACGCTCGGAACGCATCCTGTATCGAAACAAAAGCATTTTGATCCAGCTCATTAAGAATCCCGCAGGAGCATCACAAGCGGTGCGCGCCGCGGCAACAGATCCAAACGGTCGAATCTTGATTGCAATAAACGACAATTATGCAGACGGTCGCGACGTTAGCTGGCTATGGGATGCTGAGTTCGAACAACTAGCAGGGTGCAAGGGACAGTTCGTCGTAAGCGGCCTGCGCTGTCACGACATGGCAATCAGACTCAAGTACGCCGGAGTGGCGGCAGACAACATTATTGTGGAGCCATCCTTAGAGGTAGCGGTTGATAAAGCTACAGACCTGCTCGGGGACGGACAAACGCTCTGGCTATTGCCTACATATACTTGTTTGCTTGATTTGCAAAAAATCCTGAAATCAAAAGGCGTCACCCTTTCCGGAACCTGAACTCAAAATCCTGAAACAAGCTGTGCCGAGTGCGCGGGATTGGAGATAGAAGGTTGCGAAACGGGAAGAATATTGACAGTAAATGACTGCGCCGACCTTGTTGCGAGTTCAGGAGCATCCAGTGACGCAACCGCCAGACGATGATCCAGCGCGAATTGATAGCAGTTCCACCGACGTGCAAGCCGGCACGCCGCCCGATCAAGTACTGCCGCCGCATACTGAAGACTTCTCACCGCAAAGCAGGGAAGACGAATTATCGGCAGATCCCCCCGCGCAAGCAGATGTTGCTCCGGTCTTGCCTAAACCGGTCAAGCCGCCGGACCTAGTTAAACAGCCTGACATAACCAAAAAAGAGTCGGTTCCGCATCAAAAACCGGCGCGCACGGCCGAGAATCTAACCCCCGGACAAGTTTGGGCAGGCAAGTTCCAAATTGAGGGGCTGCTGGGTTCCGGAGGAATGGGCAAAGTCTTCAAAGCGCTGCATTTGCAAATCAGTGCGCCGGTTGCATTAAAGGTTATGGATGCAGCAGTAGGTACCGACAAGGGCACATCCAGGTTCATGCGCGAAGCACGACTTCTCAGCGCGGTAAACCACGCCAACGTTGTGCGCCTGCTGGCATTCGGACAGACAGCCGAGCACGTGCTTTACATGGCTCTGGAATTCGTTAGCGGCCACTCACTCGCAGAAGTGCTCGCACAGCAAATCATTGATCCCACCAGAGCGGTCGTGATTGCACAACAACTCTGCAATGGTCTAACAGCCGCCCACAATGCCGGAATCATTCATAGAGACTTGAAACCCTCAAACATTTTGCTCACTCAAGACGAAAGAGGATTTGAAGTTGTAAAAATTATTGACTTCGGTATTGCCAGACTGGCTGACGATCTCGAACGCACGGCGGGAGAAGTTGAGAGCACGTCTTCTGTGGTGGGGACACCGCACTATATGAGCCCGGAGCAATGCACAGGCAAGAAATTGGACTTCAGATCAGATATCTATTCAGTCGGATGTATCCTGTACGAGATGCTTTGCGGACAACCTCCGTTTCCCAGCGAAGTACCGTACACGGTTATGCAGGGACACATCAACGAACGCTTGGAAAATGTGCCGGCCAAACATTCGGTCCCTCTGACGCTGGAGAGTTTGGTCCTCAAATGTCTGGAGAAGGAACCCTCCGCTCGCTTTGCTAGAGCCGAAGATCTTGCAACAGCGCTGTCCAAAATCAATTGGGACACTGTTAACATGGTATCGCAGGTAAAGCGAGACACGCAGCCAGGGAAATCCGCGAACAATAAAATCTTCCTGGCAATGGTCGCACTACTGATTGTGATACCAACTGCCTCATATCTGATTTTTCAGAGATTGTCCGAGAACGTTGACAAAGTGCTGCGACCGGAACAACGCAGAACGGCTTTGCGCAGCATCAATCTTTCGAGTGATCAACGCCAAATCATTCAAAGATTGATCCCCTCGGAAAGGGTGAAATGGTATCGCGATTGGTTGTCGAAATATGCAGACAAACCGGACAGCTGCGAAGCTTACTTTTTCTTAGCGCAAGACTTATCGGAGAGCGAAGGCAATCCTGCAGAAATCGCCGCCACCTTTTCAGAAGCAGCAAAAAAGTTCGGAGAACAAATAGAGCTAATCCTGGAGCGACCTGAGAACGAACGGAAGTATAACGATTACGTCGGCTTCGCCATGAATCGCGCAAATTGCCTGCAGCGCATCAACAAGCCGGCCGATGCCTTGAAAGGGCTCATGGACAACATCAAGCAGCTGGAAGATACAAAGTGTCCGAAGACAAAGCAAGCAGAGTTGTACAACGCCGCAGCGCGATTGTACAGTCAGGGAGGTGATCACCAGAAGGCAGAAGAGTGCGCGAACACGGCGGAAAAAATGATCATTTCCGAAGGGATGCGCGGGCAGCCCTTAAGCGACGTGCGACTTGCCCACGCGACCTATTTGTTTGAAGCAGGACAAAGAGATGCAGCCCTGGTCAAGATAGGGCAAGCCGACATCGAGCGAGCTTCCGACGACGCTAACGCGAAAAAGTACAACAGCCAAACCGACTTCACCTGGCCGCTGTCCGTGGCAACAACTTACTCTCTGATGCATTCTTACGACCTTGCATTGCAGAAATTCAACCAGGCCGAAGCTATGATTCCTCCTGGCTTTCGCACAATGGAGTTAACCTCTGGCAAACTACGCGCGCAACTGAAGTTGGAGCGATGGGACGACGCTCGCGATACGCTCACCAAAGCATTGTCGCAACAAGGAGCCAAGCTTGATGCAGCCGACACATGGAGCTTACTGTTCCACCTGTGTGAACTGAATGCGTCCGGCAATACAAAAATTGATATTGAACCAATTGTTCGCCGTGAGCTGGGCAGGGAAACAGACAACCCTGCGATGCTTGCTCAGATGATATACAGCGGAACAGCCTTGCTTCACTCCAGAAACAAAGAACTCGCCGGAGAAGTACTCGAACGCAGCCTTGACTTGTATCGAAACACCCTGCTGACGAAACAAACTGCTCTCACTGACGGGCAGCAGACCTTAGCCGTAAAAATGTGCCAAGGTTTGATTTGCGCAGGGAAGTTTGAAAGTGTGGAATCATTTGCTCGGCAAATCTATCAATTGTATCCCGCCTCACTGCCTTTGAACAGAAAGCCTTCGCAGCTTCTGCGCATTTTTGGCTTGCACGCAGTAGCTATGTCGTATTCGGGAAAGCGTCGTGAAGCAGCCCATCACATCAAGTCTGCAGTAGATATGCTCACAAGAGAGTATCCCAACTCAGTCCTGCAAGTAGAGGCACTTCTCGATCGTGCAGTAGTGCAGAGAAACTTGAGATTGGAAGACAACGTCTGGTTGCGCTGGGCAACAGAAGCGGCAAATAAGGGAGCGCTTCAAGTGCAGGCAAGGGAATCTTTGTTCGACAGAGTGTTTTGTGCCTTGTGCAATCGAGATCCTCTCTTCGCCGACCAATTGACGGAAAGCGGACAACAAATGTTTGAAGGGAACCCGTCGGCGAAATGTGTTTTCGATCTAGAATGCTCCTCAAGGTATTTTTTCGCAGGCAGGTATGATCGAGCCAGCGACCTCATATTCAGCGGACTCGCCGGTCTGAAGTACATAACACCGGCCGATCAACGGCGTGTCCTACAATACGGAATCATCGCCTGCGACAGAGCGGGAGCAACGGAAAAGTGCGCCAAGCTCAAACAAATTCTGGAAGAGACACCCGCCGTACCATGAAGAGCAGACTACTGCTTTACGCTTACCTCTTTGAGCATGGCATCGTCTGCTAACTTTTCCATCGCGGTATAATCTGCCATAAGCTGCTGAGAATACTCTTGCGAGTTAGCAGGTTGAGATCCGGAGAGCTGTTTCATTAGGGTCATGCCTTCATTCATGCGGCCCGTTTGCATGTATATGCTTCCAAGCATGCTAGAGGCAGTCATTTTCGAACTCGCCTTCATTGCACCGGTGAGCTGATCAGATAGCTCCATCAACTGCTTGCAGGCTTGCTCGCCTTTGCCGAGATCCTTATTCATTATGCACATCGATATCAACTGTTGCAGTGTTGAAGCAGTTAGCCTCGGATCTGCATGAGTTCTCGTCGCGATATCAACAGACTTAGCAAACGAGTCAATTGCTTGGACAAAATTCTTGTTCGTAGCTTCAATCATTCCAATGCGACGAAAAGCGATCAGCGCGCAATAACTGTCCTGATGTGCAGGCTTCAGTGCATCGATCGCAAATTTCAAATTATGCAGCGCTTGCGTGTAATCCTTCTTGTAAAGGTACTCGTCACCCAGCTTTATGAAGCAATATGCGGTGCGCAGCCCTGCTGAATCTTGCTTCTGTGCTGCCGCCAGAGCCAATTTCCACTGCGCCAAGGCGGCTTCACGATCGCCTTTCTCCGCAGTCTGCCTGGCCAGCAGAATCGCAGCAGCAGCGGAGTCTCCGACAGCGGTCCCGTTCGCCGGTCTCACCACGGCAGAGACACGCTCCTTGGCGTGCGTAAGCGCAACCTCTTCTCGAATCTTATCGCCCTCGCTTTTTCGCCCCATCTTATCTAGCAACGAAGCATACTCTTGAAGCGCGTCAATCAACAGGCCGGCTTCCGGTTTCAACAATTTGCGCCGAATATCTACAGCCTGCTTGATGGACTCTTCGGCTAGCCCCATGTTTCGTTCAAGAGCTTGTATTCTTCCGTCTGCCAGAAGACAATCCGCCATCAACAGGTCTTGCTCACCAGCGTTCTCTTTGACCGTAGCAACGGCTTGTTCCACGAGTGATCGAGCCGGTCCCACTTCGCCTGATTGAGTTTTTTCATTAGCCTGTTTCAGTAGTTCACCGGCAGCCTGTTTCCACGCCGGTACAGGCTGTGCTGCAGCGGCTCTACTCGGCGCGCTCAATGATTTGACCGGCGATTTTATCGCAGGCTGCGCTCCCTGCGCGATCGCGCAGGAAGAGAGAAAAATCGACATCGCAATTAGCCAACGTAAATCTGATGGGTCCATAAGCATTCCCTGCGCGAATTAATCGATCAAGTTTAGCAAATTAGCAAGTACACCTTGTTGCGGAACGCAGTGCGAAAGTGAAGTTCGTACCTTCATGGAAGCCGGGAGACGGTGGCGTTTCGAGCGTTAAATGGTATCGGCGTTCTTCTTCAAAAAGTTCTGATTGAGCCGACTGCGCTTCAAAATTGTTTTGAGACGAATGCGCATTTTTTCCGCCTCGATCCGTCGACCGGCCATTGTCAACATGCGTTCGTAACCACCCATGATGGCAATATAGTCGCTCTGACGAACTGCGGTAGCACCTTCCATAATCGAAAGAGCTTGTTTATACAGCGATTCGCTCTCTTCAAAACGGTCTTCAAACTGGTACAAATCAGCCAACGTTGCGTAGACCGTGAGAACGGCTCGATGCTGCATTCGTTCAAATATTTTGAGTGCTTGCAACAAAAGATTCTCTGCCTTGTCGAATCGTTCCATGGAACGATTGAGTTCGGCCAACTTGGTCAAAATCTCGGCAAGATGAAAGTGATCGGTGCCAAGGCTGCGTTCGACTTTAGCGAGCGCTTTGTTGTAGTACTCCTCAGCTTCTTTGTAAGCCCCTTGGCTGTGATAGACGACTGCACGATCGTAAGGGTCGTTATCATCGACGTTCAGCTGCATATGCTGAACCTGGCACGTCATCGCTTGCTCGTTCATCAGGTTGGCTTCATCGAAACGCCCCTGAGACATGAATACCCCGGCCAGTTTCGAAAGCGTTGCGGAAACTTCCTTATTGTATGGTCCCAATAAATCAATTTGAATTTCAAGCGCGATGTTCAGATGTTGTTCGGCGCCAAGATAGTTTTGAGTGGCGCAAAAAAGCTTGCCCAGTCCGCACAAAGTATCGGCAACCTCCAGAGAATGCTCACCAAGCAGCTTCTTTCTCAAATTTAGAGCCTTCTTGTAGTACACTTCGCTGGCCTCATAATTGCACTCAGCGTAATAAACATCGGCAAGTTGCTGAAAAATGCTAGCGAGTTCTTCGTCTTGAATGTTCGACGTTGTTTTTCTAATTGCAAGGGACTTCTTCAACAAAGGCTTAGCAAGCGTGTGATCGTGTTTGTCGTAATGCAACGAAGCCAGTTTTCGCAGCAAGCGCGCAACATCCTCATGCTGAGAGCCGTGGAGACCTTCTTTGATCGAAAGAGCTTTGCGATACTGTCCTTCGGAGTAGTCATACCTGCGAGCCGCCTGGTTGATAGTCGCCAGAAGCTCGAGTGTTTCTGCAACCTCACCGTGCCTGGCACCAAAAACCGCTTCCTGGGTCCGCAGTAAACGCTCGGCAATGGTCTTCGATTGTGCCTTGGCGCCCAACTTGTAATGCACCCGAGCCAGGCTTTTCATGATCGCCATGGTCTCCGGCTCCTTCCGCTCGAGCCATTCCTCCGCAATCAACAAAGCCCGATCGAGCAAGTCCCGAGCCTGAGCCTGCTTGTTCGCAGCCAAGTGCAGGTCGGCAAGGCGGTACATTGTCCCGCAAAGAAGATTCTTGGGGCACTCATCGGAGCACTCCATAAGTTGTAACGACTGGATAAATAGAGGCTCCGCCTTGTCGGACCGGCCTCTCATCACATTTAGTGCGGCCAGCTCAAGAACCATCTCAATAAAGGGAACTGACTGCAAGTCACTGTCGGGATCGTTGGAGTAAGCGGCTATTGCCTTCTTAATCAGACGCTCTGCCTTAGTAAACTTGCCTTCTTCAATGCTCAGCTTGCCTTCTTCGAATAATTGCCGGATTTCGTCCTGTGGGTCCATTTGTCTTGAACGCTGTGCGCGCCTCCTGCTCGTACCGAACGCTAACCCATCGCGCTTGCAAGCTCACAGCTGAAGTCCGGATGCCTGCTCTAAAAATTTCCCGACACCAAGAATATTCCTCATTGAACGCCTGTGCAAACCCTTCTTTGCCACCGCTAAGCAGTGGCGACAAGCCGCTTTCGAATAAGCACGGCGGTTTTCGAGTTCGAGGACACTGACGTCCAGATTAAATCTGCACAAAAAGATACCGGCCCGGCCATTCAGCCGCGACCGGTTTCTTCTATTTCCTGGCGACCGTCTGTCGGCGGACGTCAGTCTAAATTTCAGGTCAATCGAATTGACCGCTGTCCAGGCGTCGCACGGCTTGAAGACTATGCGTAACGCCCATCTCAACGAGCCGTCTAAATACGGGTCCCCCCAATACTTACAAGCTCCGGTGCGCGTCTTTCACAGCGTTGCAATGTGCATTTTGTGCACGCTTAACTCAGATGCATACCTCTAAGTTACTCCCGCACCGTGAAGTGTTCGTGAAGTAACTTTGTGATTGCCGCGCTCCCGTCGCTACAAGCGGAACTAGATCTTGACGGCGGCTTTGGCTTGAAGCCACATTTGCCCGAGTTGATCTTTCGACAGCTCCGATAACGGCAGTTCCGACAGTTCTTCCATTTTTCTATATCGCAATCTGAATTTGTCTATAGCACGCAAAAGAGATTCTTCCGGGTTCAGCTTGTTCCACCGTGCGACATTTACCAGCGTAAAAAGCACGTCACCAAGCTCCAGCTCCACTTCGTTCATGTCTCCTGAGGCGACGGCTTCTTTCAATTCGACCATTTCGCTTTCGACTTTAAGCCACAGTTCCTCGAAGTCTCGCCATTCGAATCCCTGCCCGACGGCTTTCTCTGAGACTTTTAAGGCTTTCAGGAGTGCGGGCAACGCTTTGGGAACGGAATCAACAACCGACTCCGGCGCGGCACCACGAGCCAGGGCCTCTTCTCGCTTGATTTGATCCCACTGCTTGATCACATCATCGGAAGACTCAATTTTGTTCTCGCCAAAGACGTGCGGATGGCGCGAAATCATTTTCTTGTTGATACCTTCGGCAATGCTCTCCATGTCATACTCGCCGCTCTCGCTGGCAATCTGCGCATGGAGGACAATCTGCAACAGCAAGTCGCCAAGCTCCTCTTTGAGTTTGACAGGCGATTCGGCGTGAATCGCTTCAATTACTTCGTAAGATTCTTCCAACAGAAAACGAGCCAAAGTACGATGATCCTGCTCTCTGTCCCATGGACAGCCGTCAGGAGCACGCAATCGCGCGATTGTTCTTATAAATTCGTCTATCTGCGAAGCCATTACAATGAGGCTAACACAAGCTTATGTATCTAACATTTAGGGGTGCTTATTGTTATAGTGATGGCTCGTACCAGCACTCAACAGGGCAACCACATGGACATCTGTGTAATCGGAGCCGGATATGTCGGACTGGTGACAAGCTGCAGCTTGGCGCACCTCGGACACCGCGTCGTTGTTGTCGAAGCCGACAAGAACAAGCTTGCCAAGCTGAAGGAAGGCATAGTCCCTTTCTACGAACCAGGCGTAGCCGACCTCTTAGCGGAACATGGCAACGGCGAAATGCTCTCATTCAGTGACAGTATTCCCGACTCCGTCGCTCAGTCGGAGATAATCTTCATCGCGGTGGGAACCCCGTCTCTGCCATCCGGAGAGCCGGATATGTCGCAAGTAGTAGCAGTTGCTAAGTCCATCGGTGCAGCCCTTGACACCACTCGACGAAGGCTGGTCGTCAACAAGTCGACTGTTCCGGTCGGCTCGGGAAACTGGGTTGAAATGCTGGTGAATCAAGGTAAACAAGCATCGGTTCAGACCGTTCCTACTCGCGGTACCAGGACAGACGTGCCGCAATTTGCCGTGGTGAGCAATCCTGAGTTTCTGCGCGAAGGAAGCGCATTGCACGATACTTTCTATCCCGATCGCATCGTGGTGGGCTCTTCCGATCCGAACGCAATCGATCGAATGAGAGAACTTTATAGACCGCTGGTCGAGCAAACATTCGTCCCACCAGCCGTGGCGCCGCGACCGCCCGATTTCACCGACGTTCCATTCGTTTGCACCGACGTTGCAAGCGCAGAGATGATCAAGTATTCGGCAAACGCTTTTCTAGCTATGAAGATCAGCTTCGCCAATGAGATGGCCGGCATTTGTGAAAAAGTCGGAGCTGACATTCGTGAAGTTGCGCTGGGCATTGGCTTGGATCGCCGCATAGGCGTTTCGTTCTTGAATGCCGGTGTCGGCTGGGGTGGCAGTTGCTTCGGCAAAGATGTAAACGCACTGATAGAAGTTGCGCGTGAGTATAGTTCGCCGACGCCGCTGCTTGAAGCCACAATTTCGGTGAATAAGAACCAGCGATTGGCCGCAATCAAAAAGCTTCAAGAAGACCTCAAGATCATCAAAGGTCGAACCATTGCGTTATTGGGATTGGCCTTCAAGCCTAATACGGACGATTTGCGCGATGCTCCGAGCTTAACGATAGCAGCGCAATTGCAAAAAATGGGGGCACAAGTTCGAGCTTACGATCCAGTGGCGATGGATGCCTGCGCGCGACTGCATCCGGAGCTCAACATCCACTATTGCACCGACATCTACGATCTGGCGAGCGACGCCGACGCACTAGTGGTGGTGACAGAGTGGGAAGAATTTGACAGAATTGACTGGCAGCAAATAGTAAAAGTCATGAAGTGGCCACTGGTCATTGACGGACGGAATTGCCTAGTAGAGCAAGAATTGGTCGATCAAGGTCTGATTTATCGGGGTATAGGACATTGAGAGTACTAGTAACTGGTGGAGCAGGATTTATCGGTTCGCACCTTACCGATCGACTGATCGAGGAAGGACACCATGTCATGGTGATGGACAATCTAATCACAGGCAATTACAACAACATAATTCAGCATAGCGCCAATCCGAAATTCGAATTCATTCACCACAATGTAAGCAATCACATTCACTTGATCGGTGACTTGGACTGGGTCGTGCATTTCGCCAGCCCGGCCAGCCCCATCGACTATCTGAACCTTCCGATCGAAACACTGAAGGTAAACTCGCTGGGCACGCACAACTCGTTGGGACTTGCGCTGGCGAAAGGCGCAAAGTATTTTCTTGCAAGCACATCGGAAGTTTACGGGGACCCGCTCAAACACCCGCAGCCGGAAGACTACTGGGGCAACGTTAATCCCATCGGTCCACGTGGTGTTTACGATGAAGCGAAGCGATTCGCTGAAGCAATCACGATGGCTTACCACAACAAGCACGGACTGGATACGCGGATCGTGCGTATCTTCAACTGCTACGGGCCGCGCCTTCGTCCCGACGACGGAAGGGTGGTCTCCTCGTTCATCAAGCAAGCGCTCAACGATGAACCCTTCACCGTATATGGTGAAGGCAATCAGACAAGAAGTTTCCAATACGTGTCCGACCTGGTCGACGGTATCCGCCGTCTCATGGAAGTGGAGCATCACCAGCCGGTTAACATCGGGAATCCGGAAGAGAAGACCGTCGTCGAATTGGCCCATATTGTGAAAGAGCTAACCGGTTCGGCATCGGAAGTTGTCTACAAACCGCTGCCGGTGGACGACCCCTGTCGCCGACTGCCGGACATCACAAAAGCACGCACGCTGCTTGGCTGGTCTCCGCGCGTAGATCTCCGCACAGGACTTACGCGAACCATCGAGTGGTATCGCAATCTGGATGCGGCGACAAAAGCAAGAAGTGGAACACCTGCTTAGCCGCAAGTTAGGGATTGATCACTGCGCCGGGAGCGGACGGTTCCGTCACGGAAGATGACGGTGATGCCGGATTTGGCGACGGGGCTGCGGTCAGCGGTTCCGTTTCTCCACGTGGGGAAGGCGGAGCTGGCAGGCTTGGCGCAAGACTATCGCTAGGCATGATTGTGCGCGACCTCGCATCGCCAAAAGGTGTTGTCGTTCTCATACCATTTGGCACAATCTCGCTCTCAGGCTTCAAGGCCCATCCCAGAGCGAACCCTAGAACCAGAGCCAAAATGACGGGCATCACAAGCTCAGCCATCGTCGGGTTTTGGCGAAATCGGGCTGCGGAGGGCGCTACCCTTTGACCTGTGTAAGCAGCCATAAATCGACCTCCGCGTTCTCCTGACTCTGAAGACGCGAATGACACCATGAACAGTTCCCCCGAACTTAAAATCGCTTCGTCGAAAAAAAGTAGATGGGATATTCGAGTTAAGAGCAACCGCGTTTGCAGCGAGCACAACTACCGGGATCATGTTTAACCGGCCAATTACGACGATACATGGGAGTTCCGCAGTCGCAGAATCGCAAGTTTCTCACATTGCTCAAACTGATCAATACGGCGCCCGGAACTATGAAAGTGAGCGCGGATGGTGGGCAGCCGGCAGCCAAAGCTATTCCCAAGAATGCCAGAGTCAGGCAAGTCATTACATAGGGGTGCCAGTACCGTTTGACTTCAACATCATGATCGCTGGAATAGAACAAAGCCGCAAGCGCAATCAGAACGCAAACAATACCAGCGGCAGATAGCCAATGAACGATCTCAATTAGCCGAGAATTTAGCACCACGACAGCCTCACCCCTTGCAAAGACCGCGCTATTATCCAACGTTCTCTTGGCTTGCGGAAGTCATTGTGTACATCAATGTATCTAGATTGGGATGACATGCCGCTCTCCGCGACGACACCCACAAACTATGTGATGTGAAACCGCAGCAAGCGCGAGCCAATCTGCAGCTTGTCGCCGTTGGTCAGCTTGGTAAGCTTCGCTTCCAAGGGTTTTCGGTTCAGCGTGCAGTTCGGCATGTCTAGAAAAAACATGACTTTCTTGGTGGCTAATCCACCTGGTTCAAGCGCGGCAAAGTAATCTTCGCCCCTTTTCTCAATGCGCACATGAACAGGAGAAACACCTTCGCCGGTAAGCACAACGCCATTGCTCGGCGCCGAGCCGATCTTGCAAGCCGGCTCCGGGACTGCAAATTGCTGGCTTGTATCCTCATCTATGAGTAAGGCGCTCATGAATATTTCCTTTCGTCAAAGTGCACTCATTATAAGCGAAACCGCCAAAGCGAATCAGAATCGCCCGAGTGAAATCAGAGCGAAGATACCGAAATCCCGTCCGCAGGCGAAGGCGCATACTGATGTATGGTCTATATTCCCCGGGTCTTTTGAAGTGCTAGCACCGGCGTATCCGATGCTGATGCGACCTAGAATGAGAACATCCAACGTGAGGATTGCATACATGGCACGCGAGAAACATCTAACAGTAGCAGTTCTACTGGCCGGCGGTCTCAGCCTGCTGGGCATGGGATTTAGCAAGATATCCGCAGAAATCGAGAAGCAGGCACCGGCAAAACGCACTCCTCACATAGACCTGGCATTTTGTATCGATACAACAGGCTCAATGCAGGGTGAGCTTGATGCTGTTAAGTCGAAGACGAAAGAGATTGTCGCTCAGTTAGGAGGTTCGAAACCGACTCCAGTGATCAGAGTGGGCGTGGTTGCATTTCGCGATCGCGGTGACGAATACGTCACCAAGGTATTTCCGTTCACTGAAGATATCGACAAAGTTGTGAAAGACATTCAGAAATTGCAGGCAGACGGCGGCGGTGACGCTCCGGAAGCCGTCAATCAAGCCCTGCACAGCGCGGTGCACGACCTAGCCTGGAGCGCGAACAAGAAGACAGTCAAGCAATTATTCTTGATTGGCGATGCAGGTCCCAATCAATATCCCGACGATTTCAAATGGGAAACAGAATGCCAGCAAGCCATTGGACAGGGAATCCAAATCAACACTGTTGCATGCGACGGGCTTGCATCAGACGATAGCCGGATTTTTCAAAAGATCGCCAAACTTACGGACGGAACGGCAGAAGAACTCACCTACAGGCAAGAGATAGTGAACGCCTCCGGCAAGAAAGAAACCATCATTACCTCGGCGGGCAAGTCTTTCGCGATGGAAGGAGACAGCGCAGCGTGGAGAGAAGGCGCATCGGCTCTCGCGGCAAGAGGCCTGGCATCACCACTTCCCGCCGCAACCATGGGAAAAGCCATTCCTTCATTTGCTGAAGAGTCCTACGCGTCTGCAGGCTCCCCCGGATTTGCTTGCGCTCCCGTCTCCGGACGCCCGGGTCCCTCGGTCGGCGGTAGGTCCAGGGGTGCATCGTTCGGGAGTTCATACGCCTCTGCCCCGACAACGGACCGCAAGGACAGCAATCTAGCCGATATTGTGTTGAAGAAAACCAGGGCCGCAATGGAAAGGAAAGCGGCCGAGGACTAACTTTCAAGCCCGGACGGAGTCCCGAAAGCCCGGGACTCCCGGCAGTCACCAACAGTTGACACAATTCATTACATAGACCAAATGTGACACATTGCTGGAGACCGACCGAGCGAAAGCGACTGCGGAGCCGGATGCTTGACTACCGCAAAATCTCGTATCCGAAAGTAGACATTTCCAATTGCGTTGTTTGATATTGCACTGCAAAGATGATTTTCAGAAGTCAGGAGGCGGACTTCTTCAATTGCTTTTGTTGGAGTGTTTCTTATGTCTAATGGTCTAAACGCTGAGAAGATTGCTCTGCTGGCGAGTAGCGGCAATTTTGTCCCGATGCTCACAGGTGAGAGCATGGAAGGTTTAGAGGTCTGGTTGGAAGTCCTCTTCGCCCACCGTGCCAGCGCCATACTGATGCGTCTTGCCGAAAATCCACGAACACCACGCAAATTGCTCGAAAGTCTAGCCAATCAAGCCGATTCAGAAATTCGCACTGCGGTCGCTGAGAATCCTAACTGCCCTGTGGATATCTTGTTGCAACTGGCAGAAGACGAAGATGCCGACGTTCGGTATTCGATCGCTGAAAACCATAACGTCCCGGTGGATGTTCTACTAAAGCTTTCGGAAGACGAGAATCCATATGTTGGCTGTCGAGCGAACAGAACACTAGTGCGCCTGCAAGGGTCAAAAGTGCTTAGCTTCCCGATTGCTTCGAGAACTGATCACAGGGTTAGCTGCTAAGGCAATTACAAAGATTAATGTTGTGACGCCACTTCCCAATGGAACGATTGGAAGGCTTTGTGCAAAATTGATCCAAGGAATCCAGCATACTCTTCAATCAGCGCTTACGGGGGACGGGCAATGCGCGAAGTGAAGGCATTCTGTACTTTGCTAGTTCTAACATCGCTCACGACAGGCTTGGTTGCGCGCGCAGATAACGACCGCACCGCTAAGCTGACGGAGAAGCACGGAGATGTCTACAAGCGCGGTTTTGTAGATTGGAACCGAGAGGAGTGGGGAGACCCAGCGCCGGCGCATTTGGGCGATCACCTGGCGGAGGGTATGCAGCTAGGGACCGGGAATCAGTCTTGGGCGCAACTTACATGGAAAAATGTCAGCGCCCGAGCTTGGGAGAATTCAGTCTACGCAATTGCACCGAATCAGAGGCTTGTTTATCTGATGGGTGGCGAAATGCTCTTTCAGCTGGACAAGAAACGCAAAGACAAAACTGCGGCTTATTATGTCTGGACCAAGTTGCTGCAAGCTCGTATGCGAGGCACGACGGCACTGGTCCAGGCGAACAACGACGTTGCGCGCGTCACCGTGCTTGAAGGCACCATCGATGTGCTGAACCGCGTCGACCACAGTTTAGTGCGCTTGAAGCCGGGAGTGGTCTACGAGATCAGGTCGCGCGACAGCGCCCTGCCTGGCGGCATAGCACCGATCGTCACGCAGGCGACATCGAACATTGCGTCGAGTGCGCCTGCATCAAGTGCCGTTGCAGGCGCTACAGCCAGATCCATCAACAGCATTACCTTGCCGGGAGCCACCGCCTTACCACTTTTCGATTCTGGAAGTACGGTCACCAGCCTGCTACCGCTCAGTCCAGTTGCAGCCCTGGCACACCCCTTGCTACAGGGTTTCACTTCTCAGCTGCCATCATTGGCCTTGATCTCTTCGGCACTGTCGGGATTGCCTGCGGGGCTTTCGAATGTAGTTAACTCCGTCGGCCTGGTTACTCCTCTAAATGAAGCTGTTGGTGGCCTGGTAACCCCGATCGCATCAGTCGTTACGGGCAAAGTTGGCGAAGTTGTCGAACCCCTTGCGGACACGGTCGGAGGAGCAGTTACCCCTCTTGCGGAAACAGTCGGTGGCGTTGTCGCGCCAGGGTCGGATGCGGTCGATGGTGTTGCACGCCCCATCACTTCAGCCGTGTCAGACTCGATAGGCGGAGTCGTCGCCCCACCGACCATTGATACCACCGAGGTCTCCTCTCGCCTGGCACCTATTGCCGCAACACCATTAACACCGGCAGCAGGCATCGAAGCAACCACTCAAGCAACACCTGCGGTAGCGTCGCCTTCCAATTCACCATTAGCAGCAGCGACAGGCGGTTCGTCCTTCAGCGCTTCGACTTCATCGTCAACTTCCGGCGCGACTTCTCCCATAATCGCGCCAGTCTCAGGACTAAGTATCATCAAGTCGGTAACAACAGCTGGTGCGGCTGGAGCGGGACGAACAACAATAGTAGGCGGCGAAAACGCGCCCGGTTCAGCGCGCCCTCCACTTCCTCCAGAGCTGGCAGTAATTGTCGAAAACACCATAGTATTGCAAGCACCGAAGAAGCTCCCCTACAAAGTCGGTCCTCTGGCAGGAACCCATTTCGCCTGGCCGATCAACACAGCGGAATTCCCGCCGATCGGCCGTGTCGTAGTAAACGACGACGGAAAAGTTGTCTCGCTACCAGGACCGGTTTTTGCCAGTTCGACTCAATCACACCTGTCGGTCAACAACATGAGCGCAGGTTTCATTCCCGGCACTATTTTGCCAGGCAGCTTCACCAGCAATCTCGGTACATCGACAGCCGGCATTGCCGGAATGACAGCAGGATTGACCGGAGGAATCGGTTCCGTAACCAGTGGCGTCGGCTCTATTACAGCAGGACTTGGTTCCGTAAGTGGAATCGTTGGTGGAGCAACCGGAGCAATCAGCGGCACCGTAGGCACACTCGGCGGTGTCATCGGCGGTGCAGGCGGGATTGTCGGCGGGGGCGGCGCGCCCGGCGGCATATTGCCAGGTAACGGCGGTAGCGGCGGTGGCGGTCTAGGCGGGATCATCCCCGGCGGTGGTGGTGGTGGCGGCGGCGGACTACTACTTCCCGGTGGTGGCGGCGGCGGTCTCGGCGGACTTCTTCCTGGTGGCGGCGGTCTCGGTGGTTTGTTCTAACTCAAGAGACACAGCATGGGCATCAGCTCCGATAAATCCGATGTGTCAACGGCAGCGAGTGAACCTGCGAAGCTAAACGTGTTTTCCAGTATCTTTTTCGTTTACTGTCTGGCTGCACTGCTGGTCGGGGTCACGTTGGAGCTGAGCGATATAGTTTCGCGCGTTGAACTG
The DNA here is from genome assembly GCA_019752635.1 of Candidatus Obscuribacterales bacterium. Classification (GTDB taxonomy): domain Bacteria; phylum Cyanobacteriota; class Vampirovibrionia; order Obscuribacterales; family Obscuribacteraceae; genus JAKFUT01. The sequence continues at coordinate 79,122 of JAIELX010000056.1, read as the reverse complement.
CAAACAATCAATCGCAGATTCGAAGCACGACCATGGTTGAATTGGGCACCGGAAAGCATTAGAAGACTGAACCCGCAAACTTTACTCAAGTACCATGATGAGCACGAGATCCCCAGACGCTGGTGGGCGTGGGATTACACTTTGAGTTGGTTGATTGAGAACAATCACCCTCAAGTAAAACACAACACTGTGATATTCAACCACTCGTTCGAGGATGAACCTCCAGCCGAAGCGATCACTGCGCATCCATGGATGGAACCACTATTACAGTATCCTGTCTCGCGAGCAACAATGGCTACGTCGGTAGAATTCATCGCGAAAGCGGGCGCGCGAATGATCATTTTGGACTGTGATTTTCCGCAATACAGCAAAGACGATCAAAGACTTGCCGAAGCGATCCACCGATGCACAACCGGCGCAACTAGCGGTAAGCCAGTGCCAGTGCTAATGACAGCGAGCGTCACACGAAAAAGCTACGACAACGTGCTGCAACTTCACACCTATTCGCCACCACGCGGGGTGCTCGAAGCTCTCTCCCGCCTTGAACCGGGAGCAGATGCCGTCGACAAGTACACGGGTAGCGCCGGACTACTACTTGATGAAGATCAAGTGGTGAGGCAATTGGCCTGCTATGTGCCGGGACGCACGGGGGACGACACACAGGCATCTGTAGTGATCAAAGCTTTGGAACGAATGAACGAACCGATAGCACAAAATCTACCCATGTCCATGGATATTGATTTTGCCGGTCCCCCAAATAGCGAACTCTATAAGATTCGCCCGTTCTGGTATCTGCTCGATCCCGAAAGGCAGAAGATTCTGTCGTCACCAATACCTGCAAGCAGCGAGCCGACCCTAAAGGATGCGGTTGTGATCATTGGTGATGGCATCACCGATTTGCACAATACTCCCTACACCAATCTTGGTGCCAACCTGCGCAGCGGCTCGGAGGTATTGGCTCAGGCGATGGATACAATGAGCCGAAAGAGTTGGCCGATTCGAGCCTCTTTGCCGGAAAGAATTCTGTATCTGATCGCTTCGATAGCGGCTTCCGGAGCCTTGATGGCATGGTTCAAATCACGAGCAGAACTCATGGCGCGCAGGTCAACGGGCGTGACAGCAAGATATCTCGCTCTCACCGCCCCCGACCTGGCTATCGTCGCTGCATCCCTAGCGCTATCATCGCTGGTGGCATGCTTGCTGTTCGCCTACAACGGTCTGATCGTACCGGTTGTGGTGCCTGCGGCAGCAATATTAGCAGGGTCGCTGACTGCTTCAGTTTGGCAAGCATGTCATCTCCAGTTCCAGTCGTTGAAACATGAACTCGACGAAGCAAAAATGCGACTAACACTGATTCACGACAAGCACGAAGCAGAGTTGAGAGAGCAAGCAGCGAATGCGCGAGCCGACATTATCCAGCAAGATAGAGAGCGCAGAAGAGAGTTCGGCAGAAGAGTGAATCACGACCTGAAAGCACCGCTGTCCATCTTGAATTGGACACTGGCAAAGCTTCGCTCAGACGGACTGACGTCGCAGGGCGCAGAGGATAAGTTAGAGCGACTGTTCAAAACTGCGAACCGATTGTTCAATCTTATTGCAGAGCTATCAAGCTCGTACGATTTTGAGTCGACAAACAATGGAGTACCGACCAGCGAGAATCGATGCAACGTCTGCGAAGTAATTCTGGATTGCGTAACGCTGCACCGCGCGGTGGCGGACATGATTGGTTCGCGAGTGGAAACGGACCTCCCGAACGGACCTGTGTTTGCCGAAGTGGGGATTTTCCAGCTAACGCGCGTTGTCGACAATCTTGTCGGCAATGCCCTGGTTCATAATCCCCCGGGCACCATTGTTAAAGCCAGCCTGACCGCACACGCCGACCGGCACCAAATTGAAGTGTCGGATAACGGCGTCGGTATTCCCGCCGAAAAGTTGGGCGACAAAATGGTTAAAGGCTCAGAGAAGGGTAGCTCAGGTCTGGGTCTTTCAATCGTTCACGCTCTGGTGCGTGACATGAACGCTGAACTAACAATTAAGAGCACCAGTGAACGAGGCACCACTATAATTGTTTTACTACCCGCGGCATCCCTTGATGACAGTGAGTCGGTGAAACCTCCTGTTATTGAAAACATGGCATCTCCGACAGAAACAGCTAATGACACCTGCGCAAGCAAGGGGGCCAGATGACTAACATATTAGTGATTGAGGATGACGCGGAGTTTGCGTCCACACTGGCTGAGTTCCTCGAGGAGGAACCGGATCTCAAAATCATCCACAAGGCCGGCACCGAAGAAGAGGCACAGGAATTCTTTCGCTCCGGTCGGTTAAACGAGATTGATTGTGTACTGCTTGATTTGAAGCTGCCCAAACACAAAGGTGATCGCGATGCCAGCACGCGTGTCGGACTGGGAATTCTTGAGCATCTGCGTGTACAGGAAAAGTTTTTCCGCACAGTCCTTATCGTAACCAGCTCCCAACTGCAAGAAGACGGCGAGAGAGCCATGAGCGGTGGATGCGACGGCTACCTTTGCAAACATGCAGCCCCCGACGAGATCATGAATCTAGTCGATGAGTTGAAGCTTGCTATGCGCGGCGACATTTTGGTGGTACCGCGTCAAATGCGCTACGTCTTTTTGCGAGAAGGACTATCCGCCAAAGAAGCGAAACTGATGGAACTGTTAGACAAGGGGCTCACTTGGGCGCAGGTCGCAGTAGAACTGAGCTATCGCAACGCCAGTGTTGCCGCAACGGTAGGCTATCGCGTGTTCGACAAGCTGCTTTCCATTCAAGAACAAGAAGAGAATTCAGACGAGAGCAAACGCGCAAAAGCACTAGAACGCTGGCGCGCTCGCAGTAAACCTCGTCCACGAGAAGCCGTAGAGTAGAACGGCCCGAGCAAGAACTGCCGACGCTGTATTCCGGCATCGTTGCGGGCAATCCCGGTTCATTTGCCGAAAGAGCCTCGAACAAATCATCAGGACGAAATGAGCTCATGGAGTTAAAATCCGATTCGATGTCTCATAAGAAACAAAATTCGATGCAGCGGAGCGATGCACCGCTGGTGGTGCAGGCGCTAGAGTAGTTCACTCATTGATATCTGACCTGAATTTATCGCCAATTTAACGCAACACGAAAGGTTGTTAACAATTGACCAAGTATCATTCTCGTTAGGTTCAGTTCCGAGCAACAGGAACAACAATGAATTGGCGAAGTACGATAATCGGGGGGGAAACGAGACATGGCATTGATTTTAACGCTGCGACCGCGAATAGCTATGGCTACATGTTTGGGGCTGACTGCATTGCTAACACTGGCAGCCAGCGCCGCGCCGAGTTCGAACGGAACAGGGCTGGCGAAGGAAGAGCTTGAAGCAATAAAAGGCGAGGTAGGAATTGCGGTCATAGACGTAACAAGAAACAAAAAGTACTTGCTCAACGAGAGCAAGGCTTTCCCGATGCACAGCGTGTGTAAGCTCCCTGTCTCACTGGCAATCCTCAAGCTTGCAGATACTAACAAACTCTCCTTGCAAGAGAAGGTGACACTCAAAGAGAAGGACGTGCTTCCGGATATGCGCAGTCCGATCAAAGAAGCAATTAAAGCGGGACAGCATGAATTCACAGTTCGAAATCTCATGACTTGGGCAATTTGCGATAGTGATAACACTGCGTGCGATGTTCTCATCGGCAAAGCCGGAGGAGCTCCCGCGGTCAATCAAGTCTTGACGGAAACCGGCGTGCGCGGAGTCAGGATCGATAGACCGGAAACTGAGATACAGCCTGACAGTTTAAAAATCAGCAAGTTCCTGGCAGACCCGAGAGATACCGCAACACCTGCGGGAGTCGTCGACATGTTGCAGAAGCTCAACGAAGGCAAACTGCTTTCAAAAGGCTCAACTGCAATTGTGCTCGAAGATCTATTCAACAGCAAAACCGGTCTGCACCGATTAACCGCAGGGTTGCCGGAGGGCTGGAAGTTGGGACACAAAACAGGAACAGGCAGAGATGTAGGCGATCAAAACGCAGGCACGAACGACGTGGGCATAATGGTCGGACCTAAAGGCGAGACCATATATGTCGCAGTATTTTTGAAAGGTTCCCGTGCAAAGGCAAAAGTGCGAGAAGCGCTAATGGCAAAAGTCGCAGCACGCGCAGCCGCCGGCACTTTGTAATCGAAGAACAATTCGAATTGAGTTTAAGCACACTCCCGATAAGCGAAAAATCTGTCGGGAGTGTGCCACGTCAACGTCCAAGATTTACGTGGGGACTCCTTCGGTTATCCGACGGGATCTTCACTGCGCTCTCCATACCCTCTAGCGGCATGGAAGGATTTAGCTCGAACGGCTTCCATCTGATCTCAACTCGGTCAGCCAGGTCCGAGATCTCAAGCCCTCTTTCAAAGCATCGCTTGCCAATGTAGCACCAGGGACAAATGAGATCGGAATAGATTTCGACGGATGCCAGCTTATCTTGAGCCATGGTCTAGTGCGGCTCCGGCTACGCCCCGTAGAAGCATATTGCCGGTCACGACGGGGTCACGATTGCTGTTGTATCGTGCAACTGCAACGTAGTTCAACCATTGGCAAATTCAGCGGAAAAAGTAATACGCGAGAATGTTGAGAGCTCAGCGATGAAGATTGGTTCCCATGTGCATGTGGGGTTGATGGTGGCGACGACAGGACTGGTTGGATACCATCATATCTCCTGTGTCCAAGGTGGACCCGCTGCACGAATCAACAGTCCCGGCATCCAGGCGCTGTACTTTTGCACAGCAAAATCTATCAATTCGCTCAGTAGCCAATGGATTTCAGCGCAAAAACCTTTGCGTTCGTCTACGTATTCTTCCCACTGCAATTGAGCGATTATGTTTGCACGGAGCAGGCAAACGAGGGCAGACATGATGAACGCAACACAAGAACTTCTACCGGCACTCTTCATTGATTTCGACGCAATCGACGCCACAGCAAACTTGCCTGCGGCAAAAGCCAGTGGTGAAGTTATCACCCGAAAGGTAAAGCGCGACGGCGCTTCTGAGAGAGAAGAACTGGTCCGCATTCTTGCCTCACAACCGGCCGAAGGAAAGAATGACAACAAAGCGGTATCGTCGGCCGTAATGAGCGCTCTGTACAAGAAATCCGGTCTCGGCATGCTTTCCGGAATGCTGGCCTCCTACAACTGCTAATCCGCTCTAGTTTGCATCAGCCCTTGCTCCTGTTTTTAGTGGCTGGCAGCGTCCGTGTCGGCGTCGCAATGACCTTCCGCGTTGATGCCACCGGCATCGAAGGCTGCACAGCAGACAGGTCGAGGCAGTCCGGTGGAAGAATATCGCGGACGTGATCCATGCCGGACGGATTGACCACCAGTCGCGCTGTCTACGGCAAAAGAGAATGCTTACTTGTATTGCTTGACGTGCGAATCGTACAGGTCTCTCAACCTGATGTACTCGGGATCGAGACTGCGTGCCTCGGAAATCGACTTAAGCGCATTACTGAATTTGGCGCGGGTCATATCGTCGTGGCTCCCGGGCTCCACAAGCTGATTGTCCCAAAGAAAGACGAAAAGATTAGCAAACAGCTCTTCTTGCCCCGCCTTTCCTGACTGCAAATAATAAGAAAATGTCTCGCGCTCTTTACCTGCGATTTTCTTCGCATCCGACTCATAGGCGGCAGCAAATGCTTTGCTTTGAGAAAAGCCATCGTACTTTTCAGAGAGATTCATTTTCTTTGACAAAAAGCCGAGATACTCATCGTAGGCATGTCCCAGCTCATGGCACATGGCATGGTCGGGGTCTTTCATAGTCTCTTCTTTGCCCTCATCGTTGAGATAATTTTGCGCCACTATCAAAACTTTGCGATGAGGCATGGCCAGGGCAGGTACATTTTTGTACGTCGCCCCCTTTTTGTATCCCCTAGGCTGGTCTTCCGGGTTGCAGTCACGATCCGTAAAGTCGTCCACTACATGAGGCACGACATGAACTCTATAGCCATATGCGTAAAGAGGCTCCCAGATGGTCTTGGGAATACCATGAACCGTCTGCCTGACAATGGCGAGGAAGCGAGGCGAAACTCTCCCGCCAAACTGCGGCGGCACAATGACAAACGCATCCACGTTGTCTTGATGGTTAGCCTTGGAACGCGCTACAGCTTCGTCCTCGAACCGGTTCCGCGCTTGACTGTAATCTAATGCCTGCAGCCTAGCCTTGTAATACTGCGCGTTGCTGTCATTCGGGAACCGCTTCAAGAACTCAGGCGCAACCGATTTGAACTGAGGCGCAGCAGCGTCATCCGAACTAAGATCACCGCACATTGCTTGCCAAGTAAAATCATCGGTCGGGTCAGCTTTGAGCGAATTGCGAAAGGCGTCAAGGCTCTGAGCAAACTGTTTCTTTTGCGCATAACAGCGCCCTAGAGTCTGCCAAATCGTACCGATTGAGTCTCCTGTCTTGTACTTGGCCAGATATTTAGTACACAAGGCAATCGCATTGTCAGGATCTTTCAACAGGTAGTAACACTCGGCAGCGGAGGCAACGGTTGAACTTTCGGCAGGAGCCAAACCGTACGCACGCGCAAGAGGCGAAAACGCTTCGCGGTAGCGCTTCATCTCCATATAGAGAAGACCAATGAAGTGATAAGTTTGCCAATCGGGCTTCAGCACCAGGACCTTATTGAGGCAATTGAGCGCCTCGACTGGCCGATTCGCCTTTCGCAGAGCGACCGCCTGCTGATACAGTTGATAGGCCTCCGTCTCATTTGAGGAAGCCACCGCTGGCTCCGTTCCGCGACAAAGTACAAGCAAGATAAATAAAGTTGCTACAAGCCGAGATAAGACTAGCGAAGGCATCATTCATTCCGAAAAACTAACATGCTTGTTGGGCTATATTCCCGAGAACCGCCACTTCCACCCTGAAGATCCAGCCGTCCCGCCTACTTTATGACATTATGACATTCACCCCCGGTCGGGTCCTCGAGAACACCATCGGCAGTCATATTTGTTTCCGCTGCGTACAGAGTTCGCAACTCGGTATAGCGGCTGATTTTGCAACAGCCCGTGGATAACACGGTAACTATCGACGCGCAGAGTTTGCAATCGTGACAGGCGCGCCAATAGCGGTCCCGCACCATCAGTGATACTAGCACCGGTTAGGAGAATGCTTTCCATGGGTAATCCGGCCAAACGATCGACAGCGGAATCGCCCGCGCGACTAGGACTCAGATCCAGGGAGGACAAGGCTCCCAAAGTACACTTAGTGGTCTGGAAGGGAGCGAGCCGCATGCCGGGGATTAGGAGTGAGTTGATCGGGGTAATATCGATCTGAACTCTGCTATTGCCAGCCTGGTTCGGTGTCTCATAACTGCGCGCGAAACAAGCAAAGTCGAGCGATTTCCGACAGACTATGACAAACAATTCGCGAGCGACAAAATCGATTTGCCCGGTCTGTAGAACAGTTTACGGACCGGACAGTGGCGATTTCTGTCGATCGGACGGGGCATTACTGGAATCATACCTTGATCCGGGCGAAAGCACCTTTCTCGGGAAGTATCGGTTGATTGAGGAAATCGGCAGAGGTGGGTGGGGCACGGTTTACGCTGCCGAGCATACGTCCCTTGGCAAACGCTTCGCGATAAAAGTTCTGAGTTCTCGAAATATAGATCGCGCGCAAAAGGAACGGTTCGAACGGGAGGCAAAAGTGCTTAGCATGTTGAACCATCCCGGAGCGGTGTCCGTAGTCGATTACGGAATCGAACCGGCGCCGTATATCGTAATGGAATATGTCCAGGGCGAGACTCTGCATGAAATGCTAGAGAAAGGGCGAATGACGCGCGATCAGGCTGCGGATTTTTTCCTGCAGCTGGCAGAGGTGCTGGAAGCCTGTCACGAGAAGGGATTGGTGCATCGAGACATCAAACCGGCGAACATAATGCTCGTGCAGTTAGCGGATCGCTCAGTGCTTAAATTACTCGACTTCGGGCTGGCGACAGCGGACGTCACCACCACCCTTACGGAAGAAGGGCGCACACTGGGAACACCATCGTACATGAGCCCGGAGCAATGTGTTTTTGGAGGAGTTGCACAACCACCTTCCGACATCTACTCGGCGGGTTGTGTATTGTACGAGTGCTTCACCGGAAAAAAGGCCGTTGATGGTGCCGACCCTCAGGTCTGCTTTTACCAACACGTGAACGTGTATCCGCCACGCTTCGCTACCTCTCGGTCAGACAGAACCGAACTGGCACTGGATGATCTCGTCTTTCAATGTCTTCTGAAAGAACCAAAAGATCGCCCGACGGCGGCGATGCTCAGGCAAAAACTTCGAGCACTGCTTTACGGTAAACAAAAACAACCGCCCTTCGTTCTGATTGGTTCAGTTGTTGCTCTGCTCGTCATCGTGGGACTTGCCGTTTTCGCGGTGCAGAAGTGGGCACCGCCCCCGGTGAAAACCGCGACGCAAAATGCTACGTCATTATATCCAGTAAAAGAGAACGACCTTAAACTCGGCAATGAATTGGGAATGCCGCCGGTATTGACTTTTGTGCCCAACAAGACAGATGCAAGCCCACTCATTATCTGCACAGCGACGCCGGAGCTGGCGCGCCAGACGACATCGTTATGTCGGCGCTGGGCAGCGCAAGGACTCGCAGTAGCAATGTTGCAACCCTCGGAGGATAAGAGCAAAGACTCTATCGATGCACTTCTGGGCAGCGTCAAAGACGCGGGTAATCCGTTGGGAGAAGCGGTTGACACTTCAAAGATAGCGTTGGCATCGGTAGGCATGCCACCATCGGCAGTTGTCGATTTATTGAAAGGCGGACGCATTTCCGCAGCGTTGATCCTTGACCCTGAGTCGGGAGCAGGAGACAAGAACGCCGCAAAGGAATTCAAGAACATATCCCTTCCAATCTTCTTTCTTGTGGACGCAACCATGAAGAAAAAAGAGAAAAGAATGGCAGCAGCACAGTTCTGCGAGAAGGCATTTCTCCTTTCCAAAGGTAATCAGATCTTCTTGAACAGTGCCCATGCGCCAATGCTAGACAATCAAGAATCAGGAGCCGGATTGCCCATAGTAGTTCTAATGGATCGGTTCTGGTCCGCTACTATTTTCAACAGCATTTACGACAAGTCGTTCTTGCTAAGCTCTCGAGCCCTTGATTCACTCAATGGTTCATCCTCATACAAATGGCGCGTCAGCAACGAAGACTAGGAGCTGCACTTATAAGTCCAAGTCCGGATCACTTTCGTTAGTCAAAGCAGGAATGCTGAACCAGAATTGAGAGCCTTTCCCGACTTCGCTTCGAACACCAATGTTCCCACCGTGGCGTTCAACAATCGCTTTGCATATAAACAAACCCAACCCCGTAGAGCCGGTCTGTTCCGCGCCTGCAACCCGTTCATACCTCTCAAAAATTCTTCCCTTGCTGGCTTCCGCTATTCCGGGACCTTGATCGCAGACAATTACAGTGATCATCTTTTCCGACCGATTAACGGTCACAGTAATGGTGCCAGCAGCCGGTGAATACTTTACTGCGTTAGAGAGAAGATTGATGAGAACCTGAATCATCTTCTCCTCGTCCACTGCAACTTTCTCTTGCAGGTCACCACTTTTAGTGACAACGACTTGCTTCTGCTCCGAGAAACCACGAATGGTTGCCACGCTGTCATCCACTAGCTTGGCAATGCGAACCAATTGAATGTTCAGCTTGAACTTTCCGGCTTCGAGTTTATTCAGATCAAGCAAGCTGTTGATCAACCGCAACAATCGTTCCATGCCGCTCAACGTCCGCGAAAGCTGCACCCTATGCGAATCACACACAGCATTTTTTTTATCTTGCAGCAAAGACTGCATCGTCATAGCCGCGGAAGAAATTGGCGAACGAAGATCATGCACCACCATGGAAGTAAAGTCTTGTTTGAAACGCTCCAACTGCATTTTGGCAGTAACATCTTTTCCTGCGCAAAAGTAAAGCTGGTGCGTCGTCGAAAACTCAATCGTCCAGAGAAAAATTCGCGGTTCGATGTCAACGGTCTTAATTCCGGTGGCAACCTCCACCGCCCCGGCTACGTTCGACGCACGCGACAATGCTTGAAAGAACAGGGTCAAGTCCGCCGAGTCGATTAACGCAGAGGAGTCCTTTGCGATCAGCTGGTAAAAGTGCATTCCCGTAAGCCTGAATGAGGCTTGATTCACAGCAACGATTCGTCTATTGGCATCGAGAGCGCACAGAAAATCAAGCGAGTGGTCGGCAATTGCCTTCTCGCGTTCATTGACAGCATCGGCGGCCATAATCAGCGCACGAATGTTCGATTCAACATCGGCGTCGCATCCAGACACTGGCGGAACCGGCGCGTCAGAAACATTCAGCCGACTCAGGCAAGCGAACACTTCGCGTTTGATTCGCTTCTCCCCAGCCTGCACCGCATACAGTGCGCAGAGGAACATCGCGGCGCTAGCAATGGATACGGCAGCGCATCCCGTTAGATAATCCAGCGCTTGTTTATTCTGCGCAGCGGACTCCTTCAGCAGTGCAGAAGCACCACAAAGCAATGCAATCTGCCAGCAGAGCACGACGATAGTGCCTGCGGGGAACCATTCTCTGGACTTTAGCATTATCAGCCGGATCAGTTGCATAACAGCATATTCATTGGTATTCCGAATATGCCCGTCGGCAGCGGCCCCCAAATCGGCTGGTCACCGAGGTTATACGCTAGTTGCTTGCAGGGTGAGTGTCAGATCTGCTGCTCGCTTCCGGTGCAGCATTGTTCGGACTGGTTCGACTTTCTGATTCCGGTGAGGCGGACGCAGGAGTCGAGCGGCTCAGATCCTGAGGCGCGGCCGGTGCGCTGTTCGTTCTGCTCCCGGATTCCGGTGCGGCCGGCGACGGAATAGATCGGCTCACATCCTGCGGTGCAGCCGGAGCCGGGTTACTTCGACTAAGGTCTTGCGCCGCGGCCGGCGCAAAAATGGTTCGGCTACTATCTTGCGGATTAGCAGGCGCCGGGTTCGTTCTGCTACTGTCTTGTGGCGCTGCGGCAGCGGGGGTCGAGCGGCTTATGTCTTGCACAGCTGCAGCATGCGAGGTGGAACGACTACGGGCGTCCGGTGACGCGGAGGCGGAAGTGGAGCGACTGCCTCCTTCCGGGGCAGCAGGCGCCGGAATGGTACGACTGGGCTGCTGTGGGGCTGCTGCTGCAGAATTGGTTCTACTGCTGGCTTCAGGGGACGCCGAATGAGATGTGTCTCGGCTATTGAACTCCAATCCGTTATCGTCGCACTTCCGGGGTATGGAGGCCTCCGACTTGGCTTCAATTTTTTTGGAAACAGGTTTCTCACATTTTTTCGCCGAAACTTCCGCAGTCGACAGCGACGAGGCCAATATAGCGGCGACCACAAAATACGGTAATTTGCTCATAAGAAGTTTGGCGTCCCTTGTTAGTCCTATAACTTTAACACTGGTTTCCCTTTGCAACATTATGAATTGAGAGCCGGCAGCGGTACCAGCGGCAAATCGGCTCCCCGGCAGCTTCCACCGCAAAGGAAGCATTCTCGCATCGACACATCGATTCAAGAACTTCACAAACGGGTTAACTCAAGTCAGCCGAGCACAGAGGGAATGCCCGGGCAGAGAAGCGAAGATGAACTGCGCCGGGATTGTTTCGGGCGTATGATATATGTTGCGGTTGGCATAGCGGAAGAATGTCGTGGACTCCAGCGAAGAGAAATACTCACTGCTCAGAAGCTGGTACTTGGCGCATCTGCGCAAAGGCGCGCTGGCAGAGCAACAGAAGTTGCAGATCACCCCGGGCGCGCTTATTGCAGCTGATAAAGACTCCGTGATGAAACTGGCTGCGGACAAGGCGATGTCGGCTGAAGAGAATGAAACGAAGCCGACAAGCACACACGGGACGGGTTTTCTCATCACGTGGCTAGTGGCGACGTTGACCGGATGGCTACTGTTGCTGATAAACAGCGGCATGGACATCCCGGTTTCGCTGAATCAGGTTCATGCACTTACATTGGGCATACTAACGCAGAACTCGTTACAGTCTTCTGTTTCACCCCTGTTTTTTCTGCTAACCGTTGCGTTTTACGGAATTCCTCCGGCCGGTATCGTGGTGGTGAATCTGAGCCGGAGGCGACATTAACGCTCATCAGAGCCTCAAGGAAGAGGCCTCGCGTGACCGCGCGAAGCATTGATGAAGCGATATTATGCGCTGTGCGTTAGCGGTGCGGGGTGAAGGGCATAACCGTTTTAATTACTCAAAGACTGGCAGGCAACAAAATGTGGTCGCCGAGATTTGCCTCAAAACTAGCCTGCGCAATCATCGTAGCCGCAACATTGGCGCCTCCGGGGCTTGGAGCCGCAGCAGAGAGTCTCTCAAATCCTGATTTGATTGCCGCAAACAGGCTCGCTGCGCAGCGAAATTACAAAGACGCGATTGAAAGTTACAAGCGCGCTGTAGAAAAGCAGCCCAAAAGCGCGCTTTGCCATCATTACTACGGACGGACGCTAGCATTGACCGGGCGCTTCGTCGAAGCGCTCAACGAATACAAGAAAGCACTGGAAATCAACGGACAGGACGGGGAGGTCTACAACGACATCGGCGTAGCTCTTTCCATCAATGACTTCGCACCGGAAGGCGCCAAGTTCATAAAGCGCGCAGTCGATCTCAAACCACGATTAATAGGTGCTTCGAACAATCTAGGAGCCGTTCTCACCAAGCTTGGCGCGTACGAACAGGCGGTGGAATACTTCACCAAGTCTCTGCAATTACAACCACGCAATCCGGTCATTCAGAATCGTTGCGCCGACGCAAAATTGCAGTTGGAAAAATCGCAACACTTTGACTTCGGCGCGCCTGTCGGTCCCGCCGACATTCCGGATATCACAGCAAAACTGGAGCAACCAGATGAACCACCAGCGGTGGCGGTTATGCCGGATCAACCTAAGGACGAAAGTCCAAAGACGAAACAGGCGGCGCGTGCAGACATTAATAGCTTGATGAAAGAAGCCGAAGGGTGGCTGGAATCCGGACAGGGCCTTTTTCTGGAATTAAGAGCAGAAGGATTCGCAGCAGCAAAGGTAAGCGGTAGCGGCATGGTCCAGTTCGGCGACAAATGTATTGCAGCTGATGAGTTGAAAGAAATCGATTTGAAAGATGTTAAAACAGTTGAAGTATCAGGCGACATTTCCTTAGATTTTCAAGGTAAAGGCATCGTTCGATTGGGTTCCTCAAAGATCGAATCGCAAGAAGAGGACGGCAGGTTCTCAGTCGATTGCAGCCAGGAAATGGTCACTTGCCGAAGCGGCACTTTCGAGATGAACAATTGGCCGTCAGTAAATGCACTACGAGACGGGAAACGGGTGCGTATCAGTGCGGACCGATGCGGCAAAGTTTATGCGCAAGACGACGCAAAAGTAAAAACGTCAAACTGCAACGAAGTTTCGCTGGTCAGTTGGTCGACAGGCACGGTGATGGATTGCGACGCGCTTCTGCTAAACGACAACGCTCGAGGTTTTGCAGTGCGATGCAACGAAGTCACCGTATTAGGTGCAGCAAAGGCAAAAATATTTCAGTGCGGCGTAGTGGAGAAGCAAGACCAGGGAAGCGTCGAATACGCCAACTCCGCCAATTTATAGGCAAAAGGGCCCCCCGAAACGCCGAAGCAAGCAGCATTCCGGGGGTGGGGCGTTGCTTGGTCGGGTTAGTAAAAATCAGTCAGGTCGAAATCAAAAGAAAGACTGCGTTCGCGTACTATAAGATATACGCACAGCTTGCGCGGGCGAACGCGTCTTCCTCAGGTTGTATGAGAGCTTGAGCGTGGGCAAGCGCTGAAGCTCTCATAACACTTTGTCGAATACGTGAGCGTGGACTTTGCTCTTACATCAAGAAGAGCGGCGACTCAGCGTTAGTTTCCGTAATCTGCGGTTTAGGGGATACCAAGATCGGGAGAGTTGATTCCGGTAAGAAAGCAGTGCGTTGCTGCTAACCTCATTCCGGCTCATCTTCCGAGCTTGTTTTCAAGATAGAAGACAAAAGTAAAAAACCGGTTACACCGCGAAGGAAGATCAAAGCACTTTCGAAAATCGCAGCCCCCCTTTACCACCACGGGATCTCGGGAGCTACCCTTCCTCTTTTCGGGGGCGGCGTGGGTCTTCGCCGAGCATCGGTCTTGAGGTGTCACCAAAATTCGAGATTTGGTGACACCTCAAGGCTTCGGTTTGCAAATACTAGATTTTCAGCCCCAACTTCAAAATACCTCGATACAAAGTATCTCGATATCGAGACACTCATGTTATGATCGAAGAGTGAAAGGAAGGACCGGCGATATGAGCAATTCACCTACCGATGGAACACACGTATGGCTCATTGTATGGAAGGCATACGACGTCCTGCGGACACATGCCATGAAGAGCATTGAGTCTTTAGACATGTGCGTCACGGACTTCGGCGTGCTGGAATTGCTCCTGCACAAAGGAGCCGCCCCCATTAACGTGTTCGGCGAAAAACTATCGCTAGCCAGCGGCTCAATCACAGCAGCAATCGACAGACTCGAACGTCGAAATCTGGTCCGCCGAATCCCCTCTGCCACAGACCGTAGAGCAAAGCTGGTCGATCTGACCGAAGAAGGACGCCAGCTTATCGAAACCGCCTTCGAAGCACACCGTAACCACATGAGTTATGCAGTTGAAGGACTGACGGAAAGCGAAAGCAGCCAGTTGCTCGCACTGCTCAAAAAATTGGGCAAATCGGCGCAGCAGCGGTTACAGGACTCGCCGACGGAGTCAAAGGAGTAGTCATGCAAAAATCAGTTCAAAGCATTCACCGCCCCCATGCACCGCATATGGTGGGAGACGGCTTGCCCGTCCGCAATTTTTTTTCCTACAGCGATCAATTAGGACGCGGCATTCTCAGCCCATTCTTGATGCTCGATTATGGCAGTCCATCACAGTTTCCGCCGACAGAAAAAGTACTTGGTGTCGGCATGCATCCCCATCGCGGGTTCGAGACGGTAACACTGGTCTTTCAAGGCGGTTTGGAACACAGAGACACCGCAGGCAATCACGGCAGCATCGGTCCCGGAGACGTACAGTGGATGACAGCCGGCAGCGGCGTGCTCCACGAGGAACTTCACGCGAAGGAGTTTCGCAAGACTGGTGGCACACTGCAAATGTTGCAACTGTGGGTAAACCTGCCAGCAAACAAGAAGATGACCAGCCCTCGCTACCAAACACTGTTAAACGCAGACATCCCCGTCGTGATGCTGGACGACGCGCGAGTCAAGTTGCGCATCATAGCCGGTACTGCAAATGATGCCAAAGGACCGGCAAAGACTTTCACGCCGGTCAATTTGTGGGATACAACATTGAAGCACTCGGGCAAGGCAACTTTGACCGTGCCGGAAGGGCATACAACGGCTCTCCTTTGCTTAGACGGGCAAGTTACCGTCAACGGTGAACAGCGATTAAACACAGAAACGCTGGCGGTGCTCGACAGACGAGGAACAGAACTGAAACTTCACGCAGAAACAGATGCTCACGTCATAGTTCTCAGCGGGTTGCCAATCGAAGGACCTGTGGTAGGCTACGGTCCATTCGTGATGAACACTCGGGAGCAAATCGCACAAGCGATGGATGATTATCAGCGCGGCAGATTCGGCAGCCTGACTGGAGGAGTTTAATATGGCAACGGTTCCCAAGATACTCTGCTTCGCCGGAAGTCTTCGAAAAGATTCTCTGAACAAGAGGCTGGTAAAAATAGCGATGGCAGGGGCCCGAAAAGCGGGCGCCGAGGTCACCTTCATAGACTTGAGAGACTATCCTTTGCCTGTCTACGACGGCGACATGGAAGAAGAGCAAGGCATTCCGGAGAACGCAAAAAAACTCAAAACGCTTCTAAAAGAGCATCAAGGTCTGCTCATCGCAAGCCCTGAATACAATAGCTCCATCAGTGGTGCCCTTAAAAACGCAATTGACTGGGCTTCAAGAAAAGGACCCGATGAGAAGCCGCTCGAATGCTACACAGGAAAAGTCGCCGGCATTATGGCCGCGTCGCCCGGGGCCCTGGGGGGCCTGCGCGGCCTGGCAAGTGTTCGATCGATTCTGCAAAACATCGGCGTTTTAGTTGTACCGGATCAAGTCGCTTTGCCTGGCGCCGCAGACGCGTTCGATGAGAATGGCAACCTGAAAGATCAAAAGCGCCACTCTTCAGTCGAGTCTATCGGCAAGAAAGTCGCCGAACTTTTGCATAAGCTGCACGCATAGTCCATCTGCAGACATGAGACGCGAGTTTGAGAACGAAACTGAGCTTGCCGAAGGGTACGCCGACGCAGAACTGGCAATTACAGAGAACAAACTCAGTTTCCGGCCAGGCGGTAAACGCTATGTCGTTACTTGCGGGCAGCCGCAGAGATCCTCAATCTAGAGCATCGAGGCGGTCAAAGTGGTAAAGACTCCGGCTTGCTCGGCTTTCCTTGCGAGTCGGGCAGCAATTTCAAGTTAGGATATGACGGCTCGTAAGTATGCCGCAGCAGCACTTTTCGCAGCGCTTCCGCCTGGAACGGCTTGGCGAGACAATCGTCCATGCCGGCCGCTCGACACTCCGATTCAAATAGTTCGTCCATTCGCTCCGCCGTAATTGCAATAACGGGCAATTGACGGCACGCTCCCATCGACTTGATTTGTCTGGTGCACTCGAAACCACTTATGTCAGGCAGGTTAATATCCATCAAAACCGCAGCGAACTTGATGGTTCTCACGGCCTCCAGGGCATCATAGCCACAGGTGACCGCATGGGTGTCAAAGCCAAATCTCTGCACGAAAGCATCTATCAGGAGCAGCTGGCTCGGACTATCTTCAACAATCAATATTTTTTGCTTGTTTTTCATAACGATCTTGCTAGTAACTCTATTGCGCGAAATCCCACTATGTGTGCGGGCGAACGATGCCACACAATAGTTCCCGAACGGTGGCTTTTAGACCGCAGATTTCGTGAAAAGATTGGAAATATCAGGCGACAGACGACTACGGGCGGTCAACAATTTTCGCCCGGAGCCCCCGGCGAACCTGAAACTCGGCGAATCCTCGCACTCTCTCTCTAAATTCTCAAGATACCAGGGGCGAGATTTGAACTCGCGACCCCAGGTTTATGAAACCTGTGCTCTAACCGACTGAGCTACCCTGGCGTACGCATGCGTAGGTATATATCATACCGCCTGTTGTGCAATATTGCAGCGGGTCAAGTATGGTATCAGTTAATCTGCCCGCCAAGGTCTGCCAGCACACGCTCTCCGGCGCTAGCCCTGCTCTTCGCATTCGAAAACATACCCCATACCGTGAATGCTGCGGATGACAGAAGGACCGTCCTCACCGTCGATTTTGTCCCTTAATCGCTTGATATGCACTTTAACCGTGTCGCGCGAAACCTCAGTGGTGCTGGGCCAAACCAGACTTATAAGACGATCGGGACTAAAGACCTGGTTTGGATGGCGCATAAAGAAATTCAGCAGAGCGAACTCCTTGGGCAAAAGGGAAACTTCGGCTCCATTCTTGTGAACCTTGCCGCTTGCCTGATCAATCTCCAGGGCACCGCTCTTGACGGCAGGCGGGGTCAAAGTCGACGGTCGGCGCAACAATGCCCTTACTCTGGCCGACAGCTCTTTAAAGTCAATCGGCTTAGTCAAGTAATCGTCTGCGCCTGAATCAAGCCCGGCGACTTTATCGTCGGAATCAACGCGCGAAGTCAGCATCAAAACGGGTATTTTCCCACCGTCACTACGATATTGGCGGCAGATCTCAGGACCGCTGATTCCGGGAAGCTGCCAATCAAGAATCGCTAACTCAAACTCGTAGAACCGGAGGCGATTGAGTCCCTCTTTGCCATCATGGACGCATTCCACCGAATGCTTGTCGTTGGCAAGCCAGTCGCACACTGTGGCAGAGACGCTTTCATCATCCTCAACGAGCAAAATCTTGGCCATCCGGGCTGCATCCTCGGTCGATAGAGCAATTTTGGCGTGAATATCGTGCAAAGGCAAGCCGTGTTTCCGGGAATAATTCATCCATGAACTCCGCGAGATCGCATGAATATACGCGTCCTATGCTTCGCTCTAATACTGCTCCTTACGCCGACTGCGCACGCCCAGTCGCAAAAGGGCGTTTGGGACGCGAGAACTCAAAGCGCCTCGAGCAACACGTCCCGGGCCTCGTTCCCTGGCAGGGGACTGCCCCAAGGGCAGCCAGGGCGGGCGGACGGCAAAGCGAGCTACGGTCGG
The DNA here is from genome assembly GCA_019752635.1 of Candidatus Obscuribacterales bacterium. Lineage (GTDB taxonomy): Bacteria > Cyanobacteriota > Vampirovibrionia > Obscuribacterales > Obscuribacteraceae > JAKFUT01. Next base: position 60,858 of record JAIELX010000056.1, on the reverse strand, counting down.
AACGCCGTTGAAACCGTTCCTAGCGGCGGCATGCAACGGCGATACATGGTCCACGTGCCTCCGGGGTACAATGGGCGGACAGCAACTCCAGTTGTCCTTTCCCTGCACGGCGCCGGCATGGGCATGGACTCGATGCGCGGTCTGACGCTGATGGACCTCACCGCCGACCGCAACAACTTCATTGTTGTCTATCCTGAAGGTGTAGCAGGTGGATGGAATGCCGGCGGCATGAAATCGAAGAGCTCGGAAAACGATGTCCAGTTCATTGCCGATTTGCTGCGGCACATGCAAACAAAATACGCAATAGACAAGCAAGCCATCTATGCGTGCGGCATTTCCAACGGCGGACAGATGGCACAAAAATTAGCATGCGACTTGGGCGATCAGATTGCAGCCATAGGCGTTGTAGCTATCACCGGTCTTGATACCGTATGCAAGTCTTGCAGCAGCCGCAGAAACATGCCCGTAATGTTCTTTATAGGAACAGATGATCCCCTTTGCCCGCGTGAAAATGGCGAAGCGAAGCAACTCGGTGCGCTTGGGAATGCTCTCGGCATCGGCGATCTCGCAGTGACACCACAGCTGGCAAAATTTGCCGATATTATGACAGCCGAAGAAGTTGCGGAATTCTGGGCGAATCATAATGGTGCCGGCGCGTCCCCGAGGCAAGAGAGAATTGCCGACCGAGACAGCAGAGATGGATGCACCGTCGCACGCGAACAATACGGCAGCGGCGACCGAGAAGTTGTAGTTTACACAATCAATGGCGGAGGCCACTCGTGGCCGGGTGGTTTGGGCTTTGTCGTCGAAGGAAAGCTCGGGCGAACCTGCATGGATATAAGTGCATCCGAGTTATTGTGGCAGTTCTTTCGCAGCCATCGCAGACGTTAGCAAGCCGATGCGGAATGTTTGATATCGGCACAGTGATAGACGACAGATATGAGCTGACTGCTCATATTGGCGACGGCGGGATGGGCAGTGTCTTCAAAGCCAGGGACGCTGCGCTTGAGCGATTCGTCGCCATAAAAATAATTCGCCCGGAGCTTCTAAGCGACAGCGAAAGCCAGGCAAGATTTCAACGCGAATGGCAAATGCTGTCGCATCTGGTGCATCCAAACATTGTCGCGCTTTACCGATTCGGGGTTTGGCAAAACAAGTGGTCCTACTTCGCCATGGAATATCTAGAAGGAGATTCTTTGCGCGAGAAGATAGACAGGTCGGGCGCACTGCCGATAGATCCATTCTTCAAGATAGCAGAGCAGATCTGTTTGGCTCTGCAAGCGGCGCATAACGCGGGAATAGTGCATCGCGATATCAAACCAGGCAATGTGATGATGACGAATCATCCGCGCCCGAACACAGTAAAGTTAGTAGACTTCGGTGTGGCCGGCTTCAGCGATCACTCAGCCGCAACGCAAAGACTTACTCAAACAGGAGAGTTGGTAGGAAGCCTCCACTACATGAGCCCGGAGCAATGCAAAGGGGCAGCTGCCGATGCTCGGTCTGACATTTACTCAACCGGGTGCCTTTTCTACGAACTACTCTCGGGAAAAATCCCTCTGCAGGCAGACAATCCGATAGCACTCATGCACAAACATCTCGAGGAGTATCCGGACGAAGTTACAGGAAAACAAACGCAACTGCCGGAGGGACTGAATAATGTTCTATTCAAAGCAATTGCGAAAGACCCGCAAGATCGATACCAGTCGATGGATGAACTGCGCCACGATCTGGCATTAGTTGCCAAAGGCGCCGGCAATTACGTATCAGCACCACAGCGAAGCCGGTTGAGAAGAAGGAGTTCAGTGGCGCCTCCAGCCTTACTGGCAGGGGGAATAGTTGCCATTGTAGGCGCTGCCATTGTTTTCGCACGATTCAACGAGCACAGAACGCAGAACATCGTTGTGGAAACAAGTGCAGACGCGCGCATCGCCAAGCTAAAACAAGAAATTGCTAGATTCGAAAATCGAGTAAAGTTGGCAAGAACTGCACATGAAAAAGAGCGCGCAATTGCCATTCTTTATACGAGTCAAGGAGAGCTAGTCGATTTTCTAATGGCCAATGGTCCAAGACTCGATGAAGCAGAGAGCATTGTAAAATCCCGGCTTGAAACGGCAAAGAAAATAAACGATCAGGGTCTGTCCGAAGCACGCATACTCAACCACTGGGCAACTATCTACAATGTACGAGCGCGCATCGAGAGGGACTCGAAGAACCGGGACGCCAATAGCTTGAAGGCACTGGAGCTTTTGGAACGCTCCAAAAGAGCCTTGCACGGACGAATAGATGTTGCCATTCTCGAAGCGCAAAGCGTGACAATGGCGCAGTTGGGTCGCATGAAGGAGTCCTCCCGTTTGTTCAACGAAGCACTTACCGCCATGAAATCGCTGCGCAGAGATCCTTCAAACAATCGAAAGGACTTTCGATACTACGCGCACCAATTGAACCTCTGTGCCAGACCGAAAACAAAGGAAGACCGATTGGTCCTCTGCGACATCAATTTGCGAATCTACGAACACCAAATCGAGAACACAATGTGGGAATCGGGCGCGATCATGACCCGCGTAGGAGTACCGCGTCCACTGAAGCTAGACAGTGTCACCGTTGCTAAGAAGTGGCTCATGCAAGCGTATCGCGAGCCCCCGACCGACTCGGACAATCTGGTTCTGTATCGTCAACGTAAGAATCTGATTGATAAATACGAAGCGGAGTTTCGCCACGCCACCCCCGGTTCGTAAGGGTTTTGCGCGATGCAGACCGGACGGGAAGCTTAAGTTTTTGTTCACATGCAATACTTTCTGATGCGACGTGCGACCATGATTACCTGCACCACCGGCAAAAACGCCGGTAGAGTTCGCCACTTCGAAGTTTAGTAAGGAACTCGATACAGAAGCTCCTGTTTACAAGCCTCGGCGAACCTCACGTGCTAGAATCAAGCCCTTCTTTCCGCAACCAAATAGCGAAGATCATGAACCAGATTATCAAAGAAATTGAAGCGCCATTCCTCAAGAACAACCTTCCTCAGATGGATCCCGGCGACACCGTCAAAGTCTTCTTCAAGATTAAAGAAGGCGGTAAAGAGCGTACTCAGGGCTATGAAGGCGTCATCATTAAGAGAGGCGGCTCTGGTATCAACAAAACAATTACAGTGCGCCGCGTGTTCCAAGGTGTCGGCATAGAGCGTGTATTCCTGGTTCACTCACCGAGAGTTGAGAAAATCAGCGTACTGCGGAAAGGCCATGTTCGCCGCGCCAAGCTGTACTACCTGCGCAGCCGCTCCGGTAAAGCCACCAGAATTAAAGAGAAGGTGGGTGCTCAGCGCGAGGCGGCAGCTAACAAAGCGGCAGCTAAGGCCGCCCCGAAGCCAAACGCCGAAGCGAAGGCTCCTGAAGCGAAAAGCGAATAGCACTCGCGACTGGATTACTTGCGCTTAAGTAGTTGCCTCTCACGAATGGTTGCTCGAATCCTGTCGGGGCGACGCTACCATCTCACGAGAAGAATCAATGACTACGCCGCTGACCCGAATCAGAGAACAGCTTAAGGTAGTTGACCTGCTGTTTGAAGTTCGTGATGCACGAATGCCGAATTCGAGCGCTCACCCGGCTTCGCAGGAACTTTTCGGGCACAAGCCCAAAATCATCGTGTTGGCTAAATACGACCTGGCCGATCCAGAAGCCGTTGCCGGGTGGATTCGTCATTTTGAAGCTCAGTCGAATCAACGAGCGATTGCGCTGGCGCTCAAACTATCTAAAAGCAAGAACAAGCTGATCGACCTGGCGCTGGAACTTACGGCTGAGAAGCGTGAGGCACAGAAGAAGAAGGGGCTTTTGCCTCGTCCTGTTCGGGTTTGTGTCGTCGGTTTACCGAATGTTGGAAAGTCCAGCTTGATCAATTGGTTGATTGGACAAAAGAAAGCAGCTGTTGCCGATCGGCCTGGTGTTACCCGTGGTGCTCACTGGGTGAGAGTTCACCCACAGGTTGAGCTGCTGGATACTCCAGGAATTCTGCCCCCTGTGCAGTTCAGGGGCGAACAGTCGGTTAAGCTCGCTCTCTGCAACATTATTCCCGGAGATCACTACGAAATTGACGAAGTTGCAACCTTAGGTCTTAACTTGATTTATAGTATCAAGCCTGGTGGCTTGGAAGCTTACGCCGCACCTCAAGGAAACGCTCCGACACTGGAAGACGTGGCAAAAGCCCGGTCCTGCCTTGGACAAGGTGGCAAGTTGGATGTAAAACGCGCGGCAGGAATTGTGGTCAACGATTTTCGCACCGGCAAACTCGGACGAGTAGTACTAGATCCACCAACTTGGCGAGAAGACTATCGAGAAGAAATTGCTGAAACTGATGCCGAATAGGCAGATTCCGATTGATTCGCAAGTGCTTCGTCCGCAGCAAAACTTAGTTTACGAGCAAGAGTTGCCGGGGCACCATGTCCTGGCAGAATTTCTTGCGATGAAGTTTAGTCAGACCATGAGCAGCGATAGCATCGCGATGTTCTTGCGAACCATACCCCTTGTTGCTCTCCCAGCGATAGGCTGGATACTTTATCGACAACGTTCGCATTAACCGGTCACGATGAACTTTGGCAATGACCGACGCCGCAGCAATCGCCGCAGACTGTGCATCGCCATTGACTATGGCCGATTGCTGCAGCCTGCACTTCGGAATATGTTTGTTGCCGTCCACAAGAATCAAACAATTTTCCGGTGGTGCCAAATCCTTTAGTGCCCGACGCATAGCCAAAAAAGTAGCCTGCAAAATATTGATCTTGTCGATCTCTTTTACGGTTGCCTCGCCTATGGCGAAGCGGCAATGCTCCCGCAAAAGCGCCGACATGGTTTCTCGCACATTCGGTGAGAGCTTCTTCGAATCATCCAACCCGTCAAGCTCTCTGGCCAGATCAGAGGTAGGATCAATGTCCGGAAAAATTACAGCCGCCGCAACAACGGGGCCGGCAAGGCATCCGCGGCCAACTTCGTCTACCCCCACTATCACACAGTCGGAATCGATGGCTTCAGACAAGCGAGTGAAGTCGAACTCGAGCATCACAGGTAATCGCCCCTTGGTTTTCAGAGCCAACCCCAGTTCCTCCGAAGTCTTATCACTCACAAGACTATACAGTCGATCGCCGTTACATATACGCAGCATCGCCCTGCGCGCCGCTCTTCATTGAACCACACGATCGACTTTATCGGTCTTAGTTTCTTTCCATCGATCTTTGACAGGCGTAGCGCTCAGGCAACTTGCCGATGAGCCTCATTGCCTATAACAAGAAGGCGACCCGCTTGCGCGAATCGCCCCGATTTTCACTGCTGCCGATATTAGCGAAGAGCTGCGGGCAGATTCGAACCGCTGCCCGGAGAAGGAATGTTTTTGGGACCTTGTTCGATGATCTGCGTTTTAGTCAAAGAATCAACTAGATAGTCGACGCCTTTAACGGTGATCATGAATGCAGCTTCCAAACGCTCAACGTATTCTTTTTCGCGAAGATACCAGAGCGCAAATTCCATTTCCGACATTTCGGTGCCGAGCACGTCCATCAACACTTTCGCTGAACAGCCACCGGTTTGAACCCGTTTTTTACGGGCTTGAAGCAGAAGCTGCAAAATCGCCAAACGCAGCTCAACCTCGTTATAGGATACGGAAGTACGGTCCAGCGTCGGCAAAGGATTTGACTTTGGTTTGGGCAACCCCTGATCGCCGCCGCCCGCCGCCGTAGCAGCGGCTTTTTGCGCCAGCATCGGTCCCATTTTAGCGTCGTAGGCCAGCCGTCTTCCGCTGTCGGACAAGGTTTTGAATGCTTCGGTGATTTGCCGAAACATCTCAGCATTTCCGGTTTCAGAGTTATCGGGGTGATAAATACCAGCCAAAAATCGGTAGGCGTAACGAATAATCGTTACGTGTGCGGTGGTATCAACCTGCAGCAACTCGTAATAGTTCTCGCCCCCCGATTGTGGTCTGGGTCCGGGTTGCTGACCACCACCGCCGCCTTGCTGACCACCGCCGGGACCGCCCTGTCCGGAGCCGCCCTGTCCAGCGCCACCGGATCCGCCTTGACCGCCGTATCCGGATCCGAAACCGCCCGGTCCACCGGGCTTGGGAGGAGGTGGTGGTTGCCACGACATAATTTATTGCCCCTTGAGTAAAGTGTTTGCAAGCACAAGCCGTTGGATTTCCGAGGTGCCCTCGTAGATCTCCGTAATCTTAGCATCGCGCATATAACGCTCCGCCGGATAGTCAGTTACGTAGCCATAGCCGCCGTAGATCTGCACGCATTTTACCGTGCTGCGCATCGCTACTTCGGAGGCGTACAACTTAGCCATGGCGGCTTCCCTGGTGAAACGATTGCCGCGGTCCTGAGCCACGCATGCATTGTAAGTGAGCAATCGCGCGGTATCAATTTCGGTTTGCATTTCGCCAAACATAAACTGGATGGCTTGAAGTTGGTTAATTGTCTTGCCGAACGCAACACGCTCTTGCGAATACTTGTGAGCATGGTCCCAAGCACCTTGAGCAATTCCGAGAGCCTGGCTGGCGATTCCGATTCTGCCACCATCTAAGGTGCTCATTGCGACCTTGAAGCCGTCGCCTACTTTGCCGAGCATGTTTGCCACCGGAACCGGTGTATCCTCGTAAATCACCTGGCACGTCGACGAACCGCGAATGCCCAGTTTGTCTTCCAGCTTGCCAAAAGTGAAACCCTCAGATCCCTTTTCAATGATCAAGGCAATCAGACCGCGATGCTTCAACGCCGGATCGGTTTGCGCAGTAACGATATAGAAATCCGCTTCGATTCCGTTCGTGATCCAATTCTTCACTCCGTTAACTATGAAGTGATCACCCTTCAACTCTGCTCGACAATGCGCGGCAGCTGAATCAGAACCATTGCCCGGTTCGGAGAGACAAAATGCGCCCAGTTTTTCGCCGCGAGCCATCGGAGCAAGAAAGCGTTGCTTCTGGTCCTCAGTGCCCCACTGCAACACGGGAGCCCCTGTCAAGGACACATGTGCAGAATACATAACACCTGTAGTTGCGCATGCTTTCGAAATCTCTTCGACGGCAATAGAGTAACTAACGTGGTCCAAACCAACACCGCCGTACTCTTCCGGAAAGATCAAACCGCAAAGATCCGAGGCCGCCAGTAACTCAAAATTCTCTCGGGGGAAACGGTGGTTACGATCAACTTCTGCCGCCCGCGGTGCAAACTCCTTCTCAGCAAGTTCGCGAACCATGTCCCTGATGTCTTCCTGCTCTTGTGTCAGCTTGAAGCCCATTGGCGACTCTTTCAGCCCCGTGCCTGTAGTAACCATTTCAATCCTCTCAACAGCCGTTAAGCTCTTGTCAATATTGTGTGGTGCGCTTTGGTGCCTCGCTCACGGCGAGCCCATACGCTGCTTGCTCCCGTAACCGGCTAAGGTGCCGATTCGATCGAGCAACCGTTGATTCTAGCACTTCGAGTCCGGCTACAGGCGCCCCGCCCCGCGCGATTGGCACATGAGATTTGAACAAACGCTTGAGATCCGCGAGCGAAACTGAACCCAAAACATAGGAAATTAAAGGCTTTCATCCAAAAGAGGGCATCATGGTCTAAAATGAATCTGTCTTAAGCGCCGTCACGCAGGAAGGTTGCATCCGCGGATGTCCGAAATCAAGGTAATTCTTGCCGAAAACCAGGATGACCCTATGCTTGTCCTTCGGGAAAGCCTTAAGAAGGGTGGTTTGCGGGTTGCAGTATGTACCAGCGGCTTTGATGCGCTGGACGAAATCATTAATGAAGGCGGCGACGTACTCGTCATGGCGGAGCACCTGCCTGACATCAGCGGCTTTCAATTGTCTTGCTTAATCAAGGCAACTAGCGTGACAAGTAAGCTTCCTATCGTTTTGGTGTCTTCCGGCACCGGCAAGGAGGACAACTTCTGGAAACGTGCCAGCCTCGCCGATTCCGTGCTGCAACGCAAACATGTCGAATTCAATGAGGATGATTCAGTCAAACTGATACGTCGACTAGCTGAAGCAGGCAATGGTTCGGTGACCAAAGAGCGGCTTGAAGATCAACCCGTTTTAGCCGGTGAGTTCACCGGAAACGATTTGATCAAGAGTTATGGCGAACTGCTGAACGGTCTGTTGGCCGAGCGCCTTGTGCACCATTTTACACAGCGGTTGCTGGCGACGCTGCCTGAACGCACGGAATTGACCAGCCTGTTCTTCGATCTCATGTCGCGCCTCTTCAAACCAGACCTTGCAGGCCTTGTGGTCAACACACCGCTGGGGCCCTGGAGCATGTTCCACCTGGCTCGCCCTCTGAACGACGAGATCGTGAGCGCTATTGCGAACAAGGCGAATACCGATCTCGGAATAGCCGTGCCTGTCGCTAGTACCATCTATGGTGAAATGGACAAAAAAGGCGCAAAACTGAAGAAAGCAAAAGTTTTGACAGTGGCAACAGCCGATGGCACCAAACTTGGTGCGGTGGTGGTCGGGTGGACTACGGAGACGGACATTGACTCAGTGCTGAAAACCGCTCTGGAGCACCTGCGCGACCAAATGATTCCGGTGCTGCAGTTGATGGTGGCCGAAGATCGATACAACTTGCTGCACGATCAGGCGCAGTACTGGTCGACGGTAGATCCCATAACGGGACTCTATAACATGGAATTTTTCATGGGCTTCCTGCAGCAACAACTGCTCTTTTCGCAAAGACAGAAGCTACCGGTCGGCTTGTTGATTCTGGACATTGACGGCTTCGTTAATATCAACGCACAATACGGTCCCGAGACCGGCAACCTTCTCCTTAAAACGCTGACAGCTCGACTAAGTAAGTCCATTCGCTCAAGCGATTTGATCGCTCGTTACGGCGGCGATCAGTTCGCCATCGTATTGCCTAACACCGACATTGCCGGTGCCAAGTTGGTGGCGGAAAAGTTGAAGAGCGAAGCAGACGGGCTCAACCCAAGCCACGAAGAAGCAGGAAAGGCACCGCGAGTAACCATAAGTATTGGTTGCGCGCAATTCGACTTCAAAGATCCGACGCCGGAAGCAGTCCTAAAAGCTGCTAAAGACGCGCTCAACCGCGCCAAAGAAAAGGGTCGCAACTGCATTTCCGACTAACGCACAGCCGCAGTGTCCAGCTCTTATGCGCTGTCGTTGTATTTGCAGTTAGTTAGTCGCGTTTCGCAGCGGACGGGAAGCCCGCGCTAAGCTGCAAACGGCGAGAGTTAACCTACGGGTTAGTCAGCGTCGCCAAGGCTGAAATTGTTTTTGGTGAATGGTTTATCGTGAGCTGCGTTATCCCAGCTGTTCCGCACACCGTATCCGATACCTTCCAGAGAACCGTAAAATACTCCCAGCGGAAGCAAGGCCGCTTCAGCAGCAACAACGCAAACACTATTATCAGTCTTCCCGGTAACGGATTCTGCTGTCTTGCCGGTGCTATGCAAGCTCTTTCGCACCATAGCGAAAGGAACACCAACGGCGGAACAAGCAGTAAACTTAACTAGTTTTGCGGTAGTAAAAGCGACTCCATCAATCACGTTTCCGAAACTTACAGTGTCGTCTTCTGCCAAAACCGGGGCTGCCACGGCACTTAGCGACACGCTGCAAAGTGCTATTGCCAGGAACTTATTCATTGTTGCTGCCTCAAGATGCCGAACTCGCAGCCCAATTTTAGGACAAGTTCGCGATCTTGCCCAGAACCATTTCATCATAGCAACTGTCAATTGCGCGAACAATTGTCGAATCATCGCTACCTCGGATGTTGGCAACAGCCATGGAAGCGCCCGCTCCCACACCCTCTTTGACATTGCCCTCTTCATAGGCTTTTAATCCGGCATGCCGCGATTGATAGAAATCCGGACAGGCTGCAACAAAAGGTGCGCCGATAAGCTGCGCCAGAGACTGCGATCCCGCGCCGCGATCAAAAGCAACCCACTTTGTTGTGGCGACAGCGACAGACTCAATTCCGCCCTGATAATAGTTGCAATCAATCAATGCCTTTATCAGCGCGTAAACGGCAAGCATCTGTGCGCCACCACCCATGATTACTGGAATTTTTGGCGAAGCGGCCAAAACGGCTCCCGCAACGAAAGCCTGCATGGGATCACCAACCGCAGCAACGGATGCAAGCGGCACAGCGCGGTAGTATCCAGGCTCAGAACCCGCATTTTTGAGTCCCTCGAATATCAAGCGTTGACGCTCGGAGTGATTCACGATTGGCAAACTGCTTGACACAAGTCCTTCGACTTTATGCCCGAGGGCAAGGAGAATGCCCAGAGCAGTAGTAGTTCCACCAGGCACGCATTCCGCTATGACCAGGGCATCGCGAGTGTTGAGAAGATCTCGTCCGGTCTGCACTCCCGCGTCGAACAGTCTCTGTACTGAGTTCAAATCCATAGCGCGGCCGGTTGAAGGGCACCGACCGTACCCCTCACTAAATGAAACATGATCAACAGCCGGCGGTACAAAGCAACCGCAATCCACAATTGCGGCAGTGATGCCGGCTAGCCGAAGGGAGGACCTGGTCAACACCACCGGTGATACTATCCCTCGCGGTGAGACCGGTAAGCTATCCGCAGAAATAGGTCTGCCTTTGAGAAGCGCCTCGGCATCAATGGCGGGAGTCAACCGGCGATCTTGCGCAGACAGCCCCGCAGCTGAGATACCTTCGCGATCACTCAACTCCGATCCTGCAGCGCACAACAGAAAATGCGGCGCCGTCGACGTCCTAATCCGTTTCACCAGCGGAGCGAACCGGACTTCAGGATCATGAAGAATCTCGACGAAATTGCGTGTGCTCATTGTGCCATGTCCTTTCGCCTGTACAGTATCGCACAGAGGAACAAAGTCTCGCTAAAATCCGAAAGCACAACAGTTTCGTGCCTATCGTGCGAAGGATTTTGTCAAAAATAGAGCCGACCGGACAAATTTGCCCAGCACTTTTGGCGGACCGTCAGCGACGAGAGAGGGCCTTGCCCCCACTCGCCCCGGATCCGCTGCACCGCCGGCGCAGATCAAGGTCCATGAACCACAGCGATTTCAGACTAAGCGTCTAGCTTGAAGTACTGAAACCGTCTCACGGCCCACTAAGCGCATGATACCATACATCGGTATGGCGCGTCAAGTTTGCATGCTCTCTTGAGCACCACGCCCGTTCTTGCTTGTGCCGGAGACCGGCGTTGAACATGCAACGATAGCCCCTGGCAATTTTCTTCCAGAACTGCGGTATTGACGGCTGGATGCGAGCCGTAATACGGAGCCGCCTAGAGACAGACTCAGATAACGTTCTCAATGTTGCTCGAACTCAGTCGCGATTTCACTATCTGACAGAAGGGCAGTAGTGATAACGGCCAGATTACAACCGAGCTCACCCCCAGCCAGAGTTGCGCCATCAGATTAGCGGTCAGGTTGCTGCTAAGTTGCTCGGCAATTGGTGTGCAAAGCAAAATCAGCTGTGGAGCAGTCAAAAGAACATTGATCAGAGCCACTGCCAGCGATACCACCGCAACGGCGGAGGTGTTACGTAACAGAACTTGTAAGGTGCGGTGAGATACAGATTTCGCACTCTTATCGTCCGCCACGCCGGCTAGCGCTATAAATACCAGGGTATAGGCGACGATCAACCCCGACAACAAAGCAATCATCACGTTAACGACAGTTATTGTCGACGGCGGCAAATCGAGAACTCTTTGTCCGAGCACCATAAAGCGCGGGCTGCAAAGCATGTTGACGGCGATCAGCACTGAGAGCGGAATGGCCGGTACCAGCAAATAGAACGAACTCCAGAGCATTAAGGCTGAGACAAAGGATTTCTGCTTGCCAAAAGTATCCGCAAACTCTTCCAGGCTTGTAGTTTCTCCTGACTCGAGCGAGAACCATTCTCCGCAAAACGCCACTAACTTGACGAACCAAGCATATAGAGCCCAGAAAGCCAGTCCCAGTGCAGCGAAGCAGCCAGCCAGAGCGCTAATACCGCAGATAGCGAGCTTCACCAGGTCCACCTCGTCGCCCTTCATGCCTGAAGTTAGCAATGCATCGGAGCCAACAGCCAAAAGGTTGCTGGCAGCCAGGACTGCCGACGGCACGACAAAGTGTTTCCATCGAGCCCTTGCAAACGTCGTGGCAGACTTCCACCATTGCGAATCCGTGATGAAACCGGGACAGCACCGATCTGCGGACTTTTCCCCAATATTGGTCGATTCTGTGCCTGTGCCCACGAAAATTCCTTCAGTCTGAGACTTAAGTAATCTTATTCTTCCCTGCCAACGGGCATGGAAACCACTCAGATAAAAGAGAATTACCCGGATTTGAGTATCAACATCTTGAGAAAGCGGCAATTTTCGCACCGTCATACACTAAGATTTAAAGTGGTTAAAACGGAGCCGCACATTCGTGATACTAGTTCTGCGAAAAACAGCTACAGAACAACAGATTTCAGCCGTTTGCGACGGTTTGAAAGAACTGAACCTCACCGGGCACGTGGTTCGCAACGAGCGCGGAGCGGTAATCAGCGTTTATGAAGACGTGAGCTCATTGCCGGGACATTTATTTAGCAGGCTTCCTGGAGTAGATAAAGTACTGCGGCTGAGCCCCCAACTTTCCATGGTCACGGATGAGAGACTTGGACCGGTCAAGCTGAATTCCGGTGTTGTAATCGGCGGGAGCAGGGTGGTTATTGCAGGTCCATGCTCGGTCGAAGGACGCTCGGCCTTGCTGCAGGCGGCTCGAAGAGTTCGGGAAGCTGGTGCCGACATGCTCAGAGGCGGAGCATACAAGCCGCGCACAAGCCCGTATGATTTTCAGGGATTGGGTGAGGATGGCTTGAAGATCCTTCAAGAAGCTCGCGAAGAGACCGGGCTAGCTGTTATTAGCGAAGTAATGTCGCCGGATCAAATTGAAGTAGCTACGAGGCACATAGATGTGCTGCAAGTCGGCGCACGCAACATGTACAATTACGACCTGCTCAAAGAAATTGGACGAAGCGGGCATCCTGTTTTACTGAAACGCGCACTATCAGCCACGATAAACGAGTGGCTGAGCGCAGCGGAATACGTTTTGCTGCAAGGCAACAGCAAAGTAATCTTGTGCGAACGCGGCATACGAACATTCGAGACTTTGACTCGCAACACCCTTGATCTGTCGGCAGTGGCGGCAGTGAAGGGTTTAACGGCGCTGCCGGTTATTGTTGACCCCAGCCATGCCACCGGTCGACCGGATCTGGTGCGCCCCCTTTCACGGGCTGCCATTGCCTGCGGTGCAGATGGTCTGATTATCGAAGTTCACGATGACCCTTCCAGCGCTCTCAGCGACGGAGAACAAGCGATCAATTCCAGCGAATTGCAGAGCATCATAGAAGATGTTCGCGCAGTCGAAAAACTGTTTCCCCGGGTCGAAAAGACGCACGCAGCGTTTCCATCGGAATCATTTGCACCGTCGTCCGAAAAACTAACCGTTTCCGGTGGCTGCTGCAAGAGCTAGTTATCCGGTCTCTCACCAACCACGCTCCCCTTGCGAAAGCAAGAAGTTCTTCGCGGAGAAAAAAGGGGTTCCGGGGATCGGAAGGCTGGAGGGGTATCCGATCCCCGGGATTTGGGCAGGTAGAAATTCATTCGAAAGAGTTGCTTAACAGCTACCGGAACAGCCTCCCGGAGAATGAGTCGCTTTCAATGAAGGTAATACTAGACCGTTCGGTGTGATATGTCAAGCAAAATCAGAACCATCTCTCCGCCCACGCGATAACGCAGTCGTCTCCCGCCAGAGACGATCGCCGACGACAGCCGCTGGAGCAAGCGCCGCGGTATAATCAGGTCCTCGTGAATCACAAACACAGTGAGAGCCATGAAAACGGAAGCAAATCCACTAAAGAGCGATCCTTGCAGTCTGGTCGATCGCTGCATCGAGCACTTACAAAAGTGCCAGAACGCAGCCAAGGCCATGCCACTGAAAACAGAAACACTCAGCACACTGCGTTTCAACGGTCAGGAACTCCCGCCATCGCTTAAACGATATCTTGCATTCGACGCCACATTTGACGCTCTCTTCAGCGAATGGAGCGAGTTCGAGAGATTCGTCCCCATGCCGGAAGGCAAGGAGTGGGCATCCGTCACCCCGGAAGCGGAGATCATTCGGTGGATCGAACTCCTCACGCAAAAGCCCGCGAAGAAGCTTCGCTTACTGGATAGTGCGTCGCAACCGGTGGCACACGTACTGGACTATGCAAGGGTAAATCTGACCGGAAAGCTCTATTGTTTGCCCGGCATGAGCGACCAGTCACACTTCATCTATGTGGGGAAAGCAGATCAATCGGGCGAGTACCCGGTTCTCGCCTTCGAAATGCAAGGCGATCTGGAGGACGATACGCCCAACGCATTTTGGGGAGAACTCCGGATTTGGATTAAGTATCCCAATTTTGGTGCGTTCCTCTACGATCAATTGTTTGACGCAGACTACGAGCCGGAGGAATTTTCCGAGCAAACACGGCAGATTTGCGCAAGGAACCCCGAATTAGCGGGTAAGTGATTGTCATCACCTTTAGAATTCAGAGCAATGAGCATCATTTACAACCCTTTGATGATGGACCCGGTCAAGCTCGTTGAAGCCTGCATATCGGAACTTTGTCGTCGCCCGAATGCCGACGAAGCAAAACCCATGTCCTATCTGGCAATTGACTGCCTGCGCCTTGACGGCAAACGCCCGCCGCCGTCGTTGAAGCGGTACCTTTCATTCGATTCAACGTTTTACTCAATGTGCAGCGATTGGGGCGAGTTCGACAACGCAGGCGCCATCGGTGCCGAAACGCCAAATGAATGGGAACCCGTATTTGCTGACGAAGAAATAGCCCGTTACATCGAAGATCTCGCATGGAAGCCAATCGATCAGCTCACGCTTACTCAGGGTAGAACGGAACCTGCCTCATGCGCACTGGACTACTTAAAGATCAAACTGGCCGGTCATCTGTTCCGCTTGCCAAACATCGGCAATCAGACTCATTTTCTCTACGTAGGTAAGGAAGACCATCACGGAGAGTATCCCGTGCTTGCCTTTGAAATGAAAGGCGACATGAGCGAGGACGGCAACACCTTCTGGGGGCAGTTGAATTGTTGGGTCAAGTACCCGAACTTTGCTGTCTACCTCTACGATCAGATTTTCGACTCGGATGTATATCCAGCCGACTTCGAAACAAACATGCAGGAAATTTACGCCAACAACCCGGAGCTAACCGGCGTTGTGACGAACTTCGAACTCTTGAAATAACGGAAAATCAACCACAAGAAGCTCCTGCGATCGAAATGGTGCCACTCGATTCTCGAACTCGCGGCACAACCACGGTCCAAAGCTATTGAGAGTCGCAACAGCACCAGACATGCTATCTACAGAACCTTGCGCGATCAGCAACGTTTGTTGCATTTGATCACAACGCTCGGGATAGTGTTTGCAAAAAGTCTCGGCGCACAACCGCAAATCGGTAGACCAAAAGCCGCACTCTTCCACAACAAGTCCGAACGAAGCGCGTATCAGCTTACGCGCCAGGACCATGGTTTCGCGCGAAGTCAATTTGGCAAGCTCAATCACCCCCGCAGCTGAAGTGCTCCCTCGAACAATGTCTGTGAACTTCTCCATCTGTTGAAACAGATCATCGTTCAATCCGTACACAACGGTCTTGGTAGGTCGAAAAGCCGGGAACAAGGCTCCAATGTCATCACCATGAAGACTGCGGCACATGTGCTTGATGAAGCATCCCCACCCGACTTGATTTCCTGCTGCGAATATATCCTCAAGCGACGCAACAGCAATACCGGCATCACGCACAAGGAAAGAGTATGCATGCCCGATCTCTTCTTCAATCGAAGATATTCGTTCCTTTGCTTCGACAGAGGGTTTTTCACGGAACACTACGAGCATGTCCAGGTCGGATGTGCGCCGCTTAGCAGAGGCAGTAGCAACGCTTCCGTATAGATAGATACTGTGCAACTCGTTACCCCGGTGCGAATCAAGAACTTTTCCAAGGGCCGCTTTCACCAAAGCTTCAAAGTCGGATTGCAGTTCGACAGCACCGATTGATCTTATGAAACCACCGGCATCAAGTCCCGAGTCCATTGAGTGCTCCTTGCGCTTACCGACAGTATTCTGGCATACCGCAATGCTCTCGGGACTTTTGTTTCCTGAGAAAGGTCACAATTCTCAGACCCCGCGGTCGCGTCAGCAGTGAATTCGGATAAGATTGAACTATGAGGAGAAGTGCTATGTGGTCGTCAATTAAACACCACATTATTGTTTTCGCCTGTTTGCTACTGGCGATGCGATTTATCGCGACTCCCTGCTGGGCAAATGATTCCAGCGATGTTCCCAATTCGGCTGTAATGCAACAAACTGCCTCGCAGCTTATTGATGTATCAGCCGAACCGGTAGCACCAATTATTGCTGAAACCTGGCGCGAGAATTCGTCGGGTAAGCCAAGCGATTTTCTAGATTCAACCGGAACAAACTACCGTTGCGCAGATCTTGCTGAGCTAGGATACTCTGGCGGCTTGGTCGGCTCCGGTTCGGGGCACTTGCGCGCTCCACCGATTCCGCTATGGCTACTGCATCGTTCTTTGCTGCTTTGAACTTCACTTTGGCAACTTACCGAGAGCCTGATGTACAGGCTCCATTTTTGCTATGAGGTGATAATTTATGAGCGAGCTCGGCATACTGCGAGATCTCGCCTGCACGTGGATAGCAGCATTGCTGGCGGGATTTCTCTGTTTGCGTCTAAAGCAACCTCTGGTTGCGGGCTATATTCTTGCAGGTTGGATTATCGGTCCCTTTGGACTTCGACTGGTTAGCCAATCGGAAAACATTGCCACCATTTCGGAACTAGGGGTGGCCCTACTTTTGTTCGCCCTCGGTGTGGAACTGTCTTTGCGGCACGTTTTCGCAAATGCTTTGAGGTCTGTCCTGAGCGGTCTTGCACAAGTATTCTTAACTGCCATTCTTGCATTCATCTATGCTCAAATCTCTACACCCGGAATTCCTGTCGGCGCCGCAATCCTCTTCGGATTCGTGTGCGCGCTTTCGAGCACGGTCGTCGTGGTGAAAGTATTGAGCGACCGCGGCGAGATTGATTCGTCGCACGGGCGACTTTTGATACCGATTTTGCTGATTCAAGATCTGAGCATGGTTCCGATCATTTCGTTGATTCCGGTCCTCAAAAATACAGGTGATGGCTGGGTCGGAGGACTGCTCATTGCGGCTTTAAAAGCAGCGCTGCTGATTGGCATCGTAATGATCGGTGCCAGAAAAGTTGTGCCGAGTATTCTCCATTGGGTATCGAAGTACAACTCAAGGGAAATGTTTCTTCTGACGGTCATTTCGATTTGCATGTGCGTTGCATTCACAAGCTACGGTTTAGGAATGTCGCTGGCACTAGGTGCGTTCCTTGCCGGCATCATGGTCAGCGAATACCCTTACGGGCACCAAACTCTGTCGGACGTAATGCCGTTGAGAGACCTATTCGCCACTGTATTTTTTGTATCTGTCGGTATGCAATTGAATCCCGGCTTCATAGCACTAAACTGGCCTCAAGTATTATGCTTTGTCGCAGTACTAATGCTCGGCAAGGCAGTAGTCGGTTCACTTGCGGCGAGGATCACATTACGCAGTTGGGGCGCTTCAATCTTAACGGGACTCTCGCTTGCGCAAATAGGAGAATTTTCCTTTGTAATGGCGACCCTCGGGCACGCCTCCGGAATCTTCGATGCAAGCATGCTGAACTTATTCTATGCCGGAGCAGTGGTTAGTCTAATCGCCACACCGCTTTTAATGGCAGTCGGTCCAAAACTTATCGCGCGCTTTGGTGGCGGAGAACATCTTACGGCTTCCGACGAATCAAAAAGCACAAACAAACATGGCACACTCGGACTGAAAGATCATGTCTTGCTTTGCGGCTATGGACGAATCGGCCGCAATATTGGCACAGTGTTGAAAACGTACGGAATTCCCTTTGCCGTAATTGAAATGAACGCAGGTCTGATGGATGATCTGCGCTCAGCAAACATTCCTCACGTATATGGAGACGCCTTCAGTCGGCACGTGCTCACTCGCGCCAACATCAGACAGGCGGCGGCCGTCATCGTAACAGTCCCCGAAGCGATCGTGGCAACCAGCATTATCTCCGTAGCCAGAAAGGGCAACAAGAACGTAAAGATCCTGGTGCGCGCGCACCAAACTACCGATGTAGACATGTTTCGAACAGCCGGCGCAAACGCTGTAGTACAGCCGGAGTTCGAAGCCAGCGTAGAATTGTCCCGCCTGGTGCTCATGAGTCTGGAACGCTCTAGCGATGAGATAAGGATGGCGTTGGAGGACCTGCGTACCAGACGGTACTCAATCTTCCGCCCGGATATCGCCGCAGCGGAGTTCTCCGAGCTGGTCGGCATCTCGCCCGAGCTGCTCTCCGGATTCTGGTTTATGGTGCAGGGCGAATTGCAAGACGAAACCATTCGTCGACTCGACGTGCGTAAGCGCACAGGCGCAACTATTGTGGCCATCCGCCGAGACGAAACTGTAATTGCGCATCCGGCGCCCGACAGCCCTCTGCGCAACGGAGACGAAATCTACATCGCAGGCAATGCTGATCAGCTAAGAGCATTCGAGACCACCTTCAAAGCGGCTCGTTTTTGCCCGATGGCCGAGAAGACCAGCGGCGAGGTTTAGTCGACGATCAAGGCGCAGTGTTTGAAACGATAGCTCGTGTCACGAGGTGTGGTCGGTTAATGACGATTGCCACCACCGCCACCTTGTCGTTGTCCTTGTCCGCCCAGTTGTCGCAATGCATTGTAGATGGTGCCGGTATTGGTGCCACTGTGCGTTGCTGAATCCGCGCGCAGTCCTTGTGGAACTTCAACCCCGGGAGCAAATTCCAAGTGTGCTACGTTTTTGCCATGACCGCCCGGACGCAAGATAGCATAACCGACCTGCTCAGCAGAGCCAGCCAAACGAATCGGATCGTGATCGAGACGGAAACCGTACAAGTCCTCAGGTCTGATGCCGGCGGGACCTTCATTTGCCATCACTTCTTGCTTGCCCATGCCATTAGAAATAGCGTCGGCATCGAAACGCTGAATGTGTTTGCCGTCTTTCGCAAATGGAAGAATCACTTCCATCGGACCATCCGGTCCTTGCACGGTACGTCTTTCGAACACAATCAGGTCGGCGCCTTCATGAATGGGGCGACCGTTGGGATAATATCCATCGCGCACCATTTGGAAGCCTTTCTGTACGATCGGACTTACGGCTGCTGCCGCATCCGGTGCCTGCTTCAGGTACCACTTCACGCTTTCCACCATCACGCGCTGTTGCAAGTGCGCTTGAATGTCCGAGAGTACGGATTCCGTTTGGCTATTGCCCTTGGGTTGGTAGTTGCCGCGAACGGTTTCATACCATTGATCATACTTGGCCATCTGCGTGGCATCCATGCCATTGCGGCTCATCAACGAAGCGCGTTCCGCGCCTTGCTTCGGAATCCAGCTAGCGCCGCGTTCCCAATTTTTCACTTTGCCCAGCATGGCATTAACATTGCCTAGAATTTCGTTCGATCGGCCAAGAGCCGCAGCATCGTTTCCAAACCACTGGAATGCAGCATCAATATATTCAGTCACGCCTTTCAGAGCCGTGGTGTGACGTTTGCCAGTGGCGGCAAAATCATCAACAGCTCGTCTGGCATCCGTCAAGGCTTTGGCGACTTCAGCCTCTCCAATCACTTGCGTCTCTGTTGGCCGCTGACTACGATCCCGTGGACCTTGCTGCCTATCTCCTTGCGCAGAGCGGCGATCACCTGTTTCGGCACCACGATTCTCCGGAACACGATGTCCTTGTGACTCACCAACCGGGCGTGCGTCGGCACGCTTCGGTGCAAGAGCATCTGCAGCCGCAATCAGTTTTGCATTTGCATCGGTCACCCGGGGAGCAACGGCGGCTTCAACTTGCTTGCCGAGTTGGATCCTCATCGCATCCAAAGCATGTACTTCAGGTTTTACGCCCGAAGCCTCTCCTAACAAATTACCGAGGTTATTCTCAGAGGCTGTTGACTCAGCAGCGGCTTTGAGCACGCTGGACGACACCACTTCGGGGACGGCGCCCTGGAGCGAGGGAGCAGAACCAGAACCTTTGCCACCACCCTCAATTGTGAGCGACGGGATCGCTGCGTCGGCCTGTCGAACCGGCTGCTGCCGATTTCCCGCGGCAGCAGGTTTCACTTCCAGTTTCGGAGCTTTAATCAGCCCTGGTACTTCACCGGGCATTACACTTGCATCGAGATTAGGCCGGACAGCATCTTGCTTGGCTTTGAATTCTACATTCAGTCGGCCGAGTTCGGCAGTATGCTCGGCCAATCTGGCCTCGGCCTGCTGCAGTGATTCGCGAAGCGCGTTAACTCGTTCGTTCAATGCATTAGCTTGAGGATCTCGTCCTTCCGCTATTGCTAATTCTCGCTCGGCCAATGCTCGATCAGCGGCAGTCAAATTGTTCTCAGCAGCGTCCTGCGTGGCGAGCCTCTGCTCCAACGTCTTCATCTCCGCGCGCACTTCGCCAAGTTCCGTGCGAACAGCTTCCGGATCGGCCGGTGCTTTTTCGCCCTTCTCTTTGAGCGATTGAGCCAGTTCCGTTTCTCTAGTCTTTAATTCGGTATGTCGAATGCCGTCTTGCTCAAGTGCCTGGAGTACGCGCTCACCCTGTTCCACAGCCTTGCGTTCTGCTTTAAGCCCGGTTACTTCGCCTAACTGTTTCTCCGCTGCCTGCAATGCAGACCGGTTGGTGGCTACCTCTGGTTTAATCGCATCTATTTTTGCAATGGTCTCCAGCATGGCCCCCCGCGTCGGAGCGACGTCGGGGTGCACAGCAAGCCGCTTAGCTTCCATGACTTGCGGAAGCTCGTTCAATGCGAAGCCCTTCTTGTTTGGCAGCTCCAATGCAGTTCTGATATCGGCCACAGCGTCTGAAACGCCCCCGCCCCTCTCCTTGGCGCCAAGGCGCGCAGACTGGCCCAGGTTCATCTCGTAGCCGAGAGGGGAGGAAAGCGTCGGTTCTTTTGTGCGCAAGAACTCTGTCATTTTAGGACTAAAGTGAACGGCACCGGCTCCAGCCACGCCGCTTGCCAGCATCACCGGATAATCAAACAAAGCAGCGCCTGCATAGTGCCCGACGACGTCCTTGTTGTGAGCCATGTTCAAGTCGGAATGCCATGCGTCGGCCATCGCGCCCATAGTCGGAATCGCGCGGCGGCTAACGTCGCCGGCCATCATCAATGTGAAACCGGCACCGGCAACTTTTGCCGCAGTGCCCCATCTGCCGCCGGCTTTGGCCATCGCAGCCAAACCGGCACCAACGCCGAACGAACCGGCAACTTCAAGCGTAGTGGCTACAGCATGCTCTTTAGCGTGCTCTAGTCTGTTCATAAACCCGGAACTAAGTCCGTCGCGTAATAGCTCTGCTTCGCGTTGAAACTTGGCGGTGACGCTGTCGCTATTGCTTGCAACAGTGGTGGCTATCGAGGAATCGAGCAAATTGTCGTTGCCCCGCGATACTTCCGGCTGTGGCAGCTCATGTCTCGTCATAAAATTGCGTCCCCCGCTTAAAAATCGATCGCCGCACTACTTGCAACGATGCCCTTCAGTTCCGCTGTTGATGACCAAAGATTGCACTAAAATGCCGGTGCCCGTTTCCGGCGCTCTGGATCATGGGGCAATCTTATTTGTCAGGTTTAATTAAGTACATTGGGGAAATTACGTCTGACTTAGTAGAAATCCCATGCCGAGTCCCCCAAAAATGTCCAGCGAAAATCGTGCCCGGAAACGTCCGTTCTGCAAGGATTCCCGGAAGCATTTTTTAGAGGTCCGACCCAATATTGAGCGCTGCCTCACGATTGTTATGGCGTGTAACGACGACGCTGGGTGTCCAGTTATTTCAGCTTCAAGATAAAGTGCGCCACCAGTGCGATAATCGCCGCGCTGCGGAATCCGGAGATAGGATATGAGCACAGCCACAGGCAAGAAACCTGCCCTCGCCGCCACCGGCGAATACGTTCGTGCATATATAAGGAAGGCAGATGACAACATTAAGTTCGGCATAGTGCTGAGCGGCATTCTTTTCATTGCAGCAGCAGCGTATCTGTCAATTGCAGTCGGTTGGCCTAAGTTCAGCCGCGCCGAAGTTTTCTTTGCCGAATGCGTTCGAGAAATGATTCAGACCGACAATCTCGTAACGCCTCTCTATCATGGTGTTCCGTTCTTCGACAAACCAATCTTGTCTTATTGGCAGATCTTATGCAGCTACAACATATTCGGCATTAGCCACTGGGCAGCAAGAATACCTTCTATCATCTGCGCCTTAGGCACCATAGCGGCAACCGCATTCGGCACCAAGATATTGTTCGGACCGAGAGCCGGAACTCTTGCAGCAGCGGTGCTCGCAAGCGCGTTCATGTTCCTTTCCTTCTCAAATCTGTGCATGTCGGACATGGGCCTGGTATTCTTCGACACCCTCACGTTGACTTTGTTGTTTGCCGCCACAGATTGCGCCGGACGCGCTCGCAATGAGCGCTCACCGCAAGACGGAAAGCTCAGCGCTGCGACAAAAGCTAATGTGCTTTACTGGACGGCTGCGCTCAGCGCCGGCTTGGCGTTTCTGACGAAAGGCCCGGTAGGCATAGTGTTGCCAGGCATATCGTACGTGGCATATCTGACTTTGAGCAAACAATGGAACGTCATTCGCCCGCTGACGCACGTGTTGCCTTGCCTTACGATCATGACCCTGGCTACGGTGCCCTGGTTCTTTGCGGCTTGTCGTGAGAATGGTGCCGGAGCGCTGACGTACTTCTTTATCCGCGAAAACGTCCAACGGTTCGCGGGTTCTACTTATGATACTCACAGACCAATCTGGTTCATGGTTACTTCGCTGCTCTCCGGTTTCTTGCCCTGGTCGATCTTTTTGCCGTTTGCATTCAAGCGCTCCATGGAACACTGGCGCGCCGGTTTGACCAGTGCGGAAGGCAAGAAACATCTCTACCTGTGGCTGTGGATTGCCACAGTCACACTATTCTTCTCTTGCTCGCGCGGCAAGATAGACTACTATGTACTACCGGTTTATCCTGCAGCAGCCGCACTTGTGGGTATTTATCTCACAGAAGCCACAGATCGAAACAGCACCTTTTCCAAAGTCATCGCAATAGCAGCGGGACTGATATTCACTATAGGTGGTGCAGCGGCCTTCGCGATTTTTCCGGCGGTAAGCGGTCTCTCCAATCCTTTTGACTGGTTTATGACGCCGCTTGTGCTCACTGCAGGCGGGCTGGGAATGCTCTGGTGCGTCAAGCAGCAAGAGTTGCGCAAGGCCTATAAGCTGGTATTCGTCACTATCTGCGTGACCGCGGTGGCAATCGCTACGCAACTGTTCCCCTGGATTTCCGCTCGTCAAGCAATTCTGGCGTACGTACCCGTTATGAAAGCGGCGCCGGAATCAACCCGTATCGGCGTTCACTGCGCGATGCAAAACTGGATAGACGAAGTACTTTTCCAAACGGGGAAAGAAGCAATACCTCTTAAGGACGCAGCAATGGCAGGGCGTTTGCTGAGCGCTCCCGCCGCAGCACTGGTGATCATTCCTGAAGCAGAGTTCAACACGTTACCGCAAGCTCTGCGCGACAAAGTAAAGGTTGTCGACAGCCGTCCCTTCATCGCTCGCAGTCTCAACCCAGGCTATTTTCTGACACACATGGGCAAAATATCCGAGAAGCGCTTGCTATTGGTCGAGAATCCCGGCGCGGCACCAACTGATGAATAACCACAGCGCCTTCGCGCGCAAGCCTGCCGACTAGCAGGATGAGATCAGCAAGCGTAGCTCGAGCGGCGGTTTACCGCCGCGAAGAGGGATGCGCCGTTGTCCTCGCGCGGAGGCGACGAGGCTTGACGAGAGCCGGAGCGCTTAAATAGAAACTGACGGACTCTCCCGTCCCCCGGGATGGCCCGTCAGTCTAGCGTCACGCAATAGTGTGGTGTCTTCTATTGTTCGTGGCTCAGTCTGTTACTCAAGATTAGAACTGCTGGAAGCAGCCGAGAGTTCTGTTGTCGATGATTTATTGAAATCAGTCGACGCCAATACGATCAAGATTGCCACCAGACCCAGCGCTAGTGCAGTGATTTCCCGACGTCTGTTTCTCTCGCCTTCGAATCCTTCACGCTCCAGACCGAGCCAATGGCGCACCTCAAAGGCATACTGTTCCACCAAGGCCGGTCCGTTTATACGAAGAGACCATGAACGCTGTTTTGCGGGAGTGATTTTGCGCAGTTGGGAAACACGCAGCGCCCCCGAGGCAGTCAACGGTTTTTCATCATTCCAGCCGACCTCGGTAATGACATGAACAGGAGTGGGAGAAGCCTTCTCCTGTTCAGTCAGGCGATGACCGGAGTCATCATCCGGTACGCATTCCAACTGCTGTGTCCCTGGCAGATGCGGGCCAACGTTATTCATCTATAGAACTCCTGAATTATGGCGGGACTGCCCGCAAAGTTAAGTCAGCGACCTGCCGTAGCTACAGACCAGCAACCGACGGCAGACTGGCGCATTGGCGCTGAATCGCTCTTTAGGCTACAAAATAGAAGGACAAGCACGACTGCTCGAAGCGCAGGATCGTGAAAATCGGGGGGATGTTGTGTCTGTCGATATGTCTTATGGTGGTCTCCTCAAGAGGTTTGCCGGCAGCCCGGCGTCCCGTGAGCCTGGTACGAGTCGTACATTGCTTGGATCTCCGCGATTACTTCGCGGGCAAACATGCCGTCATAAGCCCGGGGTTCAAGTCTTGCCGGGGAAGTTTCTTCGATGTGCTGCTCAGAAGTCGAAATTGCATTGCTTAGCAGGCGACTCAGAGTCTTTCGCGTGCGCAGGCTAACATACGGGTTTTCATCCTGAATCAACACGTAGAGCACCGACACGGGCAGGTTTGGATTCTCGGCTAAGCAGTATCGAACATCGGGGTCTTCATCGCGAGCGAGTTTGAGCAAACACGTTTCCGGCGTATTTGAGTTATCGGCCACCGCTCCTCGAATTGCAGGAGAAGGACTACAGGACAGTCTTTCAAGCGTGCGGGAATTCGTAGAGGGATTTTCAGCAACTCTAATCGCCACGTCTGCTTCGCCGATGTAAGTGAGGTACTCCAGCAATTCGCATGGAGACTCGGGATTGGATGCAAGAAGTAGTTTGGTTCGGTGTGAACCGGTTTCCGTAAGCATTTTGGAAGCCTGATACGCCATGGAGTGCAAGCGTGCCGAGAAGAACATCGTGATCGCTTCTCTTAATTGGTTTACTGTTTTCCAATTGAATGAGAATAGAAACGCAATGTCGGCTTTGGGTTCCCACCAGGCCATTAGTTGATCACAATTCAGTTCGGTGGTTGCCATAACTAACCTCAGGATACGTGACAGAACGGAATTCGGCTCACACCCCCAATATCTCAGCTGCGCAGTCAACAGATCAATTGGAATTGCCAGAGCGGCGCTTTACGGCACGTAGCGGCGCCGCCTAAAAGGTGGCTTGCCTGAGCGCATACATGAAAGATCTCAACGCCCCCGGTCTCCAGCTAGAGAACGGGGGCTTTGAGAGCAGATTTCCGGGGTGAGAAAAACTTTTGAGCTTATCGCGATTCGTGCATCGCTCACATAATCACTATGACAGGTACCATTCCAACAACGCTATTGGAAAACCGCAGAAAAAAAAGGAAGCGAAGCTCGAGCGGCGAGGAGCCGCAACAGCGCAGCGTCGCCGGAGCGCCTACATATAAGATCTCAAAGCCCCCGGTCTCCAGCTGG
Source organism: Candidatus Obscuribacterales bacterium (assembly GCA_019752635.1). Taxonomy (GTDB): domain Bacteria; phylum Cyanobacteriota; class Vampirovibrionia; order Obscuribacterales; family Obscuribacteraceae; genus JAKFUT01. Next base: position 35,026 of record JAIELX010000056.1, on the reverse strand, counting down.
AGAACGGGGGCTTTGAGAGCAGATTTCCGGGGGTGGAGGAAAACTTTCTAAGATGCTCTAACAACCAGTGCTTTCTTCTTTTCGAGCATCGATTTGGTGGTGGGATGGCAGCATGACACGCACAATCCGTCTTCATTGAGCACATGCTTACCCCGTTCCGCCAGCAACAAAATCAACTGGGTGGTCATCATTTGATCATTCGAAATGTGGCGAAGGTTTGCCACAACCATACCATCAAGACCTTCGGGATTCGCACAATCGCAACGACCAAGCGCTTGAGTCAAGAAGTCTTCCAGGTTAATAACACCGAAACACATTCTTTTAGGTTGACAGTGACGGCACACCATGCGGCGAAGGACATTCCAAAGTCCGACTCTCATCGGGTTTTGCGGAACACCGGTTTCGCACTCCAAGAATGCCAACTTGTGCCCGCCCCTTCTGGCGCAAAGGTCTTCCAGTCGAGAACGGACTTCGGATGTAGCTTCACAAACGCCGCTGTTCAACCAGTAGCCAACCAGGTTGTACTTATGTGCAGGCCGAACTTCGTAGTTCGGCTTAGGTAACACGTTCCTCGTAAAGAAAGACATAATCAGATTCCCCGCAGATACCTGAACCGAAGCGCTGCACACACTTCGATAATAACTACTTGTGCTCCAACAAATGAATTGGAAAAATTAGGCGGGGTAGAAAGTTTCCTTCAGGTGCTAATTAAATGGAAGAAAAACCTTTCATCGAAGTCATCCAACGCAACATCGTCTGGCAGAGCACCATGCAGACAGTTGAGGTCCTTCTCCTGGAAGCCAATGGTCACAGGTTAGAGCTTGCGACAATGAAAGGGCTCGACGGAGCGGTTATCTTTGCGCTCAATGCACAGAACCAAGTAGCTTTCATCGAATCGTATCGAGTGGTAATCGGCCGCACGCTCGTTGAGTTACCGGCTGGCAAAATCGCACCAACGGAAGATCCCCTCGCGGCCGCAAAGCGAGAACTAGAGGAAGAAACAGGATTAACAGCCGGCACATGGGAAGCACTAGGCACTGCCTATGGTTCACAAGGTCTCTCCGACTGGCGATGCCACTATTTCCTGGCAACGGATTTGGTTGAAGGCAAGCAACAGCTGCAGCCCGACGAGAACCCGAGCTTTCGCTGGATTGCCATTGAGCAAACCAGGGCATTGATTGAAGACAACACCATTTGCGACAATTTTTCGATAGTCGGCATCGCAAAAGCATTGTTCAGACTGCAAGGTGAACCAGCCAGGCTTCAATCTAGCGGCGCTTGACCCACGCGTAATCCGTCACTCCGTGGTCGGCGCGATTGACGACACCACCGCGTGGTGCGCTACGACGGACCGGTGCGATAGCGGTGCGCGTGCGACGCGCAGCGGCCCGACGTCTGGCGATCTGTGATGCGTAGGAGACATAATTGCTGGAGGCTGCCGTGTAACGCGTTGGAGCAGAGGCGGCAGGCGCTGCCGTGTATGGTAGTCCCTTATCGGCTCCGAACATAGCGGGTCCACGATTCGAACAGGTGAAGAAGCCGCCGGGAATGCGAGTCTGGCGATAATACGACGAGTTGTAGTTGCGCCAGATCGAGGTCATCACTGTGCCGCCAGTGACCCCGCCGCCCACGGCCCGGTTGTCTTTGTTCCCCCCCCAAACGGCTGTCACCATATCCGGTGTGAAGCCGACGAACCACAAGTCCTTGCCTTGATCCGCCGTACCGGTCTTGCCGGCAACCGGGCGATCAGGCAATTTCGCCAATTGTCCCGTGCCATAAGCGACAACATCTTGCATCAAATCTACTATTTGCGCCACGCTGCCTCTATCGAAAACAGCATATCGGTCGCCGCGGAAATTATCGAGCACATGCCCTGTCTTTGTTTCCGCCCTGCGTACCATTGTCGGCGCAACATACTCGCCGCCCCGAGCCAAAGTCGAATAAGCAGTTGCCATTTCCAAAGGCGTCACAGCACAAGAGCCAAGAGCTTCGGCCAGGTGCAATTGCATTTTGGACCGCACCCCTGCGCGCGCCGCCGTGTCTATTACAGCAGGAATACCAACAGCCATAGCAGTTTTCAACGCCGGTAAATTTCGCGACCAGGCAAAAGCTTTCGCGACGGTGGTCAATCCCAGATACTTTCCGTCGAAATTCTTAGGCTTGTATTCCGTACCATCTTCCTGCCGGACAGACATCGGCGTGTCATCAACATAACCATTTTCGTTGATCAACCCCCGCTCGATAGCGGCAAGGTAGACGAACGGCTTGAACGAAGAGCCGGCGGTATGCGGATTTGTTGCACAATTCCACTGGTTGTCCAGATAGTTGCCCACGCCTCCAACCAGTGCAAGCACTGCACCGTCGGCGATGCGAATCGACACAAGCGCACCTTGGTTTACTCCATAAGGTGCATTGCGCACGCCTGCCGCCAGGGTCCGTTCTGCCGTGTCTTGAGCAATCGGGTCCAAATTCGTAAAAATTTTCAGACCATGGCGCTCGATGGCGGCAGAGCCATAACGCGCCTGCATTTGAGCAATGACGGTGGTAACGTAGTAGGGATACTTCGGAATCTGCACTTTGGCTCGCTCTTCCGGCACTACTGGCTGAAACGTCAGTTGCTGCGACTTGGCAAAATCAGCGCCGAACTGATCAATGAAACCGTACTCGGCCATTTTCTGAATGACTTCTCTTTGCCTCTCCATAAACGAGGCGCGATGCTCGACCATTCCGCCCGCGCTCGGGGAACGAATGATTCCCGCAAGAAAGGCCGATTCGGCAACGGTAAGATCCGCGGCACGTTTAGCAAAATATCGACGTGCCGCTTGTTCAATACCATAGGAGTTGTTACCGAAGTAAACTTCGTTGAGGTAAAGTTCCATGATCTTATCTTTGGAGAAGCGATCCTCTAGTTTCATGGAGACAATAAGTTCGGCGATCTTTAGATCAATGGTGCGCTTTTCCCCGTCAAAGAACAGATTCTTCACCAACTGCTGAGTGATGGTAGAACCACCTTCAACCACTTTCCCTCGAGTGGCGTTGGAGAGTACTGCGCGGGCGATACCGATCGGACTGACACCGTGATGCTCGTAAAAGCGGTGATCTTCCGCTGCAAGCAAAGCCTTTTTCATAGCAGGAGAAATCGCGTTAAAGGGGACTATCGTCCGCTTCTCGATTCCGCTAACACTGCAAATCAACTTATCCCGGCAGTCATAGATCTGCACGGTCTGAACCGGATTGTAGTTTTCCAGGTAGGACAAGTCGGGCACTTTGAACAGGTGAACGCCGACCATGACGCAGAAGCAGGTTACTACGGCAACCAAAGCGAGGCAGAAGCCGTTGAATATAACGAGCCAAAGCTTCATGGTTGCTTGTTTGGCCGCTGTGCTGCTCTCTTGCTGCTTCAATTTCAGCAATTCTGGACGTTCGAAGCTTCGAGAGTCTTTATCCGACTCGTCTTCCGGACCATGAAAGCGGGGAAACAGCGGCAGTCGTGGCATTAGTAACCCGGGTAATCTTGGAGTCCCAAGATGCTGATCAAAAATTTAACCATGTTCGAACCGGCTTGACAAGGCTAATTTGGTGTCGGCTGTACAGCAGGTTTTTCAGTTTTGGGGTATATCTGAAGTAGCTGATTTTATAATTCTATCGGACATTTTCCATGTTTGTCGGAGCTCGTGTTTTCATGTCGCAACTCCTTCGCCCAAAGCGAAGCGACGTTCTTGCATGGACAGGAACAGCGCTTGCCATTGCCATTGCTTTGATTGCTTCCAGCGCAAGCATCGCTGATCCCGATGACAAAGACACGCCCTCAAAATCTTCTCCTGCTAAGAATGCCGCCGGGACGGCCAAGAGTCCGGCAGAACCGTTTTCGCGGCCCTACGGGTCTCATTTGCAAGCAATTCTGGATACCGTGAGCGCCACCCCCGAGCAAAGAAGCAGTATTACCGCAGTTGTAGAGGCATTTCGCCCTAAAATCGATCCGCTGCGCCAAACATATAATCAGAAGCGGCAGGAGTTTCTCACGGGAATTACTACGGGGCTGTCGTCCGATCAAATCATGGTGAAACAGACAGACCTCTCGCAACTTTATAGCGATATCAGCTGCCAGTACTGCCGCATGTCTCTGGAAATACGCCGCCAACTCAGGCCGGAACAGATTGTGCAGTATGAATCCTATCGAATGAAACAAGGCTGGGGACGCAAGAAACAATAGGTCACTCCGTAAGAATTCTCCAATCAAGCCATTTCAGCTTCAAATACGCAAAATTCCCCTAGCGCCCGCAAGCATCATCGTTTAACCTTGCAAGCTGCGAGTCGTTGCACAGCGGAGAAAAACAGGTGCGAAATTTCGGGCTAACGGCACAAATCTTCGTCGGTCTTGTCGTCGGTATTCTAGTCGGCTGGCTTGCCCCTGAATTCGGGAAGTCGCTTCATGTAGTGGCGGACGTGTTCCTGCACTTGGTGAAGAGCATTATCGCTCCGCTGGTATTCGCAACGCTGGTGGTGGGCATCGCCGGTCACGAGAACCTCAAATCGGTGGGACGCCTGGGTCTCAAGTCGATGATCTACTTTGAGGTTGTTACAACATTCGCTCTGGCAATCGGACTGCTCGTGGCTAATATCTGCAGACCGGGGGCCGGCGTGGCTCTGAACACGACAACAGCCGGTGACGCCGCTGCTCTTGCGGCAAAGCAACCCCAACTGGCAGACATAATCACGCACACGTTCCCCAGCAGCGTCGTCGACGCGATGGCCCGGGGAGACGTGCTTCAAATAGTGGTGTTCTCGATCTTGTTTGCTTCGGCCGTCAGTGCAGTGAAAGCAGAGCCGGTTTTGAAGCTGTGCGAATCACTTTCAGAGGTAATGTTCAAGTACACCGGTTACGTAATGAGGCTGGCGCCATACGGAGTAGCCGGCGCAATGGCGGCCACAGTAGGTCAGCACGGATTGACGGTCTTGTTGGACCTCGGCAAGCTCGTTGGCACCCTCTATCTGGCCCTATTCCTCTTCGCCTTAGTGGTACTACTGCCAGTGGCATTGATCGCCCGCGTGCCAATCAAAGATTTTATCGGCGCAGTGAAAGAGCCGGTTATTCTCGCTTTCTCGACCACCAGCAGCGAAGCCGCATTGCCCAAAGCGTTGGTTGCTATGGAAAAGCTCGGTGTTCCTCGCAACGTTGTAAGCTTTGTGCTGCCAGTCGGCTACACCTTCAACTTGGATGGAACCACGTTATACCTCTCACTGGCCGCAACATTCGTGGCACAGGCGGCCGGCGTTTCGATGTCGATTGAACAGCAGGTGATGATGATGCTCACACTGATGCTGACCAGCAAAGGCGTGGCAGCAGTGCCCAGAGCATCGCTAGTGATACTGGCAGGCACGCTTGCATCATTCAACCTGCCGTTAGCAGGCATCGCATTGATCCTGGGCGTCGATACTTTGATGGACATGGCTCGGACCGCCGTAAACGTGCTGGGCAATTGCCTTGCTTCGGTGGTGATGGCGCGCTGGGAAGGAGTGTTCCGTCAGCCGGGATGGGAAGCCAATGCAAAAGTCGGTGCCGCAGCGCTGGAACTGGAACCCGCTCCAGCAACTGCGTACAGTAATCCTCTGGCATCAACTGCATTTTCGGATCCGGACGCACAGCCCTCGGCGTTGCAGGAACACACCGAAAACCAGAAGGCAGAACACATGCTCAAAGTTTAGCGCTCGTTCCCGGGCGAAAACGGAACCTAAGCTGCAGAGTCGAGTCCTAGTAGATAAGCGCGTGCCTCAATTAGTAGGACTCATTCATGCAAAAACGAAATCTGATTTCTAACCCGGGTTTGAATAAGAGCTTAGTCTTGGTCCTGCTGAGCGCATTTTTTCTGCTGCTCGTTGATGTAAAAGTAGAGCACACGCCCATACTCAACGAGACATGGAAAGCGTGGATTCCTCTGGCTTATTGCCTGGCAATGATACTGTTGATCCCTGCCGGACTGATGTTTTGGACAAGAGGGGGAAGGAAGCTACTGATGTTCGCATTCGGGGCAGCAACTGTAGTCGGGCTTCTCGGCTTCTGGTTTCACAGCGACGGCAATCCTCTAAAGGGTCTGTACAGAGTGGTCTCAGTTTTGGCAGCGACACCGGGTCCTTCGGAAGAGCGCGAACACAAGGCGGGCGATAGGGCTGTCGAAGATGAACATGACAGCAAGATTGCAGGTCCCCACAGTGCAACGAGCGAAATGAAAGAGAACGAGGAGGAGAGCCCTCCTTTGTTAGCACCGCTGGGCTTCTTCGGACTTGGCTTAATTGGCCTTTTGGCCTGCCTTGCTAAGTTCCAACAGGTCGAAAGCCAGACAACAAAGCAGTTGTGACATCAATCCGCCGAGCGGCCGCTGGTGCTCAGACGCGGGGCTCGAAAGGCACGGCAGACGCCAAAGCTTTTTTATCGTCAAAATAGCGGCATTTCCAACTGTAAATCACTGGCAACACCAGCAGCGTCAAGAGCGTCGATGTGACAATTCCGCCAATAACAACCGTCGCCAGTGGCTTCTGAACCTCAGCCCCTGCGCCGGTCGACACAGCCATCGGAATAAAGCCCAATACGGCTACCATCGCCGTTAGCAGAACAGGTCGCAGGCGAATTTCACAGCCTCGCGTTATCGCCTCATCTACGCCTAGTCCATCTTTCTTGAGTTTATTGATGTACGAAATGAGCACAAGACCGTTCAGCACAGCCACGCCAAACAAGGCTATAAAACCTATTGTCGCAGGAACGCTCAGGTAGAGGTTGTTTGCAGCCAGCGCCACCACTCCCCCAATGAGGGCAAAGGGAACATTTAGCAACACTATCAACGCGTCGCTAACTGAAGAGAATGTAGCCACAAGTAACAGGAAAATTATCAGGATGGAAATTGGGACCACAACCATCAATCTATTGAGAGCTCTTTGCTGATTTTCAAATTGTCCCCCCCATTGCAGATAATAGCCGTCCGGCAATTTCAGCGACTTTTTCATCTTCGCCTGCGCTTCGCTCACAAAAGAGCCAACGTCGCGCGCCTTGACGTTGCACTGAACAACAATGCGTCGCTGGGCAAATTCGCGATTAATCACGTCAACACCTTCATTAACTTCAATTCTTGCCAATTGAGACAGGGGCACCCGTCTCGCGCCGGCGCCATCGACAAGCAGATTCTCTACAGCCAGAGGGTTAACATCGCTGCCTTCAGGAAACTTCACACGCAGGTCAAATCGTTTTCTACCTTCCAAAACTTCTGACACGCCGGTGCCGATTATCGCCGTTTGAACAGCAGCCTGCACGTTGGAAAGATCCACCCCGTAACGAGCAAGGCGTTCTCGGTCAGGGGTGATCAACAGCTGATTGCTCCCGCTAATAGTCTCTACCTGCAAGTCGGTTTGCCCGGGAATGGTCCCAAGTAACTGCCCGACCACTGCTGCCTGCTCTTTTAAGACACTGAGATCATCACCAAATAGTTTGACGGCAACATCGGAACGAACGCCGGAAACCAGCTCATCAACACGCATAGCAATTAACTGCGTAAAATTGAAAGTAGCACCGGGAATTTGCGCCACGATCAACTTGCGCAAATCTTCGACAATCTGTTCTTTGCTGCGATTTGCCGGCCATTGCTCACGAGGCTTCAGCATTACATAGACGTCGGTTTGATAAACACCCATCGGGTCTGTAGCTAGATCAGGACGCCCCGTGCGACAAACAACTGTTTCAATTTCGGGCAAGTGCCCTATAGTCTTTTCGATTATGGTGGAGACACGCAAGGCTTCAGACAAAGAGATACTGGGCAAGTTGCGTGTTTCTATGATGATATTGCCTTCTTCAAGACGCGGAACAAACTGCGTGCCTAGACAGGGCACGTAAGCGATGGCGCAGACCACCGAAATTAGCGCCAATGCTACCGTCGGTCCTTTGTGTTTCAGGCAGCAGTTTAGAAGTCTCTGATACGGAGGCTTAATCAACTTGAGGATCAGGCTCTCCCATTCCCTTACCTTTCCCGTCAGCAACAAATGGCACAAAACCGGCACCAGCAGCAGCGCGGTGATCAGCGAGCCGAGAAGAGCAAAGCACACGGTGAAAACCATTGGCGAAAACATCTTATACTCCATTCCCTGTAAAGAGAGAATCGGCATGTATACGACGGTGATAATGAGAACACCGAACAAAATCGGTCGATAAACTTCGCGAACAGAATCCTGAATAATCTCCAAACTGGCCTTGTCGCCTTCCCCTCCATGCGACAACCTTCGCAAACAATTCTCCGCCATGACAATTGATCCGTCGACTATCATGCCAAAGTCGATTGCGCCCAAACTCATGATGTTCGCAGTGATACCCAACGCCCTCATACCCATGATCGAAAACATCATCGAAATCGGAATGGTTAAGGCAACAATCAATGCTGCGCGAATATTTCCCAGCATCGCCAGAAGCACCACAATGACGAGAACGCCACTTTCAATCAGGTTCGATGTAACTGTATGAACGGTGCGCTCAACGAGCGCAGACTGGTCATAGAACGGAGTAATGGTTACACCTGCCGGCAGTGTTTTTCTAATCTGCTCAACGCGCTCCTTAACTCTTGCGATTACGTCTCTTGAATTTTCGCCTTTCAGCATCATCACGATGCCGGTGACAACTTCGCCATTACCATCTTTGGTCGCCGCCCCCAACCGCAGAGCACCACCCACGCTCACGGACGCAACCTCGCTTACATGAACAGGGACCCCGTTTCGGGTAGCAACCATGATTTTCTCGATGTCGCCGGTAGTATTGACTCGGCCAATCCCCCGCACAGTGTACTGTTCTGCGTTGTGCTGAATTATGCCCGCACCGAAGTTGGCATTGTTTCGAGACAGGGCATCAAACACTTCAGCAAGCGTCACAGAGTACTGAGTAAGCTTAGCGGGATAAACAGTAACGACATACTCTTGGGTCACGCCACCAAAAGTGTTAACCTCTGCCACACCTGTCAACGATCGAAGCTGGTACTTGACACTCCAATCTTGAAGTGTCTTGAGTTCGGTAATGCTGTATGACTTTCCTTGCAACGCATAGTGATAGATTTCGCCCATGGCAGTAGCCACCGGGCCAAGCTGCGGCTCAATGCCTTTGGGCAACCGCCCCCTGGCGCTTTGCAAGCGCTCAAACACCAGCTGGCGTGCAAAGTAAACATTGACGCTGTCTTCAAAAACCACAGTGACGATAGAGACACCGAACTTAGAAGTTGACCGCACCTGCATGACGGAAGGCAAGCCATTCATGATGGACTCGATCGGAATGGTAACAAGCTGCTCGGTCTCCAGTGGAGCCATTCCCGGAGCATCGGTCAACACCTGAACCTGATTGTTGGCCAGGTCCGGAAAAGCATCAATAGGCAGCTGACTCAACGCGTGCATCCCGCCAATCAACGCGAGCACAAAGAGAAAAAACACTGGAAACCGATGAGTTACCATTGAGGCGAAAAAGTTTTCAATCATTGCCCGCCTCCGCTCAACTGCTTCAGCAACTCAGCTTTCAAAGTGAAGCTGCCACCGGTCACTATCTTCTGTCCCGGGAGCACGCCCCGGACCAGGTATCCACCGGGAACCTCACGCTCCGTTTGCACAGGCTGCTTCCTATAGCACCCGGGCGATTCCACCACAAAAACGAAGCACTCGTTCTGGTGCTTTTGAAGAGCGGCATCCGGCACAAAGGGCCGAGCGCCGCCATTCGATTCGATAATCTCGACTTGCCCGCGCATGCCTGGCTTTAGAGCCAAGTCCGGATTGACTATGTTGGCTCGAGCGGTAAATGTGGCAGAGCTCTCGGTGAACGGCTTGATAAAAGTGATAGATCCATGGATTACTCGCCCCGGAAGACTATCGGTGGTGAACTGGATCGGGCTGCCTAACTTCATCCCCTGCAGTTGTTTGTCGTAGACATTCACATCTAACCAAACCTGACTGAGGTCGCCCACCACATACAGTGGTTGGGCGCTGGAAACAACGTCTCCCACTGTGACATTCTTCTCGATAATGACTCCACCGGCAGGAGCAGTAACAGGACAAACGCTCTCTATGCGTTCGGCACTTGTGTCTTTTATGTTGACCCCATAGGCGGCAAGCAAGGCCCGCGCCTCTTCCACGATATGCCTGGAATGCTTCTGCAGTCCTCGAAGAGTTTCTTCCTCAAGCTCTTTGTCAGCTTGGGCTTTTATGAATTCTCGCTCAGAAGCAATTTTTTCCCGGTAGAGGCTGGATATACGCTCATAGTTTTTTGTCGCCAATCGAGCGCGCGTTTGCGACAATGCCAAATCAATCTCGTTCTGATGAAACTGATGCCGGAAATCACCGTAGATTCTAACGACTTCCTGATTTTGCAAAACAGCCAGAGTCTGTCCGACGTGAATAACGTCACCCAGACGAACCTTATCACTTACCACACGTCCGCCTGACAGGGCGTTGATATGAAACACCCGATTGTCATCAGCCTTAATTTCACCGGTTGTTTTCACGACGGAGGTGTCTGGTCTTTCTACCACCGTCCCCTCGGCTATTTCAAAACTACTGATTGCTTCAAGCGACAGTTGAACAGTTTGATTGCCCGGTCCAGCGGTTCGTTTTGCAGGAAGCTCAGGCAAGACGGAAGGTTCACGCTGACACCCGCCGGTCAACACGCAGCACAGCAAAAGCAAGGGAAATTGCGGTTTCATTGCATACCTCAAACTAAGCCCGGCAGCTCCCTGCGTTCATTTCAAGGCGAAAAAAACGACAGGCACAGTTGGTTGTGATGCGGGTCAAAACACCGCAAAACAACTATCAAACTGCGCCTAGATCAGCAAGGTTCGATTGAGCAAGTACAAAGGCAACCCTTTTGAACTCAGCAAAGGGGGAGGCCGAGGGGCCTGCTTCGAGAAGTCAGCCGCGTTATGCGCGCAGAAAAACGAATCAATCACACAATGCAGCGACGTAAACTTATGAGACACGTAAGGCTTGTTTGCAAGAACCATAGCGTCATGGAAGTGCTTTTCGGTATCACTGAAACAGTTATCATCGCCGTCAAAAACCGGCACGACTGAAGGCGAGGCAGCACCAACGGCACATTGAGCACAGTTTGATTCAGCCATATCATGCAGAAAAGTGTTAGTCCAGAGAAGAGCCAACACCAATGTTGCTCTTAGTACTGTGTCAAGTAATCGCGGCCAGATACCGACTTTGGTCATAACACAAATTGCCTCTGTGTTGAATCCTAGCACAAAAATTGTGCATGGCAGACAAATCACTACTACAGACAGCGCTTGAACTCACCAGTGTTCAATAACTATATTCGAGCCGACATGCGGGTGACCAAACTCGGCAGACGCTGAGCCCCCACGCTGGAAAAACTCCCAGAATCGATTATCGTGTCCTGAACTTCCAGGGGCAAAAGCAAGGTCACCTTCCATGACATTGAAGCTGCCGGTAGCTACCGTGGCAGTTCTGGCAACCGTTCCGATTCTTACTTTGATTCTTTCGCCCGGCTTCAAACCAGCAATAAACGAATTGCTTGCGCGAATGGTCGTTTTGAGATTGCCGAACGAATCAATGTAAGCTATTACTTCTTCGGGATACTCGCGAATAACCTCAAGAGCTCTCAGCTGAGTCAGTTTGAATCCGGCGTCATCCTTGAGCATACGCGCCAAAGCTGTAGGAAAGAAATCACGAGAGCGAAACTGCGATCCTTCTTCCTGGCAGTCTACGGTCCACAGCTCAGCAATGTGTTCGCGAATGAACGACATGGAATAACCGCTGTTCACAGCCAACACTTGAACGCCGTTATTGAGCAGTGCCATCAACAATCCTTCACCGGCGTTGTTGGAACGCGCTTCCTTCTTATCTCTTCGAGGAGCACAATTGGCGAACACAATCATATTTTCCGGGCGAAGCTCAGCCCGAGTGAGCGAAAGTTGACCAACAACAAACCCCGTGGCGATAGTGTCAAAAGATCCGACACTGGTACAGTAGAGCCCTACGTCGTCCGGCACCTGCGCCATCATGGCCGAATTCACTTCCGCCCAGGCTAAGTCCCCCGGTGCGTAATCACAAATGACATGGATGTACCGTCTCATGGCTTCCCTTTCTTTGTTTTTATATCTGCCAATTGAAATTCCAATTGCTGGAACGTTCGTAAATCTCAAGTGAACAATCGTCGCTGCTGTCCAGTTCCAGAGTAGGGATGCCATTGTTGGTTCCCGGTGGTGCCCAACGCAGAGAACTAGAGGGAACGATGACCGAATGCAAGTTGGTTCCGCTAGCATCGGTCCAGGTAATGAGATACTCGGGCCAGCTGCCTTGAAATTGACTCAAAGCCTCCCTTTGCCCCAGCATTGCTAATCGAAAATTGACTTTGCCGTCTTTCCAATTGGTTTTCAGCCAACACTCAATGTTGAAGTCCGGAATGGTCACATTGGCGAACTGCTTAATCTTGGCTGCTTGGCGCAGTCGCCCCGGATCATAATGAGGCTTGGCAGCTTCCGCCAACGCAGCTGCAGCCTTTTGCTCGCGCGCTTGCCTTTCAGCTTCCGCTCGCGCGGCCTGTGCAGCCAGCTTCTGTTGCTTGGTCGATTTGAGGGTCTGCAACTTTTGCTCCGCCCTCATGCGAGATTCAATTTGCTGCTCACGTTCGGTCTGCGCATTCATCATAACCACGAAAGTGATTGCGATGCCCGCAACGAAAGCTATTGCAATTCCTATAATGACAAACTTGTTCATTGATTGAGAACTAAAACTCATTCCCCATCTTGCTCATGCCCCGCAGGGGGTAGAACTGAAACAAGCATTTCAGGTATCTACAGCAACCTGCCCAAGCTCAATCAGTTATCAGAAAGTCGCCGGCTGTTTGCAGGTTGATTTAGAGAACGTGTAGCTGATAAAGAGCAGCTTCGACAGAAGCTGACAGTAGAACCAAATTTGGTGAAATCGAGAACTCGAAATGCGCAACCGCATCCATACTAAGTGTGTCAGCGCGATCCTAGCGACGCGGCGGAACGGCCGGCTTCCACGTGATCTTGCAAACCCCGTTAGAACAAACCTGTTGCGATTCTTTCGTTGCAGGAAGTGCTACCGGCGTATCTTTTGGGAGTTGCGGAACGGCAATCTGCGTGAGTCGCTCCGTCTCTTGGTTACCTTTCATGGTGGGATACCTTTCGCTTTCTAGAATGCCTTGACGGCGTTCACCCATGCCAGAATTATAGCGGTCTAATCTTACAATGGAACTACAGAATTATGCACTTCCACTTCGTAAAATTCCCCGGTTCAACAGCAGATAATCATTAAAGCTCCGCGTGCTGGACTCACTTTCAAGACGCGCAGCCGGAACGTTTGTGTCCATCTCCTTTCAGCACAAAGATAAAATCTGGACGGAATGAACCTCTCAAGCGATGCATGTAGACAGAAAGCGGCTTTCTTGAGAAATTGCACACATTCTCCGACGCTCAAAACAGTCACCAAAAGTGGTATCGCTCGATGCCGAGCGAAGAAATCCGATCCTTCCCGGCACAATTGGATTGGAGACCAACCTACGATTGCATATGGGAGATCAGAAAGTCGCCTCCTCCCCCGACTGCGGGATTTGACTTCCGTTGGAGCAGTACCGCGGACGTGACTAAAACTCGACTGTTCGTGGAACAAAGCAGTGAGCAGAGCAACGGGGAACTTAGATGGTGGTGCGGCTGACCTTATTTTGCAGTGTCATCGCCGGGTTAGCTTTCGGTCTGAACTTGCAGGCTCAGTCCGCCACGCAAGAGCACTTCGAAGGGCAGGTAGTCGGTATCGCCGACGGTGATACCATCACCGTGCTTCACGCCGGCAAAGAACGCAAAGTTCGCCTCAGTGGCATTGACAGCCCGGAAAAGAAGCAAGCGTTCGGCAATAAGGCAAAGCAATACACATCGGACCTTGTATTCGGAAAGACAATTCAAATAGATGTCGAATCAAGAGATCGCTACGGCCGGTGCGTTGCTGAAGTAACGTTACCCGATGGCCGCAATCTTAACGATTTGATTTTGGAAAACGGCTACGCGTGGTGGTACAAAAAATACTCGCGAAATGTGCATCGCAGCGCGTTGGAAAGCAATGCGCGCATTGAAGGCAGAGGCCTATGGTCTGCACCGCAACCCGAACCGCCATGGCAATTCCGAGCAGCCAAGACTACTACTACTACCACGGGCCGCAAAGCGACCAGCTCCAACTAACGACAAGTGAGCAGGGAATGTAATATCCTTAGCGCTGTTCCACTCTGGCATACATCGGAATCGCAAGGATGACAAGAAACCCCCGGTGGTCTCGGGCCGCTGTTCTTTCCCTGTTGATACTACTTGGCGCTCCTGCGCTTAAAGTCGCAGCATGCGGTCCTTCGTATCCCGTTTTAACCTTCTCTTATGGCGTCCACCCGGATCTTCCGCTTAGCAAGTTTGCTGCGGGCGATTTGGGCATCATCGACCACGGAATGGCCCGCTCGTATTATGTTGTGGCCTATCGCTACCTAACAGGAAAACCGCTGTCCCAAGTTGAACAAAAGGCTGTCGTAGCGCTCTGGCACTTAAGACTGGGAGAAGACGATCCGGAACTGATTGGTGCTTTGAAGTCCTGGATCGAAGAACAGAAGAGGGTGCTCGGACTCGATGCGCAAAAAACGCTTCCTTACAGCGACTACGCACTTAACTCTCACTACCTTAACTACCAGAACTGTTCGGCGGATTCATTCAAGTTCGCAGTAAAAAACTTGCACGATATTGGTAAAAAGTTCGGCGACCAAAGTCGCGAACTTAAAGAATGGACAAGAGCGCAGAACGAAGTTTTTTGCAATTGTCCATTTAGTTACGACAAAAAAGCGATCATCCCGAACGCACTGCCGGTCAGCTCTCCTGCACTATTGCGTGCTTATCGCAACTATCAAATAGCTTCTGCCAACTTCTACGGCGATAGGTTCGACAAGGCAATCGAACAATTTAACGCCATCGCGAGCGATACCAGATCACCTTTCAAGGATCTAGCGCCGTACCTGTCCGTCAGAACGATGATTCGTAAAGCCACACTGAGCGATGAAATCAACAAAGACCTGCTAAAGGAGGCCTCGAGCAAATTAAGTCAATTGGTCGGCACGACTCAATCAACAGTGGTCAAATCAGCCGCACCGCTTACGAACAATTACTTAAAGCTGCAGCTGAACCCGGTTTCCTGGCTACCCGAACTTGGCAAAACCTTATCTAGCACTACTCTCGGTGGCACCTTCGGAAACACCCTCTACTACTACACTTCTGCATTTGACACCGTCGCCGGTGACAACGACTGCGACTACTCCGATAAAAACGTCCTCCAGAAACAATTCGACAAGCTACCGCTATCGATACGTTCAGATGATATGACGAATTGGATAGCAGTTATGAGAGGTGAGGGAGCCAATGCAGTCAATGAGTCTTTCAATAAATGGAACAGCAGTAAGCAGCCCCAGTGGCTAATCGCGGCGTTAATAAAAGCAGACGCGAAATCGCCGCAAGCACAAACTCTGGTCAGCGCAGCATCCAAAATAGCGAAAAGCTCTCCCGCATACCTTTCAGTAAACCGGCAGGTAGCACGAATCTTGATTGAGACGGGAAAGAAGACAGCAGCTCGTGCAAAGTTAGATAAGTTGCTAAGAACACCGAATCTTC
The DNA here is from genome assembly GCA_019752635.1 of Candidatus Obscuribacterales bacterium. Classification (GTDB taxonomy): domain Bacteria; phylum Cyanobacteriota; class Vampirovibrionia; order Obscuribacterales; family Obscuribacteraceae; genus JAKFUT01. Next base: position 19,340 of record JAIELX010000056.1, on the reverse strand, counting down.
CACCGTCATCGTTCAACGACCTCACAAACCTGAGATTGCGGGTCTGTTCAAACTTTGCAGAATTCGCCAAAGTAGCGCTGCTGGCACCGGCCGGAGTGGTTGACTCCATGAGTGGCGAACTCCCTCCCGAAGACTTCTTCAAGTTTGAAAAGCTTTCGAAGTATCCCGCACTGCGACTGGCGTATGAGCCGGATGCCCTGTACCTGTTCAATTATGGAACCGCGATTGCGCAACTGCAAGAGTTGTTGAAAGACCCGCGATTGCCGCCAGCCCTTAGAATCGAGTTGCTCCGAAGTGTTTGGGTGCGTGCAATCCTGTTGAACAACTCCGCCGTAGCTCTATCAACAGCGCCGGCACTAGCCAAAGCCACACCATCGATGAGCGCGACAGTAAACAGCTGGCTGTCCGCAAAAACGCCCGCAGAGCGAAAATTGGCAATGGCATATCTCATGCTGAGAAATCCGGGAATGTCGCCATACATCTATCCTGATTACGGACGCAATACACCGGTAGATAAGATTGACGACTATCAGAACAACTGGTGGCCTCAGAAAGATGAATACGGTGCTGAGAAGGAAAATGCGCCGTTAAAGGCGCTGTTGTCAAGCCTGGAGGACTGCCTCACTCCGGTACAACGCCAAGCTGCCGCGAAAGAGAACAAAGCTTTGACAGCGGTCGGTCCCGCGCCGGATTATCTCTGCTCACTTGCACTTGCCGCGGCAAGAGACCTGCCCGGCGATTCAAGAATTCCAGAGTTGCTGCACCTGGCTGTGAAGAGCACCAGGTACGGCACCACAACAGGGCAAACGTCCGAGCTCTCCAAGCGATGCTACCAATTGCTTCACCGCAAGTATCCATCAAGCAGCTGGGCAAAGAAAACCAAATTTTGGTATTAAAGAAGATCAGCAGTTAAAGAAGGAATTGCGACCTTGCCTCGTTTTTATCTCACTCTAATGATACTGCTGCTTGCTGTGTCCGCAGTGAGAGCGGAAGACCAAATGGTTTACAGCTATCGAGGCAAAACCATATCCAAAGAACAATATCGCGCGCTGATAATCGCCAAGGACGCGCAGCTCCTGGTGAGGAACAATCGAGTTGCCGAAGCGATTACTAGATTAGAGCAGGCCCTGGCGCTCGATCCGACTCTGGCAGAAGCGGAGATAAACCTGGGTAATCTGTTGGTGCGCCAGGGGCGACTGCCGGAAGCGATCAAGAGCTTGCGGCATGCAGTTTCCGGTCAAGGCGGGCACCTGGAAGAAGCGTGGATTAATCTTGCTGGCGCGCAAGCATCAGCCGGGCAGTCTGCCGACGCTGAAAAAACATACACGGTCTTCCTGCAGAAATTCCCCAACAGCAAATACCGCACCAAGATAATTGAAACCGTTGGGGCGTTGCAACGCGAACAATCGAATGCCAGCAAGGCTCGGGAGAATTCACAGGGTCCAGAGACTGCAACTGTAACAGATTACTACAACGAAGCAATCCTTGGACACCGCATACGGTGGCAACCAGACCAAATGCCGGTACGAGTGTTCATTGCCGACGGCACGGGCAAACATGGCTACCAGCCCCAGTTTCGCGCACTCCTGAAGGATGCCTTTGCTAAGTGGCAAGCAGCCTCGGAGGATCGCGTAACTTTTCAGTTCGTCGATTCCGCTCCAAACGCCCTGATCACATGCACCTGGGTGGACGATCCCAAAGTGCTCAAAAGCACCATCAAGAAAGGCGACACGAAACTATCCTCATTGTCCGGTGCTCTGATCAAGGCAAACATCCGCCTTCTTTTGGGCACCGGCGGTATGAACGATCCACTGATGCAATTCACGGCCCTGCACGAGATTGGACACGCCATCGGGTTGCAGGGACACAGCCCCAATCCGAATGACGTGATGTTCTTTTCCGCTAATGCCGGGCACCGTAATCATGGACTCACACCTCGCGATATCAATACCGTCCGCAAAGTCTACGCAGCCGACCTGTTCGCAAACAACGTCACCGCTGATCACGATACAGGAGTGGCGGAGTTGGAAGCGAAAAACTACGCCAAAGCCATGGAGGCCTTTCTGCGAGTGCTCAAAGCTCGACCGGACATGGAATCGGCCAGGGTGAATGTCGGACTTTGCTACGCCGGTCTGGCACTCCAATGCGATCAGGCAAAAGACTTCACAAATGCGGAGCATTACTACACAGAGGCGCTAAAAATCCGAAAACTGCTGGCGCAGCCTCAACTTCTGAATTCCGCGGTCCAAAACTTCGCCGCGATGCTCCGCGACAGAGATCGAAACGCCGAGGCCGATGAGCTGGATAAACAACTCAAGTAAAAAAACGAGCCCGCCAAAAGGCGAACTCGGGAAAAATCTTCTTCTAACCGCACAACGACCTCTCCAGGAGCCGGAAGTTGAGCAAACTTGTCGTCCGTGTTTGAAACTTTGTTAGTTCTTGGCCGCTACAGGAGCCAGCACCAAGACTTCAAAGACGAAATCAAGAAAAACGGGAAAGAAAGCGTGGTGAGTGTCTTCGGGATTAGATCGAGGCCAATTCTTTGGCTTCATCCAATTGCTTAGCCTTCATACAGGCGTTGCAGTAAACCGGCTTCGTGCCTTTCGGGCGGAATGGAACCAGAGTTACGGCGTTGCAGTCTGCGCATGTGACTTGAGAAACCGTATCGGCTGCTTTACCGGAACGATGGACTCTAGACATTAATCTGCAGTTTGGACATCTCTTTGGTGTGTTGCTTAGTCCTTTAGTCGCAAAAAATTCTTGTTCTCCTGCGGTGAAAATAAAATCTTTTTGGCAATCGCGACAGTTAAGGGTCTTGTGTTCAAACATCGAAGGGTACCTCCTGACTCCAAGCTATTGAGCTGATCCAATACCTATCATGCAATTGACTCTATGGATCACAACACACAAGGTAACCACATACACAATTAGGAAAAGCATGTAGAGCTTCGCGCGACGGCAGTTTTCAACAAATGTTCCCGAAAATTTCGCGCGATTAGAACGCCCTATTTTAGAGCGACATCCACAACAAGTCTGTTAGTCCCCGGACCGAAGCGATGAAGGAACGCCGAATCACCATAACAAGTCTGTTAATACCTTGCTTCGGAGAAGTCACCGTATTTGATGCACACTGCAAAGCAGCGCGCAACGCAGTCTACGATCGCCGAAACCGGATTGCTGAGCATCTCAAGCGCTTTTCGGGTATAAACCTTATAGGACGTTATCTACTTCGTCGAGGATACTCGCGGAAACTGGCTAGTGGACTCACCTCGTTACACAGAAAAGCTGGTGAAAAGCTTTGAGTCGAAAGGAGGCTTGTCCCACATCCTCCTCACTCATCAAGACGACGTTGCCGACGCAGACCGATACGCAAAACACTTCAACGCCCGAAGAATCATCCACCGCCGCGACATTGAGGCGATGCCCGACTGCGAGATCATTATGGAAGACGACGAACCATTCGATATTGATGACTTCACAGTTATTTCTCAGCCGGGGCACACAGCCGGGCACATAGTAGGGCTCTACAAGAACCGCTTTCTATTTACAGGAGACCACCTGTACTTCAACAGACAAACACGCCGACCGGATGCCTTTAGAGACTTCTGCCGGTACTCCCGGGAAGCGCAAACGGAGTCGATGCGAACCTTACTCAACTATAGTTTCGAATGGATCTTGCCGGGACACGGCGAACGCGGGTATCTAGCCAGCGACAGAATGAAGATCGCAATGCGTGAATTGGTGCAGCGAATGGAAGACACGCCGTGACGTCAACATCTTCACCCGAATAAGCCGATGTGATATGTTAGCCTCAAACAGCAAGGAGTCATTCTTGGAAGGCGAAAAGTTACCACAGTCGGCAGTTTCGAACGGCGAACCAACAAAAGCTTACCCCGGACCGGGCTGGCCCCTTGCGTGGCCGGGTATTGTTCTGGCCGTCATCGCGCTGGTCGCCAATCTTGCAGTGGCAGTCATTATTGAGACCGGTGACCTGTTCTACAATTTTTATCCGGAACTGCTCACCATACCAGTATTCATTTATTGGTTATACGTCTTGTTCAAACTGCATGCGGTACTTAAGAAAGTTTCAAAAGGCACATACCCCATTGGTCCCATCCAGGCGGCAGTTTCGACCCTCTTCGCAGGGTCGCCGGCGTTCTACCTCGCCGGACTGGTGCTCGCGCCAATCGCACACATGCTGTTCTTAATCTCTCAATCCGGTCCGGACAACTATCAGGTCTTCATGAAGTCCGGTGGTTTATTATTGATCACTGGTGTCATCATTGGTTCGTACTGTGCAGCAGGACTGTACACCACTTTGGTTGCCTTCAGAATCTTTGGAACGCTGTCAAAATTTGGTGTCCAAAACGGCTTAGAGAAGAGCGTGTTGTCCCGCTACATAGTGGCGTCGGCACTGATTGCACCGGGAATGCTGCAAACGGTCAACGCTTGGGGCTCTTACACAAACTTCCTTCTTTTCTCCGCCGGACACGCGTTGGCGTTCCTTGTCTGTTTCATTTGCGTGTCGCGTATCTGTAAGAAATTGAGCACTGTGGACTGGACCGCAAAATATGGCTCACCACAGGCGGTGCAAGGACTAAAGCAAAACGAACCGGAACAAACAACTATCACGGCGGAAACAGACGGAGAGAAGCTGAAACTTGAGCCACAGCCGGAAGCGATTCCCGTCGAAGGCGATCGACTGAGCTAGCGCTGCAGTGTTACATCCCAGGAGGGGCGAGTCCGACCGGAGGTTAGTCGAACCCCTTCAGAACTCACAAGCACATTTGCACAATGATGCCGCCCTGTTGTAGACAAAGCTTCGATGCCCCAATGATCCAGCCCTTTCACTTCACCGGGTTCGCTCAAGCCATTGGCATTGGCATCCTGCCAGATAGCCAAATGCTCAAGCTCATCACCTTCGAGCCAGCCATCCCGGTCATTATCCAACGCAGCCAGCACTTCGTAGCCGTTGCGCCAGAAAAGCCAAAAACTAACGCTACCAATAAGTTGCAACCCGGAATCAATTTGTCCCTGCTGGTCGGTGTCGAACACCAACCAGCCGGAGTCCGGCGAGATCCAATTGCGGTAGAGGTGCTTGCCTCGTCCGTCCAAATCAAACTGCACACGTTGATCAACAAGCACCTGATCAATGGTGAGATCATCGCGCAAGGGAATTACAACAGGCGTTACATACCGGGGCAGCTTCTCAAGCTCGGCGGTCTTCGCTTTAATGTCGCTCAGTTCCCTGGAACTCTTCACCGGATCAAGGATTGCAGTCAAGTACTCTGCTGTTTCCACCGCCATGGACCAATTCACCATGCCTCCGGGGGCGGTGCGTTCCGATTCATAAGCCAGTTTGAAAACTTTTCGATATTCAGGCAGAGCTTTGTCGCGTTGACCGCTTTGATCTAAGCACCATGCCAACCCTAACTGTGCCGGCAGAAACTGAGGATCAGCCTGCGCCGCCTTCTGCAGGTGCTCGATCGCCAATTTCAAATGAGCCATCGCCGCAGCCCGTTTCTTAGGGTCTTTTGTTGCAATAACTTCAAATTGCAAATGATCCGGCTCGTCGCCGAAATCAGGCAGCTCGAAACGCGAGTTTGGATAAGCCTGAGCGTCAGTGGCCGCCTGCTCTACCTTCAGCGCATATGCCATGGCATGTAAACGCCCGATATGAAAGTCCACCAGCGCCTTGTCCGTGGCGCTCATTCCCAAGTCGTTCCTCTTGTACTCTAAATTCTTTAGCAACCGTACTATCGGCACCTGCCTGGTCGCCCGCGTGGCGAATTTAGCCGCAGCAGGAGCCAACGAGCACGCGCCCGCCAAAAGAGATAAGCTGCATATAAGCGCTTGAAACCGCAGAGATCTTAGCCCCGTTGAAAGAATTAGCATCCGCATGCCATTACAATAGCAGCCTAATTCCGACAACTCCAACTACCGAAGGATATCAAGATCATGAATCTCTGGCTTTCCCTGAGCAAGGCGCTCTCCCTATGGCCCGACAGGGAAGCGGTAGTTGATCATCATAAACGCTTCACCTATCGGCAAGTCGGTCAACGAATCGCCAATTTGACGAAGATGTTGCGCAAGAAGTGCGGCTTGAAAAAGGGCTCCGTAGCGGCAATTCTCAGCGTCAACTGTCATGAGTATATGGAAATGTATTACGCCTGTGCGATCGCGGGCATCATTCTGGTGCCACTAAATTATCGCCTAAGCGTGGTGGAAATCGCCGATATTCTTGCAGATGCAGACGCAGAAGTCCTGCTAGTGCATGGCGCACTGACTGCATGCGCGAGGGAATTGCTGGAAGGCAAAAACAACTTGAGACATGTGGTCTGGCTGGAAAGTGCCCGGCAGGAAGACCGCAGAGCCAACGACATTGACTACGAACAACTTGCAAACGAAGGAAACGGCGAATTTCCAATCGACCTTCCCTGGATTCAACCGGATGACCTCGCTCATCTTTACTACACCAGTGGCACAACGGGGCGACCAAAGGGGGTAATGCTCAGTCATGGCAATGTCGCCTTCAATGCCATCGGAGCAATCTCCGAGCTGCGACTTTCCGATGCCGATACCTGGATCCATGCCGCGCCTCTATTCCATTTGGCAGATGCCTGGTCTATTTTTGCGATGACCTGGGTAGGGGCGAAACACGTCTTCATTTCGCAGTTTCACGCGGCAGAAGTGCTTCAGGCTGTCCAGGAGGAGAAGGTAACCGTAACAGTTCTCGTTCCCACCATGCTCAATGCATTGCTACATGACCCGCGTGTCGAGGAATTTTGCTACAAATCTCTGCGCCTCATCCTGACGGGCGGCTCCCCCATTGCACCGGAAGTGGTGAAGAAAACCATTTCGACTTTCGGATGCGAGTACGTTCAGCTTTACGGAATGACGGAGACCAGCCCCTTTCTCACGCTGAGCCTGCCAAAACACGAGCACATGCACCTGGGCGAACAGGAGCAAATCGAAATACGAAGCAAAACAGGACGTCCCTATATTGGCGCGGAGGTGAGAGTTGTACGCGCTGACGGCAGCGACGTCGTCCGCAACGGAGTCGATGTAGGCGAAATAATCGCGCGCGGTCCAACCATCACCAGAGGCTATTGGAAGCAACCACAAGCAACAGCCGACACAATTAGAGACGGCTGGATTCACACAGGTGATTTAGCGGTCTTGGATCAACATGGCTACATCAACATTGTCGATCGCAAGAAAGACATGATCATAAGTGGTGGCGAAAATGTCTTTTCCACCGAAGTAGAGTATGTCTTGTATGAACACCCGAGCGTCAAGGAGTGCGCTGTTTTCGGGGTGCCGGACGAACGGTGGGGCGAAGCAGTTCAAGCAGCGGTAGTAAAACGCGCAGGTTACGAGTCGACAACAGAAAATGAAATCATAGAATTCATTCGTGAGAGACTAGCCCGCTACAAAGCACCACGCGCGGTGGAGTTTCACACCGAACTGCCTAAGACGGGTTCAGGAAAGATATACAAGAAAGGCTTACGAGAGAAGCACTGGCAAGGTCGCGTCAAGCAAGTCAATTAGACTGAGGTTAAATCCAGCGTCAGTTACTAAACAGCGGTGGAGCCTGTTCCGGAACATCGGAACGGGACGACAAACCACTATCTGAGATCGGCGCAGTAACATCCGGCTCCGGAATCAGCGACGGGTGCTGAGCTTCAGCTAACAGAACCAGTTGAGACGCGGACATCTCAAGAGCCACCGCAAGCCGGCTAAGCGTTTTGAGAGTAGGATTACGCGCACCACGTTCGATATCGCTTATGTATGTCCTATGCAGACCGGAGCGCTCAGCCAATTCCTCTTGGGAAATTCCGAGGAGCGCGCGACGCGCATGAACCGCCTCGCAAACTGCAACAAGGAACGGATCTCTTTTAATTTTCTTACCGCGCGTCACAGCGATTGCCACCATCTTTCGTATGCAAAGTTTCTACTAGCTACTTACGATGGTCAACAGTACAAAAGTAACCAAAGCAGCAGCCACCATGAAGGCAGACGCTGCAAGCATCGACAGCCGCAGCATGTAATAGATCAGCCGCGCTCTGTCAGAGATTCTTCTTTGTCTTGGAGTTGGTTTTCTGATTTGCAGTAGTTTTCGGTTTCTCGGTGTTCATACGAACAAGCTGCTCCAGCCTTTTGTTTACCCGGTCCAGCTCCTGAACCAGGTTGATCGCTTCCATGAAGTTCAGCGATTCCTCCGACATTCTGTATGCAACTTCACCTTCGGCGATTCGATCCAATTCACCGCGCAGCCAGGTTGACTGATCGGCGTTGATCTTGCCGCTTGCTTTCGCACTCTGAATTCTCTTTTCGAGGTCCGTTTGCCTGGCATCAATGTCGGGCAACGGCTGTTTTACCGCTGCTATTCTCTGCTGCAAGCGTCGTCCCAATCGCTGCACGTCAACCACCGCAACAAGGGCTTCAGGATAGCTTAAACCACCGCCGCTCGCTCGAGCGCGCGATGTCGTGAGGCTTAGTTCGTCCACCAGCCCCTTCAAATCCATTGCTTCCTGCACCGGAAGTCTGCCGGAAGCCAGTGCCGTGCCAATTTTAGTCTCAAGTTCCTTGTGCGCAACAGCGACATTAGGAAGCGGCAGAGGAACGGTGCGAGCACTGCGTTCAACAGTTGCGCTAAGTCGCTCCAGACCGTAGAGAAATGCCAACCGCTCGCCGTAGCTCAGCCCGCCACCGGCACCACGCATATGACGCAATGAGGTGACCACCGAGTTGTATTGCGATCGCAGTGTCTCTGCTTCAGAAGGTGTGAGATATCCAAGAGAGAAGAAGTGAGCAATTTTCCGTTCGACCTGTCCTTGCTTTGCCACCAAATCCGATGTCGGAATCTGCCGTTCACGCAACTGACGCTCTAATCGAGCGTGCTGCCTTTCCAAGCCCATTACCAACGCCACCGCCTGCTGCGCTGTAAACCCGGGGCCGGAACCACGCAGAGCTTTCTCACTGTCCTGATTCAACGCAATCAGGGAACGAACCGATTCAGCCTCAGCAAGCGTAAACCGTCCGGACGAAAGCCCCTCTGTCACCATCTCGTCTATCTGCGCTCGACGGACTTCCAAACCGGGAAACAAAGCCGGGTGGTCATGAACCAGTTCTTCCAGATCAGAAGCGGTTTCCTGCAATTCGTACGCAATCTGCCACTTTTCACGCGGAGTCAACTCAGCATCACTGTTCTTGTAATGATCTCGAAGCGTTTCCACCTGCGACAGCTGCTCGGACATCGATCTGCCTTCGTCCAAATTGAGCTTGCCCGTGATCAGCGCGTCGCCTATTCGCTGGTCGATTGCACTGTGCAGAGAATCAATATCGGCGGCCACCATGCTTCTGTCCTTCATTGTTTTGTCGACCTTCGCCGACAGTTGCTGGAGACCGATGGCCAGGTCTAGCGCAGTGGCGGTTTCCCTGATGCGGGGCAAACCACCAAGAGCGCGCATTTTGGCAGCAAGAAAGTCAGAATCGGAGTCGAGAACCTTCGCCTCGTCAGCAGTTAAGCGCCCTGCAGCTAGAGCTTCCTTTATTCGAGTATCCAGGTGCGCGTGAAACGCGGGAATTCCAGACCACATCATGCTGGGTCCATGCAATTGCCGATCAATAAGACCTTCCAAGCGTGCCAGTGAAAGTTGAAAGGCAAACTCTTCCTCGCCTTTCGGCGCGCCGGCAGCCTTCAGCTTGGCGTATTCCGCCCGTATGAACTCAAGATCTTCCTTGAGTTCAAGTGCCTCCATCGGGTTGAGTCGTCCGTCAACTAGAGCAGTCGCAATAAGCGCATCATCTATCCGGGAACGCTCTTCAAAATCCGGCACCATCTTCTTGGCTCGCTGAATCTGTTCGTCGAGCCGATTGGAAACGCTCTCGATCCACAGCCCCAAGGCGATGGTGTTCTTGCTGTCGTTCGACTTGCTTGCGTCTCCATTCTTGGCCGCGTTGGCTTTAATCTCCGCCAGCTGACCTCTAATGGCGGCAGCGACGTCACCGGCAATGGTGGCTGATTTGACTGCGTCTTCCGTCCTTTTTTCAACTGCAGCAATGGCTTCATTCACATCAAAAGGTTTAATTGTGCGCTCGGCCATTTGCCTGCGCAACGAAGCGCTAAGGTGATCGAGATCGATTGCCAACATCAGTTTATCGGTGTAAGTAAGTTTGCCCTGTTGCTTCAAAAGCATGTGCTCAAGCGCGGTAATGCGGTTAAGCTCTTGCTTTAGAGTGACAACTTCATTGGTAGTCAACCGCCCTTGCCGCGCAGCACTATCGATTCGGCGCAGCGTGTCGTCTTTCAAGAACTCCAAATCGGCCGGCACGATATCGCGATCGTGCATGGAGCGCTCCAACCCCTCAGTAAGCTGATCCAACTCATAGTTGAGAGCCTGATTGTGCCAGTTTGCAGTCGTAACAGGCAGTGCGCGAAAAACAGCTTGCATTTCCGCAATGCGATCCAGCTCGTTGCGGAGATTCTTGGCTTCCGTCGATGGCAAGCGACCAGCAGACACGGCTTCGACAATTCGCCGTTCGATGCGGCTCATTCTCTCATTGACTTCTTCCCACGGACCAACCCTCTTGACTGCCGGAGCCGTCGGGGGCGCGTCTGCGGATTCAACGGCAGCGGCGGTCACGGGGACATCCTTCGCGGCATTATCTGGCGCTGAATCCGCCGCTGTTGCCGAGTGCGAAAGGGCGCAGAGAGAGACCGTGGTAGCGACACCAACGCCTAACACCAGCCTGTATGCAGCTCTCATGCCAAAAGTCCTCCAGAGGAAACATAGTTGTTCATTATAGAGGCAGGTTGAGATAGTCGCCTGAAGGATAAAAAAGCTATTGCTCGTTCTGCACTCGGCGGATTTCAAGCAGCCGACAAGGATGAAAGTCTCAGATCCGAAGAGCGACCGAATGACGCCTTCCCGCCACCACATCCGCCACCACCGGATTGGAATCCTTTTACGTGCCCGGCATTTTATGTGTCTTCACACCAGCGAAAATGCGGAAGAAAGGGGTTAAGCTTGACAGGTGGCAGCTCGCAGCTCCGAGAACAGCAGGACAGGAAGCGGATACCTTGGCCTACGCAAAATGTGCTTCGCGCCCGGGAAAGGGTCTGATTATCGCGACACTGGTCGCGTCCGTTAGTCTTGTCTGCCCGAACTTTTCCGGCGCCGTCCCTAAAAATGGGGTAAGCCTCTCCAGTGCAAAGAACGAGGTGTTGGTGTCACTCAGAGCGAAGCTGGCACGCAAGCACGGACCATTACTCACAACGCTCGATAAATGGCCGGACAATTTGCGCGGATGCTATGCAAAGAGGGGCTACTCCCAACTGTGGCGACTCTTTGCCGAGAGCCATGAGCCTTGGCAGGAAGGCTGTTGCGCCAACGGACTGCCGGAACGCAAGCTCCTGTTCGCCTACCCGTTGGAAGACGGATATATTGTTTGTTATAAGGAAGCCGGTTTCACCGTTAAACAAATGGCGGACATTTTCCTTCTGCAAGACCGCGCGCTCGGTTTCAGGGGAAACCTGGAAATCACCAGTCCGCTGTCGGCAGCAACAGCCGCCACCGATCTGCAACGTAGTATCGACGAAACACTCGACCGCCGAAAGTACCACAGAGTCCGCCCCCCATGTCAAGGGAGTAAGCATCAGTTTTTCGTGGCATACAGGCAATGTGAACCTTAACTGGAGAGCTTGCCATGTCAGCGAATCGTCCCGGTACCCAAACTCATCAACTCCCGGATCAAGAGATGATCGAACTCGGAAGATCCTGTGGGGTCGACACCTATGACGATGTGGCACTGCTTGTGGGACGCGAACAGTCCGGCTGCCTCTCGGATGAAGACCGCCAAGAGTTGCAGCGCTTACGGCGACTTGAAGTGATTTAACGCGACTAACCTTGCCCGACTGCCGTTAAAGAAAAGCTGCGGAAACTGGATCAAAGATGTCAGTTCTCGTAAAGTTTAGCCTGGCCGCGCTGAGCTTTCGAGGTAACGATGAGCAGTTCTTCCAAATTCATTTTTCCGCTAAATTTTCGCTGGGGCGCGGCAACAGCTGCCTACCAGATTGAAGGTGCCTGGAATGAAGATGGGAAGGGCGAATCCATCTGGGATCGATTTAGCCACACCCCGGGAAAAATAGCAAACGGCGACACCGGCGATGTCGCGTGCGACCACTATCATCGCGTCGGTGAGGATGTTGAGCTGATGCGCGAACTGGGCATTCGCAATTATCGCTTCTCCATTTCCTGGTCAAGAGTAATGCCCAGCGGCCGGGGGGTGCTCAACAAGAAAGGCATTGAATTCTACGATCGGTTGATTGATGAACTCTTAGAGTCTGGAATCGAACCGTTTATTACGCTCTACCACTGGGATATGCCACAAGCGCTGCAAGACATGGGCGGTTGGCTCAATCGAGACGTCGGTAAATATTTTGCCGACTACGCAGCAGCAATGGTTAAACGATATGGAGATAGAGTAAAGAACTGGACCACTATCAACGAACCATGGGTAGTGGCACACCTCGGCTATCGCACCGGCGAAATGGCTCCCGGAGTGAAAGATGAGAAGCAGTGCTATCAGGTGTTCCACAATCTCTTTGTCGCGCACGGGCTCGCTTTGCGTGCAATGCGAGAAGCACACTCGGATATTCAGTGCGGCATTGTCCTGATCCTCTTTCCCACCGAAGCAGCCTCAAATTCCGCGCAAGATGCAGCAGCAGCCGAGTACGGCTGGCACAAGGATTCGGGCTGGCAGTTAGATCCAATATTGAAAGCGGTTTACCCCACGGACATATGGAACGCATTGGGCTCGTTCGCACCGCAGGTAGAGCCAGGAGACATGGCGCTGATATCGCAGCAGCTGGATTTCCTGGGCGTGAACTATTACTTCCGCGCAGTCGTCAGCGCCGAGAAGGGAAGGTTGGAGGAGATCCCCGGCGCCTGCTACACGGATATGGGCTGGGAAGTCCATGCCGATTCCTTGCGACAATTGCTGGAACGAATCAATCGCGAGTACAAATTACCGCCGCTGTACATCACTGAGAATGGTGCCGCTTACAAAGATGAGAAAACCAACGACGGCAGAATTCACGATGCACAGCGCATTCACTACATCAGAGATCATTTGTTGGCAGCGCACGAAGCGATTCAAAACGGAGTCGACCTTCGCGGCTACTTCTGCTGGTCACTACTGGACAACTTTGAGTGGGCCTACGGATACAGTAAGCGTTTCGGTCTGGTGCACGTAGACTACGGAACACAGGAACGAACACCAAAAGATAGTGCTCGCTGGTACAGCAGAGTGATTCGCCGCAACGGACTCGACGAAGTACTGTCGCTAAAAGCACCAATGCTGGTCTAACGGACGCGAGTTTAGAAAACTAGCCGATTTTTGCATTGCACTTTTTCAACAGCTCTTGAACTTCCTGTTGCTCGTGGTCAGGTCTGCCTGATTTGCTCATAAGGTGCAACACTCGCGAAAGGCACGGCTCGGCAAGCGCAGTATTTTCCTGCTCCAAGTACAATTCTCCGAGGTGCTTCAGATAATCAATGTTATCTGCGTGTTCAGGTCCCAAACGTTTTTCACACAACGTTTGTGCTTGGATAAAGCAACTCTCCGCGCGAACATGCCTTTTCTGAACCTGGTGCGCGCGCCCCAAATGCGCCAACGTTTTCCACAAGCGCTCATCCTGGAAGGCGTTTGCTTTCTCAAGTGCCACCGAAAACATGCGCTCCGCTTCAACGTAGTTACGCTGAGACATGGCAAGTTTTCCGCCTTTGATGTATTTCTCCCACAAGAATGTGGACAAGTTGTCGTCGAACTCATCCATGTTCGGTCCTGCGGGTGCAGTTTTGCGTTCGGCAGCCGGATCTGTCGCCCCCGGGCGCAATCCGAAAGCGCTTCCGAACTGTGATTTAGTGGTACTCTCGATCGGTTTTCCGGGTTTTGAGAAGGCCGGTTTGGCAGAGCCAAAGCGCAGCGGCGGATCAGGAAGCCCCGGGGGTTTCGGTATCGATACCACAGACGGGGCAGGGGCATCTTGCCTTTCGGGTACTTCAGGTTTAGAGGGTTTAGCCGCCGGCTCAGCCTCCGCTCTGTTGCGTGCGTTCTTTTCCAGCTGCTCCATCGCCATCATCTGACTAAACAAGTCATCAGCGCGGTCACCGGCTTCCGGAGCTACTGGAGGTACTTTCACATCCTCCAGCTCCCTCATGAATTCGGAAGGATCTACTCCGCCAGACGAGCTAGCCGCGCCCGGCTGCGACTCAAGCACTGGTGTTGCGGCGGAGCGAGGTTCATGGCGTTCCGGGGCTAAGCTGGATAGTTGAGCAAAGGCTGCAAAAATCTCTTCTTCCCGCGCCGAGTCCTCAGTCACTGGCGAACCATCGAACTTAAAGTCAGCGATTGCCCCGTCGTGAGATATTTTGCGACCATGGCTCGCCGGGTGCGTCTGCGAGTCGGCAGCGAATCCGTGTTCCCGATTGTTCGTTTCCACCACCGGCTCTGATGCCGGATCCAAATCGAATTCAACTGCAGCCGGTTCTTCCTGCCTGGTTTCCTCGGCGGAAACAGCCGCGTCCGGCTCGAGCGGACCACCGAACAAGAAACTTCCGTCAATTGGTTCATCCTCGAATTGAAGTCCGGGAAGCGTGCCAAGTTTTTGCTCGATCCTTGTTGCCCGTTCGCTCTGCTCGCCCTCAAGAGTGACGGCAATAGCATGGGCCCATTGCAAGAGGAATCGGGCTTCTCCCGGTTCGTTCCGCGCAATATGAACAGTGGCCATCGTAACCAGACACTGCATGGTTTCGACGTGGTTGGTACCAAACTCCCGTTCCAAAATCGCCAGAGAATTCTCGCAGGCCGTCTTAGCCAGGTCCAATTGATTTAGGCGGTAGAATACTTTTGCTTGCAACTGCAAAATACGAGCCTGGTGTACGGTGTTTGCACCGAAACAGTCTGCGGTGTCGCGCAGCACGGCAATGTAGGCAGCAGCATCTTTCAATCTCTCTGCTTTTAGAAGTTGTTGAACATGGTGGTTATGTTCTTTCCAGGGAAATCGCTCCACCCCGGCGCGGAAAGGCATGAGCTGGCGACTCGACAGCCCCTCCATCGTATCGTCGGCTTTGCCCTGTTTTTGCAACACGCCTTTCAACAGTGCCATCGTTGACAAAAACTCCGGGGACAAAGCGCCGAGTAATTCTCTTTTGATATCACTGCACCAGCGAAGCAAGCGCTCGGCATCAGACCAGGCTTGCTGAAGGATGTAAAAGCTGCCCAAATCCTCGAGAGCCGCGGCGACATCAAGATTTCGCTGTCCGCCGTGTTTATGACGAATCTCAACCACGCGCCAATAAGTTTGCTCTGCCTCATCGAAGGCCTTCTTCATGCACAATACATCGGCCAATGTGCAAAGCGTATTTGCTACCTTCGGATGTTCTTCACCGAGAGTTGCTTCTTGTTCCGCTAAGAGCCGCTTCAAATCGTCAAGTGATTCCGACACGATCAAGTTGCCCGCTGACTACACACAAACCCATTGTCTCGCCCGGGCAAGTTTATCGCAAGTAAGGCTCAAGCAGCTGATCCGGTTTAAAACTTCAAAGCCGTGGCATTAAGGTCTTAATCCTGAAAACAAGCGCTCGCAACTCGAATTCGACAGAAAAGGCTATGAGCGACGAGAATCAGCAATTCGAACAAACGCTACTTGAAACCATGGCCGGGGACAAGGAATTTGTTGCGAAGATACGCGCTGTGAGGCAGTTTGCATATGACGCCTTTGACAAGTTAGACGGCGATAAAAACGGCTACCTTGACAGAGAAGAACTGATCGGCGCACTAGTTTCGGACAAGACTTCGCATGCGGATCGCGAATTCATTAGCTTCTTGTTGAACAATCAAGAGCAAATTGCAAGCGCATACGAAGAAGGAGACCCGACCAATACCCGGCAAGGCATATCGAGAGCCGCCCTTGACTCTTATTTTCGAATTATTTTGAACTTGTTTTAGCTTCCGAACTAACTCGCAAACGGCGAGGGGAAGTTACTAACCGTGTCTACTTGAGGAAGCTCCACCGAAGCAGGCTTGGAAAGCTCTACGGTGTGAGGCTTAAGCAAGCGAGCCAGAGCTTGCTGCTTGTTTGCTTCGTACCAGGTCGGATTGCGCATACCTTCGTAGAGCAATTCTTCTGCCGCAGCCGAACTCAATTTTGACTGCTTTACTCGATCGGAAAACTTGATATTCAAGTAAATGTCCGGATGCTTCTTGCCGGCGTCCAACAACCAAGCTATGCCTTGTTCCGGAAAGCCCCATTCAAGGCAAGCAAATCCTAACTCAGCACGGGTCGCAGCCTTCATGACAGCTTCTTCGTGATCGGCAACTTTGATAGCCTGACGAAGAATTTCATAGGCGCTCTTTCGATCAACGCCTACAGCGCGGGCTTTTTCAATCAAGCGCGCCGATTCCGGCAAAGACGCCCGCCAGTCCGGAGCTTGTTTGGAAGGCTCCTCTTGTGCCCTTTCCTGAGCACAAGATTCAATTTGCACCACAGGCATGATCGCCTTAATTGGCGGCAGATCAGGAAACTGCAGCCCATTCATCAAAACGACACCGCGATTGATGGCTTCAATCAAGCGGAACGACGATACCGGACCGGTCTGATGATAAAGGGGGGCATCCGATCTGGCCGGATTGTACTCATCTCCGGGGCGCAAAGTAAAGCAAACCATCATGGGGAAGCCATGCTTCTCAGTCAATCCTGCGGCATATCGGCCGATCGACGAGTTGGGGTCTGTAGCCTCCAAATCCACAAAAACAAAAACTCCCTGCCCGCCGGAACGATCGCGAGCATCTTTCAGCGAGTTCTCCACAATCTGTCTGGTTGCAGGATCTTCGGACTTTCCGAACATCAAAACAACAGGCTTTCGTTGACGAGCAGCATCGAACAACGCCGCTTTGTATTCATCGTTGTCGCAAACCACGTGGTCGAAGGAACGTGCAGTAGCTGTCTTGTAGCGATCTAAATTCCAGATCGCATAGTCCCTGGTTGAATGGCGAAACCGTTCCAGGTTCTGTCTGCTGAGCTGGAGAGCATCTTCGCTATCTTCCACTTCGTTTGCTTCTCGTACTGGAAGCGGCAACGACGGCGCGGCGTTTTGCATGGGATTAAGGTCGCGAAACTCTTGCTCTCCAAGCCTATACGGATCTTTAGTAAGTGTGTTGGTCACTGGCGGGTTTACTGTAGTCACTGTAGTGCCCGGTTCTCTTATGAAGTTTTGGCTGACGGGGGCGATATTTAAGCGATAGAATCCGTCGCTTATTGATGAAAGTAGTTTAAGCGCTTGGCTCTCCGCTTTGAATGGGAATTCCACCATGGAGACCAAAATTTGTGGGAAAAATACGTATTGTTTAGCAAAAAGCAAGTGCGTTCTCCAGCAGCGAATCCATGTAGAGACCGCCTTCCCGCCGAGTCAGTCAGGCGATCGTCTCACGCATTAGGCGATTCCGGTAGAACAGCAAAATCAAATTAGCTATGATCGCCTTCTGGCTTGGGGAGAACGAGTTCATGGCGTATCAAGATCTGCGCGCATTTTTGAAGATGTTGGAGAGTGAAGGCGAACTCATGCGCATAGACGCAGAAGTAAGCGCTGATCTTGAGATAGCGGAGATAACAGACCGAGTCAGCAAAAGCACGGGAGGGCAGAACAAAGCTCTGCTCTTCACCAACGTGAAAGGCTACGACATGCCAGTGCTGATCAATCTCTTCGGCTCCAAAAAAAGAATGTGCATGGCTCTGGAAACAGAGTCGCTTGATGATGTCGCCGATCGCATCCGCGAATTGATCAAGCCTAAGGTCCCCGAAACCCTGGTGGACAAACTGTCGTTCCTGCCAACTTTGCTGGAAGTCGGGCGTTTTCCGCCAAAGTTGACCCATGGTCAAGCACCGTGTCAGGAAGTTGTCTTGAAGAACCCGTCAGAAGCGATGCTGGACAAGCTTCCGATCATCCGCTGCTGGCCGGATGATCCGGCGGCGTTCGTGACGTTGCCGGTGGTGATTACGCGAGATCCGAAATCCGGCATTCGGAATCTCGGTGTCTATCGCCTGCAAAAGTACGACAACAGCACCACGGGGATGCACTGGCACAAGCACCATGATGGCGCGCGCAACTTTGAGGAAGCGCGCCGAATGAATTCCGAGCAAAACGGACAACAGCACCCGGAACCACCGAATTACGGCACCATTTTCGAGCCCGCCACGTCCGACAGACCTGCAAGCGGTCGTCGGGTGGAAGTGGCATGCGTCATCGGCGCCGATCCTGCCGTGACTTACGCCGCAACAGCACCGTTGCCACCCGACATAGACGAACTGGTCTTCGCCGGCTTCCTGCGTCGCACCCCCGTCAAACTGGTGCGATGCGTCAGCGTAGACCTGGAAGTGCCCGCCAATGCAGAGATCGTGATTGAAGGTTATGTGGAGCAATCGGAGCTGCGTCTGGAGGGTCCGTTTGGCGACCACACGGGCTTCTACAGCCCGGCTGGCATGTTCCCTGTTTTTCACGTCACAGCGGTCACACATCGAAAGAACCCGATTTATCAAACAACCATTGTCGGCAAACCCCCACAGGAAGACTGCTTCCTTGGCAAAGCCACGGAAAGAATCTTCCTCCCGCTTCTGCAAATGCTGGTGTCGGAAATTGTCGATATGGACCTGCCATGGGAAGGGGTTTTCCACAACTGCGCCATCATAGCTATCGACAAGCGTTATCCCGGGCACGCGCGGAAAGTAATGTCCGCGGTGTGGGGTCTTGGGCAGATGATGTTCACAAAGTACGTCATCGTGGTGGACAAGCACGTCAACGTCCACGATTACTCGGAAGTGGCACTGCACGTCTTCGGCAGCGTCGACCCGCGGCGCGACTTCATGTTCGCCGATGGACCGTTGGATATCCTGGACCATTCCGCACCGCTCTTCGGCTTCGGCTCGAAGGTCGGCATCGACGCCACCAAGAAATGGAAGTCGGAGGGACACCCGCGGGAATGGCCGGCAGAGATCGTAATGTCGTCGGATGTTCGAGAGAAGGTGGCCCGTCGCTGGGCGGAGTACGGCTTCAGCGCGCAATCCGCAGGCGCTACTGCGGCGGAGAATCCGAGACTTCAACCGGTAAAAACCCGCTAGACGGTTGCCAAGAGATATCTTTTAATTTTTAAATGTTGGGAGTTTTCGGATTCCGGGCATATGACTTTTACAGCAACATGACTCCGATGCGAACCGAAGTCACGAAGGCTGTTTCTCACTCCTGCGGAACCATAAACCTATGCTAAGCATGAAACGA
>JAIELX010000003.1 GCA_019752635.1 Candidatus Obscuribacterales bacterium | reverse complement strand
CTGGCGTTGCTTCCTTGCCATCCTTGGCTGAGTCCTTCACCGATGGCTTGTCCATCGCATTTTTGTCTTCGGCCGGCTGACCTGGTTTGGCCGGCATCACGTCATAGGCCGTCAATTCGTTCTTCGAAGCTGGCGTTGCTTCCTTGCCATCCTTGGCTGAGTCCTTCACCGATGGCTTGTCCATCGCATTTTTGTCTTCGGCCGGCGAAGGCTTAGCGGCTAGTAAATTCCACACATCGAAATCAGGCGAAACAGAAGTTGTTTCATCTATTGTTGGACTTTCCGAAATTTCCTTTCCCATTTTTGAACCCCTAAAGATGAATGCCGACTAATTGCTGATATCCGTAAAAACACATCTTTGGACAATCTCTCGGTCGCTCAATAACAACCACACTCCAGACTTCCAAACTAACGGTCGAACGTTACAAGAACGTGAACAAAACGAAGCAAATAATCGGGCAGTCAAAGCAGTCCGTTGTAGCCGATAGTGGGCCCAAGCCCCCGCGCGGGACATATTTGTCAAACAAATTCAGACCGGACGAACTACGCAAAACGCCCGTACGTGAAAGCCTTCAGGAGCATTTCGACAGACTGAGCGTCATTGAAAGAGCACGGAGGAAACAACCATGAGTAACAAAAAAATGACCATTGCCGTTGCTTTCAGCGCTCTATTCTGCCTGTCGATGACCGTCCCCGCCGAAGCGAAAGATGATGCTTTTAAGGCAGCAAACAGGGCCGCTGTACAAATGTGGCTAAACCAGCAAGCATCGAAAGGCCTGATCTACCCTGATCCCTATACTGCCGGACAAGCTTTGCAGTTCCACCAACAAACAGGCATTGACCCTGCGTACGGCTCTCCCGGCTACTACAACAACTACAATCCTTACAGACAGGGCCTCAATTACGGATACCCCTATTACGGCTTCTAGACTGGAAGACTGTGCAACTTTCACAAAGAGAAAGGAGTGCTAGCGCGCTCCTTTCTGCCTCAGCAAACAACCGGACCTCGGCGAGTCGACTACGCGCGAATACGCGCACCCGATGAGCGGCGATCGTAGACTGTGCAGGGGACGGAATGCACCCTGGCATTCCTGAAATCGCGACCGTGTCTTACCAGCGCATAATTCAAGAGGCTCAACGAAAGTAAAAGCACAAACGCCTGATTCTCGGACTGACTAATCTTGTCATGAGCTTTGCTGCGCATCAGCTCGACGAAACGCAGACAAGTATCCTGGTCGAGCACGTCGATCTTGCGCAATTCGTCAGCGGACAAAGCATCGTCGATGTAATCGAACTTCGCCGTACTAGCTAAGAATGAGACGGCATCAGGAGCGCGATACGGTTGTTTTGAGCGCGCGCTTATCTCGGACGGAAGCATAGAAGCAAATGCGTCCTTCAATATTTGCTTCTCTTTCAAACCGTTCTCCAGCCTCATGGATAGCGGCAAAGAAGCAGCAAATTCCAAAACTCGATAATCAAGAAACGGACAGCGATTTTCGACACTGTTGCCTAGAGTTGAGCGATCACCTTGCGAGGAAAGGAGATAACCGCTAAGCAAAGTCTCAAACTCAAGCATTTGTCCTCGCTGAACCGCGTCCCACTGAAAGAACCCGTGGTGCTCACTCTGCATGTGCTGAAGAAGGCGTTCCTCGCCTCCCACCCCGGTGCGTAGCAACCTTGCCGAAAGAGCGGAGTTGGCGAAACGCAACGAATGAGAAAGCGACCACCGCATCGAATCATCCGCATGGCGTTCGTAAATTGGCACAAGGAAACGCGCATTGGCAGCCGTAAAATGCTTCAGGTAGGGATACATTCCTGAGATAAACTCGCCTCTATCCGGAGCACTCATTTCGCTCCAAGACCGCAGCAGGTGCGCTTCTTTGAAAATGTCGTAACCCAAGAAGCACTCGTCGGCGCCTTCCCCCGTAAGCACGACTTTTATGCCTGCTTTCTGCACCGCATTCGACAGCATGAACAGCGGCACGAATGCGGTTCGGAAAACCGGTATTTCGCAGTGATCCAGCGCAGCAGGAAAATTGCGTGCAATATCGTCCTGCACAACCTTAACAACATGGTGCCGGGTTCCCAGGCTCTCCGAGAGCCTGGTTTGATATCCGGATTCGTCAAACTCGTCCGATTCAAATGCGACGGAGAACGTATGGATCTGCTTGTCGGTAAAATTCTGAGCCAATTTTGTCACAATGGCGGAATCGATCCCACCGCTTAGATAGGTGCCCACCTCCACGTCACTGCGCAACCGCAGCCGCACACTTTCCGTCAACAGGTTGCGAATCTGTTCTTCCGCTTCGCGCTTTGTACCGGTGAAAGGTCTCGGGCTAAGGTCCGGCTGCCAGTAACGTTTCTGCTCAATTTTAGCCCCGCTGACAAATACGCAGCACCCGGGCAAAACCTGCTTCACATCCTGATAGCAACCGTCGGAGGGCAAAGGCGTCCAGCAGGAGAATACAGTCTGTAACGCAGCTGCATCCCACGAATAGCTCCACCCGGGCCAGGAACCAAACGCCTTCATCTCCGAAGCGAACAACACAGTCTCGCCGGTCTTCGCATAGAAAAGTGGTCGTTTTCCGAAGCGATCGCGCACCAGTACGATCGAATTTTCCTGCGCATCATAGATACAAAATGCATACCCGCCGTTGAAACGCGCCAACGAGTCAAATCCCCACTCAATCCAAGCCTGCAATACTACTTCGGTATCGCTACCGGTTCGAAACTTGCGCCCGCATGCTTCTAGCTCGCGACGCAACTCGACGTAGTTATAGACTTCACCGTTGTATGCGATCCAATATCGCTCAGTCTCATCACAAATGGGCTGCGATCCAGTAGACAAGTCGATAATGCTCAGGCGAGTGGTACCAAAGCCAACAGTGTCGTTTATGTAGTAGCCAATCTCGTCCGGTCCGCGGAAAAGGATAGTCGACAACATGTCGCGCACGATTGTTTCATGCTCGCCCGGATAGCGTTCAGAGTTGAAGAAGCCTGCAATCCCGCACATAGACTAGCCTCCGTCGCCGCCTGTATAAAACGACTTGTGCGCCACTTTTCGATTGATAAAAAAACCGAATTTGGTGAGCACGTTTCCAAAACCAACCTCTATGAACTCGGTGCAACCACTTGTGCACAGATGCTGGATGCACTTTTCCCATTGAACAGGAACCGATATTTGACGCGCCAGCATACTCTTTAAGAGTGCTTGATCGGCAGGCAATTCCTCACCGGTCACATTGTCGCAAACCGGCACAGACGGCGATACCAGTGGTACGGACTGCAGATAGTGCTCGAACCGTTCGGATGCCTTGGCCAGTAGGTCACAATGCCAGGCACCGGCGACCGGCAGTCGCTGAACCTTCTTCGCACTCAGTCCTTCCAACTTCGCAATTGCCAGGTCCACCGCAGCCGCGTCACCGGCCAGCGAATACTGGCCGACACAATTGAAGTTGCTTACCGTCAGAAACGAACCGGATTCTCGTACTTCGCTGCAAATGCCTTCCACTACCTGCAGTGGCAAACCGATCACGGCCACCATACCGCCGCTTCGATCCGCAAAGCACTCATCCATGAAAGTTGCCCTGGTGTAGACGACATCAACCAGGGACGCGAAATCGAGGCAACCGGCCGCATAGAGCGCTGTCCACTGCCCCACACTATAACCGGCAACAAAAGAAGGTTGAATGTTTTGCTCCCGCAATAGATCCAAGGAAAGCGAACTCGCCAATACAGTCAAAAGAGAGCTGACCTTGTTACTATTTATTAAAGCAAGATCATCTCCGGATGTTAACGGATCTACACCTAATCGCTTCACCAGCAGGGCGTAGCGATCAGCAAATGCCGGACAATCGGTGAGGCCGTCCAACATGTTGACGCAGTGCGCGCCCTGTCCGGGGAACAGAAAAGCCGCTTTAGACGCTGTAGAACCGGCTGTCACGCGGGCCTCAGCCTCGCGGTTGAGCTGCAGCTGACCATGGAGCCGATACCGCACCGGACTTCGCCAGGACAGACTCGACTAGCCCGTCCAGACTGTTCAGCTGCCCCAATAGCAACTCTTCCGGCTGGTATTCAATCTTGAATTCAGTCTCCAAATACGAGACCAGTTCCATGAAACCGAAAGAGTCGATGAATCCATTCTTGAACAGATCCGTGGAGCCGTCGGCGTTCTTGCCGAAATCTACAAGAAAGCGCTCTTGCAAGAATTTCGAGATTCCGGTCCTCAAATTGTCTTTGTCCATAGCTGTTAAAGGTTGTCTCCGTTGGTCTATCCAGAGGTGATAGAAGTAGTCTCCGCCGGATTGGCTCATTCCAAGCTGCTTATAATAGTTGCTCGACACAATATTGTCACTGTAAATTCGCGTCACCAACCTGGTCACTTCCGGGTGCCGATCGCGGCAGCGGATGAGATTTTCCCTCAGCATTGCCGCCACCGCGAAGCCCGTTCGCGACTGCGGCAAAATGACCGATTCGTATAGGTCGAATTGTGTCGGGCGGGGCATGCAGCCCTGCACGCCAACCACTTGCTTCTGCGCATCTTCTGCAATCAAGAAGAAATCAGGATGATTTTTCTGATAGGTCCGCATGCACTTGAGCTTGTGACGCCGGGCTCTTGGTAGTCCCACCAGTGGATCTCGACTGAATCGGGTCAAAAATGCATGTTGATAAAGGTCGAAGATCACCGGCCAATCGCTCTGCTCAACTGTGCGCACGGAGTACTTTTGCCCAAACCGATTGAGAACGGCAAGTGCGGTATCACGGTCCCCTTCAAACTCGATCAGCCGACCCTGAAGATGCTCCTCCAGCGCCTCAATCGGCTCAGCGGCACTTATGTACAGAACCGAATACCCCTCGGCCTGCGCTGCTTCGCGCAAGGCTTTGATATCTTTGCGCGTCGGCTCGCCGTGCGGGCGCCACGTTCCGACTTTCGAAGCGATCATACCATTGTCAAACTGACACTCGGTTATCGGCAATACTGTTTCCGACATGCAACTTCTCCCGAAGGCGTTTGCAGCCCGCACTCTGAGCAGCGACTCCACACCGGTGAAAGCATAAAAGGAGTGCAGCCGAAATTCAACGCCATCGATTTCATTATAAAGTGGATCGCTACTTTGCGGCAGTCTCACGACGAACCGCGAACAGATTCACATTGATCCGATCAAATTTCTCTACCGGCACCATTTGCACTCGAGCACCCAGATGTTCTTCGGCAAATTTGACGTAGAACGGATTGAAATACTCGCTGGAAATTACGTAAACATCGGAGCGGTCGAGATTACGCAAAACCCCTCCGTTGAGATTCAGCCTGCGAACATAATCTTCAAACCAGGGACTATTGTTATAGC
The DNA here is from genome assembly GCA_019752635.1 of Candidatus Obscuribacterales bacterium. Lineage (GTDB taxonomy): Bacteria > Cyanobacteriota > Vampirovibrionia > Obscuribacterales > Obscuribacteraceae > JAKFUT01. Next base: position 106,735 of record JAIELX010000003.1, on the reverse strand, counting down.
CACCAGTCGGCACAAGATGGATACCACTAAGAGTGGTGCCCAGATTGGACGCGGGGGCAATGAACTCATAAGGAAACGCATTCCCGAAAGTTACATAAATTCCGCCTCTCCGGCGCAGACTTTCCAAGCAAATCATGGTTTCACGTTGCAAGTGCTTCAGTTTTTTGCCGGCGCGCAAGACCGTTTCGTACTGAAATTTCCCGATAGGAATCAAGCAGCAAGCCAGACAAGACCAGGCAGCAACTGCGCGCATAGAGGCGGTCTTGTTTGCTCCGCGGAAGGGCGCGCTAAGCATCGCAGCGAAGCTGTAACACCTTTCCCTATTGAGATTTAAAAGAGCAATCGCACAAAGAAAAGCAAAACAAGGAAAGTAGACTCGCGAAGGCAGTTTCATGCTAATCAGCAAGTACATCATCAAGCCGGACACTATTAACGCCAAGCCAAAGAAACGCCAACGAGTAAAGGTATCCATGCGCCCGGGCAAAGCAACGGCCATCAAACTTAGAATCAGCATTGCCCAAATGGTTTTGTCTGCTGCGATGCTGGAAAACTCGTTGAGAACATACGCTGAGCCAACGTCGGCGCGCAATACCGGCGCAACCGCAGCGGCTCCATGAATCTTGCCAGCGGAAAACAATTCGTTGTCGCAGTACATGAAATTCTTCAGCAACAGACCGTCGTTTACCGTCCAACCCGCAGCTTGCAGCGGAGGTGAATCAGGAGTATTGCCAATCCCGCCCGAATCAATCAACTTGAACAGCGGTGCCCTCACCGCGTACAAGTCGTGCCACCGTGCGTCGCGCTCAAGCATGCCGGAACTCAAAGACTGCAGTCCGTAACTACAGCCCGCAGCAATCAGAAGCGCACCAAGCCCTGTCAGCTTATTCCTGAGAGACACTTTCATCAAGGTCAAACAGGGCAAAGCTATGAAAAGCCCCATCAGGCAAGATTGGCTACGAAGCAGCGCCGCCCCTAGAATCAGTACCGCGCAGACAGCCGCCGCGCCGGCAGTTACAGTGCCGGCCATGCAAGCATCCAACACAATCAAACCACCGGCAGTAGCAGCAAAAATCGCGGTGCTGGTAAACTGCATCGACATCAGAAGATGCGCTTGCACACAGACAAAATACGCCCAGAATGCTATCAAACCGCCCGCAATCCCTGCGCGCTTCAGTAAAATGGACTGGAAAGCCGTGCAGCCTACCCACTGAATTCCAAGCAAAAATGCAAAGTACCAGGGCACCGCAGGCATCCACGCATATAGCTGCTTGAGCCCCTGCGCCAGCAGTACATTGGGAGTTATGAGGTGCTCATCGGGAGCGGTTCCGCTTAGAGCGCCGGATAGCACCATCGCATGGGCGAAATCATCATTGGTTTCGTAAAACGAACCAGTGACAATCTGCTGTAAAACAAACGCAGCGGTGACGCTACAAAGGGAAAGAAGCAACGTACCGGCTGAAAACTTCCATCCAGTTGGAGCGGGCGCGCTCGTCGGTGCGATCGCTGCTGCGGCATTGTCTGTCGAGACCGATTGCATATCGCCTGCTACACCTTATACCTTACCCGCATGTCCATGAACGGTTTTTCAATCGCGTGAAAAGTCAACTTCGAAAAAAGCGCAGCCGCGGGAAACACAACAAGGAGAGTGAATAGGACACTGCCGTAGAACTGATTCTGGAACACCACGGACACAACAGGATGAAGCCAGTGATTACTCTCTGTAAGAGCCTTATGAAGCAGCGGACCAAGCTTACCTGCTAACAAGTGAGCCATACCGTAATGGCACAGATACATTGAGAAACTGATAGCACCTAGCCCGCACAAAATCTTCGATATTCGATTCGGCAATTGAAACGCCGAAGCGCAATAAGAGACAATGACCGTTGCCCATGCCAGAGACTCAAGCACGGGCCAAATCAGCCAGATAGACTTGTTGGCCGTCCCGAGAAACCCACCTTTCAGATGAAAGATCGTCAACATCGAAATGACTAGCGTCGATGAAACAATAAGCAGTAGCGGGTTTCGCAGCTTTTCGGCGAACCGCGGATAGTACCAGCCGGCAAGCATGCCGATGATAAATTGGTCGATACGACCGAACAAAGTCAGATAGGCTAAGTCTCTCACCGTCCCGGTCTGAGCGAACACCAGACATTTAGCCAGGATCGATACTGCCAGCAGCAAGAGAATAGGTTTGGCACCTTTTTTGGAATGCCACTGCAAGAGAAACGGAAACAACAAGTAGAACTGAAACTCTACTGCCACCGTCCAGAGTGGCGGAGTGATCAAAGGATGAGTCACGGGTGACGCCAAATTTTGCAAGCAAAACAACGAAGTCACCAAATTGAGAATACCGTTGTTCGCTGGCGAAAGGTAAGTCGCCAACAAAATCGCGCAGGTGTACATGGGATATATTCGCAACACGCGATTGAGGACGAACTTATCGTATCGTATCGCACTGCGCCCGCAGATCATTGCAAAAAGAAACCCGCTGAGCGTTATGAACAACGCAACGGCAGAATGTCCCTCAAAGACCAATGCACGCGCCACAAGGTCAACGCCGCTCAAGTCTGCGGTTAGCCTTATAGTATTGGATGCATCACAAGCTAACCCGTTAACTGCGCAGAGCACAGCCGGCACGCCATGATGAAAAACGATCAAAAGCGCCGCAAGGAACCGCAAATGGTCCAGCTTGTCGAAATGCGCGCCAACCGGAGGTGAGCCGTGCAGTTGACCGAAAGCATTCGCTTGCGGGCCGGGCCCGGCTCCAGGCAGCTCTAGCAACGACGTGGCACTCGGTTGGTTAAGACTCGGCATTCTCGCCTGCCAGCTCCATGAGGATCCCGATGATCTACTGATCTAGAGCACGGTACCAAGATCTCAACAGGACCACCTTAAGCAGATTAAACAAGAATCTTGAAAACCCACCAAGACCGACCATACAGCCGTTCGCCCGGGTAATATTTCGCAAATGTTGTTCCCCACGACCGACACTTGACTAAAGCACTACATACACAATGTCCTTCCAGAACGATGCTTCCCAATCTTTTGTCAATTCTCGAATGTAGTCGGAATAATGTGATTCGGCTTCAGGCAGTTCGCGCTCCAATTCATACTCAAAGCACCAGTGGCCCTGAGCGAACCAGAACCAGACAATCGCAAAATCCAAAGGAACAGGAACCCCCAGCTGAAGCATCGACAAAATAATTGCAGTAGTCGCTAGCGCATCCCGTTTCGCAAGGTCGAACCGCCCCTCCAGCTCATCCGACTCTTCTTCCTCCAGGTCGGACTCTTCCGTAATTCTTTTCACAACCTTTTCGACGGATTTTTCGACAATTGGGAAAAGCACTTTCTGGAGTTGCTCAGCCTGCACGGTCAGATCCAAACCGCGCTCGCTAGCAGCTTCTCTCAGAATAACTTGAAGCTCACTTTGACGCGCACTTTTAACGCTATCAATGCCGCAAGGCTCAAGTGACAACTCGCCGTAGTCGCTCTCAGCAAAGCCGATCTCGGTTTCATGCTCAGTGTAGGGGTTGAACCACTTCAGGCATGGTGGCGATATCGGCAGCGCATTGCCACAATTGGCATACCAGGGAAGACGCAACGCCCAATCTCGAAATGCATCGGGCTCCATGGGCTCGTGCGGATCGCACAACTTGCGGCACCGCGCGATCAATCCGAGCGTAGATAAGGCCTCATCAGAACGCCTCGCCCGAATCGCGTCAAGCTGCGCCTGCAGCTCGGCGAGTTCCGCCGTGAAATCCGACCCGGGAAATTTACTTACTGCGACTTGGTAAACTGCCAGCGCCTCATCGAACTTTTTCATGAGCGCCAGTCCACTGGCATACCCGCGAAAAGCGTCAATGGTGGCACCGCGCATTCTTGTCGCCAGCCGATAGGCCTCTGTGGCTTCTTCTGCCTTGTTACAGCGAAACAAGGCATCGGCTAATTTCATCCTCGACTCGTAATGGGAATAGCGGCACTGGCAAAGCTTGCGATAATATTGCGATGCCAACTTGTACTTGGCGGTCTCTAAACAAATGTCGCCCAGTGCTTCCAGAGCCTCAACACTTGTGGAATCCATTTCCAACGCTTTCTTGAGCTTAATTGAAGCAGCGGAAGTCTGGCCGCATCGATGTTGCAGAATTCCCAACCGCACCAATACATCTGCGCTGTTCGGAAAAGACGTCGTTAGTTTATCAAGCGCCTCTATTGCGTCGGAGTCGTTCAGCGATTGAATTCTATTCAACTCGGCGGCAAGTTCGGACGACTCCCCTGGATTATCTGTTGGCGATTCGCTCTGTGACACCGACCGAGTTCCTTGTTCACAAAGGGGACAACAAACACGACTAGCCGTCGCGTGAAACAACGGCATTCGCCGCCTTCGCTCGCTGCTTCACGATGATCCATCGCACAATGTTTTTTGTCATGCGACCAAGACCGAATAATGCAGCTAACAATCCTAGTATCATCCACGGTGCCCAGGGGTGATACTCAACAATGTGATGTTTACCGGCATGCAGCTCTTTCGGAAAAGGCGCATCGTCCAGGCAAGACAGCAGCAACAGGAAGCAACCAATTAGAAAATTGAGAACACCGAATACCAGCCACGGCCAACTAGGCGACCACGAAAACAGCAACGGCACAAATCCGATGAGCAGGAAAACATCTGGAACCCAGATATACGGGCTGGTCGGCGGGATGGCGAAACTGAGAATCAAACTGATCACCCAAAGTACACAAGACACAATAGCCGCGGTCTTGTGACTGCGCTTTTTCGGAAAATCAGTGCCGGAAGGAACTGATGAGGCTTCAGGTTCGACCATTTTTAGCGGCTCCGACATGACTAATCATCAGTCTAAGCAGGTGCTTTACTTGTTCTGGAACTTCCGTAGAACTCATGTGCTCAGCAAGATACTTGGCAAATCCCACCTTATCAAAATCCCCTAGTCCGCGCGAGCGCCAAATGCGATCCAAAGATGATGTGCGGCTGACATCAGCCTCAAACTCGTCCGGAAGGACCGGAGACGCGGCTCCGAGCCGACTCAAGAACATGTTGAGATGGCGAAGTAAAACCGCCACCGACAAAGAGTCTTCAATCTCGCCGTCATGCCATACATGCAACTGATCCTTAGCCGGTCTGAGCAGCTCTTGCACAGCGGCGATCTGTTCGTCTGCATCGCGATCCATTAAGCACCAAACGGGCAAGCGGGTGATATCCGACAGCGCAATGTATCGGCGCTGCAGCTGCTTGGCGCCGCCGCAGGCAAGAATCAATACAACGTTTGCATCTATTTTCAGGAGCGTGGCAAAGTGCGGAATGAGGATAGCTTCAGTGGCACCTTCTACCAGCAAAACTATCTCCGGCTGGAAGTTCGCTTGCAGCCGAGAGCGCATGGCACTGAGTCGATCGCGAAAATGCTCTCGCATTGCCAATAACGAAGGAACGGTTTCTTCCGCTCCGACAAACGGTTCCAGACACTGTCGAACGAAATCCCCCAGAGGGTCCCCTTCCCACGGTCCGTGAGAAAGTAACACAATCCACTCGGGGGCCGCCAACCAGGAATGCTCCAACCAGGCAGATTCTCCCGGTCCCAACTGAAGGGCCAATGCCACTTCGGAAGGGAAATCAGATTTCTCCGGCACAGCTTCTTCCGCAACAAATGACATATGCCAGTTATAGAAGCAGGCGTCCTCAAACCGATCAATCTCTTCCAGTGCCAGCACCATGTTGAAGAGACGCGAAACCGGCAACTCTTCTTCTCCGCCGAAAACATCACGGAAAAGCATCTGCTGCTCAACTAGCGACGCGGCGCTTGCATCTGCGGCACCATTTTTTACATGCTTCGAGACCTGAGTCAGCAACTTGGTCCACTTGGTTGTCGGCTCTTCGAATAGCAGACATCGAGACAAACAAGACCAAAGCTGGTCTAATGCCGGTTGTCTAACCAGGTGCTTCCTTTGAGGGTTACGCTCGGCGAACAATTGAAGGGGGTTACCTGTGGCGACAAAATTACCGAGTCATCCTACCACGATCCCCTGCGGTAGAACCTTTGACGCAACTCCAATTGCAAAGCCAGCATTTTCTTCGGCAGAGCTTTCAAATACGAGCATCTCGGCGATCCGTCCGCGCATTCCCGACAGACGAAAAGAGGAACATTCGGTTAATGAACCCCCCTGAGCCGCCAGGACTTACACTTTTTGATTTTTCCAGACGCCTGATTTGTACTGCCAGCAAAGAGCCGCAGCCACAAGGGCGGAACTGATCGACAAGCTAAGCCACGTACCGGTAGGACCGAGCCCCAACCCGATGGAAAGCCCCCAAGCCAGGGGTAAGCGCAGGAACACGAGAAAGACGATGGTAACCATCATTGGTGCTCTGGTGTAACCGGCCCCCTGCATCGCGCCGGCAAGAATAAGCCACACAGCGACAAATGGCTGCGCCAGGCCGACGATCCGCAAGTAGTCGACGGTATAGGCGACAACACTGGCGTCGCTGCTCATGAATCGCGCTACAGGCTCGGCGAACAGACACATAGCCAGTCCCAAAACGATACTGTACCCGGCCCCGACACTGCCAACCAGCCAACCCGCCCGATCAGCACGTTCGGGCTTCTCAGCGCCAAGATTTTGTCCAACAATCGTCGCCACCGCAGTGGCGAGCGCGCACACCGGCATACTGCAAAGGCTCTCTTCCAATCGCAAGCCAATCCCCCATGCGGCTTCGGCAGCCGTCGGCTCATTGCACTTTGCCAGAATAAAGAGCAAAAGGAAGTTTCCGCCAACCCAGGCTAGATCCTGAACACAAGCGGGAACTCCAATTTTCATTATCCGGATGAACCACTCCGCGGAAATTCCCGGTCCCTTCCAATCGAGGAAGTAACCGATGTCCGATTTTCGTTGCAAGTACAACGTTAGCACAACGCCAACAATACTGGCCAGAGGCCACGACATGCCCAGCCCGGAAATGCCAATTTGGAGCGGCCAGACGCAAAGTCCGAAGTTGAGTAGAATCACCAGAAAACAAACGACACCAGCGGTAATCATGGGCGTTACCGTATTGCCACGCGCTCGAAAGATCGCGTTGGAAACCCAGTGAATGCAGATGAGCGGCTGCCCGATCAAATCATACTTAAGCATTTGCCAGCCAAGTTCCTCGACTTCCGCAGAGGCCCCGAGCATACGCAGCAACGGTCGGCATAAGATCATTCCGGCGCCCATAATGCCCAGTCCGAAGATCAAGGAAAAGATGATCGATTGGCGCGCAGCAGTGACGGCGTTTTCAATGTCGCCCGCCCCCCAGAATCTACTGACCAATGCATTGGTGCCCGCCGAAAGCGCCACTACCAGTAACACCAGAAAAAACCAGATTTGTCCACCGAGCCCGATTGCAGCTTGAGCGGCGGATCCCAATCGCCCGCCGACCCAAATCTCAGAAAAGGAGGCCAACGCAATGGTCATCATGTTGAGATAGAGAGGCCAGCTCAAATGCCAAATCGCCCGCCACAGCGAACTGTTGACGATCATGCCGTCAACGCCGGACGTCGCCTGGCTCAGGTCGATAGTTTCAGCGTCAACAGAGCCTTCCGGCTCCGAGGCTTCCGTGTTTACCGGACCGGACATGACAATACTCCAACGCAGAACCCGTGCGCCAAGAGACGCGAAAACAGCCGAGCACTCATACGTCACAACTGAGACGGCGAATGTCTATCGGCATCTATAACTATAGGTTCATGAGATAAACATACCCGTTTTGGACAAAAAGGCAAAGGGGGTAAAACACGAAACCCCGAACAATAATCAAAGGCGACATGCCGGGGCTTGAATATTCATCCGTTTGCATTGAACTCTTGAAATGCTTTTTTCGTAGTAAGTAATGTAAACCGTTTTACTGCCAGTCCGGTCCGGGACCGTCGCTTCGAATCGGCTTTCCTGCCGGGCTGCGCCTATTGTCGGGCAGGAGTTATCAACATGAAACGCAAAGCATCAACATTGAAAGACAATCTCAAATACCGTGTTCCTCGCTTCAAACTGGCTCTGGTCGCCGAAGGTCCCCCTCCAACCACACTGACGGCCGTCCGCACGCCGGAAGACGCGGCTGCATTCCTCGAGCCACTAAAATTGGCGCCTGAAGAACATTTCGTGGCTCTGCATCTGAACACCCGGCACGAAGTGATCGGAGTCCATGAGGTGTCGCACGGCACGATTTCCTCCAGCTTAGTCCACCCGCGAGAAGTATTCAAAGCTGCCATTTTGTCGAACTCATACGCCATTCTAGTCTGTCACAACCACCCCTCAGGCTCGTCGATTTTCCCCAGCCGAGAGGACCTCGATACCACAAAGCAACTTTTGCGAGCCGGTGAGTTGCTCGGTATCACAATTGTCGATCACCTCATTGTGAGCCCAACCCGTGAGCCTTATAGTCTGCGGGAAAAGCACCCGGAAATGTGGCCGGTCTAACATCACACACCGGTTACAGGAGAAGTTGAAGGGCAAACTCATCTGCGGGAAAGTGCTATTCTGTTTCCTTGTTGAGACTTGGAGCTTAAGGCATGTCCCGCAGAGAGTCCATCCCGGTTGCCATTGCCGGCAAACTAGTAGGCGGTCGAAACCCGATTCTTGTTCAGTCAATGACGAACACCTCAACAGAGGACCCGATCGCCACGGCGGAGCAGATCGGCCAGCTGTGGGAAGCCGGTTCCGAGATTGTACGAATAACAGTAAACACGAGAGAAGCTGCGCGCTGCGTTCCGGAAATCGTATCCATTCTCGAACGCAAGGGCATTGACTGTCCCCTTGTCGGTGACTTTCACTACAACGGCCACAGCCTGCTGACAGATTACCCTGATTGCGCAAGGCTCCTGGCGAAATACCGCATTAACCCCGGCAACGTCGGACGCGGTCAAAAACACGACGAAAACTTCAAACAGATGATTGAAGTAGCGTTGAAATACGATAAGCCGGTACGAATCGGAGTGAACTGGGGATCGCTCGATCAGGACTTGCTGGCACGACTCATGGATGAGAACGCCAGGGAAGCCACGCCGAAAGACTCTCACGCAGTGCTTATAGAGGCTATCGTTACCAGCGCCGTCGAGTCGGCAAAGCTGGCCGAATCGTACGGTATGGCGAAGAACCGCATAATACTGAGTGCAAAGGTTTCGGAAGTGCCGGACCTGATCTCAGTTTACAGGCAACTGGCGGCTCGATGCACCTACGCCCTTCACCTCGGTCTGACGGAGGCCGGACCGGGCTCCGGTGGAATAGTCGCCTCGGCGGCGGCGCTGTCGGTGCTATTGAACGAGGGCATAGGCGATACCATTCGCGTGAGTCTGACACCGGACCCCGGTGGAGACCGAGCATTGGAGGTCCGCGTCTGCCAGCAGATTTTGCAATCGCTCGGGCTGCGTTCCTTTACGCCACGAGTGACGGCGTGTCCTGGATGCGGACGAACAACCAGCACGCTGTTCCAGGAAATGGCCGGCGATATTCAACGCTATTTGAACGACCAGCGGCCACTCTGGCAACAAAACTATCCCGGGTTCGAAGATCTCAAAGTCGCCGTAATGGGCTGCATCGTTAACGGTCCGGGAGAATCCAAACACGCCGACATCGGCATTTCGCTGCCGGGAACGGGCGAAGACCCCAGAGCTCCGGTTTACGTGGATGGCAGGCACTTCACCACCCTGTCGGGAAGCGCCATGATTCCTGAATTTATCAAGATTCTCGACGACTACGTCGAACGTCGCTACGGCGAGAAAGCCAAAACTCTTTCGGTTCAGTAGCCAAACGAACAGCTCACAAGCTCGTCGACCGATACTTACTTTCTCCACTTTCTCGCGGTCGTCTGCCACCAGAGGTAAAACCGGTTGGTCGGTTCAATCCTCACCGCATGCTCGGCAGCAGCAATGACTTCTTCGGCTGTCGCTCGCTCAAGAACCAGCTGCTCGCTTTCACGATATGCAGAAAGCGCCTGGTAGCAGACAGCAAGCTTTTGTCGATCCATACCTTTGGGATTGACAGTATCAACCAGGTTTTGCGCGGGATTATTCACCCCCCTCATCAGGTCTGCAGTAGTTAGAGGCTTTCCCGCATACGGTAAGTTGAACTCCATGGACGGCCTGTCATCTGTTATGGGTGGAACGTTTCCGACAAACGCCTCAAGACTCCCTCCGCCGGCAACAAAGGCCGACAAAATATCATACGGGTCTTTGAGACCCACCTCGCTCAATGTCGCACAAAGTTGGTCGGACAGGCCGATGCGTCTCTGCATCCGGGGAACGTCGAGAACTAGCGGCTCAAGGGAGCCGAGAATAATCGCTTCATCATTATTGGTGATCCACAAACTACAGTACGGAAACACATTCAGAAACGCTCGCAATGTCATCTTCCACAACTCACCGCTTTCGTAAAACATGGGCACCCACTGCGCCGTGACACCACCCTTAGTTAGACGGCGGCTTACTATTTGGTAAAACTCCTGCGAATACAGATTGACTACACCGGCTTCATTCAACGGAGGCGGCTCAAAGGTTATAACGTCGTACTTCTTCGTGGAGCTGAGCAGGAAGTTTCGAGCGTCGGTAGTATGAACGGTAACTTTCGGATTGTGAAGTACGTCGAGATTGGATTCGGCAAAAGCGCCTCCGGCCTTAATAACCATCGGAGACAATTCAACAATATCCAGATGCTCCACCTCCGGAAACGCAGCTGTTGCACCGGATGTAGTACCAGTACCAAAACAAGCAACCATTGCTGCCGCAGGATGGGAACAAGCCAGAACCGGTAGTGTGCCTAGCAACCGCATATAACGTCTGGCCTCTAGCCTCGTTGAAGAGACGGCTGCAGAATTTGTGCGCAATTCCTCGAAGTCCGGATGTTTCATAACCAGAGCGATACCGGTCGAATCCTCGCCATAGAATGCCATCGTCGGGCCGGTCATGCTTTTGAGGTAGCCAACGAGCGGATCGTGACAGGCGATTACCAGGCCCAATGCGAGCAATGGTGGCACGAAACATGTTAGTACTTTGATCGGACCTTTGATCAGACCGCTGCGAAAATGGGCTAGCAAAGCAACCAACGCGGTAAGTAGTATATTGAGCTTGAACGCATCGAAGGAGCCCACAGCAGGCTGAGCAACTAGTCCGACAACAAGAGAACCGATAACGCATCCCACTGAGTTAACAGCATAGACGGTGCCCACGGACGTACCGACGTGCTTGAATTTGGTCGCCAGTCCTCCGATCAACGGAAAGCTCAATCCTATCGCCACCGCGGGTAATGCCACCAGAGCAAGACCGATCACAGACAACTTGAAAAATTGCGTGGCTCCCGTGCGGAACAACATCGCCGCCATCGGCAAGAACAACAAGCTCGCAGTGCAGAAGATGGCGGTAAGTGTCTGTGCCGAGGCCAAGGCCAACAGGTTGTCGCTGTAAGACCTTGCCTTGCTTTGAAATCGCCGGCAGATGAAGCTGCCGGCAGCCAGCCCCAAGAGAAACGAACTAACCGTTATGGTGAATGAATAAGTGGTCGACTCCGTGTAGAACCTGAGCAAACGACTCCAAAGCACTTCGTAGCCCAGAGCCGTAAACCCGCTGAGAAACGAAATTATGCACAGGAAAACAAAATCGGCACTGCTCAAAGATTCGGCCCCCCCGTCCAGCTTTGCCGGAGGATCTTCAGATGACCGGTCCGCCGGTTCGGTCTCTGCGGGTTTAGCGATAAACGTCGGGCGGGTCCCGGACCTAAGGATGGCAGCCAGCCCAACAACAATGTTTACTCCGGCCGCCAGCAAAATGGTGTTGTAAATTCCCACCAGAGCGAAACCAAGAAAGCACGCACTAAGACTGCCAAAAACGGCCCCGAGGGTGTTTACTGCATAAAGCGTCGAAAAGCCCTTCACCGCGTCGGCTCGTACCGCCATCAACTTGGATAGAACCGGCAATGACGCGCCCATAAGCATTGTCGGAGGCGAGAGAATCAGTGTCGCTAAAATCATGGTTAGCGCGACGCGTCCCCAACCTGCATCCCCCGAGGTCAATGAGGTCGGAAGCCAGTAAAGCGCAAGCCCGGACAACGGAGCAAGAACGCCGACGCCAAGTTCCAATGCGCCGTAAACAGCCAGGTGCCCGGCACTCAATCGGTCGGCTAACTTACCGCCCAAAGCGGCCCCCAGCGCCAGCGCCCCGAGAAAGATAGCCAGGACACAACTCGTTGCTTCGGCGGTGCTCCCGAAAGAGAGGCAAAGCTGGCGCAACCAGGCAACTTCGTAGACAAGGGCACTGAAGCCGGAGCAAAGGAAAAAAAGATAGATCAATTGGTCGACCCCGAAGCTGGTCGAAAAATAATACTCCCCTCAATTTTTTCAAGACGGCCGATCATTCCCAAACGCCTTTTTTGCAATATTTAGAAGCGTAAGTACAAATTAGGGGAAAACCCGACAATTTAATAAAACTAATTTTCGCCATCCCGCCTAATTTCCAAGGGCGGTCCGTTTACCCCCTCTGTACGGCCCTGATGTCAAGCGGACTCGTCAGGGCATATCAAGGGGTGAGGGGTTTCGCGATTTACTCGCCTCCGGAATTTGGGGGGGAAGGTAGCATATGGACCGCAAAAATTTGAACACGGTTGTTCAGCGGGCTTTGACTGCGTCATTGGGGTTAACCATGATGGTTTCGTCAGCGGCCAAGGCGGCAGACCTGGATCTTTCGGCGACGACGGCAAACATCACGGTCTCAACGGCCGACCTTCAGGGTCAGCCCTCGGTGACCATCCAAAGCGACACAGGGGTCACAACCAACATTGCCCCTAACGCAACCGTCACTCCGGCGCAATTCGTCGCGGTAATGCAAGTAGCGACCGCAGCAGGCAACCCCGCAGCGCAGACTTTGTTCTATAACCAGTTCGGTTCCGCCTCCCAAGGTCATTTCGAGACCGCGCTTTTAGCTCCGTCAGGCCAGCTGGGAGCCCTCGTCATACCAGCTAATGTAATCGCCGTAGCAAACTCGGGCAGCAGCTTGAATCTTTCCGGCAGCCTTACTGCAGCCGGGACTCTGTTCGGATTCCAACCGATTGCCAATTCCGGGTTCAACCTTTCCGCCAACAACATCAATGTGCTTCAGACGGGCAGCATCAGCACTTACGCCCCGTCTTCCATAGCGGGCCTCTACTCCCCGGGCGCCAATATCAATCTATATATAAATTCAGTCACCGATATCGTTAACGCCGGAACTATTGCCACAAGCGGCAACCTCAACATGATGGCCGGCGGCATGATCAACAATACAATTACCGGATCGATTGTCTCCGGTCTGGGAGCCAGTTTCCTGGCGAACAGCGGCATCATCAACAATCAAGGTACCATAACCGCCTTCAACGGCAACATCAATTTCAGCACGGTCGCCAGCAAAGACCTTGTGATCGGAAACGTCTGCGGCCTCATAGACGCGGTCAATGGAAACATCAACATACGCAACGGGTACCTGGGGACCCGCGATACCAAACTGCTCGGAGGAACACTCCTGGCTGACATAGTCAATCTCGGTGCCGGCGACGGCAACGTGACAGCGAACGTCGAAGAGATTCTCGGACTTGTAAACATTAATGCATGCGGCGCGCACGTCTCCACCGAGACAGGCGATTTGACTCTAAACAACGTAGCGCTCGCCGGCGATCCGATCTTCGTCGCGATGGATGGCGCCCTCTCGATTGAAAACTTTATAAGCACGACCAACGGCCAAGCTTTGACGATGCTTGCCAGCGAAGAAATTTACCTGGCATCGGGTGTCAACCTCAACACTGCCAGCGCCAGCGCAAATGGTGGCAACTTGACGTTAGTGGCCGGTTTCGACATTGATGCTGTCGACAGTAATTCAGACCACATCAACGATCAATACGATATCGTCGGTCCGTCCCTAACTGGTGGCGACATCTGGGGGCCCGGCTCCCGAATTAACACCGCCAGCGGCAACGGCACCGGTGGCTCAGTGACATTGATCGCTCACGGCGGCTACGACTACGACGGCGTTGTTAACATCGGTCAGTTTCTCTCCGGTCCGTCGATCAAAACAACGTCGTTGGCAAATGGCGCCGGCGGCGCAGTGACGATCATTGCCCAAGACAGCATCGTATTACCTTTTCCGGGAATCGAAGTAGCGGGTCCGATGGGGCCGGGACCGGTCGAAGTCTTAGTGGCCGAACCACAAGCATTCAACATCTCATTCAGCCCCACCGGTGTACTACTGGCCGGTGGCGATTTTATCGGTACGTCAACGAGCAGCGATGCCGACACCACTGCCGGGCCGATGGTAACGCTGCCACCGATCAAACCGATATTTTACGATCCTTTCCTGAACAACGGGACAGCGGGAGGCATAGCAAATCAAGGCGCGCCGACGGGGACAAGCGGAACTGTAATTTCTACAGACCAGCAAAACGTAAACATCGGATTCCCTTCAGGGACTCATTCATCCGGCACCAGCAGTACCAACGGCGGAACCGGCACAACCGGCGGTGATGGTGATGCACCAATGCCACCACCACCCGGCTCCGGCCCCATGGCAACAGGGGACACCCCCGACGGACCGCCGGGACCAAAGGGTGGTGGGCCTTCCGGGATAAATAACAGTGGCGGACACAGCTCCAATCAAGTGGCGCAGGGCGATCAACCTGACGGGCCGGTAGTCCACAACCTCGTCTCAGGAGACGGCTCGCAATCCAACGGCGGCTCGAACTCTAGATCAAACTCAAACAATGGAAATGCAGCGGTAATGCCGGCATCAACCAACAGCTTGCGTGCTGTCGGCAACGTTGCCATCAATCGTGCTGCAGAAAGCGGCATGGTCAACGTTACTCAAAACCAATTGCGCATGACTCTGGTCACCAGATCCAATCAGATTTTGTCCGGTAACCTTGGCGGCAGAGGCAATTTCATGATGGCGTCCGAAGGCAGCACTTACACCAATCGACAAGGCATGGTCGTACTGCACAGCGGTCGTCTCCATGCAAGCGCCGGTCCCGACGGGGCAATGATTATGGCGAACGGACAACGAGTTTCAGTGGCGCCGAATACTTCAGCCGTCATCAACGTCAATACTCGCGGAGTCGTCTCGGTTGCACAAGTGGGAGGCTATGACGCCGGCGTCAGCCTGAGCAGTCAGGATGGAGCGGCGGTGGCACTGAATCCCGGTGACCTCGTTCACGTGTCGGACGATTTGTCTTCCGATGACCTGATCGACGTGAACGGACAGATTGAGCCCGTATCTGCCGGAATAACACATTTCGGCGGACAAAAGAAAATGCTCAAGCAGACAGTGGCAGTCGAGCGCTATCTGGAAGAAGAATTGCTGCCGGCAAGTCGTTCGATGAACCTCGGCACATCGGCTCGGGCAGGCCGAAATCGCTTCCTTTCGAACGTTGCAGCAGCGGCACGCCGACAGAATCCTTCCTATAACGTTCCATCGGAAATCAGTTCGGTTTCCGGAGCCCCAAAGGACGCTCGGCAGAGCGGCACCATCGACTTGTACTCGGCCGAGGGAAGCAAGTTCCAACGAACGTCCGCCTCTTCCATGAACCTGCTCGGTGGAATGGTGATGCTTAGAGCTCCCGGAACCACAACAGTGCAAACGGAATTCGCGAAAGTAACAGCTGAACGCGGCGCCCTTGTCGCAGTTGAGCAAATTGACGGCGTAACCAGAGTAAGAGCACTTAGCGGCCCCGGCGACACCATTGTAACGGCGGGCGACAAAACAGTTCAGCTTAACCCCGGCGAAGAATTGATGTTGTCGACGCATGCCCTGAAGAAGAATGACACCAATCCCGCTGACGGAATCGGTCGCCGCATGGCCAAACCTTTCCGCATGGCCGGATTCCATGCTTCACTCTCCGATTTCTCCATTGCCTCATTCATTCAAGGCGATCAGCATGTTCGCGACTTCATTTCTCAAGGCGACAACATGTTCGAAGGACTGCTGAAAACAGCAGTCGCAGTCGAAATAGTTACATCGCCGCGCGGCCGATACTCTTCCACGCCCAAAGCAACCGCGTCCCTTCCACAGAGCGAAGAGGGACAAGTTTTGTTGTCGCAAGTAAACGGACATAGATAATGCGCCTGACGAGAGATCCTTCTCTCTTTCCAGTTCTTTTCAGCTGTACCCTGGCATTGCTGTCCGTGGCAAACGCGACAGAAGCGGCACCGGCAGTTCCGGTGTCCGTACCCGCACAAAACTATGAAGCGATGGAAGCACCACCGGCGACCGGGCAGTATTCTAAGAAGGACGTCGACTCTCTAGAGCAACAGATGGATCAAGCGATTTCCGAAAAGGATATCGACCGCGCCATTGAGTGCGCTCGCTTGTTGTACGAAGCAGCCAGCCGGCAACCTGACTCAAACTTGCTGGCAAAAAGGGCTTTGGACTATTCCAAGCTGTTGATAGCTGCGACGGACTATACTCCGGCGCGCCTGCCACTTGAACGATCGCTCAAAGCATTGGACTCGTCCCCCCAAAGTGCAAGTAAGCTTCTCCTCATCAATACACTGATTCAACTAGGCGAGTTGAGTTCGTTTACCGCCGACTACCAGAACGCCAAGATAATTCTCTCGCGCGCAGTCACCCTGACTGAGACCTATGAAGGGACAGAGCGATCTAAGCTGCAAGCAACGGCATTACTACGCCTGGCACAGTGCCTGGACAATAGTGGCGCGGAAGCCACCAAGACTCGCGAACTGTACGAAAAGTCACTGGCAATTTTGAACAAAGATCCCGGATCTGATCCGCTGGATGTGATGGATTGCTTAAACAACCTTGCAACTCAGCTTCAAGCAGAGAAACACTACGAAGAAGCGACATCCTACATGGAGCGGGCGCTAAAAATTTCAAAAGAAACTAATGGCGAGAAACACTCCGACACAGCAGTAATTATGAACAATCTGGCAATGGTCTATCGAGATCAGCAGAAATTGGACCAGGCCATGCCACTACTGGACAAGGCGATCAAAATTCTTGTCGAAACAATGGGACCGGATCACATGAGCGTTGCCCGAGTCTATGAAAGTATCGGCGACATCAAGTATCTCAAAGGCGAAAAGGCAGAATCATGCGAAGACTTTCTAAAGGCAGCCCGAATTGTTAATGACCACGTCTTTCGAGAGCTGCCAGGTCAGTCGTTGGCTGAACAAGAATCATTCATCTCTTCGATAATTCCCGGGGAGCTTTCGTTGATGCTCTCCACCTGTCGAGAAGGGACAGCACTGCAAGAATCATACGGAATCGTTCTTAACTGGAAAGGTCTATTGATCGAATCAATGCGCCAGCAAAAGATGATAGCGGCTCTGGCAGGGGATGCATCCAGCAAATCGCTAGCGGACAAACTCGAGAAATTGCGCGCCGACATCTCCGGATGGTATCAAATGGCAGGAAGCGTGCCATACGAGGAATGGAAAAAAACAAACGATACTCTCACCTCGGAGAAAGAACAGGTTGAGCGAGAGTTAGCTAATCTGGTCAAAACAAAGTTCGGACTAACTTTCGATTCTATCGATCTAAAGTCATTGACTTCATGCCTGAAAGACGATGAGGTCTTCATCGACATTTTTGAGTACGCGCCTTTCGGTCGTCGAACAGACTTGCACTATGCAGCATTCATCTGCTCGGCGGCAGGCAACCCTATGGTCCAGATGGTTGACCTCGGTACAGTGCGCGAGATGGCGCTAACGATAGCCCATTGGCGAAATGAGGTATTCGCAAACCGTATCGCAACAACTCAGTGGCAAGAAATGAAAACTGCGCTGTGGGCACCAATAGCTAAACTGCTGCCGGACAAAACACCAAAGATTTTCCTCTGTCCCGATGGCGAACTAGCGAGACTGCCATGGCAACTCTTCCCCAATGATACCGCCTCCGGTGCGCTGCTGACCGAAGTAGACTCTGCTCGCCAGTTCTATGAATTGAGGAAGTTTCCATGTCAAAACCACCAAGATCCGTTTCTGCTGATTGCCGGCGGTATCGATTTCAACGCAAATCCCTATGTCTCCACTGGTCGAACTGCACTGCCCGCGGTGGTAAAACTACCGATGCTGCCCGGGACTTTGTCGGAGATCAAGAGCATTGAAGCGTTAGCGCAGAAAGACAATATCAAAGTAGAGGTATTGTCCGGCGCCAATGCAACCAAAAGCACCATTCTCAACAAGATGCCGCAAGCATCTTTTGTGCATCTGGCGACACACGGTTTCTTCTTCGATCACAATTATGTATCTGCGATGAAAGCCTTGACAGAGGAGCAACTCAAAGGAAAGAGAGGAGTCTCGGTAATGCCGTCGTTTCGCAAGGGTCCATCCACCCGCCTGCGCAGTCCATTGGTCGAATCCGGGCTGGCCGTAGCCGGAGCCAATTTGAGAGACCCTGGCACCACCGTCAACTTGGGTTACATTACTGCTGAAGAGCTGGTCGGTTTAGATTTGGACAAGTGCGAAATGATGACGCTTTCTGCTTGCGAAACCGGACGGGGGCAGGAGATAACCGGTCAGGGCGTCCTCGGTTTAAGGTCCGCAATTATGTCCTGCGGTGTTCGCAGCATTCTCATGTCGATGTGGAAAGTTTCTGATGATTCGACATCCAAGCTCATGAATGAGTTCTACAACAATTGGTGGACCAAGCACATGAGCAAGTCGGAAGCGCTCCGCCAAGCGCAGTTCAGTATGATGCACGACCCCAGTCCGGCGCTGCGCAACCCGCTTCATTGGGGCGCGTGGGTACTGGTGGGCGAAGGCTGGTAGTTAGCCGGCTTCCGCAAACACCGTCCCCCTTGAACGAACGAACGGATACCTATTAGCTATAAATCCATTGATAACTAGTGTGAAAAAGGTGTGTATCCTGTGCGGCGGTGTCAAACTCGACGAGCCCTGACCTACTGCCGTTGCGTACAGAAAAACTCACGAGGTCCAAGGTCATTTCTCCACGGATGAGTTCGCATTCGGCGCGATAGAGCAACGAAGAACGTCTCCTGAATCAAGCGTCAATATGCAGGAGGTCGAGGTTCATGAATACCGAAAGATATCGCGATGATTACGAACGATGGCATCAATACGGACAAGAGCGAGGGTGGTTTGCTCGGATGGGAGACGAACTACGTTCATGGTTCGGCGACGAGGGAGCTGAGCGCCGCAGACGATTTGACGAGATGCGACGCAATGAAGAGAACACGGTCGGTGAAAAACCCGAGTTGCGGGGCACCGCTGGAGGGGGCATGCCTTACGGCTCCGGTGGACGAGAGAACATGCGCACGGGCATCGGAGCAAGCATGTTCGGTACGGGCGATTCGGAGCGTCGCAACGAGTACGGCTCTCGCATAGCACCCCTACGGTGGGGGATTGAAAGAGCGGCACAGTGAAAGCGAGCGAATGGAGTGGCAACAGCCTCAGTTCAATCCTTACGGATCACGCGAAGAACAGCAGCAGGGGGGTGTGTATATGGCCGGCGGGCGAATGCAGTCCGAAGCGGAAAGATATCACGGAACCGAACATCCATACAGCGGTAGCTTCGGCGGCAGAACAGGCGAAACTTTCTTCGGAAAAGGACCGCGAAACTACAAGCGAACAGATGAACGAATCAAAGAAGAAATCTGTGAGAAGCTAACGTTCAATCCGGACGTCGACGCCACCGAAATCGACTTGACTGTCGAAAAGGGCGAGGTGACTCTGACGGGGATGGTGCACAATAAGCGAGAGAAGCGCCATGCCGAAGAAATCGCGGAAGATGTTTTCGGCGTAGAAAACGTGCACAATAATCTTCGTATCGGCGTGTTTCAAAATCAAGGCGAGAGCAATATGGATCAACTTTCAGCTCAGCAACGCAAGGATCAAATTCTTGATCGACCGCGTTAAATTGGAGCAACGCAGATCGAGCGACGGTTTACCGTCCCGAGCTTGCCGATGAGGCAGCAAGCGCAATACAAGAGAATTCAAAAGGGCGAGACAAAAGTCTCGCCCTTCCAAGTATTTTAGTTGAACAAACTTAGTTGTTGTTCGCTTTTTTCAGTTCTTCGGTAAGTTTCGGTACCACATCAAACACATCACCGACGATACCGTAGGTAGCATGTTTGAAGATAGGAGCGTCGGGATCTTTGTTGATCGCGACGATCACCTTTGAAGAGTTCATTCCAGCCAAGTGCTGAATCGCGCCAGAGATACCGCAAGCGATATACAGTTGGGGACTGACGACCTTACCGGTTTGTCCGACCTGATGCTGGTGATCGATCCAACCAGCGTCAACTACAGCACGGGAAGCACCGAGAGCGGCACCAAGCTGATCGCAAAGATTTTGCAAAACACCCCAGTTTTCCGGTCCCTTGATTCCACGTCCACCGGACACGATAACACTGGCTTCGGAAAGCTCGATCTTCGTACCGGCAGAAACCTTAGTTTCTGTTACCGTGGCACGAACTTTGTCCACTGTAACTGCCAGATCTTGAATGGCAGCGTGATGACCGTTCTCATGCTCGGATAGAGCAAAGATGTTCGGTCGCAAGGTGACAAATGACACAGGCGACTTGAACTCGAACAAACCGCGAGCCTTACCTGAGTACATCGGGTGCACCGCTTGCAGACCGTTGGCACCAACACGCAACTCAACCACGTCAGTCAAGCAAGCTGCGTCGAAGCGAGCAGCTACACGGGGAATCAAATCCTTGCCCATCGAAGTATTGGCGCAAAATACATATCGCGGATCAACCTGCTTGATTGCCGCGGACAAAGCAGCGGCAAAACCCTCAGTTGAGTAGGTTGCGAACTGCGCCCCTTCAGCAACCAGAATAGTGTCCGGCTTGCACTTATTGACAATACCGGTAAGTCCTTTTACATTGTCGCCAACGACCAGCGCAGTAACCGTATTGTCCTTGCCTGCTTGTCGGCGTGCTTCAGACAACGCTTCCAAACTGGATTTTCTCAATTGACCGTTTCGTTGTTCAACGAAAACCAAATATCCATTCGCCATTTTGTAAATCTCCTCTACCCTGGCAAAGTTAAATAACTTGAGCTTCTGTACGCAGAAGCTGCACGAGTGTCTTCACCTGAGTATCCGGATCTCCGTCTAGCAGGCGACCTTGTGGACGATCCGGCGGTAACATCAACTCTACGATTTGCAGCCCGGAGAGCTCGCAACCGACTTTCCCCGTCAAACCAAGGGACTCAGCGTTCTTGACGGCAATTTCCTTGCGTCGCGCCGCCATGACACCTTTGATGCCGGGATAGCGGGGTTCATTCAAGCCCTTTTGGCAGCTAAACACGGCGGGCAACGGGCCTTCTACAACTTCTCTGGCGCCTTCAATTTCTCGCTCAGCCTTAAATGTAGTGCCTTCAACTTCAAGTTTGAGCGTCACGCACACTTGGGGCAGGTCCAACAACTCAGCCAACATGGCGGGCACCTGGTTGTTATCGCCGCCCACGCCTTGTTGACCTAGCAGGACTACGTCGAAGCCACCATCTTTAATGGCAGCAGCCAGTACTTTGGAAGTGCTGAGCGGTTCTAAACCAGTGAATGCTGGATCTTGCAGGTGAACAGCAGCGTCGATGCCACGAGCCAGAGCGTCTCTGAGCACATCGGTGCATTCAGCGCCGCCCATGGAGATCACTACAGTCTCGCCACCGTGCTTCTCTTTAAGAAGGAGGGCGGCTTCTATGGCGAACTCATCGTAGGGGCTAGTAACAAAGCGTACCCCGGTGTAATCGACGCCTTTTTTGTCAGCGGCGATCGCGATTTTAGATTCCGTATCCGGAACTGCTTTCACGCAAACGGCAATTTTCAAGGGAAGAACCTCCTCAGCAGGCCTTGGAGCTATAAATACTGAATGTAGATCTAATCGTTAACAGCAGCCCGCGCCGGAATTTGTACCAGATTCTTTAATCAGCACCTTAATGTTCGTCCTAGTTTAGATGCGGTAAATTATTGGCTACGGCAGCACGTTGCCTGCACCAATCCAACAGAATGAGGATTATGAGATGAAGGTCACCTTCAGGCAATCCGGCGGATTTGCACCCATCTTCGTGGGTTTTCAGGTCGATACAGACGCCGCACCGGGTCCGGAATCAACCGAACTGGAGAAGCTGGTGATCGACAGCGGCATTATGAAGCTGAGTGACGCAAAGGTGAAAGGCGCACGCGACGTCTACTTCTATACTTTCGATATACAGATGGCAGAACTGAAGCATTCTGTAACGCTGGATCAATTAAGCGTTCCCCCTGCAGTGCAACCGCTGGTCGAATTTCTCAAAGCACGCTCGCGCAACATGCTTCCGGACTAATTCGGACAAGGCGGGAGCCGCACGCATCTACGCGTGGCGGATCGCAAGCTTTGCCGGTGAGCCGAAGCGCCTACCCCGGTCCGTTTTCGCCCGAGTAGAGCGCTCGAATCCCCTCAGGGCTGAGGTAACACTTTTCCTTCTCGCACCATGTAATTTGGCGCACAAGCTCATCTGGATCATCGAGAACGGTCACCAGATCAAGTTCGTTTTCATAAAGCAAACCGCGCTTGATCACTGTGTCCTTAAGCCAATCCATCAACGGATTCCAGAAATCCGAGCCCACTAGATAGAGCGGAAAACGCTTAATTTTGTCGGTCTGCATCAGATTCAGAGCTTCAAACAATTCATCGATGGTGCCAAAACCACCCGGCATGATCACGAATGCCATTGCATACTTTACAAACATCAGTTTGCGAATGAAGAAGTAGCGAAAATCCAACGAAAGCGTTTGGTGCGGGTTGCCGCCGGTTTCTTGAGGCAGCTTGATATTGAGCCCCACGGACACGCCTCCGGCAGCTTTAGCACCGCGATTGCCCGCCTCCATTATTCCGGGGCCGCCGCCGGTCAACACGGCGAATCCACATTCGGCAAGTTTGTAGGCTATTGTCTGGGCCAACTGATACTCTGCGTCTCCGGGCAAGCAGCGTTTCGAGCCGAAGATGCTGACCGCCGGACCAATGCTCTGTAGCGAATCGAACCCTTCCACAAGTTCAGACATAATACGAAAAATTCGCCAGGTATCTTTGGCAGTGATCTCATCGATTACGTGTTGGCTTTCGGGCATGATGACACCTTGTAGCTATTATCTGGTAAAGAAAATCGTAAGCGCTTGCCTGTCTTTCAGCATACCGCTTTTGACGAATCTTTCGAGCGTGGTCAGTTCACGTTTCTTTTCGACAAGCCTCTCCAGACTGAGTTTTGAGACGCGTTCACATTCCATTTTCAGAATGTACGGATTCATTTTTATGTCATTTTGAATCCGCTTGGCTAGTTCCGCTGGTGGCAACTCTCTTCGTTGCACCCCTCTGCCCAACGGCATGGAGTGCAATACTTGATCAATTGCGGTTCGAATCGTGATCCACTTGCTGAAAGTTGTCTGCATCATCGCCATGATGGGCAACGCCGAGGCCTGCCGTCCCAGCAGCTCTTCGACCGTTTCCAAAACTTGTCCCGGACGACCTGCGGCCCAGAAGTCCAGCAACGCAAAAATGCCTGCGTAGTGTGGACTCAAGCGAGCGACGACGTCGTAAGTAATGTGATGGCTCTTTTCCGACGCCAGGTAAGTTGCCGCCTTCTCGATTTCTGCTGCAATCTGGCGGAGATCACCTTCACTGCTATCGGCAAGATACTCGATTGCGGCATCATCAATGGTGGCACCACAATTCTTCGCTCTTTTGCCGCAGAAGTTTATCATCGGCTGGCCGGCCCCGCCGAGATAATGTTTGATCTTCGGAAAGTCCTCAATGCTGGCGTGTTTTTCGAACACTTTCGAAACTTTCAGCGTTTTATCAAAATTACCGGTGCTTACAAATATCATCCAGGTGTTGGGCGCAACCCCGGACAATGAGCGATCAAGATCATCCAGTAGCCTTTCTTTCGCCTTTCCGGCCGACTTGGCCGGCGCATCGTCACCTTCGTCTTTTCCTCGTTTCTTACCGAAAAGTTCGCAGCGCTCGAACACAATTACCTTGTTGCCGGGACCAAATGGTACGGAGGCGGCAGCATCAATAACATCTTTCAACTCAGGCTTCTCAATGCGCGCATAGTTGAAGGCGGCCCACGCAGGATCGAGCAGCCTTTCCTTGTGCTCATCCAATCGCTCGCACATCAGCAATTCTTCTTCGCCGGCAATTACGATAATCGGCACTTCTCTCTCCTTTCCCGGTGCGCCCGACAGCTCAGCCTTCAATCGACAAGGACGCTAAGATTCCGACATTCTCTCGCCGGTGACAATGAAGTAAATCCTTTTAGCAATAGATGTACAGGCGTCGCCCATACGCTCCAAATATCGTGTACAGAACAAGAATTGCGTGCTCGTTTGCGCATCATCGCTGTTCATGTCACCGAGATTGGAGAGCAAAGTTTTGGAGAGAAAATCATGTAGATAATCAACCCGACTGTCGCGCTGAATAATCTCCGGAATTTTGTCGGTAGCATCGCTGACAAAACAGAGCAAAACGTCCTCGATCATCCTATTGACGATTCCTGTCATTTCAGCCATTTGCGGAGGAATCTCGACGTCTTCTTCTGCGATCCATGAAACGAACTTCGCCACGCGAAGAGCATGGTCGGCAAGTCGCTCAAACTTGGTTGCGATCAAAGTGCTCCCGACAAGAGTTCGCACCTCTTGTGGCGACAGGTCCGAGCGATCACACAGCACGTCGAGGCTCTTTTCCTCAATATTCAGACAGGACTTATTGATCTCATCCTCTAACTGCTCAATTTTTTCAAAACTTGCCCTAGGGGCCTTGGTGAGCAATCCCTGCAATTCGCTCACTGCTTTGTTCACCAGCCGCCCCAGCGAAAGCACATCTTCTTTGATAAGAGTTATCGCCCGAGTTTTCAACTTCACTTCTCCCTGTGGACTCTTTGCAAAATTCATCTTATCCATGATTACACTCTAGGTGGATTCAAGCGGTAGCCCAGTCGATGCACCGTTTCGAGCAACAGTGGATTTTTGGGATCTTCTTCGAGTTTCTGGCGCAGCCAGCGCATGTGCACTGCTACTGTCTTAGCATCTCCGGAGAAATCATAGCCCCAGACTTGATTGAGCAATACTTCCGTGGACATGGTCTTGCCGACATTCAACATCAACACTCGCAGCAACATAAACTCTTTTGGCGAAAGGTCAACGTCGATGCCGCGGTGCGTGACCCGCCTTGCGTCTTCGTCAAGTTCCAGATCGCCAACGGTCATCCTGGTGCGCTTGCCGGCCCCCTTCACCCGTCGCAACAAAGCCTGAACTCTAGCCAACAGTTCGACGGAACTAAACGGTTTTCCGAGATAGTCATCAGCACCTGCGGTCAGGCCTTCGGCAACATCATTTGGAGTCGAGCGACCGGTGAGCATGAGAATCGGAGTTTCTACGGACCGGCTTCGCAAGATTTTGCAAATCTCCGGTCCAACCATATCCGGTAGCATCCAATCCAAAATGATCAAATCAGGGCTAACGGCATCGATACCGGAAAGCGCAGCCTGTCCATTGCGAAAGACTTTGGTATCAAAACCTTGACGTTTCAAATTGAATTCAAGCGTCTCAATAACAGTTTCATCATCGTCCACCAGCATTATTCGCTGGCTTTGATTTTTCATCGGCGTCAGGCCCCTCGCGACGGTCCGGGAAACTCGAGTTCAAAGCAGGAACCGACGCCCTCCTGCGATCTAACTGATATCTTAGCACCGTGAAGATCGAGCACCTGTTTAACAATGGAGAGCCCCAGACCGGTTCCGCCCCCGGCTCGGCTTTTGTCGATTCGATAAAACCTGGAAAATATTCTCGGAATCTCGGCGGCAGACATACCGATTCCGGTATCTTCCACTGCAAAACTTCCGCTATTTTCCAGCGACTTTACCGAAACGGTACCGCCGGAAGGCGTAAACTTAATCGCATTCTCTATAAGATTTAAGAGCACCTGGTCGAATTGCTCGGGATTGGCCCAGATATAACTGACCGGCTCAACTTCAACGCGAACGCGCACATTTTTCTCAAGCGAGCGTTTTTCCAGTGCCTCAGCGGCGTAGTCCGCGCGCTCCTTCAAACTTATCCATCGACACTTAAGCTCGTGGCGAGTTTCTGCCACGACTTCGATGGACAGGAGTCGCGTAACAAGCGCCTGGAGACGATCGCTCTCTTGATAGACACGTTTAAGCATTCGCTTGCAAACCTCTCTATCATCGAGCGCTCCGTCAAGCAGCGTTTCCACCAGCAGCTTGATGTTGGCAATCGGCAAGCGCAGCTCATGCGAAGCTTCGGCGATGATGGACGACGGATCACGCTCGGTCGGACCACCGCTGCCCTCTCGAAGCGTCGAGGGGGGTTCCTCGACTGATTTTTTAGACAGGTCGGAACCGGACGGGTCTTTCATCGAGACTCCTCTGAAGCTCCCAAAAAGATACCCCGCTGAAGCAGCCGACAAGTGATTAAAAGGTTCTCAGCGGAATTCGCGATGGTCAAAGATAGTCGCTCAACATATATCGATGGGGAGACCATCTTGGTTTACAAGCGACTCTACCCTCGGGAGATTTTCTGTACCATTGCAACAACAGGAACAGGAGATCCGAACGTGCCGCCAATCACACTGCTTATTCTCGACGGCTGGGGAGTTAGTACCGAGCGCAGAGGGAACGCCGTTTTGGCTACCAAAACGCCGAACTACCAGCACATGTTGTCAAAGATGCCAAATAGTGTTCTCGATGCCTCCGGAATCGCGGTAGGACTGCCACCCGGGCTGATGGGCAACTCCGAAGTCGGTCATCTCAACATCGGCGCAGGACGAGTAGTGATTCAGAAGCTAACGCAGATCAGTCAAACGATTCTCGATGGCACTTTCTTCAAAAATCCCGCCTTCACCGCAGCCATTGACTACGTGCGCAAGTCCGGCGGCTTGATCCATCTCTTTGGCCTGGTTAGCGACGGTTGCGTGCACTCAAGCCCGGACCACCTGGACGGGTTACTCGAGCTGATGCGGCGCGAGAATATAAAAGAGTTCCTGGTTCATCCGATTCTAGACGGACGGGATACGCCACCTCGCTCAGCACGCCGATTCATGCGTGAGCTTGAAGAAAAATTACCGGCATGCGGCGGACGTGTGGGCGTCGTCAGCGGACGCTATTACGCAATGGATCGCGACAAACGGTGGGATCGATTGGAGAAGTACTGGCAAGCTCTTGTAATGGCCGAAGGTTTGCAGGCCGCCTCCGCTCTGGAGGCAGTGGACATGGGGTATGAGCGTTCGGAGAATGACGAGTTCGTTTTACCGACGATTGTGACTCCGCGCACCGTCCGCAGCGGCGACGCGATGATCTGTTTCAACTTCAGACCGGATCGAGTGCGCCAGATAGCCAGAGCAATGACGACCGTAGATTTTGACGGGTTCAATCGCGCGACCGTACCCGACATCTTTTTTGTCTGCTTGACTGAATATGATCAAAGTCTGGAAGTACCGGTTGCGTTCTCTCCGGAGCAATTGCCCGCCCAGGACCTGTCGATGACTTTGCCACAACTGCTTTCATGTCACGATGTGCCGCAACTGCACATTGCCGAGACCGAAAAATACGCGCACGTAACTTATTTTTTGAATGGTGGCAAAGAGCAAGAGAACCCTGGAGAAACACGCGTCCTGGTTCCTTCGCTCAAAGTGGCAACATATGATCAAGCACCGGCAATGCAAACTCCCAAAGTTTGCGAAATGGCCTGCAAAGCAATCGAGACCGGGCAGTATCCATTCATCGTTGTCAACTTTGCCAACCCGGACATGGTCGGACATACGGGCTTCATGGAAGCAGCGGTAAATGCGGTGCAGTCGGTTGACGAGGCCTTTGGGCAATTACTGGAGGCGACGCGCCAAGCGCGGGGCTCACTGTTGATTACGGCCGATCATGGCAACGTCGAACAAATGATCGACTTGAGAACCGGAGAACCACACACGGCGCACACAACCAATCCGGTACCATTCATAGTGGCGGATTTCTCCGGCTCTACGAACGGAAACACCAAGCTACTGGATGGTTCCCTGGAAGATGTGGCGCCGACGATTCTCGAGATTATGAAAATAAAACAACCCGCGGAGATGTCGGGAAGATCGTTGATTTCACAGTGATAGCGCGGCTCCCGAGCGCATTACCGGTCATGATCCGCCCGACTTACAACAGACTACGTAACGGCATCAAAACAAAAATGTTTGAAAGGGGGTAGTTTCAGTGTTATCATTGCGGCCGCTTTAATTGGCTAGAATTACTAAATGTAGTGTGCAAGTAATCGAGCCAAACAAGACAGGACTAAACCTCCAAGTCAGGCGAGTTATAAGCAGAAGGAGACGAACACGGTTTATGGTTTTCAAATTCCAAACTCTAGCTCTTGCCGCAGCAAGCTTCGTATTGGCAGCTGCACTTTCGGCATGTGGACCAAGTGCTGACACGACCACCACAAGCACTTCTACCGCAACACCAGAGGGTAGCAGCGCAACCACGACAACAACAACAACCGATGCCACAGCCCCGGCAACCACGCCGGCAACTGGCACCGATGCTGCCACCACCACAACAACAACGACAAACACTACAACCGAAACCAAGTAAGTTTTAGTAGTTCGTCCGCTGCTTGCGGTGTAAGAATCCATTGCCAACCGTATAGCGAATTTCATTCGCTATACGGTTGTATTTTTGATACCAATTTCGTGATGGCGTCGGATAAATCGAAACTAGACCAAACCTGGTCATGTATCGGTTTTCAACATCTTTTCTGTCTCACAAATTCTGGTACTCTGAAACATATCGATCGGACGCACAGCCGGTCATAAACTGCGTCTTATATTCCAGTCAAACAATCAATATAGAAAGCGAGCGAGGAATGATTCGGCGGCGTGACAATCGGGCTTGGGATCAATTGCGCCCAGTAAAGTTCACGCGCAACTTCACCAAGAATGCCGATGGCTCTGTATTAGTAGAGTTTGGCGAGACGAAAGTTCTAACGACGGCAAAAATTGAAGAGCGCGTACCGGCGTTTTTAATGGGAAAGGGCGAAGGCTGGATTACAGCCGAGTACTCTTTGCTACCGGGCTCAACGCATGTGAGATCGGTGCGCGAAGTTACCCGAGGACAACCGTCCGGCCGCACGCTGGAGATTCAACGACTGATTGGTCGGTGTTTGCGCGCCGTAGTTGACAGACGGCATCTGGGCGAACGCACAATCACTATCGATTGCGACGTTTTGCAGGCCGATGCCGGGACCCGGGTGGCATCGATCTCCGGCGGCTTCATTGCCATGTACGACGCGCTTCTCAAACTGCAGAAGAGCTGTCAATGGGACAGCCTTCCTATCCTTGAGCATATGGCGGCGGTGAGCATTTGCGACGTCAACAATAATCTGCTCCTTGATCCCAATTACCAGGAGGATTCGCAGGCCGCGATGGACAGCAACCTGGTGCTGACAGAATCGGGTCGAATCCTCGAGATTCAGATGACGGCGGAAGATCGCCCTTATGACATGTCCCGTCTCCCTGACATCATTAAACTGGCCGAAAAAGGTGTAAAAGAAATCATAGAGATTCAAAATCAGACCATCGGCGCCCGCATGTAATTGTGGCGTCGAGCGTTCTGCATTGTTGCGCACTACCTTAAATTTATGCACCAAAGCTGCTGACAACAGGTCGATTGCTCTTAAGATAGGGAGCAGCAAGCGGGTATTGCGCGACACTATTAAGCGGGACGAATCGTTGGCACTTTCAGCTAAATCCTCCGACCCAATCAAAGACAGTTTCCGGGACGTAACCACCTGGAAGCTTTTCGTATCATGCTGGAAAGTTTTCTGGCAGATCCAACGCTCCCAGGGCTGGTCCGGCGCGATGAGGGTTATTCCGATTGCCTGGACCATCATTCAATCGGTTCGCGGGTTCGCCCGATACCATAGCGCCGAGTTTGAGCGCATGATGCAGTCGAACCAAGCTGGAAACGACCATGAAGAGCAAGCACTCACGGCGCAAGAGTACGAAGAGTACCGTAAGCTCGGCCGTTGGTTGCGCAATCAATTGCACTCACTGGGTCCAACATTTATCAAGATTGGGCAAACTCTATCTACTAGAGCCGACCTGGTTCCGCTTCCCACAATGCTCGAACTAACAGGGTTGCAGGAATCGGTCGATCCGGCTCCGTCTGACTTTGCTTTCGCCACTATCGAACGTGATCTCGGCAAGCCCCCCGAAGAGCTGTTTGCCGACTTCAACCGCGTTCCAATTGCAGCGGCAAGCCTCAGCCAGGCATACAGAGCGGTCCTCAAGGACGGACGCGACGTTGTTGTAAAAGTGCAACGTCCGGAACTGGCCGCTATCATCACTCAGGACGTTGAGACGCTGGGCGCCATCGCGGAAGAAGTGATGAATTATCCCAGCCTCTGCCGACACACCGATTGGCCCTCGGTAAACGCAGAGTTTGCCCGCACGATTTTCGAAGAGATCGACTACATTCGAGAAGGTCGCAACGCCGATACTTTCAGACACAATTTCAGAGACAACCCCAAAATCTACATTCCTCGCATAGTCTGGCGTTTGACCGGTCGTCGAGTGCTTACCATCGAGTATGTATCCGGTGAGCGCATCACAGATCTGCCGGCGCTTGAAGCAATGGGCCTGGACAAGGACGAACTGACCGAAGTCGGCGTCAACTTCTACTTGAAGCAATTGTTGGAAGACGGGTTTTTCCACGCCGATCCCCACCCGGGAAACATGCGCATAATGGCTGACGGCAGAGTGGGTATCTTCGATTTCGGCATGGTCGGACGGGTACAGCCGCAAATTAAGCAGGCCATGGTCAACGCTTTCATGCACGTCGTAAGAAATGACTATCGCGGTCTCGTCGACGATTTCGTCGATATGGGCTTTCTGGACCCCGCGGCTGATCGCGAAGGGCTCTGTGCCGAATTGACACCAATTCTTTCGGCCCGGTTTAACGAGGGTATTAGCAAAGTCCACTTCCGCAAAGTTCTATTCGACTTTTCCGATGTGGTTTATCGCTACCCGTTCAAGCTGCCTTCGGACTTTACTTACATCATGCGCGCCTTGCTCACGTTGGAAGGAGTAGCTCTGACCATCAACCCCCAATTCAATTTCGTTGAGGCAGCAATGCCTTTTGCTCAAAAACTGATTTGGCGCGATGCAGGCTCGAACATTCGCGGAGTCATTTGGAAGGAAGTTTTCGGCGAGGGGCGGTTCAATGCCGCGGCAGCCATCAATCTTGTGCGAACCGCTTACAATCTCAGGCAGCAAATCCGCTCTTAACCCCTTGCGGCACAGGCCCCTCGCGAACCACCCATGCACGCCTTATCAACCACGGTCCAGCTGACATCCCCCCCCCTCGATTACTGCTCCGGCGGAATTAAATTGGCAAGCTTGCTTAACTTTGCGGCTTAATGTACTTTTGGTCGGCATTTCTCACGAATTACAGCGGCAATGGGAGAAGTCCCATAGACAGTTCCCTGTTTTTTTCTGATCCTTTAAATGGCGTCCGGCGCGCCAATCCGGTGATTTCTCGGGCGGGAGAGGTGAATAGATGACATATGCAGCCGGCATCATTGCAAACACTGTCCTGTGCTCCAACTGCCAATCGCCAGTGGAGGCGCAAGCCAAGTTTTGCGGACATTGCGGTTTCGTCACGGCAACCACGAATTTAAGAGTAGAAGAAGCGCCGGCGGCGATTGAAGCAGCACCGCGCGGACTGCCCTCATTTGCTACAGCCGGAATACCGGCGGAAACGGCCAAGACCAATGAGCTCATTGTCGAAGCCAACAAACTAATGCTTCACCTTGCCCGTGAACGACTCTTTTTGATATTGCACTGGGCGCTGTTTATCTTCATCAATCTCTTCGGTATCTGGGCCGCCTGGAAGTGCTACGTGGACTTCTGCGGCGACGAAATGTCCAAGATGATGGTGGCGTCCACCCCGTTCCTCTTTATCAACTCCATGGGCTTGCTGTGCCTTGTGCCGATCAAGGGAACACGAAGCCAGATAGCGTTCCTGAAAGAGCGAATCAGCTATCTACGCTTCAACATAGAATTTGGACACTTGAGCTTCTACGACCAGCTAAGACATTAGCTACCGAGGTCGCATCGCAAGAATTGAGTCAGGCGAATTTCGTTGCGTGAAGCTATGTTCGACTTTATCGCAATCTCTCAAAGACCAAGCGTAGCTCGAGCGGCGGTTTACCGCCGCAAATAGGAATGCGTCGTTGTCTCCGCGCGGAGGCGACGAGGCTTGCCGAGACGCCGGATCGCCTATAAAGGTTTCCAGCGAAGGTTCGGTTTACGCGCAGCCAGCGCCTCATCGAGCCGACCGACAGGGGTGTTGTGCGGAGCATTTCGCACAATTTCCGGATTCTCTTTTGTCTCTTTATCAATGCGCAACATGATCTCAACGAACTCATCGAGAGTCTGCAACGACTCAGTTTCAGTCGGCTCAATCATCATCGCTTCCGGCACTACTAGCGGAAAGTACACCGTGGGCGCATGAACACCGTGGTCGAGCATTCGTTTTGCAACTTGTGTTGTACTGCAACCGCGATCCTTTTGCCAAACTCCGGACAACACGAACTCATGCATGCATGGTTGTGAATACGGAAGCTTGTACGAATCCTTCAGTTTTTCCTTCAAATAGTTGGCGCTAAGAATCGCGTCGCGCGAAACCTGCGTCAGACCTTCCTTACCGTGCGCCAGGATGTATGTCAGAGCACGAACAAGAATGCCGAAGTTTCCGTAGAATCCTTTGATCTTTCCGACCGAACGCGGTCTATCCCAATCAAGGAAGTATCGGCTCTCTTTCTTCGAAACATGAGGCACCGGCAGATAGGGCTCCAGGTGAGGACGACATGCCACTGCACAGCCGCCGGGACCGCCGCCGCCGTGCGGTGTGGAGAACGATTTATGCAAATTCAAGTGACAGACATCGAAGCCCATGTCACCGGGACGAACAAGACCCATGATCGCATTCAAATTGGCGCCATCGTAATAGAGAAGTCCACCGGCCTCGTGCACCACTTTCTGAACTTTCAAAATGTCTTCTTCGAATAGTCCCAAAGTGCTGGGGTTGGTTAACATGATAGCGGCAGTATCTGGTCCTACCACTGCTTTTAGCGCTTCCAGATCCACCAGACCGCGTTCAGTCGATCCAATTTCAATTACTTCGTAGCCGGCCATCGCGGCTGACGCCGGATTGGTACCATGGGCAGTGTCAGGAACAATGACCTTCGTGCGCTGATGCTCGCCCTTATCTTTGAAGTACGCTTTGATCAACATCAAGCCAAGCAACTCGCCCTGGGCTCCAGCGGCAGCTTGAAGAGAAACTGCCGGCAATCCGGTAATCTCCCCGATCAATTCCTGCAAGGTATGAATCACTTCCAGAGCCCCTTGAACTTGCTCTTCAGGTTGATAAGGATGGAGTTCGCGAAACCCTTCCAATGCAGCCATTGCGTCGTTCACTTTCGGGTTGTACTTCATGGTGCACGAACCGAGAGGATAGAAACCAGTATCGATAGAGTGATTGAGTCTGGACAAATTGACAAAGTGGCGTACAGCTTCAAGCTCACTTACTTCCGGAAGTGCCGGTCCGCTCTGGCGCACAAATCGAGCCGGAATTAGCTCGGCGACAGGCTTGCGGGAAACACCGGGCTCCGGTAGCAAAACAGCGCGCCGACCGGAAGTGGATTTTTCATAGATAAGTTTGGTCATGATGTCCGCTACCCTTTTTAGTGTTCGAAAATTTCTTTGAAACCTGCCAGATCCATTTCGCATTGCGTCGGCAAGAATGCGAACAAACGCTTTGCCAATTCAAGGCGATTTTCGCGCTCCAAAAGTTCGGTCAATCGCCGTTGCAACGGTACAAGCACGCGGACGTCATTTGCCGCATACTCCAACTGGGAGTCGCTGAGATCCTCGCGTGCCCAATCGCTTGATTGATCACTTTTGTCCATTTCTTTCTGCAGCAACTCACGCACCAAGTCTTTTAAACTGTGACGATCAGTGTAAGTGCGAACCAGTTTCGATGCAATCTTGGTGCACCAGACCGGACCGGTTAACACGCCCAAGTAGTACTTGAGAACACCGATATCAAACCTTCCGAAGTGGAATAGCTTCGTTACCGATTGCTCCGTCAAAAGCTTTTGCATATTCGGCGCTGGGTTTCCGTGATAACGCACGAAACTGACAACTCCGTCGTCATCGCAGAACTGCACCAGGCAGAGACGGTCGCGGTGAACTATCAGACCTCTAGTTTCAGTGTCGATGGCAATGACATCTTTGCGCATATAGCGCTGAAAGACGTCGTCGGGCAGATCGTCCCGGTACACATCGGGTTTTCGCGATGCCACGGATTCTTCGGTCTTCAAGTCAAGTCCCTCATGCCAACTGAGTTTTCTGAATTATAGGAGGCGCGGGCACACCCTGTCCTGTCGATCGCGAATATGTGAATGAGCCCGCATGTCCGTTTGAGAAATTTGTTTGCCTCTCGCCAGCGGACAGTGACGCGCCAAAGAGCGGAGTTCAAGCGGTTTTACCGAAGCGAACAGTTTCACCATCAGTCAAGCAGTCACCTTCGACAGCTCCTCTCGACCTACTTTTCGTATTATGATTTAAGGTTAGAGCGTTCCAATAGTTATGCTCGCTGATAAGGGTGAACCGTTGATTAGCAAAAAGAACTCGGCTCAAAGCGCTGCTGCCTTGACAATCATCGCAGCAGTATCGCCATCGGCAGCACTAGCAGGACCTTACCCTGGAACGGGGGCGCCACTGGCCGTCGTCCGCAAGTTGACACCGGAAGGCGACCACGCCAATCCGTTCGCCTATCCTTTCTTAATGGACATCGCTAAGTCGCTTGCCAAGGCAGGCTTGCCTCCGGGTTTCTTCCTTCAGGGGGATAACAAAACCTCAAGCGCAATCGACCTTAGAGCAATCCTGTTGTTTGAAGCCGGCATTTTAAAAGCCCCGGTAAAGCTGATGGTCCCGTCAAAGAAACGAGACGACAAAGTCCCCTCGCTTTCATTACCCGCAATTCCGGACGCGGACAAACAGTTCCCCGGCGATGAGAAACCGGCGGTGGGCACCTCGCCTCCAGCCACTTCCGAAGCGACCATTACGGCGCCGACAGCATCTAGCCCCAAACTCTCACTTGACTTTGATCGGTTTCAGCTTGAGCTCATCAAACCACAGAACAAAAACGAACTTTCAGACCCGACCAAGCAATCGATAGCGATGAGTTTCCCCGTGAAGCCTCCCGCCACGGGCGCAGACAGCAACACATTTCGTCTTTGGACTCTGCGAACCGCAGGCCCCGCCCTGGCAACGTCCCGAGGTTCCACGGCGACAGACGGCGGCATCTATCAAGGTTCATTTATCGTGGCGGTGCCCGGGGCAATCAAGTCCATCGAAGGTCGCCTCTTTGGATTGAAAGAAGGACGCCTGCTGGCCTGTAGTCGGGGAAAACCCCTCGTGCTTGATGCGGCCCGCAGTCAGGTCTTTTTGTCTCCGGGATCAACAGTAGCACTCGACAGCAACGGCAAAGGCTTGCTTGAACTGCATGTACTTGAAGCAGGTTCCGGCAGCGTCGCCGTCAAATTCAAAACAAAAGGCGGTCTGGAAGAACTTCGTCTGCGTGCCGGTGAACAGCTGGTCTGGTCGGAAGATCCGTTAACCCCGGCGCAGAGAGCATTAGTTTCAAGCCCCTTACCCGGACCGGGCAACCACGCCGATAGCTGGGCGAAAGGAAAGTTCTCTCCGGGAACGTTTGTCGAAAAGAGTCAATTGTTCAAAGGCGAAATTCTTCTGCCAAATTCCGACTTTCAGTCCGCTATGAAGTCACTTCGCGGTAGACTGAAATAAGAGAGTTTGCTTAGTCGAGGTGTTGCATGAGCGATCGACTGGGACGCGCTATCGAAGCGTTTCAAGAAGGGCACCACAAACGCGCCATAATGGAACTGAACCAGATTGTTTTCGACGAACCGAACAATTGGTCGGCCAGACTTTATCTGGGCATGGCCTGCGCTTCGTCCGGCGACAACAATCAGGCACTGAGGCAGTTTTATCAGATCTATCTTAAGTGCCCGTACGAAGACCTTCGCGAAAAAGCACGAAAGGTACTGCCCCCCAAAATGTCCGAACAAGCAGACGCCGAACGAGCAGAACTTGGACCGGTTAGTTGATTTTCTTTTGTTCGAAAGCTTCGTCCAACAAAACAAGCGGATGAACTACACGCAGCTTCAATCCACGGATTTTAGCGCCGGCTTCCAACTGGAGCAAACAGCCGGGATTGGCAGTAGCGATGCACTCGACGCCGGTTTCCTCGATGTACTTCATTTTGCGCTCAAGTATCGACAAACTGGTTTCAGGATTAACCAGATTGTAAATCCCGGCGCTACCGCAACAATGCTCCTGCTCTTCCAAAGGCACTAGTTGCGCGCCTTCGATCATGTTCAGCAACTTCACCGGCGCCTCACGAACTTTCTGCACATGGACCAGGTGACAGGCTGCGTGATACGCAATTTTCTCGTCCAAGCACGGCGAGCCTTCCTTGAATTCGCCGCCAGCCAGCACCTCCGTTGCATCGAGAACCCTAGCTGAGAAAGCGGCGGCACGGTTTCTCCATACCTCATCGTGTTCGAACAACTCACCGTACTCCTTCAGCATCGCGCCACAACCGGCCGACGTCACGGCAATAGCCCCGGTTGTCCCTTCGAACATTTCAATGTTTTGTTTGGCAAGAGTCCGGGCAATATCGATTTCTCCAGAATGCGCAGCCAGAGCCCCGCAACAGGTCTGCAACGGAACGCCGACCGCTCGCCCCTGACGGTTGAGCAACCGAATCGCGGCATGATTGGCAGCGTTGTACAGGATATCCATAACGCAACCAGCAAAAAGTTGAACGTCGGTTTTGCTGCTCGACGCAGGCAAATCGCGGCGCGGAGGCACATAAGGAAGAAAAATCTGCCATTGCGCTAAACGCTTAGACAGCGCAGGGGCAAAGGGAATGCTCGGACGCAACGTCGTTAGCTTGAGCCACTGAGCCAATCGAGCCAAGGCTCCAAGCATCTTAAGCAACATGTAGTCCGGGAGCACGCGCGAAAAAAAGACACGCAACAAGTTGCGTCCAGCCCCACTCCGTTTCGCGGCTAGAATCGGCCGCGCCTGATTCAAAATCTTTTCGTACTTGACGCCGGACGGACATGCGGTCTGGCACCCCATGCAACCGAGGCAAGAATCGATATGCTTCATCGATTCGTCGCTGGATTGAATCTGGCCTTGCCTCAGCATATTGAGCAGGTAAATGCGCCCGCGGGGCGACTCGGACTCCAGACCGGACGCCAAATAAGTGGGACACGCAGGCAAACAGAGTCCGCAGTGAATACACGCCGACAACAGATCTTTGTCGAGCAAAGGAAGTCCCCCCGCACTTGCCAAGTATGATTCGCTATTGCTTACGTTCATGCCGACCCTGCTATAAAGATGTCACCAGCGGATTGAATATGCCCAGCGGATCGTACGCCTGCTTTATCTGCGAAGCGGTCCGGCTTCGGGCTGAGTCCTCTTGCGGCAAGCGGTGCACACGCCGCAACATACTTCGATCCCCGCAACTGACCTCCGCAATGGCCGCCGAGCGCAGGCAAAGATTTCGAATATCCACCAACAGTCGATCCACTGAATAATCGACCGCGAAATACAAGTTTAGCTTGTTCGCCCCCGGTCGTAACGACCACGGCGGCAATTGCGCTTCGCCACCGCTGAGCGCTTCTATCAGGCGAATCAACAAGGTGTTGGTGGCTTGCACTACAATCGGGCGCACAGAGCGCACGTTGTTCAAACGCTGCCACAACTGCAACTCACTATCCCCCTGGTGCAATTCTCCGGCACCACCGATGATGCTGGCAGCGGCACCGGCCAGTTCATCTAAAAGGTCGGAGGTTCCGTGCGTTTGCACGCAGACAAAGATCGTTGCAGACGTGGAATCATATAGCATGCGCGCATCGCAAATTTCAACGCAGGAAAGTGGCAATCCGGCACGCAACAATCTTGTACAAGTCTTGTGTGCTTGTTCCAACTCTGAGAATCGGTAACAATACGTTCGCGATTCCTCCGGCAGCGCATACAGCCGCAAGTGCGCCGCAACGGGAATCCCAAGCGAACCACCGGCGCCGACAAACAATTTTGTGAGATCATAACCGGTGACATTTTTGACAACCTTGCCACCACATTTGACGAACTCCCCGGACGCAAGAAGGACGTCTACCCCCAGAATCAACTCGCGCAGGCCACCGAACCGATGCTCAAGCGTACCGGCGTCACCTTCATTAATCAGGTCCATCAAGGAGCAGTCGTTAAAGGCCGACGGCACGGGAAACCATTGATTGCTATTTTGAAGAAGTTCAGAGAGCCGACCGATAGTAATCCCCGTCTCGACGCTAATCACCAGATCCGGCACCGAGTGCTCAAGAACGCGGTTCAATCCGCTAAGCGAAACAAATGAATTCACCGGCGCCGACTCAGGCGGCAACGCGTTCGGCGCACTGCCAGGCATTACGGTCAACCGCCTTTCGGCGCAGCGCAAAACAAAGTCTCTCAAATCACTGCGACTGGCGAAACTTTCCTGCCGAACTGCACCCGACGGCGAGTCCAGCTCCGCTGCATGCGGCAATTCCGGTGTTGAATTAGACATCAATCGGCCGCCTCTGTTGTCGAGATTGTGCTCACTTGTACTGAAATCGATACGGCGTTTAAACTAACAAGATTCGAAGCGATGGAATAAGCACAAGTATGCCAGACAAAATTATCCAACAACTATACGCGCTCAACGAATTGAAGAGCCAGCCGGCATGACTTCGACGGCAGGTCGCCCACTGGTCCTGATTTCCGGATATTACGGCTTTGACAACCTCGGCGACGAGGCAATTCTGGAAGAAATCTGCAATGAACTAAAAGAATTGGTTCCGGCTCGCGACATAGTCGTTCTATCGGCCAATCCTATCTCCACGACAGCCCGCTATGGCATTACCGCCATCAAGCGAACGGACATGCGTACGATGGCAACAATGCTTCGCCGATGCCGACTCTTCATTAGCGGTGGCGGCGGACTCTTTCAAAACACGCGTAGTTTGGGCTCGATCATGTTTTACGGCGGTCAGATCCTTCTGTCCAAAATGCTCGGAGCCAAGGTGATGATCTTCGCCCAGGGCATCGGTCCGCTCACAAACAGCGCGGCAAAGCAGCTCACCCGCGCATTCTTTAGCATGGCCGATCTGATTTCCGTGCGCGACGACGCTTCGGCCTCTATGTTAACCGATTGGAAGATAGCGGCCACGCGCACAGCCGATCCGGTTTGGCGGCTTGCCGAAACAGAGCCGCCGGACAGCGTTCTGAACGAATTACCGACAGACCGACCGGTATTTGGCTTGTCTTTGCGAATTACCGCCGACCTCAGTCCTCAGCATGTCAGTACGCTCGCCGAAAAAATGGCAGCGGTTCTCCCTGCCGATGCGCATGTATTGCTGCTGCCCTTGCAGGCGGAGCAGGATCTGGAGCCTTTGAGCCGATTCGAGCAAGAATGGTCCCGGCTGGGTCGTAGTTGCAGCACATTGGACACCACGAGCCTGACTCTGCCCAGCCAGTGGATATCGCTCTTCCGACGGTGTCGCGGGCTGATCGCCATGCGCTTGCACGCCCTCATCCTGGCGCTCAAAGCCGGAATCCCCGTAGCGGGCATCGCTTATGACCCGAAAGTCGCGCACGTACTTACTGAATTTGAACAACCTTGCTTAATTCTTACCAAGGACTGTCAACCGGAACAGTGGAAAGAAGCGTTGAAAGCGCTTGTATATGCACCCGATAGACTGCTTGAGCAGTCGCGTCCACGCCTGGAAGTTGCACAAAATTCGTCTTGTAAGAACTTCTCGCTTCTCGCTAGAATTCTGGCATGCAAAGAGGTTGTCGGCTAAAATTTCCGACCAATCGATGCAATCGACCGTTCGAACACACTTAACCGTTTGAATAATGCGGCTTCGATACGCTACGATGACGAGTAGCGACTTACGATGGAGGGGGGTGTGCCGAAAATAGTCGATACGGGTTCGAGAATCGACAGAAAGCACCACCAGTGATGTCAACCTTGTCAGCAACCAATAGCGCACGACAAAAAGTGTTGGGTTATCCCGTAGATGTAGTCGACCAGGCTAAAGCCCTCGACATGATTGAATCGGCGTGGCAACGCGGTCGCGGCATGCAAATCGTGACCCTGAACGCCGAAATGGTAGTGGCGGCGCAACAAGATGCCGAGCTCGACCGCATCATCAGACACGCACACCTTATCGTTCCCGACGGCGCCGGAGTTGTCTGGGCAGTGAAGCTCAACGGAGTACAAGTACAACGCTTGCCCGGAATTGAACTTGCCTCCGCAACGCTCCGGCAAGCCGCGGTTTCCGGTCGCAGAACAGTGCTGCTGGGAGGCAAGCCCGAGATACTAGCTCAGCTGAGTGACGAGTTGCCTCAGCGATTTCCGGGACTAAACATTGTCGCCAGTCACCATGGCTACTTCTCGCTCGACGAGGAAGAAGAAGTAGTAGACGAACTAACGAACCACGAACCGGAATTGGTGCTGGTAGCACTGGGAGTGCCTAAGCAAGAATACTTTATCGATCGCTGGCAGTCCTACTTCCCCCAAGCAGTTTTCATCGGCGTGGGCGGCAGTTTCGACGTTTGGGCCGGACAAGTTAAGCGAGCGCCGGTCTACATGCAGAAGCTGAACCTTGAATGGCTGTACCGCCTTATCTGCGAACCATGGCGTTGGAAACGCATGGGCTCGACTTTGCCCAAATTCTTCCTGCAAGTAGTGCAAGACTGCCTGAAAGGCAAGCCGCAACGTGTCAAGCCGAACGACACCGCACCGCAGTCGTGCAGCAAGTCGGACAAGACCGATTGCCGTTGATATGTATTTTGGCAGCGATCTCCTAACGGCACGCGACGCGAAAGTGGTGCCGCTGCGTATTCTGGCGCACTTAGGCGATGCGGTCTTTGCCCTGTTCGAAAGAGAACGTCAGACACTACAAGCAGTCAACGTTAAGCAGATGCATGAAAAAACGGCTTCCCGCGCGTCTGCAACGACACAATCAGAGCTGCTCAACGTGGTTTTGCCGTTGTTGACCGATGAAGAGAAAGACCTGGTGCGCCGTGCCCGAAACTTGAAGGCTTCCGGCTCCAGAAGCGCAGGACAAGCCAGCTACAGACGAGCTACAGCTTTTGAAGCGCTTCTGGGCTTTCTCTATTTGACTGCACCGGAGCGCTTGAAAGAGATATTGGAATCTACCCTTCCACCTGAGTCACCGGTTTGATTTGCCTGGAATTCAAGTGTGTTTGGAGGGGAATCCTTAAGGATAGGTTGTAATGGAGTTTTCGGCACTAACGTGATGCTAAGTTAGGCTTACGGGTCCTTTCGCACGTTCTTGAAAAGGGCTCGTCTATCACCTTTTTCCACTCGCGAGCTAATGACTTTAGAGACCGGCCAATTATTCGACATACTTTTTGCTTCCAGTGCCGACGGGCTGCTGCTCACTGAGGCAGATGGCACTGTAATGCGATGCAATCCGGCACTAGCATCGATTTTGGGCAAAGAAGAGACTGAAGTAAAAGGGCACAATGTAAGAGAGATCCTGGACGCAGATTCTTCGTTTGAAGGCGATGGACAAGGTAGTGTGGACAACTTTCATCCGCGCAACGCGGCTCTGTTTTGTGCCAACGGTCTTGGGCTGATGATGCCGATGGCGCATTTCCCCGTCCCCGCAGAAAACGGCTCTCCCAAGGCGTTCTTAACGGTTGTCTACATTGTGCAGGCGCAAAGCGTGCAACAAGCGCAAACAGAATTCGTCAGCACTGTCAGTCATGAACTGCGTACGCCTCTCACTAGTATCAAAGGCTTCGCCGACACCATTTTGCGTGCCGGCGACCGGTTGGATGCGTCGCAGCAAAGGCGCTATATCGGAATCATCAAAGACCAGGCCGACAGGCTTACCAGACTAGTGGAAGATCTGCTGGCCGTTTCTCGACTGGAATCACGAAAGATGCAACTGACCATCCGCGCCCTGCCCCTGGATGACGCCGTCTATCGAGTTTGCCAAAACCTGGCCGATAAATCTGCTCGCCATCAGCTTTCTATCAAGATCCCACCGGGTCTTCCTCCCGTCTGGGCTGATTCCGATCGGCTGGAACAGATCCTGACCAATCTGATCGACAATGCAATCAAGTACTCACCGCAAGATACTACGGTAACAATTACCGCGCGAGCACTGCATCAGAAACCGGAATTGGTGGAGTTTTCAGTCAACGATCAAGGAGCAGGCATCGCACCTGATTACTTACCTCAGATTTTTAACAAGTTCAGCCGCCACGATAATCCGTTGACCAGGCAAACTGAGGGCACCGGTTTAGGGCTCTACATCACCAAATCGTTAATTATGGCGCTCGACGGCAATATCGAAGTTACCAGTACGCCTGGCTCAACGACATTTACGGTGCAAATTCCGGCCGCTACCCTGGAACAACAAGCCGCAAGGGGGCTCGGTCTGGCATGATGCTTCCGTGCCCGATTATTTTGATTATTCACGACCCGCAGTGCGTGGCCGAGTATGCAACATTGCTCGACAAGACCGGTGCGAAAGTTCATGCAGTCACCTCATTTGAAGAGGCCAACGAGCTGCTTTCCTTTTTGCACCCCGACTTGATCTTGATGGCAGCGCGCATGCAAGATGGAGACGGGCGTCTTTACTGCCAACAAATCAGAGCAACTCTCACCCATCCGCGTCCAGTGCTGGTGTTGATGCACCACTCCAACGACGTGAACGAGCGCATCAACTGCTTTCGTTTCGGAGCCGATGATGTACTGGGCGAAGACATCAATCGCAGCGAGTTGGCTATTCGCATACTTGCTCACTTGCGCCGCCGCCAGGAAGAACTCTGCCATCCGCTGACCCAGATGCCGGGCGCCAACATGATTCGCCGGATGCTGGAGCAACAACTATCCCAGGATAAGCCGTGGGCCGCGCTCTCGATCGATCTA
Organism: Candidatus Obscuribacterales bacterium; assembly: GCA_019752635.1. Taxonomy (GTDB): domain Bacteria; phylum Cyanobacteriota; class Vampirovibrionia; order Obscuribacterales; family Obscuribacteraceae; genus JAKFUT01. Next base: position 63,651 of record JAIELX010000003.1, on the reverse strand, counting down.
AACAACCTGCGCGTCTACAACGAAACTTACGGCGACTTAGCCGGCGATCAATTGATCAAAGCGCTCGGTGCCGTCTGCATGTCCATGATCGGCGAAAATGAGTTTGCCGGACACATCGAGGCGGATGACTTTTTACTGATCACGTCGGTTGAACGACGAATCCAGATTGCAGAAACGATTCACCGGCAGTTCAACGAAATGAGCCGCCGTTTTTACCCCTCCGAAGTCACCGATCGCGGCTATTTGATCTCAACCGGTCGCGGCGGCATCAGGCGACGAGTGCCTTTGATATCGCTGGCGATTGGTATCGTATCCAGTACCAATCGCCGTTTTCAAAGCTATGTCGATGTCCTCACCGTGTCGCGCGATGCACGCTATCGGGCCAAACAGGAGTTCCAGCACGGATGGTTCGAAGAGGGCACTTCGCAGAAACAATGTTGCCCCTGGAAGGAACACAGCAGCAGGTCTACTATTTTGGTCGTCGAACCGGACGGCGCGATGGCTTGCCTGCTGCAAGAAATTCTATCGCTGGAAGGCTACATGGTGGAGGTCACGAGTTCCGCCAATGATGCCTTGCACAAAGCAAAAGACATGCACCCGGACTTAATACTGCTGGAATCGAATCTAGCTGATCGCCGTATTGATGGCTGGGGACTTTGCCGGCTCTTCAAAGAAGATATCGAATTCAATCACTGCTGGGTGGTCATGGTCACGTCAAATCCGGATCAAGCATTGGCGCTTGAATCCGGAGCCGACCTTTACATGCCGAAGCCTTTCGACATGCCGTCTTTGTTGTCGGAAGTCAGTTTATTATTGCGCAGCAGGCACCGAATTTAGTGGCTACTCCGGCCGCTGCTTAACTGGCACGAATCAACTACACAGGTCCGGCGTCAGCCTTTCGTGCGCCCAAATCAGTCAGGATCCAGTCGATAGCGGAGACAATGTCGCCCGCTTCAAAATCCGGTTCCACTTTCCACTGATACTCGCCCTTTAGTACGGCTTCACCGTATCCGGTGCGCACCAATACTCCCTTAGCACCGCAGTTGCGCGCCAATTCCACATCAGTCGACTTATCACCAACAACGTAGCTGCGCTGGCGATCGAGGTCGGGACTCTTTGCAAAGGCCTCCTCAACCATTCCGACTTCCGGTTTACGGCATTGACACTTAATCCCGAAAGGATCAACAGGCGCGCCTTCCAGGTGGGGGCAGTAATAGACAGCGTCGAGGCGAGCACCTTCCAGTGCCAGCAACTCCTGCAATCGGTCGTTCAACCGATGGATGTGTTCTTCACCATAGTAGCCTCTTGCAGCACCAGTTTGGTTGGTGACGAGAATGGCGGCCACACCGGCTTCATTCAACCGCTTCAGTGCCGCGGCAGCGCCTTTGATCAAGGCCAGCTTACTTACATCTCTTATATAGCCAATCTCTTCATTGAGAGTGCCATCGCGGTCCAAAAATACTACCGGCTTCATTTCAAACTCCGCTCCCGTCCCGGACAACAGTATACTAAGCCCGAAGCGACCTCCGTGTACCCCCTTGCGGGCCGAGTGTTACGAGCTTCGCTAAACTTCCATCTCCCCATATGAGGGTCTTCGTGCTAGCATGTTACTTGAAGTAGTACTAAGGGAAGCAAAACATGCGACTCGAAGATGACAATGCCTCGTTTCGTTTCAATCAAGAGGGTTTGCGCAAGTTCATGGGCGACTTGGAAGTCGACATCATGGAACTGGTTTGGAAGAAGGCCGACCCGACCGTAACGGTGCGAGATATCTACGATGTACTACGCCAACAAAGGCAAATCGCCTATACCACTGTCATGACGACCATGGTACGCCTGGCGGAAAAGGGCATTCTCCGCATCGTAGACAAGGCAGGCTTAGCCAACTGCTATACCCCTGAGTTGTCGCGCGATGATTTCACCCAAGTGGTAGTCTCACGGGTCCTCGACATTTTCTTCGAAGAGTTTCCTGATGAATCTGTTCACTACATGAATACCCGGCCCGCGCCCAAAGCCTCCGCAAAGAAAGCGGCTCCCAAACGCCGCTAATTGTGCCAAACGTTCCGACTCCCGTCAGAAGCTCTTTGCTAGCAGATCGGCACAGGGTAAATTCGACAATTCGAAACCTCTCGGCCGAACACTCAGTAGCATGTCTTTGAGTGCGTCAGCCAGATTCCCTTCCTTACTCCAACTGTCCTGCGAACGAGCCAACAGTTCTCGGCTGCTTATTGCGCCCGCCGAAAGTGGAAAGACAGCTCGAATCCGTTCGGTGTCATCGTACTGGGCGACCGAGAAACTCTCTTTGCCCAGTACGTAATGGTCTGCCCCCGAATTTGAGACAAGGGCGACTCTAAACGCACCCAGAGCGACTTCGCGTTGCATTCGCCGGATCACAGATACAAGGCGTACATAAGTGGAGTGATACACAATCTCTTGCGGACAAGAAAAGCAAACCGCATCACCTTGGCAAACCTCGGCTATTCGACGAATCGTTTGTTTAAGATTGAACCGGTCGACTAATGTAACAGTGGGCTGAAATGCAGAGTTGAGTTCTACAAGGTAATCCTTGATTAGTTGAGCCCCGCGCTCAGCCGCGCCTTCTGCCGAGGCCACAAGATTTATGTGATCTGATTCCTCCAAATGACTTATAGCAACCGAAAATATTCGATTCCGGAGAAGCTCTTCCGGTTCAGCATTGTCCAGCAGGAGCTGTACGCAAATTCCCATGATCCTTTACCACCGCGTGCGTGCAAACGAGAAATAATGGTCGAAGTTTGCGACAGAGCTTCCGGTTGTACGCCATTTTGCTGGCAATAACTCGCAGCGCTTCAAACTTGCCCGATGGATCGATCGAACTTGCAAGGGCGCCAATCCACATCGGTGTTGAAGTTCCTCTGCGCACCATTGCTGAAACGACTGGTGTTGCCATTTGCACCCCAAATAGAGACCGGACTCAAACATCAAGCGCTCGGATGACGAAGAATAATCCCTATCGGCGGTCTGGTGCCCAATCAGTGCGCTAGCACAGTACAGTATTCTTGCGCCAGCAACCCTGGCTCTCCAACTTAAATCAACGTCTTCCATGTACATAAAAAAATTGCTGTCAAACCCGTCAGTAGCATCGTAAACGGAACGCGGCAACATCATGCAGGCCCCTGAGGCCCAATCGGTCTCACCAGTCTCAGGCGAGTAATACTTTGGATGCTCGTCGGGAAACTGCCGTGCTTCTATCACAGAATCTGCATTTGTTATTGCGGCTCTTACTAGATTGGAAATAGCGTCGGGATGAGTGTATGTATCAGGATTGAGAGCAAAGAAGTAGTCGGTCCCGATTTCACAGAATGCAGTACGCATCAACTCATTCATCGCACTGCCAAAGCCGATATTTCCGGTCGCAGATAGCTGAACGACTCTCTGTGCGGCACAAACAACGTCGATCAAGTTCTGATTGCTCTCCGAACCGTTTTGAGCAATTAGAATCACAGAATCGATACTGTGACAGTTTCCAGCTCTGTCCATGGACTTGCATAGGGAAGAAAGCGCTGTCGCAATCTGCTTGTTCGAATTATTGTAGGTGACGATACCAACACCGAGGGATATCGACATGCTCCTTACCTGACGACCGATAGCTTTGACGATAACAACCGTAGCGGTGTGCGCATCTGTTGATTTAGCTTTTGAAGAGTAACGGCAATCCTCCAACTGCGACTTTGTAATATTTGTCGTTGCTCTATTTCCAGTCGCTCGACTTTGCATAATACGGCCTCTGCCATCGCTCTCACTTCCTCCAGTAACTTAGACTGCAAATCGATGCGTATTTTGGTCTGATCGATTTCGTGAAGTTGTGATTCCACCAGGCATTGCCGCTGTCGAATGCATTGATTGAACTCATAAGTAACCGAGAGCAGCTTTGCAAGCAAATCAAGCAATTGCTTATCGGAACTTTCCGCCAAAGAGGACGAATCGATCAAAGCAATCAGAGCGATGAAATCTGACGGCGAAAGTCTGTTTTCCCTGACCGGATCTGCGAGCATGAGTTCTTCAATCTTGTGAAACCGCATGAACCGACCGGCGTTCACCGATCGCAGCAACTCCCCCCCGGAGCGCAGATCGGGCGCACCGCATGCATGCGGATCATAGTCGTCAATGCTGTCGAATTCATAGAAGACTACCTGACCGCTTCGGAGGGTCACATTGTCCAGTCCAACGCTGCGTTGAATAAATCCTCGGTCGCGCAATGATTCCAGCGACAGCAGGAGCGAAACCGCAAATCGCAAATATTTTTCGTCAGTGTCAAGCGCCCTCCGAAGGGAATCCATAGTAAACGTCTCCACTTTTTCAATGCAGATATAAGACGATTCTGCTTCGGTGCCAACATCTAAAATTGCAGGAGCTGCACCAGCGGGAAGGGACCTTACTATCTGTTCTGTCCGCAACGCCTCGGTTGTGTTGTATTGCTTAAGCCAGTGGTCGGAACAGTCGAAAGCGCGGACAACATGCGACTTGCACAGGTCTTTTCTGCGAATGACTTTTGTCATTGCAAGAGGAGCGTCAGTCTTAGCACCAGTGAGTTCGTCACCAAGCAGAAAGACTTCTCGTGAAGCAAACGCCACAAAAATAACTATGTTTTCCGTTCTACCAATTACATCTACTTTTGCGAAATACTTTTCCAGTAGTTCAAAAATCTGAGGCTCATGAGTTACATCCGCACTCTGCTCGGTAAGGCGCCAACCAAGAATACAAAATCCACGTGTAAGTTGTGCGAGCTTAAGTACCAGGCCAGAAACACCGCCAGACTGTTCAATCAATTTGGCATGATCATCTGCGGATGAAAGAACTAAAACTCGATCAAACCGAGTTCTGATCTGCTGCACCGGTAGCTTTATTGAATGGAGTCGAGACAGAGAAAATTTTCCGCGAGCAGTACGCACCTGATCCTGCAACGCACCGGAACCATCAACAATGACGCTGCTTGAGGCCCCGGCTTCAAGCGCTCTCAAACTATGAAAAATGGAACAACCCTCAATTTCTAAGAAGGTCTTGTTAGCAGCATGCAGCCTGGAGAAAAAGGGCTCAACTATTCTCGAAACCGCTGTCAAGCCGGAGTCTATCGGAATGGCACAGGTCTGGCCGAACATGAACTTCTCAGGACCGGAGACAACGGCCGAGTCGTCGTAAATAGACACTTGCTCGGACAGGTTTTCACCGATTTCGCTAGAACAATTGCTCATGAGCAGGTTTTCGAATCTTCTTCTCATATCTGTAAATCTATTTCGGTTATACGTTGCTTGCATCTTCAAAACCCAATGGTGTCTGCTTTTGCTAACTTATGATGGCGCATCCCCGTAAAGCAATTGTATGAGCCAGTCCACCTTTTGTAAGCGAACTGTAAAACCGACGGAAATGGACATGATACGTTGAGTGTCCAAACTCATGGCAAGAGAGAAGGAGGGGCTGTTGAGTTACAAACTCACTTTTGTAGTTAGCACCTACGCCGCGCATTCGAACGCACACCTCAGCGCATTCGTAGGAACTCTACAGTGTCAGACCAGAAAAGATTTTTGCTGTCTGATTGTGCATGACGGACCCGCTCGAATCGACCTGCGAAAGCATTTCGAGTACTTAACCGCCGGAGACGAGCGCTTCGAATTCATCGAAATGGAAGAGAAACGTCCAGAGGGAGAGTTTGGCTCATATTGGAGAAGGTGGATACTCTTCAATAAGGTCGAAACAAGGTACTGCACATTTTCCAATCTAGATAACCTCTACACCTGCGCGTTTGTCGCAGAGATGCTAGAGAAAGCTCTAGCCGAGGACCTCGACATTTGCATGACAAACGTTTTACACAACTATGCAGGTGGTATCACCCGTAGTGAATCGTGGCAGGTGTTGGAAAGCGAGCCAAAGCTAAACTCCTGCGACTACGTTTCATACATAATCAGAACATCGCTGGCACGAAAGACTGGATTTAACCATATCGGATATTCGGGGCAAGATGGAATGCTTTGCGAGGAAGCATGCCAGTGGCATGCAGCGCGAGTGGGAAAAACAGGGGATAAGGTACTCTCGGTTCATCAATAAGCAATAAATCGCAAAAATGTATATCCGCCCGACACTCAAATCACAGAACATTCGGCCCGTCACACAGTTCTGCCGCTTCCTAATCTTGGCAGTTGCTTTCGGCGGACTTACGAGCATGACAGCGGTGGCGACGGACGAACCTGACGATGCCGGAAAGGGGATGGTGGTCAAAATCCCAGTCTCGTTTACTACGCCCTTACAGGGGACAAACTCGCCGCCGGGAACCACCGTCAAAGCAAGGATTGATGGAACACTCTCGCTTGGATCAAAAGTCGTCGCACCACAAGGCTCCCTGTTGGTAGGTCATTTGGAAGTATCCGATTGCATCTACAAAAAAGAATCACTGATGCGCGTCACTTTTAACTACATCGAAACGCCCCTTGGAAAACGGCTCCCGGTGAAGGGTACGCTTCGACCACAACTAGGAACATTTAGCTGCAACGGTGGAATGAAGCATGCGCACATAGATGACCACGGATGTTTGATAGAGCTTATGCCGCTATTCATGACGGATAAGGAGCGCTTTGAACGTTATGAAGCACTTTCCAATCTTGTTGATCGCGCAGCAATGTCCGCATTGTCGTCTAGCTTCAGAAGCGGCGGGCCTCGAGGCGGTCTGCCAGCTGGTTTTATAGGTGGACCACCTGCGAATTTTTCCGGAAAGGGAACACTTCCACTCGGTGCTGCCTCAGGAATCTTCCCGAAGCGCGCGGGATTCGCGCCTCCTCCCGGGCTTGGCGGGGGGCTAAACTATCAGCTCTTAATGCAGTGGTTTCCCACCATCCTCAGCGCAGGCAAAGAACTCGTGCCACTGTATCTTAATCGTCCTGGTGATTCTGTTTCTCGATGGTCTGGAGGAGGTTTCGGTCCCCCTGGCGGCGGTGCTTTCGGTCCCCCTGGCGGCGGTGCTTTCGGCCCCTCTGGCAGCGGTGCTTTCGGCCCCCCTGGCGGCGGGCTTCTGCCTGGTCGGCTTCCACTGCTTGGGATGCGACTTGAGGGAATGAGTCCCGGCGCTTTGCCAGCCCCTGGGGTTGGACTATTGATGCCCCTGCTACCCGCGATGATCCCGCTGGTCAGACCCGTTGCAGGCGCTGTCGTCCATCCCGTACGAAAAGGCTCCGGAATGCAACCACATCCTCACGGTCTTCCAATCGGAGCGCAGGGAGCGTTTCCCGTCCAACTTCACGCCCGAACATTCGGTCTTCCTCCAGAAGCTAGGCCCGATGTGGAACGCTTTGATCCATCCGTTGACAAAAACGAGATACCAGAGGATATGGCATCATCACCGCCTAGCGCCCCCGCATTCAGTTCCCGGCCGAATCTCGCAAGAGCTCTGCACCTTCGACGCAAGTTTAGTATAGATATCGATGACGAGTTAGAAGTTACGCTCTGCTTACTTAGCGAAGATCCGTTGCCCGATAGTCTACCGCTCACCGGACCGGTGGAGAACAGCAAAGACGGAGCGGTTGAAATCGAGGTAGAGCTTTTGGACCACCGCTCCTCCGAAAATTGTTACGTCGGGCAGACCGTAAAAGCGAAACTTATTAAGGACGCCGTAATAGGAGATTGCAAGGTCCCTGGCGGTGCGCTGCTGTATGGTCGCATAAGTGGGTTCCGACGAGCGCGAAGGATGGGCAGCTCAATTGTCGATCGTAAGTCCAGGGTGCGCAATGGTTCCCTTGCTATGCACTTTTCACGAATCGTCACTGCAGACGACACCCTGGCCATAGCTGGAGCTTGTCCGGAACAGCGCACGCTCTTTAATAACTCCGGTAAGTTTAAAGTTGTGCAAGTGAATTCGCTTGGTGAGATACACGGAATACAGGATATCAACGCTCAATCTGATCCAATATCGAGCTCGGCACTAACGCTCGCGAAAAGTGGATTGCAACAGAGTCTAGGAGGAGTGGCCTCATTTGGAGTTTTTCCATTGGTAATGGGCGCGGCAAGCGTGATTGATCCACGCTTGGTCGCGACCAAACCAATAGAAGATGACCGAACGCCCGCGGGGAAACGCTTTGTGCTAGGCGCATCAGGTGCGATGCCCGGGGGGGCGATGCTAGCCGCATTGATTTTAAAGGGGGAAGAACTAGAGCTCGTGCAGGGCGATCGCCTTAAGGTGTCAGTTCGCCCGCTGGCAGTAACTTCTGTTTCTAGTAAGATCAGAACAGGGAACGCAACACGCATTCCATAGATCGCGTGAACTTTTCTCAGAGGTGCACCTTGCCGCCGAGCGACGACATCACCAACATTTTATTGATTGACGACGACATGAAATTCTGCCGTTTGATCTCCAGCTATCTTAGTGGATTTGGCTTCTCAGTCGAAACTGTACACAATGGAGCTGATGGCAAAATTCGCGCGGCGACGGCGGACTGGAAAGCCATAGTACTAGATGTGATGCTTCCTCAATGTGATGGATTCGCAGTTCTGAAGTCAATTCGTCAAGTATCTACCGTCCCCGTTCTGATGCTGACGGCTATGGGTGACGAAGCAGATCGTATTATCGGTCTGGAAATGGGTGCCGACGACTATCTACCAAAAACAGCATCCCCCAGAGAGTTACTCGCCCGACTGAGAGCACTAATCAGACGAAGCGTGTACACCGAGCAAGAGCGCGAGATTGCGCGCGAGGAGATAGTCATTGGTTCATTAGAAATCGATACGCTCGCGCGGACGGTAAGCCTCGACGGCGAGATATTGCTACTAACTCCAGTTGAGTACGAGTTGCTTCTCGCCCTAGCGCGAAATCCAGGCGTAGTGCGCTCCAGAGAAGCACTTATGAACGAAGTACGCGATCGAAACTATGACGTATATGATCGGTCGATCGATGTGCACATTTCCGGTCTAAGGAGAAAGTTGCGCGATGATCCCAAAAACAGCAGCATCATAAAAACGGTGCGAAGTGCAGGTTACATGCTCAGTAAGGATATTGGCCAAACAAGCAAGTCTAGCTAATCATTGAGAGCCCCCGCGCGTGTGCCTTCATCGTCACACGGCAACGTTATTTCAACTACAAGCCCGTGCGGTACACGATTCCTGACAGACAGCCCACCATTGCATGCCTCAACACAGCTTCTCACAATTGCCAATCCAAGCCCTATGCCACCTGTTTCTCTCGTTCTGGCCGCTTCAGGGCGATAAAATGGCTGACCCAGCTTCGGCAACGATTCTGCCGGCACACCAGGACCATGATCGGCAATCGCTACCAACAGCTGACCGTGCCCCCTCTTAACACTAACTTCAACAGGATTCGCAGTTCCAGCATACCTTAATGAGTTTCTCAGAATGTTGCCAAATGCACGCGACAGCAATACTTCATCGCCCTGACAAAAGAGGTCGCCCTCCTCAAAATCCGTCTTAGCATCGACTTTCTGTTTTTCCAAAGCCAATCTCAACAGCTGGCATACATTGACCACGACTAAGTCCTCACGCCCCACACCTGTGATCGCGGCCTTAGAAAATGCCAGTAGTTCGTTCAGCAGACTAGACATCTGCTCCACTTCTTCGCGGATGTCTGCTACGAGGTCGCGTTTGGCATCGTCGCTGTCCTGCACCAACAGTTCAATAGCGACTTGCAGTCGGGCCAGCGGTGAGCAAAGCTCATGAGCAATATCTGCAAGAAAACGTTTCTGGCCATTCAAATGTTCTCTGATTTGAGAACTCATTGCCAAAATGTCTTGATTGAGTTCCTCGATCTCCGTTATGGTACTCGGTTTCCCAACCGCATCGAAGTGACCTCCGGCAATAACACGGGTCGTGTCTCGAAGAGAGGTAATGGACTTCGTGATGCGGTAGACGAACAAATACCAAATCAGCAAAGTCGCAATGACGATCAGTGAGATTGTCAAAACGTTGTTGCGCACCTCCTCCGCCAACGAAGACTGCCAAAAGTTCGCAGTAGAGCAGAGCAGCGTGCCCCCCTTCCGACCGGGTCTCATTAAAAGGCGAGGCTCCGGAATTGCAACAGCCGATGGCGGTGGAAAAGGCATTAGGATGCCAATCCAAAACAGATCCGGATTGGAAGTTCGTAGAAAAAAATGTGGAATAGTTGGCCAGGGATGCTTGCCTAAAGCCGTCTCGGGTGGCTCCGAGTGAAAGTTTCCGTGTGGCGTGAGTAATCGGGCTGCCGCCAGTGTCACTTCCGGCGGTAAGTCGCCCCCGGGTCCAGCTATCTTACGACCGCTTTGATCAAGCAACCGCAGGGTTACCCCGTAAAACTGCGAATACTCCGAAAGAATCGAATCCCAATTGGTAGCTGGAGCCAGGATTAGCTGGCGTTCTAGCGCAAACACCATCTTGTGCAACGTTCTCGCGGCGGGACCGAAAATGAAATCTTCCGCTGAGAATTGAAACGCAGAATTGAATGGTGCCAACAGTATCAACGCTATGAGCGCTATGTTTGTCAGCAAAACCAACGCAGTCTGTGCGAACAGTGGAATTCGAAGTCGCATCGTATTGCCCTCGAATCCAGTCTAACACGCGAGATTAGACCTCTTTACACTTCGCTTACAAACGCATGGTGGACTCAAACAATAGCTTAACCGTCGCCAATCATCATTCAATTAGGAAGTCTCACTAAAGGTTTGATATGAATAAATTTCTGAGAGCATTCGCGTACGGTCTGCTGGCGTTTGCAACCACTACTAGTTGCATAGCCGCGCCTGGCGAATCTCCCCCAAAATCGGAAACGCTACTAGCAGCCTCGGTCGATCTCAGGCCTGTCCCATGGAAGCCCGACGGCGCTCCGGAATTCCCGCCATTCGCGTTGGGACTTAGTGAAGAACAAATGGAGAAATGGATGGACCTCCATGACAAGTATGCCGCCATCACGACTCCCAAGCAAGTTCAGCTCAAGCACTTACGAAGAATAGCGGGTCTTCTATGCTCCAATGACTCATTGGACAAGGACAAAATTAGAAGAACCGCTGCTGAAATTACGAAACTAGAGACGGAGCTATCAGCCGCGCGGGAAGACATGATGCTCGATCACGCAGAGCTTCTGACCCCGGAGCAACGCAAGCAAACACGTTCCCTAATCGTGAAACGGATGATGTGCATGCCACCGCTAATGATACCGCCGCCACCGGCGGCATTCGGACCATGCGCAAAACATCCAATGCCTTTTCCTACAACGATAGGGGCAGAGCGTCCGCCCCGAGGTCCGGTCGGGCAGCATCCACTACCGCCACTTTAGCGTTGAAAAACTCATCGCCCGCTACAGAAAAGCTCCGCTTAACCGTGAAGCGAGGTTTTTCTGTAGCGGCTTTACCGCACGGCGCAATGGCTACCCCCTTATCCAGCAAGCGTTTTGGCTCACTCTCCCGCATCGAAGTCCTCATAGGCGCAGAGTAAAAGGGGAAGGCAATTGCCTTCCCCTCGTTACCATTGAATTGATATGCCGGATTATTTGGAGTCCGGAATCGGAGCGCCAGCAGGAAGAGTGTTCGGAATTTGGAAACTCTTCTCAACGAGACCGCTTCTGTATTGCGATTCGTCGATTACGCTAGGCTCAACTTGGAAGATGTTCGTATCGCGGACGGCTTCCATCTTGTTGAGTTCGCCCGGTATCTTGAGCTGTCCGGGGCTGCCGGGCAGAATGACTTCGGGACGGACTGCGATGATAAGTTCGCTTTCGTTCTTGGCGAATGCTTTCGAACGATAGAGAGCGCCGAGTACCGGTACTTCACCAAGCATAGGTGTTTTCTGCATTTGGCGACCGCTGTTTTGCGATACCAATCCAGAGATGAACAACTCTTGTCCTGGCTTCAACTCTACAGTGGTTTGACACTTACGAGTTACGAACGCTGGAACTACTGAAGGAGCGGCGCCTGCAGCCTGCGCGGGCAGGGTGAATGCGTTGGCTCGGTCAAGTAGACGTTCTTCCGGAGATACTTGCAGGTTGATGGTTCCGTTCTCTAGAAGAATCGGAATCATGTTCAGTCTCAAACCGTAAGGTTCGAACACGATTGACTGAGCAGCTGTACCTGCAGTTGCGATAGATTGCAGAATCGGGATTTCACCACCGGCGAGGAACGAAGCTCTTTCACCGGAGATGGTCACCAGGGTCGGTTCGGCAAGAACACGAGCTCTGGAGTAACCGATTGTGCCTTGTACTGTCGGGTTGATTGACCAACGCGATGCGTTGCCGGAAGCGAAGTTAGACACGGCTTGGAACATGTTGGCCAGATCGCCTACGGTAAACGCAGCACCACCGGGGTTACCGAACAGAGATTGTCCAGCTAGCAGGGTGGGAGGTCCGTTGATAACACCCAGACCAAGGTTGGTCGGGACGCCGCCAGCACCGTTCGCCAGGAAGTTAACAGGCGAAGTTGTGGCTCCGTAAAATGCGTTCTTACCAGGTCCGACAAAGAAGGGCTGACCGAGGAATCCACCGAGCGGGTTAGTCAGCACGTTGATGCCTGCTGCACCACCGCCGTTGACGTTAACTTGCGGAGTGAAAACTGCGGTTCCACCACCTTGTGCGATCGACAACGGATTTGCAGCGGTACCGAAAGTACCGTTGATACCCGGTGAACTGGCCAATAGACCAGCGTTGACTAGCGGTGCAGCAGAGTTACCACCGATGTTGAATCCGAAGCTCTGGCTGGTAAAACCGATACCAAGTTGCAGACCCAATTCTCTAGCCGACGCGGAGTTCATTTCCATGAACGTCGTGTGCAACACAATCAAAGGCGTTTTGCGCACTTGAATCAAACCAGTTACGCGACCACCGTCGCTGAGGATGGTTTGAGCTTTGCTGATGTTGTTGTTTTGGTTGCCGAAGAAAGTGTATCGGTCAACTTGTCCGATAGCCGACAGGGCACCGGCTTGTTGTCCACCGGCTGCGGCACCGCCTTGCTCACCCGGTCTTGTGCCGAGGACACGTCCATTAGCAACCGTGATATTGAGACCACGGTCATCCATGAAAGCGTTTGCTACAGCAAAAGCGCGGATGACGGATTCAGCGTGGTCGACGTCGCCCATAAGGACTACGCGATCAGCACCGCCGACGGAGAAAGGCTTAACGATGATGCGCGGATCGATTTCGCGAAGCATCGCTTGTAGTTGCGAGTAATCTCTGCTTACTTTAATGTCTAGCGCAACGGAGTTACCGGCGTCATCCCAAATTACCAGGGTTGCGCCACCAGGAGCCTTACCGAGCATAACCATTTGGTTCTCGGCTACGACTACCGGCTCGGCGATTGCCGGATCACTGATAGATGTTCTGATGATTTTATTGCGCAGTTTGAATGTACGAGACTGCGAAACCTTGAGGTCAATCGTGTTGCTCGGCTTGAACTCTTCAAGGTCTACGGTGCCGGATACCACTGGCGGAATTGGCGTGGTAGCGGTTTCAGCACCCGACATAATCTGGTCGGGAGCGAGCTGAGCTAGTAACTGCTTGGAACCCAGACTGGTCGCAACAGGTACTGCGTCCGTGGCCACTGCCGTATCCATTGCTACGAGTTTGGGCTGGGGCTCGCTTGCTACCGCGGGCGCCGACTCTTGCTCGGGCATGGAGGAGTGGATGGTAAGCGCTGCGGCTGGGGCTTTCTGTCCGGCGGCATCTTTATCTTTGCCGAACAAAAGCATGACCTGACCACTTGCGCCACTGCTGGTGACACCAGCGGCGTTGTACGTTCCTGCTAACGCTACTGCAGGGCGAGCTGCATGCTGTACGGCACTCTGCTTAGCGACAGGTTTGCGACTAACTTTGGAGTGAGTATCGGAACTTTTCACTCCGGCCAGTTTTTCCCAGATCGCCGGTGAGGCCGGAGAAGCACTCGCCTGTAGTAAGTTAGCCTGCAGAAGTGCAACAGTAAACGCTAGTGATAGGCACAACTGGGGCTTGTTCATATAAATCCTTCCTCTTTCCTACCTCTACGTGCTTTTAAGGAGACACAACCATTCCGTTCAGCCAAGAAGCTTAGCACGACGATCAGAATGACTCAATTTGTTTTTGACATAAACCTATTGTGTGTTGAAAGTTCGAAGAACGAAAACGGTTTTACTCCGGGTGCTTTTGAGGTGGCCTTCGTATATGTCCGATTATTCCTCGGTATCTCCATTCGGTCGATCTGAGCTATCTGCCGGTTTTCTGGATTCCTTTCAGAATCCGAAGGAATGTATTTTCCTTCATCTAATTTCAACGCTGCCGTGACAACCACATATGGTGCCTTTTTAGGAGCCCGTTTTGCAAATGTCAAGGACGTTGGCGGCATCCCCCCATATCGTGGCTGGATAATAACAAGATTTTCCCGAGTGAGATAGGGGGAAAGTGGATCAAACGGGGAACAATTTGGAAAATGGGGTGGTTATCGGTCAGTCAAGGGACTGACAACGCCAAAAGTCGCTTCCGGCGCGGTGTCACCTGCGGTGTCAAGAGTGCGATAAATCCGCTGCGTTTCATTTTTTTTCAATCTCCGCAAACAGACAACGCCTCCCGACAACTGCGATCTTCTGCTCACCGATCCGCATGCACCGCACAGCCTAACTAGCGGAATCAAAGAGGTAGGACCGATGACAGAAAGAATTGACAGACTTTGCATCCATACGTTCTGTGAACGGCCTATAAAAGGAATGCAGATGAGGTTGCCATTAGAATTCCGGCGAACAACTAACTCAATTCTTTTTTAGTTTTTGGAATAGCATTGCCGCCGCCGTGCCGCTTCCCGCGCGGAGGAAGGGGGATGACTGCTTCGCCGCGCAGCCAATGAATCTGCGGAACATCACACGATACAACTTTCAAGCTTAGGCCAATTGTGATACATATAAACTGGTCCAAACACCGCCGTATTGAAGACGCTTTCATGTTGAACTCTGCCAACAATCACATGAAGCCAACAGGAGAAAGTCGAGAAGTGGTAGAACAAAACACTCAGGAAAAGATACTGGTCGTAGACGATGAAGCTTCAATTCGTCGCATCCTGGAAACACGCCTAAAAATGGCGGGTTACAACGTCGCGACAGCAGCAGATGGACAAGAAGCACTAGATCAATTCAACGCATTTCAGCCCGACCTGGTCATCCTCGACGTAATGCTTCCCAAGCTCGACGGATATGAAGTTTGTCGCGAAATTCGCAAGACATCAGACACGCCGATCATCATGCTTACGGCCGTAGCCGATGTCTCAAATCGCATTCAAGGTTTGGAAATCGGTGCCGACGACTACGTCGTAAAACCCTTCAGCCCCAGCGAGCTGGAAGCGCGTATCAAAGCAGTTTTGCGCCGAACGGTAGAACGCACGCAAGATGCGTCCACCAGCAAAACAACCAACGTAATTAGTATCGGAAACCTCAAAATCGATTTGAACAAGCGTCAGGTTACTAAGAAGAATGAGCGCATCCGTTTGACGGGCATGGAATTCAGCTTGCTGGAATTGCTGGTAACAAACTCGGGCAAACCGTTTTCGCGCAGCGAAATCCTTCAGCAAGTGTGGGCGTATCCCCCCGATCACCGCATTGATACCCGCGTGGTCGACGTTCACATCAGCCGCCTGCGCTCAAAACTTGAGGACGATTCCTCCAATCCTGACCTGATTTTGACCGCTCGCGGTATCGGCTATATGTTCCAGAAGATCAATTAAAGAACAAGCCAGCCAGTTCAACGCTTATATTGAAACAGCGCCAGCGTAATGCAGGCGCTGTTTCTCATTCCAGGCACCTGTCATCCACGAGCGGAGGCTTTGCCGACGAGACGCTTCAAACGAAAAGCGGCGCTGATAACACAGCGCCGCTCTTCACCAAATACGGTATCAGCGAACTATGTGCCACTCTGCCATGTATTCATGTATTCCACCATTTGCGGCGTCAGTTTGTCGATGGCAATTCCCATCGATTTCAGCTTCAGCGTTGCAATTTCCTGGTCTACTTCGTCCGGCAAAGTGTGAAGACCGCGACTCAGCTTACCTTTGTTCTTGACCAGATACTCCACCGACAACGCCTGGTTGGCGAAACTCATGTCCATTACCGAAGCCGGATGCCCCTCTGCGCAAGCGAGATTGACCAGTCGACCTTGCCCCAACACATGCACTTTGTTGCCGTTTTTCAGTGTGTACTCTTCGACCAGCGGCTTCACTTCGCGCTTGTTAGTCGCGAGCTTTTCCAAAGCAGCCAAATTCAATTCCAGATCGAAGTGTCCGGAGTTGCAAACTATAGCGCCGTCTTTCATTTTGGCGAAGTGGTCGCCGTCAATTACATGCTTGTTGCCGGTCACGGTGATAAAAACGTCGCCCAAAGGCGCCGCTTCTTCGATGGTCATGACGCGATTACCGTCCATCACAGCTTCGATAGCGCGGATAGGATTGACTTCGGTGACTATGACGTTGGAACCCAGCCCCTTTGCTCTCATCGCCGCACCCTTGCCACACCATCCGTAGCCCAAGACAACGACCGTACGCCCGGCCAGCAGGCGGTTGGTGGCACGGATGACACCATCGATTGTCGATTGTCCGGTGCCATAGCGATTGTCGAACAAATGCTTGGTTTGAGCGTTGTTTACAGCCATTGCCGGGAACGGCAGTTTACCGTCGCGCTCCATTGCTTCAAGACGAGTGATACCAGTAGTGGTTTCCTCGGTCGAACCGATGACTTCGGAGCAATCTTTATTACGCTCTACAACCATGGTGGCAACGAGGTCCGAACCGTCGTCGATGATCAAATGCGGCTTGTGGTCTAGTGCCTTCTGGATATGGCGATGGTATGTCGGAATGTCTTCGCCCTTGATGGCATAAACACTGATACCGTAATCGGCAACGAGGGAAGCCGCGACATCATCTTGCGTAGAAAGCGGGTTAGACGCAATCAGTACGCAATCGGCGCCGCCGGCTTTCAATGTAATTGCCAGGTTTGCAGTTTCAGTAGTGACGTGTGCACAAGCTGAAATGCGCAATCCCTGAAAGGGTTTTTCTTTCTCGAAGCGTTGCTGAATTAGCTTCAAAACCGGCATATCTACTGCCGCCCAATTGATTCTGTCCTTTCCGCTGGTGGCGAGCGAAATATCTTTGATTTCACATGCTGTCGCCGTCGTGCTCACTTCATCTACCTCTCATTGCAATAAATCAGCTTTGAATCCGACCGGGGGCGGTGTCCGCACCGGGTTTCACGTCGCCGAAATTCGGCAGTTATATCGAACAACAGATCGTAGCACGGCTTATCTTGCCCGTCTCGAGCATAACGGCGGTGTGAACAAAACCTGCGCCCCAGCCTGTTGTCAAGAGAACAATCGTTATTGACATTAACGAATTCCAAGCCGATTCTTAAAAAAAGTAGCGCTGCAAATTCAAGGGGTTGATTTTTGGTTTTCAAGGGCATGAACCATTTGCGGGCGATTTTACGTACATTACGAAGATTGCTGCGAAGAGGAAACCGAAAGGCACCTGACATGCATATCCGTCAAACGGAATTCATGCATATAGAAAGGAAGGGATTGAAAATGGCAGCAGGCTTCACAGTTGGCAAGATTTCAAAAGCGACAAACGCAGCATTCTTCGCTGCATTCGCCGCTTG
This sequence comes from Candidatus Obscuribacterales bacterium, assembly GCA_019752635.1. GTDB lineage: Bacteria > Cyanobacteriota > Vampirovibrionia > Obscuribacterales > Obscuribacteraceae > JAKFUT01. The sequence goes on along the minus strand of JAIELX010000003.1, from coordinate 46,059 downwards.
CTTGTGCGCCAGTTCATCGCCTGCAACCCCATTACTTTATGGACACGTAAACGAGGACGGCGCCACGCCGTCGACCGCACTGCAAGCACACGTTCAACAACAAGTCCCGCCGGTCGTAGCTGCGCATCAGGAAAAGAGAAGCCCCGTCAGCCGCTTTCAAGGCACCTGGCAGGCGATCACAGTGGTAACCGACTCCCTGGTCCCAACCGTTTCGGCCGGGCAACGCGTGGTGTCCACCATGGAGTTTGCACAATCCAACGACGGACATCTTTACGCAAAGTGGGAGCAACCAGGGTGGCGTGAATCGCAAGCATCGGTCACGGTAACGTCGGCAGATAGCTTCATGATCGATCGCACCAGCTATTACTTCGGAGACCGAAGCGGCTCCTGGGCAACTCGCTCCCGCGATTCATACAATTTGCTGGAAGGCAACAAAGTTTTGGCTACCAGCGAAATCGATCAATATATAGACGGACGCTATGTCGGTCGCTATTGCACGCGCTCGGTACTTATAAAGATTAGCGATTCAACCAGCGTAGCGTTGAGACCGTAACTACCGGCAACGCCAAGAGCAAAATTTTGAAAGCGGGAGCGATGGCGCTCCCGCTTTCAGTTTTTGATCCAAACGGTATGAGCTACTTCGCGCCGACTACTTCCTTGGCAGACGAACGAAAGCGGGCAAATGACAGAGCACCGCGGAATACCGCGGTTTTGCCGAGGTCGCGTTCAATGCGCAGCAATTGATTGTATTTTGCAGTACGTTCCGATCGGCAAGGAGCACCGGTTTTGATTTGACCAACGTTGGTGGCAACGGCCAGATCGGCGATGGTGAAATCTTCCGTTTCTCCGGAACGATGGCTCATAACGCAAGAATAGCCATTTTCGGTAGCCAGGTTAATGGCAGCCAGCGTCTCGGTCAAAGTTCCGATCTGGTTCGGCTTGATCAAGATCGAGTTGGCTATCCCCTGATCGATTCCGCGTTGCAAGCGCGTGGTATTGGTAACGAACAAATCGTCACCCACAAGCTGGATACGCCGACCGAGCTTGTCAGTCATCAACTTCCAGGCATCCCAGTCTTCCTCAGCGACACCATCCTCAATACTAACGATCGGATAGTTGTCGCAAAGCTGCACGTAATAATCAACCATTTCTTCGCGCGACAAACTGCGCCCTTCTTTGGTCAAATTATACTTGCCGTTGCTGTAGAACTCACTGGAAGCGGGGTCTAGAGCCAGCGCGATGTCTTTCCCCGGTTTAAAACCGGCTTTTTCGATTGCGCCAACGATCAATGCCAGCGCCTCTTCGTTCGATTTCAGCGCCGGAGCAAACCCGCCTTCGTCACCAACGGCGGTGCTCAGTCCTTTGGCATGCAGAACGTCCTTCAGCGAGTGGTACGTCTCTACACCCCAGCGTAAGCAGTCTGCGAAACTGCTTGCACCAAGCGGCACAATCATGAACTCTTGGAAGTCGACGCCGTCTTCGGCATGCTTGCCACCATTGACGATATTCAACAGAGGCACGGGAAGTACGCACGCAGAAACCCCGCCGACATATCGGAACAGCGGCATCCCTACCGAAGCAGCAGCAGCCTTCGCTACAGCCAGGCTCACCGCCAGCGTCGCGTTAGCACCGAGATTCGCCTTGTTCTCAGTACCGTCTAGAGCTAGAAGCTCGCGATCGATCAAAGTCTGTTCGATAGCATTGGCCCCAAGCAAAGCCTTGGAGATATTCTCATTGATATTCTGAATAGCCTTGAGCACGCCCTTTCCCTGATAGCGCCCCTTGTCCTTGTCGCGAAGCTCAACAGCTTCGAACGTACCGGTTGATGCACCGGACGGAACTGCAGCACGACCGGCGGCGCCATTACTCAACAGTACGGTCACCTCGACGGTCGGGTTGCCACGTGAATCAAGAATCTCAAGGGCGGAAATTTCTTCAATTTGCGACATGCGGTCTTCTCCGAAAAGTTTTATAGCTGCCCGCCGAGGCGGACACGCAGTTTGGTCTGGCGAACAAGTATAGCGCCAGCGTCACCTCCCCCCCGCCAAGATCCCATTGTCGTAATCTTTTCGAGCGCTCCTGCGCGTCGACGAGCCTAGGCTCCAGCCGAACGTCAACCTCGGCACTCCTGACAATCCCGCAAGCCGAGCGACAGATAAAAACAACGAGGGGGAACCTGCGGACCGCCTGCGCACCACGAGAAGTGGCACAATGCCTGCACCACCTTTAGTATCGAGCCCCCGGTTGTCAAACCCAAGAGGGGGCAAGGCTAGTAGTTGCATATTTGGTGGCACTATCAATCGAGATCCGCCAGATAGCCTGGTACAGAATCGGCGGACAACGTACGCACCTTGTAGCGCCGCCGGATTGCTCGTGGATATAGCGCGAACTTTGCGATCTTCGAAGCTGGGGGGCTTTCAAGATCTGCGCACCATGGTTAGTGCTACTTTATCGGAACGCGATCGCGCTAGCGCAGGTTACCACTGAATTATCGGACTAGGACCATCTACTGCTAACAGTAGACACCGAGTGGATATTCGCGAAATATTTGCCATCACATTTGATATTACGAAAAGCGGTATCAGATTTTGGAAAATGGCCCCTTCCCGGGAAGGATCGTTCCGGTATAATCAATGTATCGGGTGGTCCGGGGAATTATCCAGGATCGACTCCTTTCTCGGTGAAACCATAAGCGGTATCACATTCGCTGCACAAACTTACTAGAATTGGGTGGTCCTTGATGATTGAGTCTTGCGGCGGAAATTTCCACGAAGGGAGTTACCACGGCAATGGACTGCAACTGATTCGCGAATACTTCCAACAGAGAAGTTGCCGGCACTGTTGCACAAATTACGCTCCGGAAGGTATCGAACTGGTACGACAAGAACCCGGGATCATGGTGGTGCGGGTTTCATGCGCCGCTTGCGGCGAGCCGCTTGGCATAGCGCTCGTAGGCGTCAGCAGCAAGAACTCCAGCGATAAAGCACCGGCAAGGCTGCGCGGACAACACATAGCATCGGAGCATCCGCCTGACTGGAGCAAGTCCGATATAAAACGTCTATCGAGTGGCTCTCCAATCTCATACGACGATGTGCTTGACGCCCATAAGTTTTTTTCGCAATTAGACTCGGACTGGCATCGATTCTTGCCGGAGCGTAGCAAGCGCACCCAGCGCGCTCGCTCGTAGAAATCCGATAACAAACTATTTGCAAACGTTCACGCCCGCCACGGTAGCCAAGCGCCTCTGCTACACTGTGAGCGGAGGTAGTTGCAATAATGTTTCCCGGCGAAAAGCTACTCGTAAAGCCACCGCCCAAAGCACCCGATGCCATCAAAGTGGCATGGGCTTACCCCAATTCGTATGCGGTGGGCATGGCCGGATTGGGGTATCAGCTTGTCTGGTGGTTGCTGGAGCAGCAACCCGATGTCTCAACCTATCGAGTCTTCTCCGACATGGTCGAACCAGGGTGGGAAGATGCCAAACTGCTGGGCTTCACCTTGTCATGGGAGCTTGACTACGCTAATGTCCTGCAGATACTTCGAAAAGCCGCAATTCCCGCTCTTTCGGCCGAGCGCAGCGACGACGCTCCCTTAATCTTTGGCGGGGGACCGGTTCTGTCCGCCAATCCGGAACCATTTGCCGCAATATTTGACGTTGTCTTGCTCGGCGATGCCGAAGCCACCATTCCAGCCTTACTGGCAAAATGGCGAGAATGTAGCAATCTCGCAGGTCGAGAGAATCGATTACGAGAGCTTGCCACTGTATCCGGTGTCTACGTTCCGTCACTCTACAACTGCACTTACACCGACGGTGGTGCGCTGGTAGCAATCGCCCCCATCGACGACACTATCGGGTTTCCCTTGCGTCAAGTATTCACGCCCCCGGACGACTACGTTGCGCATTCGGTGATCTTGAGCGATGCATCGAGTTGGGTGAATATGTTTCTTGTTGAAGTTGCCCGCAGTTGCCCGCAAGAGTGTCGATTCTGTCTGGCCAGCTACCTTACTCGCCCATTCCGCTCAGCAAATGTCGACACTTTGATGCAGAAGATCGATCTCGGTCTGCAATACACGCGAAAGGTCGGGTTACTCGGTCCCTCAGTAACCGAACACCCTCGTTTCGCCGAGATTGCCGAACGCCTTCTGGCTCGCGGCCACGGCGATCTGGACTTGTCCATCGCCTCAATTCGGATGGATACGGTCGATCCTCTTGTGCTTCGCATGCTGGTCGAACTCGGACAAAAATCAGTAACCGTCGCACTGGAATCCGGGTCGGAACGGTTACGCTCAATCATGAAAAAGAACCTGAGCGAAGCAGAGATTCTAAAGGGCTGCGAGCTAATCGAACAGAGCGGTCTTGAGGCAATCAAGTTTTACGGCATAGTCGGTTTGCCCGGCGAAACGGATGATGACCTGCAAGAAACAGTGCGCCTGCTCACCTTCTTAAAGAAGAAGCACAAGCGACTGCGCATCACATTTGGTGTCAGCTCATTTGTACCGAAAGCGCAGACACCATTCCAATGGTTCGGGCGCGATAAACAAAGTGCCAAAAAGCTTGAGTTCATGCGGAAAAATCTGGCGAGGACAGGCATCGAGGTGCGACCGGAGAGCCATAACTGGAGCGATGTACAGGCTTATCTCTCGCGTGGAGATCGCCGCATCACCCCTAGCCTGCTCGCCGCCGCGGAAGCCAGCGCCAATCTCGGCGCGTGGAAGAAAGCCTGGCGCAATCAGCCGAAAGGTTGCCCGCCCGCAGACTTTTTTATATACGCCAACAAACCCTACGACGAAGTATTGCCCTGGTCGCACCTGACCGATACACTTCGTCAGGGAATGCTGGTGAAACACAGTCGCAACGCCGAAGAACTGGCGGTTGCCGGCGCCGGGTCCGCAAACTCCCCGTAGGGCGCTCAAGCTGGACTTGGCCGAATTCTTCCTTATTAAAAGAATATGATTGGGTTCTATTGGCAACCGGCAGGGTTGCAAAGCCGATATATTTAGGAGGTCTGTGGTGCTGCGCAAAAGTGCCAACAGAGGCTCAACAAGCAACGCCGCGCGACCGCTGAAAGAGGTCGCTCCGGTCTTATTGGCAAGAGTAAAAGCCGTTAGGAGAGGACTACTTATGAGACTGAGTGAAGAAGTCGAAAAGATGGTATCCGCCATTGCTGATGACCTTTCGTCCGGCGCAGCAGAGTTGGCATTGCGAGCCATCAACATTTTTCGCACTACTTTGACTGATTGCGGGACGGACTCGCTGGCGGAGGCACGAGAAAGACTAACCGACACGGCTCGCGCGATTGTCAGGGCCCATCCGGCCATGGCCCCGATGTACAATCTTGGCACCGAAGTGCTGAATGCAGCAGACACAGCCGGTAGTATCGAAGAACTCAACACAAAATGCGGAGAAGCGCTGACACGCTTTGAAACCAAGTTATGCTCGAGCGCCTCGCGTATCGCTGACTTGGTTTATGACTTGATTCCGCCCGGTGAGCAGGTCTTTGCATATTCGTTCAGCTCAACGGTGGTGTCGAGTTTATTATCGGCACGCAGCCAGAAAAAGTTTTTCCGTGCCGTATGCACCGAAGCACGGCCTAGCAACGAAGGTCGCCGTCTGGCAACAATGCTCGCATCCGGCGGACTTGAGGTGATGCACAGTTTTGACATGTCACTGGGACTGATTCTGCCAACGTGTCGCGTGGCGTTCATGGGTGTCGATTGCGTAGGTCGACCGGGATTGGTCAACAAAGTTGGTTCTTGGATGCTCGGTCTTGCTTGCCGCGAACTCAACATTCCCCTGTACGCGCTGGCCGGCACTGAAAAATTCGTGCCGGACGACGTATTCTTCGCCTTTGAAGACCACGAGCGCCCCGGTGACGAGACCTGGAAGAATCCGCCCCAAGGCGTAAAAGTGCTCAATCACCAATTCGAACTGGTGCCATTCACCTGGATCGCAGGGCTGGTAACGGATGAAGGCATTTTGCGCGGCGAAGCTCAAATTGAAGAGTACGTGCGTAACGTCAAGGTGCATCCGCGTTTGGAAGAGCTTGCTTTCGCGTCGTCCTGAGTTTTGCCCGGTACAATAAAGTCGATTGAAGGCTGCCATTTTTGCGATCAACTCAACAGGGGTAAGGATTCTGCTCCCGGGCGGGTACAAAGACACTGAAAGCGTCTACCGCGGTAAGAGTCCGACCCGATGGCGAAAAACGACACCGAGCTGGAAGACGGGATTGCTGCACCGGACGGCTCGACGGCAAAGCCTTCGCAATCAGATAGCAACGAGTCTCAAGAATCCGAACTATCGGATCTTCTTGCAGACGGGTTTGTGATTGAAGACAAGTACCGAATAACTTCCGTAATCGGCAACGGCGCAACCGGCACGGTTTATCGTGCCCGACATCTCATGCTGGACAGACCGATTGCAGTGAAGGTCCTCCACCGCAACACTTCCGACGTGAACAAAGGCATGGAGCTGTGGCGCAGAGAGGTGGCGACAGCCACCTCTCTGCGCCACCCGAGCATCGTCACCGTCATCGGAGCCGGTGTCTTAGCAGACGGAAGGCCGTACATCGCGATGGATCTCTTTGAAGGAACGCCGCTGGACAACTACATTGCTCAGCGCGGAAAGCTAGGCGTGAGCGAGTTCTTCGCCGTGTTCCTCCCCTTAATCTCAGCACTGAAACATGCCCACGACCAGGGGATTGTTCATCGCGATGTAAAACCAAGCAACATCATGGTGGCACAGTCCACAAATCAAACTATTGAATTTGTAAAGTTGGTTGATTTCGGTCTAGCCAAATTCGTACAGACTGCGGATTTGAATCAGCAGGAGACTCAAACAGCAGCCATACGCGGAACCAGCACTTACATGAGTCCCGAACAGTGCGCGGCCGGTCACGTCGACCAACGCTCCGACATCTATTCGCTGGGCTGTGTCATGTACGAGTCGTTGACGGGAAAGCCTGTCTTTTCCGGAGCGAGCTCCTACGAAGTTATGTACAAGCATTTGAACGATTCACTGTCGAAACTGAGCGGCATGTTCACGCTTCCCGGTCCGTTGGCTCGAGTAATTAACTGCTGCCTAAAGAAAGCGCCGTCCGAACGGTATCAAGACATCGAACAGCTCGAATACGATTTGCTCAATCTACAAGAGCAACAAGAGAAGCTACGTCCGCGAAGCTTTTGGAAATCCGCACCACTCCTGTTACTGCTTTTCGCTGCCATGGCCATGCTTGTCATTGTTGCTTTCAAAACCCGACAACGCGATTCACAAACACCAATACCGCCAAAAACACCATCCTCCGTATGGTCTTCATACACTCCATCTACCCGAGCACAAGCAATCGAACGCATAAAAATGCTCGCGCTAAACGGCCAGCTTGATCAAGCAATCCAGACAGGCGAGAGCTGGTTGAGTAAGAGACAACAATCGGAAGAAGATATTTTCGAAGTTCAGTTGCAGATGGTCAGGGAATTGCAAAAGCGAGCAAGGGTGAAGGACAGCATTAACACGAAACGCGCCGAACAAGCAATGCGCTACGTGGAATCGGCCCTTAGACACATCAAGCCGGGCACACTCGCGGAAGTACAGGCAAAGCATCTTGCAGCGACACTGAAAGAGTCGAAGTACAAGGACGATGCCGTTAGGATCTCGGTTTACGAACAGCTCCTGGCTCAATCATCTAAACTGCCCCGATCATTTCAGCGTTTTACCGTTGAGCGCGAAATTGCAAACCGCCTCTATGAGCTGTGCTCCCGTCAGGAACGCCTGAGCGACGCGGAAAAGTACGCGCGCCTGGCGCTCTTTGACGCAATCAACCTGAGTAAACAACCCACCGGTCCCGTACCATATGGCATCAATTTGGCATCGGCGCTGTGGAAGCTGGGACGGAGAAAGGAGTCACTGCAAGTCGTTGACGACATGATTAACAACGTCCCTGAAAGCGCCTACGGAGAGCGCATAACTTTTGCAAACTGGTTAGCGGAGCACGGGCAGAACGACAAGGCCGTGAAACTTCTCGATCAAACGGAAGCCAGTCTCAAAACCGACAGCTCGAATGCTCTCGCGCTCAGGAACTCACGCAACCTCCGAGCATCCATTTTCGAGCGAACGCATCAAGCAGAAAAAGCAATTGCGATTTACCAAACGTTGCTTGACGAAGATACCCGTTCGGGCGATCGCCAATCGTCGGCTCATCTGGTAACACTATTCGAACTGGCACGTTGCGAACACAGCCACAAGCGGAATCAACAGGCTAGCAGCGCAGCAATTCAATGTTTGGAGGAATTCCACAAACTGAAGCGCCCCCGTGTTTTCAGCGACTATGCCCTCTACAGCTCGCTGCTTGAATTGATGACCGCCAAGCTGGCCATCGATTACACGCCGACCGGACAGTATCTCATCGACGCCTACTCCCGGCGACAGCGGATCGACTGGCAACAGGAAGGTCTCATGACTTTTTGGATGGCGCAACTATACTTCAGGCAACGAAACTACGAAGAAGCACGCAAGCTCTTTGAGATAGCAAACGCCGCATTCGAAAAGAGCGATGTACTTTCGGCTCAGCTTGGATCAAGAGTAATGTGTCTAATGAGTCTTGCAGAAATGGATACTCGCATGGGCGAATCTGAAAGCGCCGATCGACGATATCGCCTGGCTGCGGAAGCTGCGCTTCCGATGTTTCGAGCAAAATACGTGCAGTGCATGGCTGCTCGCATCGGTCTCGCCCTCGCCTCAAAGCAGTATGCGGATGCGGACGCGATGACGAAACAGGTACTGCGCCTGGCCGCTCTTGAACCGGAAACAAAGGTTCAGTTCTTGCTCATTCAATCGCAAATTTATGGCGATCTCCCCGGCCACAATCCGGAAGAGCCACTACTAAAGGCGCTGCAGTCCGTCAAACACCTGCCGGCTACAACATCCTCGAAAATATTGAGGGCAAAGCTCCATAGGTCCTATGGTACGCTTCTACTTAGGAAGCTTGACCCGCGCGGCACAAAATATCTCGAGCAAGGACTGCGGGAGTGGCAAGCAATCGATCTCACCTCATGCGATAGCGCACAGCTTGCTCAAGCGTACTTCGAGCTAGCATTGGCGGAGGAACGCACTGAAAAAGCGAAGGCGTTCACGCACGTCGATCTGGCAATAAAAACGGCCCTGGAGAAACAGATAAACAACTGCGTGGCGGCGGAATTCATCATTGGCAAATCAATGATGTACAAACGTGCGCAAGAATTGCAGAAAGCCGAAGATGCGGCGGAGCAAGCGCTGAAATTGATAATCAACTTGCCGGAAAGGACGGATCTGAAAGCAAAGATTTGTCTGGAGTTAACACTGATTCAGATTGCGCGCAAGAATTTCGCGAAGGCGGCGGAGTCCGCCCGAAAGGGTCTGGATTTCCTCAGCACCATTTCAAAACCAAGCTTTTCGTGCCTCGTGAAGAAGGCCGATCTGATCGCAGCACAAGCGCTAATCAAAGCTAAAGAAGGCGAAAAAACCAAAGCGACAGCGTTGTACCAACAAGCAGAAGCCGACTATGCCGCTCTCGGTCCACGAGCGCGCGCCAATTTGGAAGGCTGCCTGCAAGAACATTTGGACTGGTTACCTGATTCGAGCGCAGAGGCCGCTGCGATTCGGAAGCAGTTGCGTGCGCTATGAACGAACCGCTCACCCAATCGGTCGAGGCGCAAGACCCCCTTGTCGGAACAACTCTCGACGAGAAATTTGAAATCAAAGAACTTCTGGGAACTGGTGCTACCGGACGCGTCTACCGTGCTCGACACCTAATACTCGATCGTGATGTGGCTGTTAAGTTGTTGCACGATCACCTCTCTAATGACGATGAAATTCGCAAACGTTTCAAGCGAGAATACATCACAGGAGGCGTACTTGAACATCCGTTCATTGCCAAAGTTTTTTCGGCAAGCGCCGCAACAAACAAAGATCTCTACTTAGTGATGGATTACATCGACGGGCAGCCGCTCTCATCAATGCTTGCCATTGGTCCTCTACAAGTGGAGCAATTCTTCAAAATTTTTGCCTGTTTATTGTCGGCACTACAATACGCCCATGCCGCCGGCGTCGTTCATCGCGACATTAAACCCGGAAACGTGATTGTTAGTAATGATACAGAGAGCGCATATATTGTGGATTTCGGAATCGCCAAGATAATCAATCCGGAGAGGGCGTCGAACCAAACACTTACCGCCACTGGAACGATTCAAGGAACCAGTTCCTATATGAGTCCGGAGCAATGCATCGGAAAACACGTCGACGCCCGCTCCGACATTTACTCGCTTGGATGCGTGATGTATGAGGCCTTAACGGGACAGCCTCCCTATCATGGTGAAAGTACCTACGACGTAATGTACAAGCACCTCAACGATTCCGTTTCGAAACTCAAACATCTGGACAAAATGCCGGCATCGGTTGCCGCACTAATTTCGCGTTGCCTACAGAAAAATGTTCTCGAACGCTATCAGGATATCGAAGCGCTTCGGCAAGATTTCGAGAAATGCAAACGGGAACGCCCGACAGAACAGAGTGATAAATCTCAACCGAAAATGCCGGGGGTGGTTGTTTGCAGTGCCACCATACTTGGACTGGCTTTAATGGCAGCGGTCTCGCTTCCACATTTTCAGAACACAAAACCGAAACTCGATCTGCCCCGTGCAAGTATACGTTCACAAGTTGTACTCGGTTCACAGCACCTGCACCTTCTCTGCACTAATGAGTGCAAGAAAAATTCATTCGCAACAGTGATTGCTTTGTGTGAGGACTGGTTTGCGAAGAACCCAAACGCAACAATGGACATCGATTGCCTGAACTCCAGACTCATGCAAGCTGAATCCTATGTGGCATTGAAACAACCGGAGAAGGGCAAGCCGCTATTTCGATTGATCATAGAACATAAGAAAGCGACAGCCGTGCTCAAAGCCGAAGCTCTCTGCTGGTTAGCTAAGGTCGAAACGTCGAAGAGCAAGTCGACACTTCTTTCTCTGGCCCGCCAGCTTGATGCGATAGTCGAAGTACTGGATGGCGAAAAAACATATGAACAAGCTGCAAACAGCCAGGCCCGATGTTTAAAGACCATTGGAGAATTGCACTTGCGCTGTGATGACCAAAAGATGGCTGAAACCTACCTCATCAAAGCGATCAAATTTGGTGAAACGCAATCCATGGATGTCAGCGATCCAATACTTAGCCTGGTCGATATCTATAGCAATCAAGATAGAAAAGTTGAAGCGCAACAATGGCTGCTCAAGGCAATGCACAGCCCGAACATTAACCCTCAGACGGCAGCAAATAGCCTTGAATCCATTGCAAAATCGTTTAACAAAATCAATGACAAGAGCCACGCGGAAGAAGCATACAAGCTTGCGATCAAGCGAGCCGGGCATCCCCGGGAAGCGTTTGACGCGGCTCTTGTATATGCGGCGTTCCTGAATGACCAAAAACGATTTGCCGAAAGTCGCAAACAATACAGCAATCTGCTACTCAGTCCCAAGATTCCACAGGACACGCAAAACAGCGAAGCCCTGCTCTATGCATTTATTGCTACCAGCTTTTTATCGGAGGGGCGACCGAAAGATGCCTCTGACTCTCTGCGAAAATCTTTGATCTCGCTATTGAGTCAAGAAATGAACAGAATCGATCGCAAGCAATTCGATGACGGTCTGCGACGATACCTGTCCCTAGAGCTTGGACTCGAGCAACGACGAACGCAGTGCCGCACATTCTTTCAAGGGCTGCTGACTAAAGCCAAAGATCCCATCACTCGGGGCATTATCTATCTGCGATTAGCCGATATCGAGAACCAAATCACCAGCCGGCAAGCAAGTCAGTATTTTCAACTTGCTTTGAACAACATCCTCAGCTCGGGCGAAGACAAGGCTTCGGGCGCCCTGGCTGCGGAGGCCTGTTCTCAACTTGTGGATTGCGCCAGAGTCGACGGCGACAAAGCTACAGCGGTAGCGGCGCTAGAACGAACAACGCAGTGGTGCGAAGATAACGGTTTTTGGAGCCCTTACCTTGACCTGACTATTATATGGTCTTGTTTGGAAGATGCCACAAATAACAAGGCGAAAGCGGCTGCCTTGCTCGATGCTCTTAGCAATAAATTGCCACGGCCGAGTCCTACCAGGCTATCTGAAGTTTTGATCCGCCTTTGCCACATGTACAACGAACTTGGCGAGATTGACAAGGCAAAGCAATGTCTGGAACGCGCAACAAAAGTGATTTCTACTATCAAAGTCGCGCCGATTGCAGCAGAACGTCATTGCGAGAGTCTGCAAGCAGCGCTGTTAATTGAGCCTGACGAACCAAAGCGAAATAAGATCTATCAACAGCTGCACACCGCAGTCATTAGCTTAGAGCAGATGCCGTCCCCGCCTGTGTCTCCACTGGCATTAGCAGCACTAGAGTTAAGGCTGGCAACTCATTTTCGAGATACCGGCGAAAAGCAAACCAGCATGGAAATCATGAACAAGGCTAGCAACAGACTTAAGGACAACTACGCCAGTCGAGCAGATTTGCAAGTGCTCAAAGCGCGGTGGCTGTGCGAAGACCAGAGAATCAAACAAGGCATCATTCTACTGGAGGATGCTCTGCGCCAACTTCCCGATTCCAAGGATCTGCCGGCTGCAAAGGCTACGGATATTCAATTGGGCAGAGTACGACTACAAAATCAACTCACTGAATTTTACGTGAAAGAAAACCGAATCGAAGAGTCAAAGAAGCTGTTCACCCAGTGCCTGGCATCAGCGGACGCGCTCGACAAAACAGAATCCGCCGTTTTTCGATTGAATTTCGCTGCAGCGCTTCTAACTGCCGGCGTAGAGAAGACGCTGGCCGAACAGCTGCTAAGAACCGCATTGCCAGTGCTGCAGGCGGGCGGAGCTCGAACGGCGACTCACCTCAGCAGAGCTAACAGCCTGCTGCTGGAATCAGCGCCCTGAGGTCGATAGTTTTTGATACTACGGATAGAGTCCGCGCAACTTACGAGCCTCGAACAAACGCTCAATGGCAAGCGAAATCGCGCTGGTACGCAAATCGGCACCGCTTTCATCCGCCCGTTGGAACATCCGAACGCAAGCGCGTTTAACCAGTTTCTCCAAACGCTCGTAAACTTCCGCTTCATCCCAGAGCAGGCGCATCAGCCCCTGTACCCATTCGAAATACCCGGCGGTAACACCGGAAGCGTTGGCGATGACGTCCGGAACGACAATGATTCCGCGTTCAGTCAAAATGGCGTCAGCCTCGGGAGTAACGGGAGAATTGGCTCCTTCAACCACCATCTTGCATTTCAGTTTGCCGGCATTGGCCGCGGTGATGACATTGGTAACAGCGCACGGGGCAAGGATGTCGCAATCCAGCTCCAACAGCTCGTCATTGGTCACATGCTGAGCATCGGGAAAGTTCTGCACTGAACCATGTTTCTCGACATGTGCGGCCAATCCTGCCACATTAAGACCATCTTTATTGTAGATGCCACCGGTACTGTCGGAGACGGCAATAACGGTAAAGCCGGCTTCGCTCAGGCTTGCGGCCACAACCGAACCCACTTGTCCCAAACCTTGAATGACGACTCGAGGAGATTTTCGATCAAGCTGATATCGTTCAGCAGCAAGACGAGCGCACAATGACACACCATATCCGGTGGCAGCTAGCATGCCCAGCGAACCACCAATGCATTTCGGTTTTCCGGTCACAATTGACGGCACGGTCCGCCCGACGTTGACGCTATAGGTGTCCATCACCCATGCCATGGTTTGTTGATTCGTATGGAGGTCCGGGCCGGGAACGTCTTGGTCCGGACCAATCATCGAGAGAATTTCGGACGTGTAACGACGAATAATTCTTTCTGTTTCAGGCTGGCTGATCTTGTGCGGGTCCAGGGCAATACCGCCGTGAGCTCCACCGAAAGGCAAATCCATCAAAGCGCATTTCCAGGTCATTAACATTGCCATGGAAGCAACTTCACCGAGATTGACCGAGCCATGAAGGCGAATCCCGCCTTTCCCCGGTCCAAGAGCGATATCGTGATGAACGCGATATCCGACGAAGGAACGAACCGAGCCGTCGTCCATTCGGGCCGGTACGGTTACGGTTAGACAACGTTTGGGATTGCGCATCGGCGCGTACAGATTAGGGTCCAACTTCAGCAATACAGCAGCTTTGTCCAGGCGCGTTTGCGCCATCAGGAAATCCTCATTTTCCCACTCATTCTTCAGGATGGAATACTCAGGTATTTTGTCGACTGTCTTGCTCATGTGTTGACCTTCTGTTCATGCCCGACCAACTATCAGGGGTATATATTGAAGCAAATTTTGGCGCAAAACGTATGAGATATAGAACATAGGCGAGACAGGCATCACTTAACAACCGTCCAATTCGGCGTGAACTTTGCCGGAACGGATTAATCTATGCAACAAAGCCCGATGGAGCCCCCTCCGCCGCAAGCCCTTGACAGCGCCGCGTCTCGGAAATCCGGTCCAGTGTTCGGGCGAAACAAAGCCCGGTCCCGACACGTCTGCTCATAAGTCTGGCGTAGCCCGGGGGGTGTACAATGAGACTACCGCCGATCAGTGCATCCCGTTTTTGGCAGCCTAGCGAGCGGAGAATGTGAATGACCGATCAAATCGAAAGGGAAACCATAGGGGGATTTGATTCCCCGTATGAGGTTGACACTCGTCCCATGAATGAAGGGACGCAATTCGTTTTGACCGACGAGGCGCACCCGCGAACGGTTCTCAAACACGGCAGTCATTTCCTGGTTCTGGACCAGTCCGGCAATATTCCAGCCAGTAATACGCTTGGTTATGGCTACTATCGCTATGACACCAGGCATCTGAGCCAGTGGGAAATCTTAATCGACAACGTCGCACCGTCGCTGCTATCAAGCTCGTCGGAAGGCGGCTTTATGGGCACATTTCTCTACACCAATCCGCAAACAACGAATCTGCCGCAACAGAAAATCACGGTTACCAGAGACATCGTTCTCGCTGATCTGCTCTGGGAGCGTTTCGTTCTGCAAAACTTTCACACGGAACCACTTTCATTTCAACTCAAAATGCGCTTTCAGTCAGACTTTGCAGACATGTTTGAGGTGCGGGGACTGAACAGAAAAAATCGCGGAGAAAGAATGCTACCGCTTTCCACCACAAAAGGGCGCAGTCTTTATCTTGCTTATCGCGGCGAAGACGGCATGTTGCTTGAAACAGCCATTGAGTTCATGGATATCTTGCCTGACGACATCAACGATGGTGAACTTACGTTCAACATCGACCTTCCTGTTAAGCAGCGCCGCACCTTTGAGATTCGCATCGCAACTAAGTGGGGCGGTCGGCAATCGGCCCCTGGACATGGCGAACACAGCTTTACGACCGCTAAGGAAGTTGCCGAAGAGCGGTGCCGCAATTGGTACCAGCAAGTCACCGACATATATTCAAGCAACCAGTTGTTCAACAGATCTCTGCAGCGAGGTCTTCGCGACATTTATATCTTGCGTCAGCCGACCCCGAAAGGATTCGGCTTCGGTGCCGGTGTGCCTTGGTATTGTGCTGTCTTCGGTCGGGACTCAGCAATCACAGCGATGCAGGTATTGCCCTTTGCCCCTACCGTGGCCCGAGAATGTATCGAAGTTCTTGCGGCCTATCAAGGACAAGTACAAGATGAATTCAGGGCGGAGATGCCTGGCAGGATCATGCACGAGGTTCGATTTGGAGAACTGGCGCGCACCAATCATATACCGCACGGCCCGTACTTCGGAGCCGTTGATTCAACACAGCTTTGGCTGATTTTACTTGCCCAGTATGTGCAATGGACCGGCGACCTCGCATTCGCACAAGAAATGTGGCCGGCGGTAAAACTTGCCATCAACTGGCTGGATGAGGTTGCGGTCGACGACTACATCACCTACCGACGTTTGAGCGCTGAAGGGCTTGAGAATCAAGGCTGGAAAGACTCCGGCGATTCGGTAATGTATCCCGACGGTACCTTGGCTCAACCGCCCATCGCGATCTGCGAAGCGCAGGCTTACTTGTACGCTGCACGTGCCGAGATTTCTCAGTTGGCAAAACTGCTTGGTCACAACGCGGCGGCAACAAGACTAGAGCAGCAAGCCGACGAGCTGAAAGCGGCATTTCAGCGCGACTTTTGGATGGAAGCAGAACAATTCATCGCCCTTGCGCTCGATGCCAACCGCAAGCAAGTTGGTGTCATTTCGTCCAATCCGGGGCATTGCTTGTTCACCGGAATTCTGGATGACGACAAGGCCAATCTGGTAGCAGACCGACTGCTGAACCGTGAAATGCTCACCGACTGGGGTATTCGCACACTGTCCACCAACACGGTGGCGTTCAACCCGATGAGCTACCACAACGGTTCAATCTGGCCTCACGACAATACGATGATTGCGGAAGGGTTCCGCAAATTGGGTCGCATTGACGACGTTCACAAAATAATGAAAGCACTGTTCGACATGGCGCAAAACGAACCCGACTTCCGTTTACCTGAGCTAGTTTGCGGCTTCGAACGCGAAGGCGCAAACAGTCCGATTAACTACCCGGTGTCATGCTCGCCACAAGCATGGGCGGCCGGTAGTATGTTCCAACTCTTAAAAGCATGCATCAACCTGCAGCCCGACGCTTGTAACAATCGCGTGCGCATAGTCGAACCGTCTTTACCGGATTGGCTGGAGAACCTGACAATCCGCGGTTTACGCGTAGGCAACGCCACCTTCGACCTGAGCCTGGCATCGCGCAGCGGCACTACATTTTGCCAACTGCTCAGAAAATCCGGCAACCTGAAAGTGATCGTCGAGAACTAAAGAAGAAAGAGGAGAAAGCTTCCATGCGTATTGCCCAACTAGCGCCGTTGGTCGAGAGCGTTCCACCGGAGGGATATGGCGGAACCGAGCTGGTCGTACATTTACTCACGGAAGAACTAATCAAGCAAGGTCACGAAGTGACATTGTTTGCCAGCGGCGATTCACAAACGTCAGCAAGATTGATCTCCGGCGCGCCGGAATACTTGCGCAAGATCGAAAACAACGACCGCCATCGCTGGGCAGCCTACGACATTAACATGTTGCTTCAGCTGCGTGGGCTGGAGAAGGAGTTTGATATCGTCCACAACCATATGGGCTGGCAAGCGCTTCCGTTTGCGGAGACGCTGAAGCTACCCATGGTTACGACGAATCACAATCCTCTCTTGTATTACTGTAAGGAGATCTACCGAACCTACAGCACTGCAAACTACGTGTCCATAAGTGATGCTTTCAGGCGCTTCAATTTCGGTGACGAATTGAACTACGTTGCCACCGTATACAATGGCATTGATCTTTCGCTGTACCAAACTCCTAGAGGACAGAAAAGAGATCACCTGCTCTTCATTGGCAGAATTTCCGCGGTAAAAGGGGCGGTCGAGGCCATTCGCATTGCCGAAGCGCTAGGTCTGCCGCTCACGATTGCCGGAAAAGTAGACGTCAGCGATCGAGTCTACTATGAAGAGAAAGTCAAACCGGCGCTGGCAAGGTATTCCGGAGCCGAGTACATCGGTGAAGTCGGTCCCGTCGAAAAAGCGAAGCTATACAGTGAAGCGGCGGCAGTGGTTTATCCCATCGCATTCGAAGAACCGTTCGGTCTAGTGATGGCAGAAGCAATGGCCGCAGGAACGCCCGTACTGGCGCTCGATCGCGGCTCCGTGCGCGAAGTATTGGCCGACGGCGAAACGGCGGTAATCGGAAGCTCAGTCGAAGAACTTATTCAACGATTTTCAGAAATCGAAGCAATAGCAGAGCAGGCCTGCCGAGATCGTGCTAGAAGTTTATTTAGTAAAGAGCATATGGCAACGGCCTATGCGCGAGTGTACGAGCAACTTTGCGTACGTACGCTCATGTCAGCCCCTCTTCGAGGTTAATGATGGAGGATCTTTGGAAA
Organism: Candidatus Obscuribacterales bacterium; assembly: GCA_019752635.1. Taxonomy (GTDB): domain Bacteria; phylum Cyanobacteriota; class Vampirovibrionia; order Obscuribacterales; family Obscuribacteraceae; genus JAKFUT01. Next base: position 28,122 of record JAIELX010000003.1, on the reverse strand, counting down.
GCTCTGGCCAATATCTGTGAGAATAGGCACAACAGCTATGGTCCGCTTCTGCTAGCAACGGATCGCGACGGCACGCTGGTCCCTTACGAGGATAATCCGGAAGATGCCGTCATGCCGCTCAGGGTGCGAGAGCAGCTGGAATGGTTGGCAATGTTGTCCCACGTGACAGTAGCAACCGTAAGCGCCCGTCCTGTTCATAGTCTTGTCGAGGATTTTGGCGAGAACGCCATTATCATTGCCGGCAATTACGGGCTCGAGATCAGTTATCCCGATGGCAGTTGGGACATTCAGAGTTCGGCTCTGCAAGCACGCCCGCACCTGGTCGGTGTGCGCGACGAACTAACAGCGCGGTTACAACCCGAATGGAACGTAATTCTAGAAGATCACAGATTCTCATTGTGTGCACACTGGCACATGACTCCGAAAGAATTTCTTCCACATGTCCATAGTCTTGTTCTAGACGTGATGAGCAAGTCCAGCGGTATCAAATTAGTGCCGCGTCCAACCAGTTATGAGTTTTTCCCGCCGGTGGAATGGGACAAGTCGAATGCGCTTGATCGTATTCGCGAAAACATGGGCACAGACTTCATCCCTGTTTTCTTTGGCGACTCCGAGGCCGATGAATGTGCCTTTGATTGGGTTAATCGCCACAACGGAGTTAGCGTCAAAGTAGGCAATGACGGCGTTGACAGCACGGCTCGTTTTCGAGTCGAAACACCCGAGAAACTCCACGAATTGCTGGAACGGCTGGTTACCCTGCTGGCGCGGCAGGCCGCTACCGCACCGGATGTACGCCTGCGTTAACGAGCGGCGGTTACTAAGCCGGCTTCGGCTTGCAATTTCTTCGTAATCTTCTCGTGAAGACTTTGGCTTCGGCTGCGAATGTCTGCAATTGCAACTTCAACTTTGCGTCCGATGCTGTCGCGAAACTCGCGATCTTCAATTGACGGCAAATTGATCAAAACATTGTAGTAGGCAGCCTCGCCGGCCGTGCGCGCTGTCATGCCGGCCACACCGGCGTCGCTTAACGTGTTGGGGTTGCCGCGTTCCGCCACTTTCTCGGCAAGTTGAATTGCACCCAACGCTAGATTCACAACGGCAAACGGCACAGAGGTCGCTTCTTTATTGGCTTCTTCGATAGCAGCCAACCGTGCGGCTTTAGCCACATCGCTGTCCTTAGGCATGCGACGCGCATCGGCGATCTTGTTGAAGGCGCGAGTGTCAGCGTCAATGGCCTTGAGAAATCCGCTCTTGAGCAATTGACCGTGAACGGCGTGCTGATTCATTTCATCATTGAGGTGCTCGAAACCTTTTTTGCCGTGCGTCAGATTCGCCACCATGGCGCTCAGCGAAGCGGACAGCGTACCGCAAAGCGCAGCGACGCTGCCGCCGCCGGGCGCAGGAGACTCGGAGGCCAGCTCATCGGCAAAATCGACAATTCTCATGTCGCGCAGTAATTTTTCTTGAGGCGCAATGGCATATTCGATAATTTTCTTCGAAGGCTCGAATGCCGCGACATCAGCGAGTCCCAACGATACAACGGCCGTATCGACCAACTCTTTTTCCGATACGCCTTCGCATCGTCCCTGTTTCTTGAGATAATGCCTACCTGCTTGCAGGATCGGCTCAAGCGGAATCATGCCGACAATCTCGCTACCGGTGACTCGCAGCCCCAGCTTGGACGCCTGATTGCAGCACTCATCAAAGGCGTGTTCGACTGACGTTTTCGCGTAGTCCACCAGATTGATCGAAATTTGAGCCTGACCATATTCATCAACGTACCAGCCAACAGCGCGGCAGGCCTTTAACAAACCAGGCAACTTAACTGTTGCTCCGGAAGCATCCTTCATAATGGCACCGCTGGCATCACGCTTGGCACGACCGCCTTCGCGGATGTTCAGAGCAATCTCATTCGCTAGCTTTTGTGATCTCGTATTGAGATTAACGTTGTATGCAATCAAAAACGGGCGCGCACCAATTACGGTGGCGCCAGCCGCAGCATTAAAGTCGGCCGGTCCAAAATCCGGAGTGAATCCGTTTTTCATTCTCTCCGCCAATCCCTCATACTCGCCTTGTCTGACATCAGCGAGGCTCTTGCGAGCAGGGGAAGCGGCAGCCTCGGCATAGAGATAGACCGGGATTCCGAGTTCTTCCCCGACTCGGCGTCCCAGACGACGAGCCAACTCGGCGCATTCTTCCATCGAGATACCGGAAACAGGAATGAAAGGACAAACATCAGTAGCGCCCATGCGAGGGTGTGCACCGCTGTGCTTTCTCATGTCAATGAGGGTCGAGGCCTTACGAATTGCCTGGAAGGCAGCTTCCAAAATCGGTTCGGGTTCACCGACAAAAGTAAAAACAGTGCGGTTTGTTGATTTGCCGGGGTCGACATCCAGCAGATTAGCTCCTTCCACAGCGCGAATAGCTTCGGCAATTGCGTCGATCACCTTCGGATTTCGCCCTTCACTGAAGTTGGGAACGCACTCAACAAGACGCATAATGACTCTTACTCCTGCACGACAACGGCGAACCGCCCGATTATAGCAACGGCAGGAGAATCTTTACAGGCGCCCCGGCTCGTCGGCAAGCCTCGTCGCCTCCGCGCCTAGACCGCGACGCATCCCCATTTGCGGCGGTAAACCGCCGCTCGAGCTGCGCTTGGTCTAAGTTTAAGGCCTACAAACTACAGCAGGACTTTCTTCTGATCCATCTTATCCAGCTGGTATGTCAACCACATAGTGCCGGCCAGAGAACCAATCGAGAAGATAGCCCAGCCTATGCCCCAGAGAAACGCTGGAATATGAGTCATCTTTTCCATGTTCGTCGCATCGGACCAGGTACCGGGGAACATGCCGAAGGACTGAAGCAAGAGCACCCAGATGCCCGAGAGCGAACTCAATGATGACTGCACGGCAATGAACAATAGCAGCAGGTGCGCCCACTTATCCTTAAGCTTGGCTCCGGAGAAAACAAACGCGCCGGCAATGAGCAGACCGGAGAGCATGCTCATCAGGCCGGACTTCCAGTCACCCTCGTGAATGATCGTGCCAGGCATCAAGAGAATGGCGCCCAACCCGATTGCTACACCAAGAAAGATAAGAATCGCTCTAGAAAGCTTTTGAAAGCGTGAGAGCAATATAAGTGTGCTTCCAAACAGAGCTTCACCGATATAGCCGGCTTGCGAATAGATAAGCGGCCAACCGCCTTTGCAGTATGTTAGTCCGCCGTGGCCTTCGCCATCGTCAACAATGGTAAGCCCGTCTACAAAACCACCGGTGGCGATACACGCCAGAGCGTGCCCCATTTCGTGAACAGCGGTCTCGAATGTCTCCAGCGGTTGCAAAATGAGTCCTAGAAGTGGCACTTCGCGCAGAATCATTGAAAGAACCACAAACCCTATAATGATGGCGAAGGTTTTGGTTGTTGAAAAGGTAGTGCGTGCCCAAACGGCAGCAGCTTCAGTTTTCATTTAGCGCTCCAATTTGCTTCTCAGAGTCAAGAATGCCCCTGCGGATTCAATGAAAAGGCCAAGATCAGGACAGTTTCCGACTAGTTTGACGTCACATAAGATGAAACATATCAAGTTTAATCAACTCTAGCCAGACGTAAAATCATGAATCTTCGCCTCTACAATTAATTCTTGGATTCTGACGACGGTAGGTTGACGAGTCCGTTCCCGAAATTAGATTAGGACAAAATGAAATCAAGGTCCGAGCACAGAGAATTTCAACGTTCGTATTTCAAGCGGGCGGTAGATTTCTTTCGCCAGCCACTGCCGGAAGATATTGATAAACGCACACGTGAGATAGTGCGCATTGCTGACATCAAAGCGTCCGACAAGATTCTGGACGTAGGAACGGGCACTGGCGTATTGATTCAGTACTTTCTTGAATTCGGGGTTCCACCGCAAGCGATAACGGGATGCGACCTGAGCAAAGAAATGCTCGATGAAGCGAAACAACGTTATCCTTCAGTCACGTTCGTGCACTCGGACATAGACGAGTTTCCGGCAGCTGGCGAGCCGTTCGACGTGGCATTTTTTAACGGCTGCTTCGGCAACATGTACAACCCCGTTTCCACACTGCAGAACACAAGCAAACTGTTGTCTTCGCGCGGACGGATTGTCATCAGCCATCCTTTGGGCAACAACTTCTTGACGGGTCTGAGTGAAAGCGAGCCCGAACTGGTGCTGCGCCTGCTGCCGTCATTGGAAGATTTGCAACAGTGGTGCCAGAGCGAAATTGGTGCGGAGCTGGAGCTGTTCCACGACACGGGCGATTTCTACGTAGTTATTCTTGCGATGAAACGAAGCAAAAACGAGCACTAGCGATGGCTCGCACTGGCGGTCGGAGATTTGGCCGAAACTCCGACTATCCAAACCCATCGGAGTTTGTCACAAACTCCGCATTGTTGTGCGACCGAACTCTGGATACTCGCAGGCGAGGCGGTCATAATTAACGCATGGACATGAGCCTCAATCTGAACATTCTTGTAACCCTTGTCTGCTGGGGGCTTTGGGGAATTGCCGACAAGAAGGCATTGCATGTAGCTAAACAGTTCGACGTAATTCTGTGCCTATACATGTGTACCGTTGTGCTGGTTCCATTTGCCGGAGCAGCACAGATCATCTCCACCCCCGGCTGGCGCCCTGACACGCAAACGCTCTTTTGGACCGGTTGCGCGGCAGCTACCTATCTGGGCGCGATGTTTGCCTATATCGAAGCAATGAAGCGCACCGAGGCTAGTTATGTGCTGGGAATCACTGCAAGCTACCCGCTCGTATTGCAATTTCTGGCCACGTTCTTTCTGAATGAAGCGCTTGTGCCCGAACGGCTCTTGGGTTCAGTCATTATTGCTTCAGGGCTGATCTTGATCGGCGGCTCAACTGAGAAACAACCACCCTCTGCTCAAAATGACAGAGCTCAGTTATTAGTCTGGCTGCTGGTTGCGATTGCAACTCTCTGCTGGGGCGTTTATGGGCTTTTCGACAAGAAAGCGCTCGCAACAGGCAGTCCATTGGAAGTTTATTTCATTCAGCGATTATGGGATGTAGTGGCTTTAGCGTTGTTGCTTACTATTGCTCGCGCTCGCAAAATCTCCATTCACCTGCGCGATCGAAAGACGTGGCTCTATTGCGGCATGTCCGCACTTGCTCTTGCCACCGGTGGACTGTGCTACTTGCAGGCATTGTCCATGGCGTCGGCGTCCTACGTCATCACCATAACGGGATGTTATCCCCTGCTGATGTACTTCTTTGCTTTGCTTTTCTTAGGCGAAAAGTTCAACTTAGTGAGATTCTGCGGCATCCTGTTGATTGTTGCAGGCGGGCTCACTGTGCAGCTGACACAATCTTAGCCAGTTTAATTGATTCAATGAGCTTGCGACACCAGATTTGATGGCATCGCGTGCATAGCAGTTCACCAATGGTAAAAACGCGCCCTTACCACACAGGAAGAGTGATCGTTCAATCTTCCGACAGGCGGGTTACTTAGTTAATTCAAAAGTTAGAGCGGAGAGGGTGGGATTTGAACCCACGGTACAGTTTTTGACCGTACAACTTCTTAGCAGGAAGCCGCTTTCGACCACTCAGCCACCTCTCCAAGATCCCGTCACGGGACTAACTAAAACTATAGCATGACCGGCAGTATGCCCAACGAGCCCCGAACAGATTCTTCAAAATCGGGAGCGGTTAAGCGCGTCTAATCCGGGCTCTACAGGATGCCCAAAACGACCATGCAAACCCAATAATAACTAATGGCACCGCCGAAGATCAGCCCATCACCGCGATCCAACATGCCGCCGTGCCCGGGAATGAGGTTGCCGGAATCCTTGAGGCCGGCATCACGCTTGAGAAGCGATTCGCATAGGTCGCCAAGCTGAGAAGCGATGGAGACCAGAGCACCCATAATTGGCGCCTGCCAGAGTTTGCCCTGAAAGGGGTGGTTGGGAAAGAAATAATTGTCGGCCATATACACAACCACAAAAGCCCAAAAAATCGACGCCACGAAGCCGCCAACGGCCCCCTCGACAGTCTTCTTTGGACTCACTTGCGGATAGAGCAAGCGTTTGCCGAATTTTTTGCCGGCGTAGTACGCAAAAACGTCAGTAGCCCAAATCATGAAAAGGCTCGCCCAAACATAAGCCAAACCGGCTTGCTGAAGAGGATTCGAGGCCTCGACCTGCCCCGGCGGCACCAGGTTCCGCAGTAATACAAGATGGCTCGGCAGCCAACCGAGATAAATGAAGCCTAGAATTGTCGTCGCGATGTCGGCAATTGTTGCAGGCGGGTTCTCCGTCCGGAAAAGCAGCCGAAAGAAAGACATGCAGACGCCAATGGTAAGAAGTATCGGGAAATGAGCCAGTGGAAAGTCATGTGGTATGCCAAGCCCGGGGATCTCAGGAGACGCAGCCAGCACAAAAAACGCCACAATCATGAAGCGAGTGATTCTGGGAGAGGGAGCCATTCCTTTCGCTTTGGTCATACCCATAAATTCTTCGCCGCCGATGTAGGCCGCGGCACCAAGCGCAACCGCCCAAATTAGACCGCCGCCGACAAGTGCAGCCACCGCCAGAGCAAACAGGGTGACTCCATAAACTATCCGCTTAGACACCGGACACATCCTCCGGACACCACGTGATCCCAGCGCGAGCGGGACGCCCGCGCTCCCCGCATCCGATGCAAGGCTTAGCCGCCAATGTCGCTACGGCGCTCATCTATCCTGCTCCGCCTCGAATAGTACTCGTCCTGGTTCTGCGCCCGGCAATCGCATTTGTCGAGTTTACTCGTGCGTTTTGCCGCGCGTCTTGTTTGGATTCCGGCGACAATTCCGTAACTTGGGGAAAATCTTCAAAAACATCCTTACGGCTTCCATTGCCATGCGGACCGCCTCCATGTCCGGTCATCAGTCTGGAAGCGGCAAAAGCGGTTATTGGTATGGTCCAAACCAACCCCAGACTTCCAGTCAGAGCCGACGCAACTTCAGTCGCCACCAGGTCCAGGTTGAGAAACTTGATGGAAGGTTCGCGAGCCATCAACATTAGCAATGGAAGCGCACCGCCTGCATACGCCAGCACCAGAGTGCTGGTCATGCTTCCCATTATGTCTCGACCAACATTCATTCCGCGTCGATACAACTCATTAGCGTCCAATTTGGCATCGGCCAGGCTAAGCTCGCGCACAGACGAAGCAACAGAAATAGCTACGTCCATAATCACACCGAGCGCACCAATCAGCATTGATGCCGCCAACAATCCGGCAAAGAAAGCTGGCGGTTGCGACAGAACCGATCCGCGCAAAATTTGCGCCTCCTCGGAAGACAGCCCTGTAAGCGGCGCAGCTCCAATTACTATGTGCGCCGCCGTACCAGCAATAATCACACCACCAATGGTGCCTATGAGCGCAGCCAGTGATTTGCGCGAGAATCCGCCGACGCACAAAATTGTCGCCATTCCCGCGCAAGCACAGATCCCCGCACTTGTTAGCAAAGGGTCGTATCCCTGGAGGCTAAGCGGAAGCAGCACGAAGCCAATCAAACTAATTGCCGCGATCAGACCGAATAGAGATTTCAATCCACTCTTGCCGCCAAGAGCAATGTAGCTAATCAAAAAGATCGCTGTAAGCACGAACAGCGCGGGAGCTCTGTGGTAATCGGCTATATTCACTTCCGGCTCGCGACCATTTTCGCTCACCACCGATAACACCACTTCGCGCCCCGGACGTGCATCTATATTGAGCGAGGGATTATCGGTCAACTCATTTTGAATAACGAAACTCCGTCCCTTCAGCGGCCCCTCAAGAACTTCCAGATCCACAATCTGCTTTCGGCTTACTATGCCGGCGCTGTGCATGAGCAAATCATTCATTCTAGGAGCAGAAACACTCCTGACCTTGCCCACGACAAACTCTTCGTTAATCTTGGGCGGCATGTCGCGAACAACGACGGCGCCCTCGCCCCGCGGCTCTTGCGCCCCCACTGGGACAACAGCAAAGGACACCAATGAAACCGCGGCGAAAAGGCAATTGCAAAAAAAACGCCACTGACCTGGTCCTGGCCGGACCAGTGAAATTGCAGTCCAGAGCGGGTTCGCGCCCGGAAGCGCGGGGCTCCGGCCCGCTTCGACCACGCAATCTTCAACGCTCGAAAAATGATGACCGTCTCGCAGCGTCGACACAATTGACGATAGAAGGCGATCTGATATTTGCTTAGCAGTGCTAACCAGTCTTGAAGGCTGATACCGCATCTGTAGCTCCGTTTCTAGATGTTCTGACCGGGCTGTAAATTGAGGCTGAGCTGCCCTCCGGGAGCAGTTCTGCCAACATGCGCGTACGCTGAAGGCGTAGCAATTCTTCCGCGCGGAGTGCGTTGGATGTATCCGCATTGAATAAGGTAGGGCTCGTAAACGTCCTCTACAGTATCGCTGTCTTCACCTAGCGTCGCAGCCAACGTTTCGATGCCCACAGGACCGCCACCATAACTGTCGATCAAGATGGTCAGCAGTCGGCGATCCGTAGGATCAAGCCCTTGCACATCGACTTGATAAGTCTCCAAAGCTTGTTTTGCAATATCTTCAGTCACAACTTCATGGCCCTTGTACTGCGCAAAATCGCGTACAAGTCGTACAAGGCGGTTTGCAATTCGAGGCGTTCCGCGCGCCCGTGACGCCACCATTGTCACCGCGGCATCTTCACAAGAGACACTGAGAATGCCCGCCGTACGCGCGACTATCAGAGCGAGCTCCTCCACGGTATAAAAATCCAGGCGACATACAAACCCGAAACGATCGCGCAGCGCGTTGGACAGCATTGCCGCTTTCGTAGTAGCACCGATCAAAGTAAACTTCGGCAGCGCCAAACGCATGGTGCGTGTGGCATGTCCTTTGCCTGCGGTCAAATCAATTACATAATCTTCCATCGCAGGGTAGAGCAACTCTTCAGCAATTCTGCTCAAGCGGTGAATTTCATCGATGAACAAGACATCACCGGTTTCAACCTGATTGAGCAATCCGATGATATCGCGCGGGCGCTCGAGACTCGGTCCCGAGCTGAGATGGATTCGCGCCCCCATTTCGTTTGCTATGACATTTGACAGTGAAGTTTTGCCAAGCCCCGGCGGTCCGTAGAATAATATGTGGTCGAGCGCATCCCCCCGAGTCTTAGCAGCAGCGATAGACATTTCCAACATGGCGCGCGTGCGCGCCTGTCCGATGTACTCCGCGAGCATTTTTGGACGCAAGCTCTGATCGGACTTCTTATCGGAAAGGCTTTCCTTCGCCGAGAGCACGCCCGTACGCCGTTCCTTTGCATCGGAACGTTTTTCGGTTCGCTTCTCCAACGGATTTTCACCGTCGTGTGAGGTTGGCACTATGGTCATAACAGAATCCCGAGCAAAATTACGCTCGCTTTCAAATAGCTTCAGAGGCAGCCATCGGGCGGAAGTAAACATAATTAGACCATCTGCACCGGTGATCGCGTTGCAAATTTTGTTAAACGGAAGATGCAATTTGTTATTTGAAGGGAGCGGTGCGGGGAGAAAAGTCGCGGATGTCATTAAGGACGGGACTCTTACGCCCCGCGGACAACGAGAAGTTCAGAAGCTGAAAAGAACTCAAGGAACAGTTTCTGCTTGCCAGCTTATAATCGGCATCATGAAATCCCAGACTCTCCCCCGAAATACCGCAACCTTCAGCCGCTCAGCTGAGCAGAAGACACAACAGTCGGCGCGCGTCAGCCCCGAGCTGTCGGTTGTCATACCCGTTTACAACGAAGAGGAGAGCTTGCCTCACCTCTACCAGAAGCTGGTCGAGTCACTTGGCAAACTCGGCCGAAGCTGGGAGCTAATCTTAATAGACGACGGCTCAAAAGATCGTTCCTGGGAACTTCTACAGGACATTGCCGCACAAGACCAGCGCGTTCGCTGCGTGCGATTCGTTCGTAACTTCGGTCAAACGGCCGCCCTATCGGCCGGCATCGACTACGCCACCGGCGAGATAATTATTCCGATGGACGCCGACCTGCAAAACGACCCGAGCGACATCATCAATCTGCTTCAAAAACTCGACCAGGGCTTCGACGTGGTCAGCGGATGGCGCAAGGATAGACAGGATGAGCTCTTCACCCGTCTGATTCCTTCGTGGACCGCAAATAAGATAATCTCGGTAATAAGCGGAGTCCGTCTACATGACTACGGTTGCTCCCTCAAAGCGTATCGCAGGGAAGTCATCAAGGATGTCCGCCTCTACGGCGAGATGCACCGCTTCGTTCCTATATACGCAAGCTGGATGGGCGCCAAGGTGACTGAAATTCCAGTGGTTCATCATGCTCGCCAGTTCGGTCAATCCAAATACGGACTTTCCCGTACTGTAAAAGTAGTGCTTGACCTTATCCTGGTAAAGTTTCTTTCATCTTATGCGACCAAGCCGATCCACATTTTCGGTGGCATGGGTCTAGCATCGCTCGCAGCCGGACTACTGGCTTTCAGCTGGATGGTGGTTTTGAAGCTTTTCTATGCCACCTCATTCATTGAGACACCACTGCCCGTCCTGATTGCGATGTGCTTCCTGCTCGGCGTCCAATTCATCTTTATGGGCCTGCTTGCCGAGATCAACGTCCGTACGTACCACGAGTCGCAAAACAAGTCTATTTATATAGTCAAAAGCGTTCTGAATGCTCCCGACGACGAGCCGCTGGAACCGATGACCTTTGCTCCGTAAGCCATCCGGCAATCCCTAACAAACAAGCTAGGACCGAGGTCGGGAGCACTTCGACTTCACTTCGATGATCATGTTTTTGAGCCAAAATAAGCACTTATACGACTCAAGCTCAAGCCAAACAAGCCCTTACGCCCTGAACCGGGAGTAGACCGCGGCTAGGCGAAGAGCTTCAAGCGATATCCGCCGTGCGACTAAAAAAGAAATGCACGAGTTACGCTAATCAATTTAAAGGGTACTATGTGTGTTATCCCGACTGAGCCAATGCTTGTAACTACTGGGATTGATGACTGCAACCGATACTCAGGCAAAGCCTCCCGGTACCGCTAACTCGGTATTCGGCATCGTAGGCTGGTGCATTGTAGTAAGTCTGAGCTTCGTCATTTTGCTGTTCGTTCTTTGCGGTCCCCACTTTTTCGGACATTCTATAAAAGTCGGAGACCAGGCTGAATCTGATCTACGCGCTTTAAGAATATCGTCTGTAGTGGACGAGAAAGCAACAACGAAAGCGCGGGAAGGCGCGGCGCTGGAGATTCGCCCGGTCGTAACACGCGATCCTGAAAGAGTTCGCGCGATACTGAACAACATAGATGCGCGGCTTGACTTAATTGGAAGAATTCAAAAGGGCGAAACAGTCCCGAAGTCCACGGATGCAACAAGCGCTGATCTAGCGGCGGCGAGCCAATACCTGGCGGCTCATTGCCCGGACTTCGCTCAATTCCGCAGCGAAGTAACTTCCACGGCCGAACGTTTCGTCAATCGCATCGATTTGCATCCCTACGACGATCGAAATCAATGGCGATTGCAACTTGTTGAATTCCTCCCGGACAATTGGGATGAGAAGAAACGCTCGGCTACGGCCTCTTTGTTGCTAGGTGCACTGGGTCCAAACGTTTCCATGGATCAGACGGCCACGGAGAAAGCGCTGCAGGCCGCAGTTGCTGCTGTGAAACCGGTCATGCGCCAGATTGAGGTCGGTCAACTAATTGTGGTGCGCGGTGACACCATCACCAGGGAAAACCTGGAGACACTTCATGCCGCAGGCATCACGAACATGAGGGATCCCAACCTTGCCACTTTGATTGCCGTAGCGCTGAGTGCGGCCTTCGGCTTAGTGGGCATTTTCCTTCACCAGTACGCACCAAAGTTGTTCTTCTCACCGTCTGCGTTAGCAATGATGTCTACTGTCGGCATAGTAGTTTGTGCGATCGCCGCCTCGCCTTTCGGTTCTGATATTCCACAGTTCATACCGCTTCCCGCAGCGACTCTCACACTCTCTTTGACTTACGGCAAGCGCGTTACAGCTGTGATAGTGGCATTAATAGCGCTGTTTCTTAGCGTCTCCGAGTTTGTGACCGGTGCGCATTTGGTGGCGCTTTCATTGGCGGCGGCAGTCACTCTCGTCATGCGCGTAAAGCGCAGAAAGGACCTGATGCTGACCGGTTTCCTGATCGGCTTCGTGCAAATGTTCGGCTATCTAATCGCAGTCGCCTGCGGTCTGAGCAAGGGCACCACGATAAACTTCGCTGTAGACCTTCCGTTGGAAGTAGCCGGCGGACTGTTCTCTTCCGTCCTCGCCATAGGCTGCTTGCCTTTTCTCGAGAGTATTTTCGGCATTCTCACGCCCTACAGAATTGCCGAACTGGCCGAACCGGATCAGCCCTTAATGCGGCAATTGGAAGAGAACGCACCAGGCACCTATCAACATTCCCTGGCGGTGGCCAACCTCGCGGAAGGCGGAGCCCGAGCCATCGGAGCGGACGTGAGCCTCGTACGCACCGGCGCCATGTATCACGACATAGGCAAGATGGTGACGCCTCGATTCTTCATCGAGAATCAACTGGGCGACAAGAATCCGCATGATTTCATTGCGCCGGAAGAGTCCCGAGCCAAAGTGCTGGCCCACGTTACCAACGGCCTGGCTCTAGCGCAAAAGTACGGTCTCCCCAAAGCTGTGCAAGCGTTCATCCCTGAACACCAGGGGACCACTGTCATGGCCTATTTCTATCACAAAGCTTGTTTGCGTGACGGCTCCGATAATGTTCGCCAAATCGATTACCGCTACCCCGGTCCCAAGCCACAGACAAAGGAAAGCGCCATAGTGATGCTTGCCGATGTTTCTGAGGCCGTCACGCACAGCATGAAAGATCCGAGCCAGGAAGAAGTTGAAGAAGCGATTGCCCGAGTGTTTAAGGCCCGATGGGAAGACGAGCAATTCAATCAATCGACGTTGACAATCGAAGAGCTTGAGCGCGTCAAGCACGGATTCTTGCGCGTCTGGCGCACCTTGCACCATGACCGCTTAAAATATCCTTCAACGACGACCGGCCGTATGCCAATCGCCCCCGCACCAGGAGCTTTTCAGGCAGCGGCACTGCCTGCAGCTGCAGATGGCAGCGTCTCCGCCGCACCGCAAGCAGTACCAACGACAGACAACGGTGCACAGCCCCAATCGAAAATCAGCGCAGCGATCGAAGAAGCATCATGTTGCGGTGGACCGGACGAAGACGTGGTCAAAGCAGACCAGAAACTGGACCCGGTGACAACCACTCGCGAAGAAGTCGTCTCCGATAAGTAGGTTCACTAAACGATTTCTGATTCGGGTGACTCTTGCTGCAGGCGGTAGAAACTCAAAGTGGTCTGGCCGTAGTGGCGCTGATCGACAAGTCTCAAGTTTCCCGCAGCCTCTGGCGGAGGAAGGGTCTTAAGGTGTTCGATGACAAGAACACCATGCGCGGACAGCAGATTATGTTTGGCGGTCAACTGCACGATGTTGCGCCCCAAATTGGCTTTGTAAGGCGGATCCGCGAAGATGACATCGAAGCTGTCCGGTGAAAACGACGCCAGCGCATCGCCCAGATCAGCGCAAATGACCCGGCCCTTCAAGTCAAGCTGTATGAGACTGAGCTCAATTGCCCGTACTATTTTGCGCTTTTCATCAACGGAGACAAGGCTGCCGGCGCCACGACTGAGGGCCTCAATGCCCATCAATCCCGAGCCGGCACACAGGTCAAGGAAGCGACATCCTTTAAGATGCGCCCCCAGAATGTTAAAGAAAGCCTGCCTCACTTTGGAAGCTGTGGGACGGACTTCAAGCCCCTCGGGTCCGGAAACACGCCTTCCGCGTACTTCTCCGCCAGTAATGCGCACTGTTGCAATCTCCGCTCTCAAGCATCTTGTCATGGTAACATGTTGAACCGCCGTCATACTATTAGCAGTGACGGATACCAACGACTTGCTACACAGACAGCCACGCAGGCCACGGTCCTCGTGTAAGCAACGCACATCGCACAGGAGCGAGATCAATGAGCGCGCGCCGCATAGCAAGAGAGATAGCGGTCATAATTCTGCCTCAACTACCCAAGGACAAGGGCAAGTTGGATAAGGTAGACTTCGACCAACTACTTTCTAAGTCCGTACAAATGCTTACGGATCACGCCAAGCAATGTCTGTCCGATGCTAACGCCGAGATCATGAAGACTAGAAATGCGGTCGGCGAAATCGAACTTGAACATCCGGACAACAAGTTTCAGACTACCGAAATTGCGTCGGTTACGATGACAACGCAGCAACTGCGCGAACAACTTGCCCAATTGGAGCAAGCGGTACAGTTGATTTCAGAAGCTCTCGACATTCCCGAAATGGCCTTGGCGTCCGATCAATCCGCCACCGACTTTTTGTGTGCTCACTGCAACAAAACATCGCATTCAATGCTCAAACGTCCCCATGCGGAAGAGATTCGACACTTTGTCATTAGGCTGGTCGAGGAATTCTTCGACAAGCGTGAACAAATCGACGACTTCCTGTCAAAATTAAAGACCAAGTGGCGGTTCGACCGAATGGTCAGCATCGACCGTGACATTTTGCGATTAGCCTTGACCGAGGCTTTTTACATGAATGACATCCCGGTGAACGTCGCCATCAGTGAAGCAGTCGAACTCGCACATCGCTTTGCAGACGACCGAGCGGCCAAATTTATCAACGGCATTTTGTCGGATGTCGCTCCTGGTGCCAGACAATTCAGATCAACCGGCGAGTTTCCCGATCCGCTAAGGGAGCCGGAACCAGAAGTAGCGGACGAATCGAGAGTACATTAGGGAGACAACAATGTCTGACGAAGATGAAACGAAGAGAGGCTTCTGGGGCTCGACCCTTTCCAAATTCAAGTCGGCGCTTGGTCGCACCAAGTCGGCGCTGGTGGATTCCATTGTAGAAGGCGAAGAAGGGTCCGAAGGCGCCCAGCCGGAACAAGTACAGAAAACACCGGCTGCGATATCGGCGGCCAAGAAGCCGATGATCGCCATGAAGAAAGCGGAGCCACCGCGCACGGTGAATCAGGATTATCTCGATGACGTCGAAGAAAAACTGATTCGCGCTGATGTCGGCGCATCGACCGCTGAGTTGCTAGTGTCGCACATGCGCAAGGAAGCACTGTCCAAGGCTTGGAGCCATAGCGACGTTGAGAAATTTCTGCAGCGCGAATTCAAGACGATTCTGGATAGCGCACCGGGCAATGCCCTAAACATCAAAGAAGATCAGCTGTCGATCATTCTAGTGGTAGGCGTCAACGGAACCGGCAAAACGACTAGCATTGGCAAGTTGTGCGCGCGTCTGAAGAACGAAGGCAAGAAAGTTTTGCTAGGAGCAGGCGATACATTCCGCGCCGCAGCAGAGACACAATTGGAAATCTGGGCCGAGCGCGCAGGTGTAGACATCGTCAGGCTGCCTGATGGTACCGACCCGGGCGCGGTAGTTTTCAAATCTATCGAACGCGCGCGCAGCGAGAAGTACGACGTTCTCGTAATAGACACAGCCGGTAGATTGCACAACAAGAACAATCTAATGGCCGAACTGAAAAAGATTCGCCAAATCATCGAGAAAAACGGAAGCGACTGCGCTCTTGACGTATTGCTCGTCGTCGATGCGTCTGTAGGACAAAACGGCCTTCAACAAGCCAAAGTATTCGCAGAGACTTGCAACCTAACCGGCGTCATTCTAACAAAGCTGGATGGCAGCGCCAAAGGCGGCATCGTCTTCAGCATAGCGCGCGATTTAAAATTGCCGGTGAAGCTTGTCGGACTGGGCGAAAAAATCGACGACTTGCGTGACTTCGAGCCCCAGATGTTCGTTGAAGCATTGTTCTCGAAGTAAGCCCTGACATCCGAACAACCCGCCCGGAGCTCGGGCGTTTCGGCGTACACACCCTCCATTGGCGGTTTACACAGAGTCACGTAAAGTGCTCGTGCCGGCACGCATGAAGAAAATGCGCGTCGGATGACATGCAGCTATACTGTCTGTGCGGTCCCGGTCGTGAACGAAAGACACTGAAAACAAACTCGTGGAAATAGGAATAGCCTGTTTCGTTGTCTTCCTGATAATGGCGGCGCTTATGTACAGCCGCCGAATTTCGGCGCTGTTGGCACTGCCGATAATGGCGGTCATTATTGCCGCTATCGGACAAATACCGCCGACTGAAATTCTCAAAGATGTTGTGAGCGGTGGTGTAACCAAGCTGCACAACGCATATACAACCAGCATGATCGGTGCGATTCTGGCGGAGCTGATCAATAAACTTGGAATAGCCAAAGCTATGGTCCGCTGGGTCGCAGAATTCTCCGGTGATAGCCCTTACGCGCTGGGACTATTGATGACGTTGGTGACCGCGCTGCTATTCTCGTCCCTTGGCGGTCTGGGGGCCGTAATTATGGTTGGGACAGTAGTACTGCCAGTGATGCTTTCTCTGGGAATATCCGCCCCGGTGGCCGGCGGCTTGTTTTTGTTTGGCATTAGCTTGGGCGGTATGTTCAATCTGGCCAATTGGACCCTGTACATGGATGTACTCGGTATTCCTCGCGGTGACATAGTTGCCTACGTGGTACCGTTCTCGGCCATTCTTGTTTCGGTGATCATTGCCTTTCTCACCATTGAGCTTCGCAAGCTATCGAACATCAAATATGCCGTAATCTCACTTTTGGCAGTAGCGGGTCTGAGTTTCAGCGCCGTTCAATCCGGCATGTTCACTCCGACGAAAGCGGAGCAAGCACCCGGACCGTTGCCCGAATCACTAACTGGAGCGGTCGTTGCACTGGCGGCACTAATAGCTGTCGCAGCATTGCGCCATCGTTCCAACGCGAAGACGCTACCGGCAGCAGCGTTTTTAACGCCCGTCATTCCGCTTGCCCTTGTGTTGTTTTGCAAGTGGGACATTATCTCAGCTTTCATTGCCGGTATCACATTTGGTGTACTGGTTGCCTGGCGCCGCGATTCCGTCAACATGTTCACCCGTTCGATAATCGAAGGTGCGCAGTCAGTAATTCCTGCTGTCATACTTATGATGGGAATAGGGATGCTTCTCAATGCCGTTATGCACAAGAACATTTCTGCGGCCATAGCACCACTTTTGCTGGCAGCTATTCCCACAACCGGCTTGGCATATGTAGCGGTTTTTACTGTTCTGGCACCACTGGCACTGTACCGTGGTCCCCTTAGCTTGTGGGGGATGGGCAGCGGATTGGTTGCATTGATCAAGGGACCATTGGGCGGTCCGGCAACAATGTCGATGCTTCTGTCCGTTGGTCAACTTCAAGGTGTCTGCGATCCGACCAACACTCACAACGTATGGATCGCAACTTATCTGGGCACCGATACCCAGGTGCTGCTTCGTAAGACTATTCTCTACACTTGGCTGGCGGTAATCGGCGGATTGGTGCTGGCCGTGATACTGGGGTATACGAAATGAGTTCAGCAGCTTCATTTCGTATAGGCATCGACGTCGGCGGTACGTTCACACACGCAGTGGCCATCAATGCAGACACTCTACAGTTGGTCGCGCGCTCCAAAGTACCGACGACACACTCAGCCGCAGAAGGTGTAGCAAAAGGGATCATTGACGCATTGCATGCGGTGCTTGCCAAAGGCGAGGTCGATCCATCGAGCGTAACCTTTATTGCCCACAGCACCACTCAAGCCACCAATGCGCTCCTGGAAGGGGACGTAGCACCGGTTGGCATCATTGGCATGGGCAAGGGAGCTAGCCGATGGTTCGCCGAAATGTCCACGAAGATCGGATCAATTGAGCTGGCAAAAGGAAAGTTTCTTCAAACCAGCTTCGTTTTTATTGATACGACCAAACCGCCGACAGAAGCAGCGGTGCAAGACGCCCTCAGAACACTAACAACCGCAGGCGCAAAGGCAATTGCTGTTAGCGAGGCCTTCGGGGTCGATGAGCCCGTTAATGAGGAACGAGTTGTCGAAATCGCGCGTCGACTTGGTCACACTGCTACATGTGGTTCAGAGGTCACCAAGCTTTACGGTCTGCGCGTTCGGACCAGAACAGCGGTAATCAATGCAGCAATGCTGCCGAAGATGATCGAAACCGCAAACATGACGGAAGACAGCGTTAGATCGGCCGGCATCAAAGCGCCGGTGATGATCATGCGATCTGATGGCGGAGTGATGGACATCGACGCAATGCGGCAGCGCCCCATTCTAACCCGCTTGTCCGGTCCGGCTGCGGGAATTGCCGCAGCAATGATGTACTTGCGAATCTCAGACGGCATCTTTCTTGAAGTCGGCGGAACCAGCACGGATATCTCAGTAATTAGAAACGGCAAGGCGCTAGTCAAAGATGCCGAAATCGGAGGACACAAAGTTTACGCGCGATCCCTGGATGTGAACACTCTGGGAGTCGCCGGAGGCTCAATGATTCGCGTTAGCGATTCAGGTGTAAGAGACCTTGGTCCGCGCAGCGCGCACATTGCCGGACGTCACTATGTCGCTTTCGCCGAAGGACTGGAGGCACCGAAGATTGCGCTCATCAGTCCAAAAGAAGGTGATCCGAGCGACTACGTCGCCATCGACACCAGCGACGGTGCCAAGCTGACTTTGACCACGACGTGCGCGGCAAACCTGCTCGGATACGTGCCTGAAGGGGACTGCGCATTCGGCAAGAAAGATTTGGTACAGAGGGGATTTGATGTTTTAGCAGAGCACTGCAAAACGCAGCCGGAAAAGATTGCGGAGCAAGTCTTAAACAGCGCATACGACAAGGTAACACCGGTAGTCAAAAAGTTCGCACAAGAATACAAACTAGACTTAGACTCGGTTACATTAATCGGCGGCGGCGGAGGTGCGGCAGCAATCGTACCTTACGTGGCAGAGAAGCTCGGCGCGGAGCACGCGCTGGCAAAAGACGCGGACGTCATTTCCGCGATCGGCGTCGCACTAGCTTTGGTGCGAGAAACTATCGAACGTCAAATTCCCCAACCAAAGCAAGAGGACCTCATACGCATCCGCGAGGAGGCCTTTAACGCTGTTGCACGCATGGGCGCAGACCCTTCAAGCATAGAAATACACGTTGAGATAGATCCGCGCAGCAACGTCATTCGCGCCACCGCTTTCGGCGCGACTTCGCCATCTGATTCAGCAAGTACAGCCATTGTCTCGGCCGATGAGAAAGCAAAACTCGCAGCTTCTTCGATAAAGCATCAGCTAGAGCCGCCCCGCATTCTTGCCGCAAACGACTACTTCGATGTCTGGGGCTGCCAGACGAAAGAGAAGAAGTTCATCCCGTTCGCCGGCAATAAAAATACTACGTTGCGAGTAATGGACAGCCGCGGCGTAATCAGACTCAAAATCAAGAACGGCGCTGTGCGCGCAAGTACGGCCGCGGAAGTAGAGAAGGTGATCGGAGAGCTCGCCGAGGAACACAGCACCTATGGCGATGCGGGTAAGATAATTCCAGATTTCATGATTATGTGCGGAGCCAAAATTATTGATCTTTCAGGTCTGCTGGACACCTGGCAGGTGCAAACCATGGCCCGCTCAGAACTCGGCTCGGTGCCGCAAGACTCGAAAACCCTTGTCGTGTGCTCACTCCCATGACTCTCAATGAAAACCACTTGTGGCTAAGCGGTATTGAGTTATTCAACGCCGGTGAGTTTTTCGAATGCCACGAAGTCTTAGAAGATCTCTGGAACGAACAGGTCGATCCGGAAAAGCAACTAACGCAAGGCGTCTTGCAGATCGCCGTCGGATATCTTCACCTCGGTCGCGACAATCGTGTCGGCGCGCTCAAGTTGCTCACCCGTGGACTCGCTCGTGTGCAGCCTTTTCTGCCAAGCTACGGCGGATTTATGTTGGATAATTTGGCCCGCGCCGCACAGAATTCGATTCAAGCGATCAAAGCAAACGCTGACACCGTACCCGGTGCCCCCAGAATCGAGCCTTCAACCCTTTCGGGGTAATCGATTCCTCATTCGATTAGACTGGCAGTTGCAACTCAATTGAGGTAGTTCGCATGGCAATATCAAAGAGACAAGTGCTGCCGTTGCTGCTTCATGCTTGTCCTTCATTCGTTTCGAAATGGTGGGAGGACAGGAATTTCGAATTCGGTGAGTTTTCGTTGTACACCGGGCTTGGAAGGTTTGCGCACCATATAGCGGCGCTGGCAACTAAAGGAACCGTGTCCGAATTACCGGCGGTATTCGCTATTGTAGAGCGGCTTCATTTATCCGGAGATTCTTTTGTAAGAGAGGCAGCCACGATCGGGTTTCTTGAAGACCTACAGAATATAGCGTTGAACAAGAACATCAGCCTGGATCGGTTCAACAACTTTCTCCAGCCGGAAACCAGTTATTGGTGGAAGCGCCTAAATGGATTCTGGTCTGGCGAAATTCCCCTCGTTAGCGACGATCGTGAGGGAGTGACCACGCCATTGACTGTTAGAGAGCCTCACGACACTGAAGAAGCGTGGGAGGAGACCATCAAAACCGGCCGGTCTGCCATGCAAAAAAATGAGTATGGAATAGCCGAAGCACTGTTTCTGGACGCTTTGGCACGGGCGGAACGATTAGATGAACGCCATCCTTGCGTAGCAGAAAGTTGTGATCAGCTAGCTGAGTTGTTCCGACGACAGAGGAAAACATCGAAAGCAAACCAACTATGCCAGCGTGCTCTGGAAATTCACGAGGCAGCTCCATTTATAGATAGTTACGCCGTCGCGAATTGCTTTGAAGGTCTCTCCTGGGTTTGCTTCAAGGAACAGCGCTATAAAGACTCAGAGCAGCTCTTGAAAAGAACTCTATTACTGCGCGAGGGCATACGCCGCATAGATAGCCAGGCCCTAACGGCCAATGCCTACAGCAATCTTGCTTTAGTCTATTCAGAGCTTCAGAAGTATCCCGAAGCAATAAAGTTTTTCGAAAAGGCTCTGGCAGTATATGACCGCGATACGTGCCACACAATAATTTGCTTAGAGAATTACGGAAACATGCTAGAACGGGCTGGCCATGCAGAAAAGGCTGCAGAGATGAATAAATTAGCCTCCGTTTCTTGGTCCCACTTTGATCAACTGCCGGTAGAACCTTATTCTCTCCCATGGCCCCATCGGTTACTAGAAGAAATCATTTGGGGTAAATAAGCTATTCCGGAGCATTTCGGGTCTGTCGGGCGTTATGCAGCTAAAAGCTACGGCAACCTTCAAACAGCGGTAGCACGCAGTATCGCTCCACCCAATACGCCCGTCTCAATTGCATTCAGAAGATCGCTATATTTTTTCCTGACAGGTTCGATCATTTCAGCCGAATAGGATCTCTTCGAAGCTAACTCATCTACTCGGCGAAGAAAATCGCGATACCATTCAGCATATTCCTTGTCTAAATTTTGTGTCTCGTTCAGCTGCCACCCAGCTTGCTTCATCCATTTCGAGAATTCATCCAGTGTTGCTGGCAGCTGCGATAATACGTCCGGCGGCGCCACGTTAGCTTTGTAGGTAATGTAATCAAACACCAAGAGCGACGCACCGGACTTGGCCGAGTCTCTCAGGCTGATCATTGCACCAGCCTTGTCCAGCACAGCGTAAAACGCGTTGAACATGTAAATCAGATCAAACGTTGCGGGAAAGGTTCCGCCTACATCGGCGATATCGCAAGCAAGAAACTGCGAATCAGGGAAAGTCTCATTGGCATACTCGATAGACTTGGCTTCAACATCTATTCCGACAACCTGTCCCCATCCGTGCTTATGCACATAATCAGCAGTGCCTCCTCGACCGCAGCCCGCATCTAGAATTTTTCGATTCGCGTCGACTGGCACATTCTGAAACAGCAGTTCAATGGCTGTTTCCTCACCCGCGTGTGCATAGTCTTTTCCGCGCACGGCGGCAAGAAATTCTTTGCCGTTGAAGTCATTCATTCGCATACACTGTCCCCGAGTAAATCGATGACAGTATAGTCGAGCTGCTTATCGGGAGATTCTCCCGGAGACTTAACACCATCCGCTCTATCCCTAAGCCCGGCGA
The DNA here is from genome assembly GCA_019752635.1 of Candidatus Obscuribacterales bacterium. Lineage (GTDB taxonomy): Bacteria > Cyanobacteriota > Vampirovibrionia > Obscuribacterales > Obscuribacteraceae > JAKFUT01. Next base: position 6,116 of record JAIELX010000003.1, on the reverse strand, counting down.
AGGTTGCGAATTCATTAAGGATTACTAAGCTTTTGCCCTTGACAGCCATTCTTTATGCTTGCGCTGGAGATTTCTACGGTCATGAAGAACACCATAACCACGACCACCGCCAAGTACCCGTCTTCAAATGAATTCGACGAAAGACGTGATCTCGCTACAACAGCGCATCGCGCACCGCGAGAAGTCGTAATCCAAATCGAATTGCAGCGAGCTCCTAAGGTAGCGGTCCGAGCTTCGCGACATGCATCACGTGCTTCACTCGGCAATAAGCGTCATGTTGCCACCGGCGGTACGCGCTTGCTCTGCGGCGGAGCGCGCGTAGGAGATGAGAACTTTGCCTGTATCATCCATGACGTCCGACAGTTGCGACACACCGATGCTCACGGTGGCATTGAACTGCCGGTCCATAGAAGTGAATTCGGTTATAGCAACTGCTTCGCGCAATCGCTCCGCCACTTCAACAGCACCTTGCATGTCCGTGTGCGTGAGAAACAGTCCCAATTCTGATTCGGAAAGACGTACAAGAATATCGGCTTCTCTATTCTGCGCGTGCACCAGCGTTGCAATCTGCGACATCAAGTTGTTGCAACCAGCCTGACCTCGCGTGGCCAATACTTCCCTGTACTTATCTATTTCCAAAAGTACAAGGCTAAGCGGAATCTTGTAGCGTCGACATTGCGTTAGTTCAGCGCGCAAGAATTCAGCGAGATATCTTGGACTGCGAAACGCAGTAAGCGGATCTGTCAAAGACAACTCGCGTAGTTGAAGATCTTTCTTTTTAAGCTCAATCTTCAGCGTGTGCTCACGTAGAGATGTTCGTACACGACTGAGAAGCTCTTCACGCGCGACCGGTTTGGAGACCACCCAATACTCATCGGCGGCCTCGGCCAATTCGCTCGGCTTCTCGCCCTTTCGCCGCAGAAATATTATCGGAATGTCACGAGTCTTCTCATCGGAGCGCAGCCGTTTGAAGACATCCAAGCCGCTCATCAGCGGCATTTGCAAATCCAGCAGAATAAGGTCCGGCATGCGCACTTTGCAGGCAGCTATTGCCTTAAAACCGTCAGTAGCCGCAGCTACAAGGTAGCCGTCGGACTTTAGAGCTTCGCTGATCAAGTCAATCTGCGCCTGCTCGTCATCTACCACGAGGATACTGGATTTGCCGCCTGCCAAGTTGCCCGCTCTCTAGAATTTCTCTTGTAGTAAATCTACCCTGAGACTTTCAATAGTAATTGATCTGGACTGTCCTTTTTCCAGATTGTAATAGCTTGCCATGTCACAAACTGTTGAAGCCTACTGACAGGCGATTCAAGATCAGTCGTTAGCACCAATCTCGCTGAACAGGTAAGTACCTTTTTGCTTGGAGAACACGAAGATCTCCTCACCTATAAAAACCATGTAAGAGCCTTTATCGGCGACCGGTTTCTCTTTGAGCAGCCCCTGCCGCACATTTGGTGGAAACAACACTTGGTACTTTGCAATAAACTGCTTGCGATTCAACTGTTTAGAATCAAGCAGATAAGGCAGTTTCGTCATATTGGCCACGGCTTCTTTATCGTTGTTCTGAATCGCTTGTTTGAATTGGCGCCAGAAATCATCCCAACTCTTGTCAGCGGAATCAGCGGAAAGCGTCGCAATTCCAAGAGCGAGCGCTGCGCCGAGGACAATTCCAAAGCCAGACTTTGCCATAATCACTCCTTACAAAACAGCCACCTTGATTGCTGAGAGCAACGAACAAGATGGCTGCGAGTTTACTAGATTTGCTAAGCGACTAAACCAGTTGCTTCACAATGCGTGCCAGTCGGCTGCGTGGCGAAGCACGACGAACCGAAATCGAAGGATGCCCACCGACGCGCGCAGCGTTGTCTGCGGCATGTTCTTTCATCAGTGCGCGAGTACATTCCTCAATTTCAATCTTCGCAATTGCCTGCCGGAACCACATTTGCAAGCAGGCCTTCTCTTCCTTGCTCAATACGGTTTCTTCCATAACGTCCATTAGGTTTTTTCCTCCAACGCTCCGTAAGCGGCTTCTTGGCTCGCTCACGACAATCAACTCTTGTAAGGCAAACCACGTTGCAGTGTCTGCGCAGCCCGGCAATGATCCACCGGCTCCCTCTGCGAGGCCACAAACGAACTTGACCGAGTAACAGTATTTGTCCTAGACGCCAAGAAGTAAAGACCTTGACATCGCAATCGTAAATTAGGTATCGCTCACCAGTGGCGGTTTTGCGGCATTTAATGTTTCCAGAACTAGCTCTCCGTCCAGCTTTGCTTAACCGTCAAGCTAGTTGCGCTAAGAACTAATAAATGAAGGGAAGCAGTGCACAAGAGGTTTTTCGGTAGCTAAGGTACGCGTCGCCAAACTGGCTTATACGGAAAGATTCCAGATCACTGGTCTCCCACTTGAAAGCCACGAACAGACCGGGAAGACCGAGAAGAGGCACCCAAGTCCCAAGCGCCAGCGTCAATCCAGCGAGCATCACCATGATGGAGAAACGGTCGGGATAGCGCAAGAAGCGCCATATACCTCGCACTTCGAACTTCTCTACTGAGAAATCAGGTTGACTTGGCGCGATTGAAGGGCTGTCAGTATCATCACTGTCAACAGGCGTGACGACCGTGCAACTTTCATCTCCGCGAACAAATAGCGGCAGGCTCAAGCTCGAGAACAAACTCAGTACTAGCGAAATCCCAAGAATACCAACGCCGATGTTCCTCGCCCACTCGTAATCTAGCGCGCCAACGTTCAACTTGGTGCACAATGTGGCGCTGGCCGCATAGAAGAAAAGCGCTACGGGAAGCCCCAGCCGAAGCACGCGCTTTCGAAATGGACTTACGTAAGGACCCAGACCGTACGCGCCACGCATAACACCGTCGACAAACATGGCACCTACGACCCAAGCCTCCTGCCAGTGCTGGAAAACTGAAGCGACGTTGCCTTGCAAATAAACATCTCGGCGAATAAAAATCATTCCGCAGAGCACCAATACTGCCTGCAATGTTCCCACTCGAAAGGCAGCACGAATACTCGGGCGCCTCGTTGCAGGCGGTTTCTGTTGAACAGCTTCTGTATCCATGATTACTCCGACCTGGTAAGGAATTTGATTCCCGTAGCGCCGCGAGTTTGTATTTGTGCCGGAACCTAGCGATCAGCCGATCCGAGTAGCTTCAAACTCTGTCTCACCCATATTTCTACATCATCTGAGACGCTTTCGCTCGAAAGTTGTTTGAACGCATGGCTTATCTCGGTAGCAGTGTAACCAAGTGATTCAAGGATCGACTTCGCCTCATCCTTAACGCCGCCGCCCACGTAAGGGGCAATGGTTGAGCCTTTGCGAAGCTGCCACTCCTCCGTTTTGGATTTCAATTCCAAGATAATGCGCCGAGCCACTTTGGGACCGACGCCGGGAGCCTGACTCAACGTTTTCTCATCTTCCGCGGCTATGGCGTCGACCACACCGCCCGGTCCTAAGGTTCCGGTTAGTGACAGTGCCATCTTAGGTCCGACGCCCGTGACGGATTGAAGTAGGGTAAAAATCTCTTTCTCTTCCGGTGTGCCGAAGCCAAACATAGTCCACTCGTTTTCACGGATGACCAGAGATGTGTGCACGGTAGCTTCATTGCCTACGTCGCCTAGGCTGACTGCCGTAACGCGACTAACCAACACCTCGAAACCGACCCCGGCCACCTCAATGACTACTCGCTCTGCAGCCGAACCGCTTAAATCTCGCGTCCTGAGCGTACCACGTAAAAAAGCGACAACCATGCGGAAAACCACTCCCAATGCGCTGAGTTCGCAATTAGGATACCGCAATAGAGACCGTTCAAAGCTTGCTTTTGCCGCCGGTATGCCGAATTCGATCTAATCTTTCGCAACAGTGCCACCACCAGTGATGCGAAAGGCTCCGGCAATGATTGACCACTCTTTGACAAGTGCGCAAAACCCAAAATGAAGCAACACGCACTTCATTTATAAGTTGGCGGAATTAGAAGTAATATCGGGGCGAGAGGATTTGAACCTCCGGCCTTCCGCACCCGAAACGGACACGCTACCAAGCTGCGCTACGCCCCGATATACAGGTAATGTTAGCACGGCGCCCACTCTTGAAAAGCCCTTAGACGAAATTTTGTTTCGGGCTATTACTCAGCTACAAAAGTTTGATTTCCACCAGCTTCTTTTGCCTGGTGCATTGCAGCTCGAGCAAATGACAGCAAGGTTTCGCCCGTCGTGTCCATCTTCGGTTTGAACTGGCACACACCAATGCTGACGGTGAATTTTTCAGTATCTTCGCCAAAAATGAATGAATTTTGGTCAACGCCGGTTCGAACCCGTTCGGCGACTTCCACCGCGCCTTCAGCGTTGGTGAAAGGTAACACCAGCACAAACTCGGCTTGACCGGTCCGAGAAAGCAAATCGGCCTTTCGATTACCGCGGTTCATGACCGTTGCTAGCTGAGATAACAACGGCTCCGTGCCCGTGGAGGCATTCCAAAAACGCGCCAATTCCTTAGCACTGTCGACCTCAATCACCAGCACCGATAACGGGTGCTCGTAGCGTACGCACTGACGAAGCTCGGTGCGCAAAAACTCCATCAGGTAGCGAGAGTTGCGGCACGATGTAAGCGGATCGGTCAGCGTCAACTCTTTGAGCTGAGCCTCTTTCTTCTTTAGCTCGTCTTTCAGTGTCTTTTCGCGTAAAACAGTTTTGACGAGCGAGAGCACATCCTGCGGCTCCAAGGGCTTCACCAGGAGCGGATAGTCATCATGCTCCTTAGCCAGCGCCAACTTCGCCTCCGCCGGGCGCAGAAAGACCACAGGAATATTCTTCGTCTTTTCTTCCGCGGTCAAGCGATTCAACACATCGGTGCCACTCATGATTGGCATCTGCAAGTCCAGGAGGATGATGTCCGGCGTGCGAACCTTGCAGGCGGCAAGCGCCTTGAATCCATCCGCAACAACCGTCACGGTCATGCCTGATCCCTTCAGAAATTCTGCTACCAGCGCTACATCTGCTGGCTGGTCATCAACTATAAGAACGCACGCTGAGGGGTCTTTCACTTGGCTATTGCGGTGGCAGGTAGTAGTAGTCGCTAATCATATTTTAGCCTGATTGGCAGGCAAAGATGGGCGTTTTTGATGGTCGGATGCGATAGCAGTCCATCGCATTTCGGAGTTTTATTTTGGCGACATTATTGATATTGCGGGAAACCCCACTCATATTTCACAAGTTTTCCACAATTAAAGGGGTTTAATACTGACAAGCCGCCGCAGCTTACTCGGGAGACACGAATGCGCTTACCAGAATCGGATAGATCCGACCAGACACCGCTTGCCGAACTTACTAAATTCACCCTGAACTCTTTGGATATCACACCGGTACAGCTGGCTCAGGCCGATACGAAGGCGGGGACCGACACGAAGGTAGTTGCAGACAAAGCAGCAACTCCCAAGGAAGCCAAGGATGCACCGGCCGTGCCCGCAGCAACAGTTACCGTCGGTGAATCACCAGCGGTGCAAGCGTATCGTGCGCGACAAGGCGCCCGCAAAGCAGGGGATCCTGTGGGCGAAACAAAACCGGTAACGCCAGCGGTCGAAACTATGAAGCCAGTGGCGCCGCAGCCGAGAGCTACAGACGGACGACCTTCTCCTCCACAGAGGGACGGTCATCCGGAGCCGATACCGGGCAAAGCCGAGCATGGCCCGGAAACTACATCCGAAGTTCTTCCAAAGATAAAGCCCGGCGATGCGCCCCCCCAAGTAGTGGCGCCCACCAGACAGAATCCTTTTGCAACACTGCGACGCCCTGGTGATCAACCAGCCACTCCAGCTGCAACGCCTAAGACCGGTGACCAGCCCGCTACTCCCGCGGCGACCGTTCCGAAGACCGGCGATCAACCAGCTACTCCTGCTGCGACTCCCAAGACCGGCGATCAACCAGCTACGCCAGCGGCAACTCAGAAGGCTGGCGACCAGCCCTCAACTCCGGTGGTACCGGCAAATCCTTTCGCAAAGCTTCCGGGCGCCGACAAACCAGCCACCCCAGCTGCAACGCCTAAGACCGGTGACCAGCCCGCTACTCCCGCGGCGACCGTTCCGAAGACCGGCGATCAACCAGC
>JAIELX010000015.1 GCA_019752635.1 Candidatus Obscuribacterales bacterium | reverse complement strand
TTCGCTTCTACCGGTTTCGACTCCATTACTTTGTCGGCCGGTTTTGCTTCCGCTGCCTTTTCAGCTGGCTTTGCTTCGACTGGTTTCGATTCCATTACTTTGTCGGCCGGTTTTGCTTCCGCTGCTTTTTCAGCAGGCTTCGCTTCGACTGGTTTCGATTCCACCACTTTGTCGGCCGGTTTTGCTTCCGCTGCTTTTTCAGCAGGCTTTGCTTCTACCGGTTTTGATTCCACCACTTTGTCGGCCGGTTTTGCTTCCGCTGCTTTTTCAGCAGGCTTTGCTTCGACTGGTTCTGATTCCACTACCTTGTCGGCCGGTTTGGCTTCCACTGCTTTTTCGACCGGCTTCGCTTCTACTGGTTTCGATTCCACTACCTTGTCGGCCGGTTTAGCTTCCACTGCTTTTTCGGCCGGCTTCGCTTCTACTGGTTTCGATTCCACTACCTTTTCGGCCGGTTTGGCTTCCACTGCTTTTTCGGCCGGCTTCGCTTCTACCGGTTTCGATTCCACTACCTTTTCGGCCGGTTTGGCTTCCACTGCTTTTTCGGCCGGCTTCGCTTCTACTGGTTTCGATTCCACTACCTTGTCGGCCGGTTTCCCCTCAAGCGGCTTTGCCTCAATTGGTTTATCCGACGGACCGGGTTTTTGACTTGTGAAATAATTCCACAACTGCCTTCCGCCAGCAATCGCCGCCACAGCTGCGCCCAACTGGAGCCAGGGATTTTGCCACAACGCTTCTTCCGGCTTTTCAGGCGGTTTAGCACCAGGTTTATCCGCGGGCTTTTCCAGTGGTTTTGCCGGCGGCAGCGCCTTGTCACCAGGTCTTGTCCCCTCAATCGGCTTGGATGCGACCGGCTTCTCCGTCGGCTTTGCGCCAGGTTTTTCGACGGGCTTTCCACCGGGTACAGCGGGAACCGGTTTCTCACCAGGAACCGGCTTGGCGGAAGGCACAACAGGTTTGTCACCAGGTCTGGTACTACCGCTCCCCGACGTGTACCTCACGTACTCCCCCCATGCTCGAGACCTCGCCTCCAGCTCGGTCCATGGATAAGGCGTTATACGAAGGGTTTCGGAAGTTCGTGCGACTTCTTGCGGTTTGGCCGCCAAAGGCTTTTCCACAGGCTTTGGATATGGAGATCCCGGAACAATTATTGGCTCCGTGCGACGATCGGCCGGTTTGGCGGCCGCGCTTTGCGCCAGCAAATCTGCTGCAGAAAATCGATCAGAATAGATGCCCCGCGGATTGGCGGGGGAAGAAAAAGAACTGCCGTCAGAACTATCAAATGGCATATAAAGAAACTGAGCCTCCACGACGGATAGCCCGAACCCACTGAACCACCACTTCGAATATATGCGCGTGGGGCAGATATTGGACTAGGTAATTGTGCAGAGGTGAGTACATCTTTGGGAAGATTCCCCGGGTGATCAACACAGCACCGAAAGCCGCTCCCTCCAAAAGCAGCTTCCCTTAACGCTCTCGGCTGTTTCTTCAACAGGAGAAAACGACAAGGGAAACTTGAAGATCTTAGAATCAACTAATGGCGAAAAGAAGAACTACGGCGTTGCCATGACTGTTTTTGCCCACACGCCGCTGGTATTGCGAGTCCATCGATCCTTCGAATTGTGCGATTGATACCAGTACGAGCCATCAGGATTGACGGTGTATTGCCCTTTCCACGGAGCCATTCCGCGATCACGCTCCCATTCGTCAATGAATGCGGCGCCTTGCTGTTTGCGACGGTGCTCGACGCCATTATCCCAAATGTGCGTGACCTTACCAGTCGAGTCTTCTTTGAAGCGGAAGCTACCGCCCCCGGCGTAGAGAAATCCTGTCTGCTTGTTGCCGGTAAATTCGCTTCCTTGAATCTTTCCATTCACTCGTTCAAGCTTCAGAAGGCGCCCGTCGCTCAATATCATTTGCAATGGTCTGTCAAGCTGAAGGCGCGACAACTCCGCATAGGCATCAGTGCGATAACCGTCGGCGGTGCCTGTGATTACCAACTCAGCGAGAGTTTTGATGGCTTGAGCCTTCACAGGATGATTGTTCGGCAACTTCGATTCGACCAAAATTTTTGCCGCCGCAAGTTTGACGCGAAGGTTGTTGTCACTGAGCGCTACTTGTAGATGAGGCAGTCCAGGGTCTTTTGCATCGGTAATCTGAAATCCCTTGTAAGCGTTAAAGATCTCCTGCACGGTCTTTTCAGCATTCTTTTTATCATCCACCGCTGCTTTAACTTTATCAGCACGCGCCGCACTCGATGAAGTTTGGTCAACCTCTGTCTCTGTCCACATAAGTGAGACAGAATCGCGCATTTCGGTCAGTGCATCCGCCGCAGCTTTCTTTACACCCTCAAACGGACTTCGCTGGCTGAGAGCCTCAAAGGCAGGGAACATCATACGATGCCCCAATCCCTTAAGTTCCTTGACCAACTCAGACTGATACCACTCGCGTTGATCTGCGCGCGGACGCTTCAGTTCCAACTCAAGAGCTTTTGCGTAAATGCGAGCCAGTTTTTCGCGCGCTACGCAGAAGTTCCGCGGTTCAACATTTCCTGTATTCGCTTTAGCAAGCTCCTGCATTGCAAACAATAGACGACTACCGGCCGTATCGGAGTTCAAGCCCGCTGTATAGCCGAGCCCCATTTCGATAATGTGAGCGGTCAAATCGCGAGAAGCGCAGCCTGGTTTAGCGCAGTCGACCAGAGCTCGTGCGGCGAAAGCCTGCCAATCATGGTTGTAAAACTTATAGACTTTCTCGGTGTCGCGATAATAGCCCTTGATGTGAATGCTGAGGCCTGACTCGCTGCCCATCATTCCACCGACTCTGGTAGAAGTCATCAAGTAGTAGAGCGCCATACGCGCTTTGTCGGCTTGCTCCCCTGTTCCCTTTGCGAGCGCTTCCAACTGATCCCATTCTTTCCCTCTCTGGGTGTAAACTTCACTCGCCTTCTTCCATTCTTCGTACTCAATGGTTTCAGTCAAACTAGTACGGCGGTAGATCCAACTTGTTGCGTTATTGACCGCGGTTTGAGCACGCTCGCGCGCCGTTTCAGCATTGAGCAGAGGGAAGTTCCTGTTCAACCACTCGACTGCTGCCCCCTCGCCGAAGTCTTTCAGATGAGGATATTTGGTCTGGTTGAACGGATTGATCAGATCTTTGAGCGCCCCTTCATAAGCCTCTTTATACTCGCGGGATTCCGGCTCAATACGTTGCTGCGCGAACTTTATGTCTCGGAGCTGTGTAGCGACAGTCGGATCGGTTTCCTTATCAATCAGGTCGGCGACATATGAGCGCAACTCAGGATCTCGCAGACGTTCCAAAGCCCTTACTGCTGCGAACCGCACAACGGAGTTACTTTCGTTTGCATCAATTTCCTTGGCTCCCACCTTCAACTTGGGCTGAGCGGATGCATGACTGCGAATCAATTCCAAACTGCTTTGCGAACCGATGTCGGCCAGCGCCGTAATTGCAGCCGCGCGAAGACTCGGAAAGAATTCTGCGTATTCCTTGTTATAGGCATTATTGTTTAGCAGCCCCTCAAGCTGCTTCTGCAATTGTTGCTTCAGTTCCCGATCTCCCGCGGCCAACAATGGCTCTATCTTCTGAAGCACTCGAACCAGGGCTTCTTCCTGCGCTCGATTTTCAGGAAGCTTCACGAGAGTCACAATGTTCGCTCTGAAGCGATTCGCCAATGCCGCATCTTCGACGGTCAACTGCGCGATGCGATTCGGAAGCATCATTTCTACGACACGTACTGAAATCGCAGGATTGTTGCTACTGAACGAATCCACTATGGCTTTGTTGATTGCATTCTGAGTCGCTTTATCAGCAGGATCACTCATCAAGATCAAAGCAGCAGCAGCGTTCAAACGACGTTCTTTGACGAAATCCGCCGCTGCAGCATTTTCAGGCAGAGTGGTGTTCATTTCCTTGGTCAAAAAGTCTTTGATTTGCTTAGCAATGGTACCGGCGTCTTTGCCCGCATTCTCCTGAACCAGTGTATTGAAAGCGGACAGAAGCTCGGCTCGACGCCGCGGATCACGCTCCTTAATTCCGTACAACTGCGCTGAGGCCAGCGAACGAACGTCCTGATCTTTGTCAGTCTTCGCCACATGTTCAAGGGTTGCGATCAGTTCCTTAGAGCTAAGTCCAAACTTGCTGCCAAGTATGCGCTCACGCTCAACGGCGGACATGTCTCCCAAAGGTATCGACTCCTGATAGCGCACTCCGTCAATGATGGTAGACAATCTCGCGCCGTATGCATCGGTGAGCGCGCGCATGCGATTCTCTTTAGTGGAGCCGGGATTAAGCAAAACATCCTGAAGCACACCCGCATACTGTTGGTGAGTGATAGCGCCGATTCGACTCAACGCTTCACCAGTCACGATACCGCGATTTCCCAACGATGACGTCTCAAAATCCCGTTTAAGGTCTGCCACCACGTCAGCGGCAGTCATCTTTTCGTTTGCATCTCGGGCAGCAACTGTTACGCGCGTTGTTCGCGTACTAGACCCTCCTTTTGGGCTATGAACTACTTCAATATAGTCTTTCTGGTATTCGGGAACGTTACGTCGAATCCGTCCCGTCACTTCGGCTACTTTGCCGTCAGCATCTCGAGAAAGGTACAACATTGAGATACGTGCAATCGCTTCAACATCAGCGTTCTTTGACGCGAGAATTCGCTCCGCGAGTTCCTGCACCGGTTTCGGAAACGCTTTCCTCTTCTCGGGATCTCGCAAGCTATGAAGTTGCTCATCGGTTAAACTGAAGTTCCTCACCCTGGAACAGCTCGGATGGGCCAACTCGAGATCGCGAATCTCGTCTCCTGTAAATGCGATTTCACCAAGCATCTTCTCGATGTAGGCGGTGCGGTCTTCCGGTTTGATGTCTGCGCCGAGCAGCCTCTTCGTCTCGTCGGTTATCTCCTGAATTTTTGTCTTGATCGCATCTGGTCGTCCGTCCTTTAGCGTCGCAGCGTAACCATCAAGCACAGCTTGCGCTCCTTCAAGCGCTTTCTTATCTTTAGGGTCGAAGCTCCCTTTCTTGACTGCCTGCAGACCCCGTCCGTCTCCTACCAGAATAACGGCATCAGTCGCGGGATCGCGCGCACCAAGCGTTTGAAGTTTGTGCCATTGATGCGCCAGTTCCGTAGCGATCACGGGTGCAAAAGCATACTCGGTGGCTTTGAACGCCCAAGTTGTACCGGTATGCACTTCTCTGAGAATCGGGGTTCCCTTTAGTGCTTCAAGACCATTGATTGCTTCACGCCCATGAATCAATGTATGTACTTTCTCCGCAGCTGTAAGACTCTCTGCAGCCTTTCCTGCTTTGAACAGTCCCCATCCGCCCCGCGCCAGACCTAACGATACGTCACCCAGAAAGTACAAACCACGAGCGGTATTAACATGCTCACCGACGTGCCACTCTCCCCATTTCAGAGATCTACCGCCTGCACCGTTCAATACCCCTGCACCGGCCACCGCAACGCGCAGGGATCCTTTTGCAATCTCTTTCGCTGCCTGTCCGGCGGTAAGCTTGAGCGCGGCGTTTGCGGCCCACATGCCTCTGACTGCTACGCCTACCTCAATCGAGCCGGACACGAGCATCGCAGCGTCCATGGTGGCAATCAGGACCTTTTCGCCCCAGTAACAAAACTGCTGACCATTTTTGAAAGCCTGTAAATGCTTAGCCTTCGTAATTTCGATCTTGTCGCCGTTCCGCACCGGCACAAAGTCATCCGCATCGACAATCTTCTCGTCGATTGGCATTTTACCCAGCTTTTCAATGCCGAACTTGCGAATGTTTTGATACGCATACCAGGGGGCAAGTTCAGCATTCACGGTCTGTGTAATCTTGAACTTCCCTTTGTTGGGTCCTTCCTTGATCTCCTCCACCTCAAAGTCATAGCCGATCAGATTTACGTCTTTCAGCTCCTCTCCGGGCTGGAGTTGGTATCGCAAGGGGTCGACAATGCCAAGGAAGTCGCCTTTGGCGTTGAAACGTCCCTTGCCGTTTCTGATTTCCTGATCGCCATACATGATGACGGCGGTCGGATTCTTTTCCAGGTCGATCAGCTCCTTCACAGCCTGGTCTATCTTATCGCCGTGCTGCTTTATCCAGTCGCGCATGCGCTCAATCTTTTGCTGATTCGCCGGAGTATCCTGGCGAAGATCCTCGGGCAAATCGAGCTTGATGTCCTTGATGCTGCCGTTCTTGATTAAAGCTTTCTTGACAGGATCGGACAAATCCTTCTCCGTAATCTCATAAGTACGGCCGTTTGATTCAATTGTGAGCCTGGTGTTGCGTGGCAAGTCCATAGGAAAATCGCCGTTGCGCGAAGCCTTGTAGAGGCTCTGCATGGCTTCCACATAGTTGCGCATACGCGTCGTCAAATCAATCATCTCAGCGGCCGAAGACCGCCATGATGCGGCATCTTCACCATCTTTGCGCTTCCACTGCTGTCGGTTCAGATCATCCAGCATCCGGTTGAGCATTCGCTCCTGATGTTCGCCCCTGGCACCGGATGCAGCATCATTGCATTTTGCCAACCACTCATAGGCACTGTCGAGTTTCGCCAATTGCGCTTCAGTAGGTACTTTCGCCGTGTCAACGTTGAATTCGGCTTTCAGCTCATTGTTGGATGCCAATGCGCGATACAATTCGGGACTGATACTGCGTTGATACCTGTCAGCCGGCAAACCGATAGGGCAGCCGGCGGGAATGGACAACTGAAGGCTGTCTATCTCCTTCACCGCTTCTGGTACCGCCTTTGAATGAAGCCAGTCGGCGTATTTTGTGAACGCATCCCGGGAAGCAGGACCAAAGACGCCGGCTTCTCGCTCCAATGCGATTTTCTCGCGAGTCAGCTTGATTGCATCCAGCAACTTCTGGCGGTCTTTCTCTTCATTACCCGGCAGCACAGAACGCTGCACGTCCACGTAGAGAACGGCCAAATTCGTCAATGTCTGCTGCAAATACTGGGCACGCTTGAGTTCGTCGCCGGTTAACGACTCATACTTTTTCTTTAGTTCTTCGATCTCCTTTGTGCGCAACTGCTCCGGTGTGAGGTTGGCTGCGGGGACAGGATCGTCCGCCATTTCCGCTTCCAGCTCGGGCTCATCGGCATCATCTGCTACCGCGTGAATCAACGCAGCGAGATCCTTAGTCGCGTCCGCTCCAGAGCCCACTTCCAGCTCATCACCGACCGAACCGTACAAAGCCACTGACGACGCTTCCTCATCATCGTAAGGACGCTCGGAAAGCGAGTCCTCAGACAAATTCCCCTCTCCCGGATTAGTAACGGTTTCGTCCGAGACCTTTTTATCTGGCATTCTTGAAGCCCTCTTGCGCTCAATAAAATATTCATCGACACGTTGTCGCACTTGAATCAAGCACGCCTGGTTGCCTCATATGTCGATGCCTTCCCTATGCGTCTGTATCCGTAACTCCGCATAGACTGGACACACATTTGATGAAGAAGTCAAATTTGCGCAGCACCAATATCAGTACGACTCAATTCTGTACGAAGGCGAGTCAGACAGCCACGAACGCTCCCTGTCAAACAGAAAGAGCCCAGTTATCCACTGAGCGCTTTCCTCTGTTGAGCCTATCGATTGATCTGCCAGTCGTAAATGGTGTCAAGAAAAAGTTACACTCCGATGAGAACCTAGCGCCGATTCACCCCATCGGGAATGGAGTCCGTCATCAAACGTGCAGTCAGTCCACCTATTGCAAGCGCCGGAGCCAACCACTTCGGACCAAACTTGACCAGTCCAAGCGCGCCGCCAGCAATCATGCTTGTATCGGCGGTTAGAGCCAGCGAATGTTTGGTTATCTGTAAGGAAGACTCACTCTTCAGCAGTCGACCAGCATCATGTGAGCCGTAAATAATACCGAGGCCTCCGGTAATCACTGGTCCATACTGGTGACCGCGGGCCAAGCCATAGACAGAAACCGGTCCCATCAATAACGTTTCTGGCATCACTAGTGCCGGTGTTTTGTCGTAGGTCAGTGTTAAGTTGCCCAAAACAACGGTGCCCGCGTGTTTTCCATAAATTTCGTCATAGCGCGAGGACCATGAGTCTTTCGGCGAATTCGACGAAGAGGGCTGTTCCGGAACCTTACGCTCCGCCCCATTAGCGGACTCAGCAAGCATTTGCCTTGCAAGCTGAGCTACAGGTCCTTCTGTAGACTTTTCCTGAAATGAAAACCTATAATTGACTTCTGACATTGTTTATACCCTTTTGGAATTGTGCTTTCCCCCTAGTTTCTTTCTATACGCTATCTGTTTTTCCTGGACAAGCATTCAAACAACAACAGAGAGAGCGCGCGCTCTCGCTCTGTTTACGTCCGAGCGCTCTCTCTCTGTCTCCGTCGATTGATCTGCGCGAGATATCACAAGCTGTGTCATACCGGTTGAATCAAATGGATCATGGCTTACCATTCGCAAACGATGTTTTTTTGCTGCACAAAAGTGCTTGTGCGCACTTCAAAGCACAGTTTTTCCGTCGCCGGCGATGAGCGGTAACTTCAATCCCAATCGTATTTTCATTTCACTTCCCGACGGCACAGGAAATCACTAAATGAGAACACGTTCGTCCTCCAGACTGGTGACAAGCAGAGGATCTCTGAACTTACCGATAACAGCCTGATAGGCTCTTCAGAAACACGATTCCTCACCGCCAGAGTCAGTCGCCTGTTCGCACTTATGCCATTGAGTTAACGCACCGCCATGCTTAAAATCCCAACCAATTAATGAAAGAAAAACAACCGCGATAACAGGTAAGTTGACCTTCAAAGATCGTCTCCATGTCGCGATCGGAACGAGAGTGATACCATTGGCGCTTTGAACGCCGTTGACGTTGCGTTAAGTAGAGGACGGTTGCAATGATGCATCACGGGCGCCGGCGCGCTTTTGAAATTCGGCTTCAAAAGTTCCGCTCAGGATTGCTTGCCGAGCGGCCGTCGCTTCCGCATGGAGATACTGAATGTTATGGATTGAGAGCAATGTCGCAGCGGTCATTTCTTTGACGTGGACCAAATGATGAATATATGCGCGCGTGTGGTTTCGGCAGGTGTAACACTGGCAAGCAGGATCTAGCGGCGCCCAGTCTTCTCTGAATTTGGACGTTTTCAATGAAATGCGGCCGCCTTGACTAAACGCGGCACCATGGCGAGCCAGTCGTGTCGGCAAAACGCAGTCGAACATGTCTATGCCGCAACGAACAGCAAACCATATGTCCCACGGAGTTCCTACTCCCATGAGGTATCGCGGCTTATTTGCGGGCAACAGCGGAGTGGTAAATAGCGTAATCTTTTCTATGAGACTTCGTTCTTCGCCTACAGCAACACCACCGATGGCGAATCCGGGAAGGTCAAAACTTGTGACCGCTGCAGCGGATTCCTCGCGCAGATCTTCATAGATACTGCCCTGCACTATACCGAATAATGCCTGGTCCGCGGAGCGATTATGCGCTTCAACACAGACCTCAAGCCACCGATGCGTTCGCTCCATCGCCAGTCGCGCATCCTCACGGGTTGCTGGATTCTTCACGCACTCGTCAAACGCCATAATGATGTCGGCGCCCAAAGCGTTTTGAATTTCCATCGACTTTGAAGGACCGATGAAGTGTTCCGTACCGCTGATGTGATCTTTGAATGCAACACCATCTTCACTAATTTTGCGCAGATCATGAAGACTGAAAACCTGAAACCCTCCTGAATCAGTCAGGATTGGGTGCTTCCAGTTCGACCACTTATGCAGCCCGCCGGCAGCTTCCACCAATCGGTGACCGGGGCGCAGATACATGTGGTACGAATTAGCAAGCACAATTTGACTTCCAGCTGCTTCCACTTGCGGCCAGGTCAACGCCTTGACCGTAGACTGGGTACCAACAGGCATGAACACCGGCGTTTCAATGGTGCCATGAGGTGTGTGCAACTGACCGGCACGAGCCCCCGACCAGGGGCAGATTTTCTCAATGTCCAGTTTTACAGGTACGGTCACGTGAAAAGACTCCTGTTCCAGCAGTCGGTCCGGCTTCGCGGTCGTTCGACTCGTCAGGATATCAGCATACGGCCCCGAAACATCGTCCAATAGACGACTTATAGACGTTTCTTGATGAAATGAGCAGGCAAACTTGACGTCATGTCACCGAAAGACTGTGCGTGCATACATATAATCGATGGCGAGAGGATTCATTCGGGAGTAGAATAGAAGAGGTCAACTTTAACGGTAGGAACAATGAAGATTAAATTGAACGTGTACAGACTTTGTTGGTTCTGCGTTCTTCAAGCGATGGTGGCTTGTGCAATCGCTGCATTGTCGCCGGGCGGAATGACAGGCGTAATCAGCTAAGTCCGGATTCAGACTTAGGTCTCAAAAAACGAGAAGGAGGCGTCGAGGGTATCCACAACGCCTCCTTCTCGTTTTGCTTTTGTGAATTACTTCGAGTTCGATTTTACTCTTCCTTCCGCGGATAAGCTGGCCGGGACTTGGTCACGATCGCTTAGCACCAATTGGTCACCCGAGTTTTCGCGGTACAACGGCTGAAACTTCAGTGAGCATTTGGTGACCGGCGCTCAAAGACACTAGATTTTCACAAACAGACACTTTAATTCCGTATAGGTGGTAGAAATCGCTCTTTGCGCGAGCACGGCGGAGCGATTTCGGGGGAGAGCAAGATGGGCGATTCATTTAGAACTGGGGGAGACTCCAGCAAAGTCCTTCATGGTGAAGGCACAAAGAACGATAAAGCTGAGTTGGACCCAATCTTCCTTTTGGGCCCCGAAGGCGCAAACGCGCAGCTAACAGCGGCTGAGCAACCCAAGCATCGCAATGTTTCTGCAGACGTTGTCGGAGGAGTTCTTCTGGGAACAGCTGGCGGGGCTTCGGTCGGTCTGGGAAAAGCCTTTCTTGACGCAGCCACATTTCAGGATTTCAGGTATCCAACCGGCAATGAATTCCTGAGACTGGATCCGGTGACGAAAGAGCTGAGTCCCGCATACGTTTGCGATAGTGTGAAGAACTGGGTTAACCACGGCAGCCCTGCGGCGCAAACCTATCGCCAAGCCTTAGAGCATCGTCCATGGGCAAAACAAATTCTCGCCGACGTAAAGACAGCTCAGTGGGAAGCAACAGACGCGGTACGCGAGGTTCTCCATCGCTTTAGGGGCGAGCGCGAAGCGCTACGAACAACCAGCGCTTCAATCGCTGGCTCCAACGAGCTTTTCACCCGGCACCTGATAAAGGAGGGGCTCACTCCCGGCAGTGATCTTGCCGGAAAACTCGGCACAATCGACCGGCATGTTCTGGAAACTGCACGCGATACCATGGCGAAAGAAGCGTCTCTGGCCACGGACGCGGCACGCGCCAATAGGGTTTACGATATCTTGGAGAATCCTGCCTCTGCAGCATTTCGACCAAGCCTGGGCAGACATGCGCTAATGGGTGCCATTGCAGCCAGCGGCGCAATCGCGCTGGACTATGGCGTATCAAAATCCGCAAACATGATATTCGGCGAACAATCGACAATGGCGCAAATTCTGCGCCCCAATGCGATCGGAGCTGGAATGACAGCCTCGGCATTTGTCGCACCGGTAGATTGGCGCACACGCTGCGCAGTCGGAGCCGGAACGTGGGTAGGCAGCAAACTCCTAAATGTAGGCAGCGATTACTTCACGAGTTCAGGAATGTTTGCCGAATCGCAGCTCAAACCGGAACTGAGCACTAAGTACAACTTCCTTCGCAAGTAAGTCACTTTGCCCTGTGAGACATGGCAAAGGAAATTCTCTTCGACAAGCTCGGATGCGAGAAGAACCAGAATTCGATCCATTCCGGCGGCGAGGGATTGATTAGATCCTCCTGAGCCAATGTAATGAAAGCGTTAGCAAGGGACGTCGGCGCCTGCGTCACACTTAAGGCGAAGACATCCGACTCATGCTCGAAAGACCTTGAGATTGACGACTCCAGCGGAGCAAAGAGTAAGGTCGTCGGCGCGCTCATGAGGCCAATCAATGGAATGAGCGTGAGACTGTTCAACGAATAGACGCCCCAGCTCGCAGGCAGTTTACGCAAGAGGACCGGCGCACCTCTGCCGGCCAACAACAGACCGGTAAGCAAGCCCAGCATCGCCATCGCATAGCCTTTGTATATGTGCAACAGAACATAGTGCCCAATTTCGTGGCCGACCACCGTTAAAAGCTCGTCTTGAGGCATCTTCGCGAGGATTGTATCCCACAGTACAATGCGAGCAGAAGATCCGATGCCGGTGACATATGCATTGAGCTGCTTCGTTTGCTTGCTTTTATCGGCGACCAGGATGGTGGCACCGGGAATTCCAGCCTTGCTCGCCAGCAATTCAATCTTTGTTCGCAGATCACCATTTTCTAGCGGTGAAAACTTGTTGAAGAGCGGATCAACCGCTACAGGCCAAACAAAGACCATAAACGCAGAGAGCGGCGCCAAAATCGCAAAAAGCACAAGATGCCACTGCCTCCGGAACCGGCGTAAGATAAAAAAGAAGATCCCCCAGTAGGTGATACCGACAGCCGTGTTGACCCCAAATCGCTTAATCCGTTCAAAAAACCATTCCAGAGAGGTCATGTTACTCAAATGGTAGTGGTCTGCAACCAAATGAGAGTAGAAGAAAAGGCAAGGCAGGAAGACTAGAAACACCAGAGTCGCGACAGCGCCATAGTAAATGACTACCTGAATGAGCGTATTGCTAGTCAGGCGCTCCACCGTTTTTTGCAACCGGGCGGCACGTCCGGTACCCAACAAAGCGCCGTACACCATTATTGAAATTAGGCATTCTACGAATGGTCGCGTGTAGTGAATACCGGAGAAAAACAAAGCGTCATCGGTGACTTTCAGCTCTTTTAGCTTGGCGGCGTCTTGAACTATCGCGCCGGCAGCATCGTTTGCATACACATGCAGCGTGCCCGCAAAGACAGTCAGGACAAGAAACGCCAGACAAACCTTTGACACTTGCATCTAAATACCCACCCTGGTGAAATCAGCATAACGCAGGAATCATCGTCGAAGATCGAGTGAGTCCCAACGGGGACAATAATTTACCGGCTGCTTCGAACAGCCCGGTATCAGCGATGCCGAGAAGCTGCCAAGACCATTCGCTCAGAATTCCGATCGCTATATCTTTCACACCCTGTGGATATAGAAACCTGCCGTAACCATATGCGATGGCACTATCTTCTCGTCCGATCAGTGCCACCAATCTCGGTTCCAACAGTCATGAAGCTGATACACTAAGCCTTTCGGGATGCGGCAAAACAGAAATTGAGCTTGCATCCTTGACACCAGCAAACAAAATGTTGTCTAATTCGCTGTGTGTGTGTGTATACGAGTATTTTCCGACAAGTATATACATTGGAGGGCGCAAACAGGTTCATGCTTCTATGCATTTGCTCGATGAATCTGAACAGACGGAGTCCTGATGCGAATCAGAGAGATTGAGCTTGACAATTTTAAGTCGTTTGGCAAGCTGACCACCGTTCCGATGCTAGATGGATTTACCACTATTTCCGGTCCAAATGGCTCCGGAAAGTCCAACATCATCGACAGTTTGCTCTTTGCTCTCGGTCTGTCCACGACACGAACGATGCGAGCAGAAAGGCTTCCCGACTTGCTGAACAATCTCAGCGGTCGCAGCGATGCACGCGTCACCGTCCGCTTTTGCAACGACGAAGGCGCAGAAATTGAAGTTACCCGTCGACTAAAAGTAAAAGAGAGCGGTTGGACCAGTACGTACTTGTTGAACGGAAAAGTCTCAACACTCACTGATGTGCACGAAGAACTTTCGAAGTACAACGTTAGTCCGACTGGATATAACGTGATTATGCAAGGTGACGTCACAAACATAGTCACAATGAGCGCTACGGAACGTCGAAAGATCATCGATGAGCTAGCCGGCGTCGCCGATTTCGATCGCCGAATCGATCAGGCAGATAAAGAACTTCTTGCCGTAGCGGAGAAAATAGACCACCAGGCAATAGTGCTGGTCGAGATAGCCTCGCGGATAGAAACCCTGCAAGCCGATCGAGATCAGGCGCTCAAGTATCTCGACTTAAAAGGTCAGAAAGAGAAGGTCGAGCGTGAACTGATCTATGTTCGAGTAAAAGACCTCGAAGGGAAAACCGAAGGCGAGAACAAAGAGCTTGAGAAGTTAAAAGAGCGCGAAGACAAGCTCATTGAACTACGAGAAGAAGCAGAACTCGATTTACTTACCTATCGCGCAGAGCTTGGTCGCCTGGAAGAGGAGATCAAAGAGAAGGGCGGCAACGAGCAGATTCTGCTGCGTCAAGAACTCGAAAACCGCCGAGGCGATTTGTTCAGAGAAGAAGGCAAGCTGTCAACCTTGACGGGCGGTTTGGCGGAGAAGACAAAAAATCACAAGAATCTGCTGGCGCAACTCAAGATCATCAACAAACATTTGAACGAGCTTGCCGCCGAAAGAAAGCAATACGAGGCCGACCAAAAAGCCACCGACCTGGCTCTGGTTGAGAAGCAGGGCGCGCTGAGCGCAGTTATCGCCGAAATCGAAGTCTTGCGAACCGAACGCGACAAGTCCTCTACCAAGAGCCTCTCACTGCACGAAGAATTGCAGTCGTTGCGCGATCAACGTCACAAGTTGGACCTGCGTCAAACAGAGTTGAAATCGAAACGAGAGACACTCAATCGTGATCTCGAAGCGGCCAGAAACGCCGCGACCGAAGCAGTCAGTAAGTCCGCCTCACTAAAGAGCATGCTTCAATCAATGGATCGCAAGTCCACGGACGACGAGGCGTTGGTGCTTGGTCTGCAGCGCAACATTCGCCAAATGGAGAGCGAAGCAGAAGGCACGGAAGACGAACTCGAACAGAAACGAAAAGAGCTTGAACAAGTTAACAGAAGAGTTATTGAACTTGAAACTCGTCGCGAAGTAAGCGGTGAGAGTGGTTATGGACGTGCAGTAGAAGCCGTTCTCGGCGCCAACATCAAAGGCGTTCACGGTACCATCGGACAACTTGGAAAAGTTGACCAGCGTTATGAGCTGGCGCTCGAAATGGCAATCGGCTCGCGCTTACAGCACGTCGTTGTTGACGACGACGGTGTCGCCGAGACGTGCATTCGCATGCTGCGTGAATCGAAGGGCGGCAGAGCCACCTTCGTTCCATTGAACAAAATTTCCGTGCAGCCGCCCGGTTTGTTGCCGAACAAACCAGGAGTCATAGACTTTGCTTATAACCTTGTCGACTTTAGTTCCACCTATACGAAGGCATTTCAGTATGCGTGCGGACAAACTGTTGTGGTCGACGGTTTAGAAACGGCAAGGAAGCTAATCGGTCAGGCCAGAATGGTGTCGCTGGACGGCGACGTTCTGGAAAAGTATGGAACCATAACCGGCGGTGCTATTGACGCTCGCAATCGACTTCGCTTCAGACAGACCGAAGGCAATGACCTTGGTGTGCTCAAACAAAAAGCGACCCAGTTGACCCAGGATCTTAAGTGGTTGGGTGACAACCTGAAAGAACTCAAGACGCAATTGAATGACGACCGCGCCAAGCTGACTGAAGCAATGTCCGGTCGCAATCAGAGAAAGGCTGATCTCGAAAACAAGCAAAACGACCTCAAGCAACTAGAAAAATTTGTTGACGAGGTCAAGCCGCGCCTGCGATCCGTTGGTGACGAAATTGAGCAAATAGAAGTTGAGCTCAATGAAATCGACAAACGGGCAAAAGAGCTTGACGGTCAAATTTCTCGATTGCAAGAACAATTGATGGATGCGACCAGCGGCGGCAAGAGCACTCAGTTCGATCGACTGATCGGTGAATCCGAAGATCTTAAGAGTGAAGTCGACATGATTAAGAAGGACGCTACAAACCTTCAACGACAGATTGACCGCATTCTCACGGAAGAACGCCTTGAACAAACAAACAGCGCCGGCGTCGAACAACAGATCACAGATGCACAAAAAGAGCTCGACGAAGTCAATGCTCTCATTCCTCAACACCAGGCGCTTATTAAGGAGCTGACCGCTGCGGTCAATGAGTTGACGTCGCGAAGCCAGGCGATCTCCGAAGAGTTGGTTAACCTCCACAAAGAGAAGGACGTCATCAACGGCAACATCACCAAGGCCGAAGTTGCGAAAACGCGTCACAATGAGAACCTGCTCCACTTGGAAGAAGAGCGCCAGAAGCGGCTGAATATCCTGCAAGAGTTGGAGATACAGCTTGCTGCGGCGCGCGCCGAGCTTGAGCACATGCTTTCAGAACAACCGGACATGAAGCCGCCGAATGCTACCACGGTAGAACAGCTGAAGAGTCAGATCGAAAGACTCGACCGCCGCATGCGTGCGCTTGAACCGGTAAACATGAAGGCTCTGGAAGAATACAACCAGACACGTATTCGTCAGGAAGAACTGACGGATTACCTGGAAACGCTTAAGAATGAAAGCGCTGAAATCAAACAAAGAATAGCCGGGTATGGCGAACTGAAGAAGCAAACCTTCATGGAGGCATTCAGCGCTATCAACATAAACTTCCAGGACATCTTTGCTGAACTTTCGCACGGTCACGGAAAGCTCGAACTGGAGAACCCGGAAGATCCGTTTGCAGGGGGTCTAGTTATTCGCGCACAACCGCGCGATAAGAAGATGCAACGAATCGAAGCACTTTCCGGAGGTGAAAAGTCCCTCACCGCGCTTTCCTTCGTGTTTGCTTTCCAACGTTTCGCACCGGCACCGTTCTACGCCTTCGACGAAGTAGACATGATGCTGGATGGTGCCAACGCTGACCGCCTTGCTCGCATGGTTAAGTCTCAATCGGAGCAGGCCCAGTTTGTTGTAGTCAGCTTACGTCGACCGATGATTGAAAATGCCGACCACGCAATCGGCGTGTCCTTGCGTGCGGACGGATTCTCCAAAGTTGTAGGCATAGCCGAAATCAAACTGCCGGAGGAGGAACCAGCCCGCAGTGCCTAGTCAGCCGGATAAAGCACAAAATTTCCCTGGACCGCTTTTTGCAAACTTTCGCACGAGCGGTCCCCCAGTCGCGCGCGTTGAGAATAAGATCGGAGAAGGGGTTCTTAACGGTCTGGTAATCGACAAGAATTCCGGCGGTATCGAAATTCTCGTTCAGATGGCCACCAAGAACGAAATCGATCCGAAGAATATCGACATCATCGATGTCACCGATCGATTCCTTAAAGCGATAGCGGCCGCACCAAAAGAGAACTTAAGACAAAGCGGCAAAATTATTTTTCACGCATCGGTTCTTCTTCGAATGAAAGCCGAAGCGCTGCTCATCACCAAACTTGAAGATCTGGACGTCAACACCGGTGATGATTTTCTTGATTTCGATGACGAAGGCAGCCCGCTAATTTATGACTCAAACGATCAGGCAGTCGGACGTCAAATCACCCTGGCCGATCTACAGAAGGCAATTGTTCGGCAAGCACGCCAGCGTCAATCGCGCCATAGAAGAGTAACACTCGAACAACTGATCGAATCATTGCGAGAAGCAGAACGTCTCGAGAAGCAGCGTATTGAACGGCAGAGAGAACCTCGCGAAGTAAAAGCCGTGATCGATCTAAATGATTATCACGAAATGGAAGACATGGATGACATACTGGACCTGGCGCACGATGAAGACATCGAAGATGTAATCGCCAGAGTAGACGTGCTGCTTGAGAAACACATGCAGCGAGTGCTCAAACTGGCCCTTACCGACATAATAGTGATGCTTGGTGGAAAGGGGGACTGGGTTGACGCGTTCCTTGCGGTTCTCTTCTTATCAAACTCAGGAAAACTGACGTTAGAGCAAGACGTATTTTACGGCCCCCTGTTTATTGCAAAGGTGTTACCACCGGAGCCCGTGCAGCAAATGCTAGACCTATTTTCTGCCGTTCAGCAGAAAAAGGGAACATCCGACAACCAAGCATCATCCTCAGGTCAATCGCAAGATACTGTTGTTGATTTGCCACGGGTAGCAGACAATCTGATTCTGGAGTGAGAGGCTAGCCATGTCTTTAAAAGGTAAAATTGAAGCAATGCTTTTCCTGACGGATAAGCCTTTGCGAGCGCAAGCAATCTCGAAGTTAGTAGGCGAAGATGTTCAGCTCGTGCGCCAAAGCCTGCTTGAGCTGGTACACGACTACGAAGAAAGAGACGGCGGTCTGGAAATTGCCGACGAGGATGGCTACGTCCTGCGAGCGAAGGATGAGTACTCCAACATAATGGAAGAGTTTGAGCCCTTGGAAATGTCTGCAGCGGTGCTGCGAACTTTATCGGCTATCACAATCAAACAGCCTATTAGTCAGTCGGAGATTATCAGAATCCGCGGCGCCGGCGCCTACGATCACATCAGAGACCTGGTGATGCGCGGATTGGTCAGCAAACGAGAGGATGAAAAGTCTCGGTCACCGCTTATCAGTACAACCAAGAAGTTTCAGGAGTATTTCCGTCTCACTAAGGATGGCAAATCGCTGCGGCAATATCTTCGTCGCGAGATGAAGAAGAAGGACAAAGAAGGTCAGGCGGAGGACACCAGTTTCGATGCCAGCCCGGAACCGGTTCAACTGTCGGTTCTCACCGAGGCGGAAGCAGAAACGTTCGCGGTGCCCCCTGGCAGTGAGCTGGCACCGCTCTCCGAGCAGTTGCCCCCGAGCACCACAGTAAGCATGGAACCCGGAGAGGCTTCAGAGCAGGAGATCACAAAATTGCTCGATGCATTGGAGTTAGCCACCGAGGGCACCACTGAGGTTCAGGCAATTGAAGCCTCGACCTCACCTACCTCACCGTGAGCGATCGGGCAGCTAAAAGCAATGCCACCACGATAGCGGCAATACTGGCTGCAGGCGGGGTCGGAAGCCGCTTTTCGCAAGAGGCCAATGCACCCCCGAAGCAGTTTTTGTACTTATGCGGCCGACCTATGTATGTGTGGTCCTTGCTTCAGCTTGCAAAAAATGCGCGGATAGGGTCCGTCGTTGTGGTGGCACCAGAGGCGAACCTGCATCTGGTCCGGGAGCACGTCTTAGAGTTCGCAACGGACAGTAGACTCCAGCGAAAAATTGCGGTCGTCGCGGGCGGAGCAACGCGTCAGCAGTCAGTATATAGAGGATTGCAGTTCCTTGAGCAAGACAAAGTCGCACCGGACCTTGTTCTAATTCACGATGGAGCCAGACCACTGGTGACTGCGGAGTTGATCGACAGCGTCATCGATGCCGTAATCAAATATGGTGCCTGCACGCCCGGTGCCGCAGTCACCGATACCATAAAGAGAGTGGTTCAGGGCAAGATTGTAGAGACACTCGATCGCACAGAACTATCGGCGGTGCAAACACCGCAGGCCGGGCGCTTTCTGGATCTTGCCAACGCCCATCGTAAGGCAATCGCAGAGGGATGGAGCGCAACGGACGATGCGTCAATGCTGGAACGCGACGGTCATTTTGTTGCCATTGTTCCAGGTTCGCCTTACAACTTGAAAGTTACACAGCCACTAGACTTGGTGCTTTGTGAAGCACTTGCTTCAAGATTGTTGCCTTGATTGGCTAGCCCTGGCTCGGCTTCAAAGAATTTTTCTACGCCAGGACCACACCCGGAAACGGCGGTACGACTTGTCTTTTCAGATCAGAACTCTGATCTGATCGCACCACATGTGGAACCACGATGGTGGCCTAAGGCAAATATATGTTATATTTGCTGATATCACTTTAGTATTTACTATAACTGGCTCTTGCTAATTGATCGCAAATGAATAGAATGAGGAGAGGTTCTCGTGTTCGGAAAGCGCAGGGAAGTTATGTCGCAAGAAACAAATGAACCGGCTAAGGAGAAGCAACCAGCTGCTCCCGCTAGTCGCCCCAAAAAAGAGGTGGAACTCTTCCCTCCTATTGCAGAGCGCAATCAGCACAGCGTGCCGAGTGCCCTTCAAGATAGCGGCGGTAGACTTGCCACGAAGATAAACATGTTCACCCCGGTAACCTTTGAAGAAGCTTTGGAAATAGTGGAATCACTAAGAGCAAGAAACGCTGCCACCATTTCTCTGGATAAGCTGCAAAATGCCGACGCAAATCGACTAATCGATTTTGTAGCTGGCGCTTCTGCCGCCCTCGATGGCGACTTCCATAAAATGACGGAAAAAGTGTTTTTATTCTGTCCGGCATCAATTCGAATTGTCGGTCCTGCGAAAACGCAAGCTGCACTGTCGACGCCGACAACAAAATCGGCGACATCATTGTCGCTTGACGCTTTGTTCCCGGACTTGGCGAAAGACAACAGCAATTCGTTTTGGACAAGACAATAGTATTCGACACTCCGCAATCACTTAGCTTGAAACGCAGTAGGGGCTCGGGATTTTTCTCGAGCCCCCACTTTGATGCTCGAGGTACGATTAGAACGTAAGTCTGAGGGCGGCGTCTGTTTTTTCGTTTTTATCTACTCACGGTTGAGCTACGTCTTGCCTAATCGTTCGACCTGTCGGTGGGGCACCACTCGAGATCCCGCGACCGCCCGGCTGCCCTCTTCATTGTCAAGGAAGGACTCGAACACATTAGAGCAATGTTAGGCGTGAAGCGTGCGGTCGATCGCCAGCGGCACCTTCAAGTTTTTTTACAGCTGGCCAAATTCATCGCTGCTATTATAGGGTCACAAGGCGCGGGGCAGGCTTATCCAGCCCGGTGTCGTGTTTCCTCCTTACCTAATCCACCACAAAGAAGTCCTTCCCCCTGATTTACCCGCGGGGGGGAGTTCTTTTTTTATTGGAATGTAGTAAGCAGAGTGACCGCTCCGAGTGATTCAAACACAAGCGGCCCTCAATCCCGTCGATTTCCACCGGGCTCAACGCCCCAGTTCTCAAGCACTCGATCGCCCGCCTTCGACTGGCAAGATTAAGAAACCGCCCCCCGACAACGGCCTGTGCCAACAGAACTCCGGCAAGCGGAATTGGTTGTTTGGTGGAGCTTTGAACAAGGGCTATCAGGAAGCCAAAAGCTCAAGGGGTTGGACCACAGGGTCAAAAGTTCGGATCAAATCGAATGGCGACCGAATACTATACTTACCGGCAAGCTGCTGAAGCGTCCGGATACGTTACAGTATAGTAGCGCGTGAGCGAAAGTAGAACAGAGAAATGAAAATAGTTGAGTTGGAACTCGAAGATGAGACGATCCATCTGCAAACAGCCGAACTTCTTGTAACCAGCTTTGCCGACCTGGCGCCAAACGCATGGCCCCACTTGCAATCCGGACAGGAAGAAGTAAATGATTCACTCGGTCCCGGACGAATTTCGTTAGTGGCGTTGGACCGCCAGCGTGTTGTCGGCTGGATTGGCGCGATTCGCCAGTATGAAGGATTCACGTGGGAACTGCACCCGTTGGTAGTACACAAGCAATACAGACTTCAAGGGGTCGCTCGCGCACTGGTCGCCGAGCTCGAAAAGAAAGTACTTGAATACGGCGGACTCACGTTATGGGTTGCCACTGATGACGAAGTTGGTTCGACCAGTTTATGGGGTCAAGATCTTTATCCCAATCCCCTCGAACACTTGAAGAACATCGTAAACCTGAACAATCATCCCTATGAGTTCTACCAGCGAGTCGGATTTACGCTCGTGGGACTTCTGCCCGATGCCAACGGTTACGGTAAGCCAGACATTTTTCTGTCTAAAAGACTGCGAGAGATGTAGAGATGTCAGTGCCGGATGATGCTGCTCAACCCGCACAAGACGCTCGCTCAGGTCATAGAAGAGGAGAGGCAGCTCCGCGCACCAACAGTGATATCACTAGCAACACAACTCTGTGATGGCAACTTTGAGAGCGGTCCTCAGCCCGCCAAAGAGGCAGGCGGTGCCGGAGGTCCGGACGAAGGCGAACTGGTCGGCGCCACGGGATCTCGAGCCCAGCGAAAGCCAAGCACAAGGTACACGATAGCAACCACGCCGCCGGCAATCTGCACTACCAGATTCGACTGGTTCGCCCCGCTCAGCAATGTTGCAACAAACATGTTGGGTGTCCAACTCACGAAGATCAACCTTAAAACGGTACTGAAGTTATACTTCGAACCACACAGCTTAATGACACCGCCTATGATGCAGGCTTTCAGCAGCGCACCTACGACGTCGAGTAGAAACAGCGCCCCCGTCATTATGAGCACGAACAGCAACAACCAATGTTTTAGTTGATCGGGAATCTTCGAGGGTTCCACCAGCGCATCTTTTGCGAACTGACTGTACTCCAGTACTCGGTCACCATGTTCAGTTTTCAACTTAATAGATCGCGAATTGAGCAGAATCCGCGCACTGACCTGCCCCGGCGACGAGAACTTATCGGCGGTATCTACAACCGCCCAGGTAGCATTGGTTTCGGGATCGTTTATTGCAACCGGGCCCTCAGCTTCAGAGGAAAGTACGCCGTTCTTTAGTTGCATAACCGGAAGCTGTGACACCAGCGCTTGGACCCATGGGGAGTTCAGCTTGGGAACAGTGTTTATATAGACAGTAATTGACAATACAATGGAAGACATTGCGCACAGCATTGCGAAATAGACAAAGCGCAGGCCCTTTTCGGATGTGCGGACATGGCGGTAGAACTCGGCGTCAAAGAAAGAGAACCAGAGCGCACTGATGAAGTTGTATTTGCGGGTTGCCATCGCTGAACCGACCGAAAGTGATCACAGTATACCGGTATATTCGTCCATCCAACATCCGGGATTAGTAATCAACCGCCCGGTTTCCGGCACTAACCTAGCCAAGCCGGTGGACCTTTGTCCGGAGTATGTTTCGGAGCTAGCAACAGACCGCGCTCCCGGATTGAGAGCCTCGAACCTGCCAGGTACAGGAACCATAACAGTATTCCAACTGTTTCGCGCTTACCCGACACTAAGGACAAGTCAAACTCAAAGGCAGCGTCAGTCCTGGCATTACGGTCATCGATCCATAGAACAACACAGTCCTCGAACTGTTCGCTTCACTGCTGGATACGAAGCCGTAAATCTTATGCTGTTAACAGAAAGCACGAACCACGTTGCTTCCAACAATTCAGGCAGGTCGGAGAACGAACAGATGAACGCTAAGGGAAAGAAAACAATTCTGGTAGACCGCAAAAATTGGTTAACCTACTTGTTCTGGAGCATGGTCAACATGATCCTGATTGCGGTGCGATTCAAATCGTACCAAGTTATCGGTCGCGAAAACATTCCCAGAACCGGTCCCTTTCTCCTGGTCGCCAATCATACGTCCAGATGGGATGGACTGCTAGTTTACAAAGCCATCGGACGCCCCGCAAACTTTATGGTGTCGCCTAACGAACTGGTGGGAATGCAAGGACAAGTGCTGCTTTCGATGGGCGCATTCCCCGCTGATCCCCGCGCCGCTATAGTCGAACACGCCAGGGCACAAATGCAGAAAGGCGAGGGCGTCGTAATCTTTCCAGAGGGCAATGTGTTCTGCGACGGCGTCACGCACCAGTTCAAAAACGGAGCATCGCGAGTAGCCCTCAGTTGCGCGGCCGCGGGGTTGAATATTCCGCTCGTACCGGCAGCCATCAATTACGCCTCTGATCGCAAAGTTGCCCAAATTGTTCTGGGTGAACCGATTGACCTTCAGACCTACCTGGATCAATACGAAGCAGACCAATTGCCGGCCTTGCGCAATCTAAGTCAACGCATGCACAGAGAAGTATGCCACCTGCGTGAGACGCTGGGCAACATCGGCGACCGGCTCGCTCTCTACGGTGACAACGCACGTCACAGCTGGGCGCGACTTGTCAAAACACTTAGCGAGCAAGCGACGCAGCCAATCGAACTGTCAGTCAATCAAAACAATGCTGTAAATATGGCGCGTCATCAGATTGCAAGCTAACCGCAATCAGTGATACCACTCCCGACCAATGAACAAAACGCCGAAGACGACCTCTTCGGCGTTTTTGATCTCACAGCCCCCGGCTCGGGGGAACCGGGGGTGCGAGAGGAGATTGGAAATGCGGGTAGAGAAATTTTGCGAATCCGTCAATCAAACACTTAGTTCCGGGCCAGAACGACGAACAGACTTACAGGCTCAAAGACGTACCGATTGGGTTCCTTCACAATCGTATCCTTCATACGAGAGAACAAGATTTCGAGTGTCTTCGAATGTTCCTTAGAAAGTTGTTCGGTTGTACCGAAAAGCCCCTGCTCGAGGACAGGCTGAGCATATGCACGCACAGTCTCGACCACAGCTTCTGCATAATCGCTAGGCGCACCGAACAAACGCAATCGTTCAAAACGATCACATTTTTGGTTGTGCGTCTCCGCATACTCAACCGTGAACTGATCGGGTAAGGGTGACTGATTATCATTAAATGGCGCTCGCACCTCCTCAACACTGCGGCAATATATGGGAAGAGAAAAGCGTTCATATGCTGCCCGCATAATTCTATGTTCGTCAACCAACTCCTTCAAAACATCATTCATCAAGACAAAGATTTCACGACCGCCGAAGTCATCAAGGCCTCCATCCTCACACAATCGGCGTCCACCCATGGTTAAAACCATGCGTGCACCGGACGCCATCTCGGCCGCACGCGCCAGCAAAAATCTTTGCCAATCGCGCGCAGCCAAGCGGCTTAGTTTCCGTTTTTCTTCCGGCTCTGCGAACGCATGAAAAATATGTTGCCGAATCGAATAATCCGGAAGAACACTCAACCAGTGCGCAGCGGAGCTGGAGATTGCAAAGTCCACACTTTCGTCAGGGGCGACCCGCCCGTAGAATGATGCAGCAGAGGCAAAGGCGAACACTTTGCCTCCAAGGTGCGCCAATTCGTCGTCAGCAGAATCCAAGTAGCTATTCTGAGGGTTTGCGTAGAGATTTTCGAACAACCGATTAAAATTGTTGCGCGGCAAGTCATTGTGGAGCACTGATATCCACTTACTTTTGTCGCGATTTCGAACGCAGCGAATGATCTTTTTGACGGATTCAACCGAATTGCGACCTTCACTGCAACCGTAATCCACAATCGTGAATGTGCGCTCAGTCGGAATTTGCGCTCGAACCGCCGCATAGTCTATCAGCGGAGATACTGCTTCCAAAATGCATCTCTGCATATCGGAGTTCGCATCATACAAGCCATCTCCTCGCATCCTGGTCACTAACATTGTCCCTTCCTTGATTTGAACCTACATATCCATACTATCCGCGAACTGTGAGGATTCCGTGGAGAGCTGTTGCAATCCTCGAAACGAACCATTGCCCTGCCGAAAACGACCACCGTAAGGCAGTATAATTAGGCAACTTCGGGGAGAACCTACCAGCTATGATCGATCCCGTTCACAAAGACATCATTGTCTTTGCAGACAACTTTCAGTTTCACCTCCAGGATAGGCGCAGCGATTGCGACTATCCCGAGACCTGGAACGAAGAGATAATGAACGCCTTGTTTGTTGCCGGTCATAATGTCATCGGTATTGGCACTGTGCGCGATCTCGACGTTGAAGTCTCGCTCGACATCATGTCGACTCCGATGGACGACAACGACAAAGACAAACTGCCGGAAGACATAGAAGACTGGGATCATGCCGTTCAATGCACATTGGACCTTCCCTCCGGGGCGATGCTAATTGGCGGACCGACCGAAGACCCCGAACATGCGGCCCGGGTCGAACTCGAGCCAGGACGCTATGGCGTGCGCATCTTCTGGGGCAATCTGGAAGATGTTGACGAGGTGGGATTTGAAGGCGATGACGTCTACAAAATCGTCATGTGGCCGCACACAGAGTTAGAAACTCGCATCTTGAAGCGCTGGCGCTCATTGGTCTATTTCGACGCATCGGACATGGACTGATCACTTAGAACCGCACTCAGACCAGCGGCCGCCTCGGCGAAGTTCTCCCGCGAACTCGAAGCCCCCTGAGAAAGAAAGCTAAATTGAGTCGGTTTGTGGAGCCGCCTTTCGAGGGCTTACTGCCGCGTCATCTCTAAGAGACACTTCGGTAAGTAGCAGCTGAACCAGGGGTCTCGATTTCATGGTTTCCGAGAAATGCTTGTTAATGGCGCCCAGCAGATAACTCTTCAGATCTTGCCCGGACAGTTTCTTAATCGCGCCGTCCTTCTCAAGAATGGTTTCCAAATCGGCCTTCAACTGATCCAGGAACTCCTCTGCCGAGACTCCTCGCGGCAGTATGAATCCACGAATGCTGATGTCCGGTCCCATGATCACATGCTTGTCTTTGGAAATGGTCAGAGCGATGTTCACTACGCCATCTTCCGCCAGCAACTGGCGATCTTGAACAGTTTGATGGTCAATGGGCCAGGCAGTGTTGTTGTCTATCAATACGATGCCGGACTTAACACGACCGATCTTCTGACCTTTGTCCTTGAACAATTCCAGCACGTCGCCATTCTCTAGAACGAATGTATTCTCAGCAGGCACACCGCATTCAGTGGCCAACTCGCAATGCTTAACTAGCATGCGGTACTCGCCGTGCACAGGAATGAAGAATTTCGGTTTGCAGAGATTGATCATCAACTTCTGTTCTTCTCGGCAAGCATGCCCGGAAACGTGCACGCCGGCGTCCCTGCCGTAAATGACATCAGCGCCGCGAACAAACAACAGATTGATGGTATTGGCGATCGAACGCTCATTCCCGGGAATAGGTGTTGCCGACACTATAACCGTGTCACCGGGCTGAATCTTCACTTGCTTATGCTCGTTACGAGCGATTCGCGTCAACGCAGACAAAGGTTCGCCCTGACTACCCGTGGTCATGATCACCACTTTGTCCATAGGGAGCTGGTTCACTTCGTCAATTTTCACCAGCAAGCCATCGGGAAAATTCATATATCCCAATTCACGCGCAATACCTGACAGGTTGAGCATGGAACGCCCCAATATCGCAACCTTGCGCTCGTACTTCATCGCGGCTTGAATAATTTGCCGCATGCGGTGCACGTTGCTTGCAAATGTAGTTACGATGATTCGCTTCTTCGCGTTCGCAAATACTTCATCGAGCTTCTTCCACACTGTCTTTTCGGAAGGAGTATAGCCCTCGCGTTCGCTATTAGTGCTGTCGCTCATGAGCAAGAGGATACCGTCTTCCTCGGCGGCAGCGGTCAAGCTGGCGATGTCGTAAAGCTCACCGTCAACCGGAGTAAAGTCAAATTTGAAATCGCCGGTGTGAACTATGGTACCGATCGGCGTCTTGATGATCAAACTAAATGAATCGGCAATTGAATGAGTGCAGCGAACAAATGTGACAGTGAAACATCCCATCCGCGCCTGCTGCCGGGGGCGCACACTGCGCATGGTAGTGCGTTCCTGTAACCCCACATCTTTCAGTTTTTCTTCCAACAACCCCAGCGCAAGGGCCGGACCGTAGATCACCGGAATATCAACTTCTTTCAACAGGTAAGGAACGCCGCCAATGTGGTCCTCATGCCCATGAGTAATCGCAAGACCACGAAGCTTGCTTTGATTCTCCTTCAAGAAGGAGATGTCGGGCAAAACAATATCCACGCCCAGCATATCCTCAGATGGAAATCCGAGCCCTGCGTCTACAAGAATCATATCGTTGCCATACATGATGGCCATTGTGTTCTTGCCAATTTCGCCCAGCCCGCCGAGCGGAACAATTTTCAAACTGTTGGAAGCGCCGTATCCGGCGGTTCGCGGTGCCTTATCGCTTGTCACTGCAGATGACTCCAATTATGTCGTTACGAAGGTCAGGACGCTAGTTTGGCTTCACCGTGCGGTTTCACTTCTTTCAGCAACTCGTCAATCGCTTTCCGTTGTGGTTCCGACAAAGGCACCAAAGGTAATCTCAGATTCGGCTTGCAAAGTCCCATTTTTGAGAGGGCATATTTAACGCAAGTAGGGTTGGGAGCCGTGAACAATCCCTTAAATACAGGCAGGCACTTATAGTGAGTTAAACGCGCGTCTTCAATTTTTCCATCAAAGAACGAATCAATCATTTTTCTGATATCAACGCCGATAAGATGGCTCGCTACGCTCACCACTCCGCAGCCACCCACCGAAAGAAACGGCAAAGTGAGGTAGTCGTCGCCGGAGTAGATCCGAAAACAATCCTTGCCGAGACGGGCGGTTTCCTGCGCTTGCTCGACGCTTCCGGTTGAGTCTTTCAGGGCGCGGATGTTGGGAAACTCCTCCGCCAATGATAGTGTTGTCTCGCTTGTGATATTGATTCCGGTTCGGCCTGGAATGTTGTACAGCATCACCGGCAGTGCTGCCGCTGATGCCACCGCGGAGAAGTGAGCCTTTAGTCCGTCTTGACTGGGTTTGTTGTAATACGGTGCGACCACGAGCAGGCCATCGGCGCCGAGGCTCTCTGCTTCCCGTGAAGCCTTAACCGATTTAGCAGTGTCGTTCGAGCCAGTTCCCATTACGATACTGGCTCGACCTTTTACTTTCGATACCACAAACTTCAGCAGCTCACGCTTCTCGTCATCCTCCAGAACCGGACTTTCGCCGGTGGTACCGCTGACGACTATGCCAGTGGTACCGGTGTTGAGAAGGTGCTCTACTATTCTCTCTGTTGCCGCATAGTCAATCTTCAAATTGTCATCGAAAGGTGTCACCATTGCAGTCACCATTCTTCCGAATAACCCGCCGTCAGTTCCAATCACAATCTCATCCTCGGCTGTTCATCATTACTTAGTGGACACCGGTGTTCTCAGTAAATCGTGCTCGAGCATATACTCCGCAATACGCACGGCATTCAATGCGGCACCGATGCGAAGATTATCAGCAACGACCCACATGTGCAGTCCGTTCGGCGATGAAGTGTCAATGCGAATCCGACCGACATAGACAGGATCTTCACCGGCAGTTTCAATTGGAGTCGGATAGATCTCTTTCTCCGGATCATCCCATACTTCGACAATCGGACTGCTCGCCAGCGCTTCACGTGCTTGCTGCGGGCTTAGCGGTCTCTCCAGCTCGACAAGCACGGACTCGCTATGGCTTACAAGAACCGGCACGCGCACAGCAGTACATGTTACCGGCAAGTCGGGCAACCCTAGAATTTTTTGCGTTTCCAACACGACTTTCATTTCTTCCTTGGTGTAACCGTTAGGCAAGAACTTGTCGATATGAGGAATTAGATTGAACGCAATCTGGCGCTGAAAAACTTGAGGAGCGTAGTCCTCGCCTTTGACAATGGCGCGCGTTTGCAACTCCAACTCGTCCATAGCCTCTTTGCCGGCACCGCTGACCGACTGATAGCTCGAAACAATCACGCGCTTCAGACCGCCGGCATCATGGATTGGCTTCAAGGCTGCCACCAATTGCGCCGTGGTGCAATTGGGATTGGCAATTATTCCTTTATGCGCATGTAAGGCGTCTCCGTTCACTTCCGGCACCACCAGGGGGACATCCGGATCCATGCGAAATGCGTTGGAGTTATCGATTACGCAGGCACCCTGTTTCACGGCCAACGGGCTGAGGTGCTCGCTGATGTCGGCACCGGCCGACGCCAGAACAAGGTCGATTCCACTGAAGGCCTGCTCCGACGGTTCCTGCACGGGATACGATTTACCGTTGAACATGACTGTAGTGTCTTTGGAACGCGCGCTTGCCAGCGGTCGAAATTCCTTTACCGGAAACTTCCGCTGTTCAAGAATCTTGATCAGCTCTTGCCCGACCCGTCCGGTTGCACCAAGTATGGCTACGTTTACTTCTCTGCGCGCGTTTACCATTTTTCCTCTCCGTTCTAGTTCACTGATTTCGCGTGTTCGGGCACCGAAATCGAGTGCCCGTCCAAACGCAGTATTTTGTCGAGACCGACTTCAACACCGCTTAAATTCATCACCGCATTTAGCGCCAGACGAATTCCAGCGACGAAACAATCGGTATTAAAGCTATCGTGGCGAACAGTCAGCAGCTCACCGGGCCCGCCAAAAATGACCTCCTGGTGCGAAATCAAACCGGGTAACCGAAGCGAGTGCACCCGCACTCCACTCTGCCCCGAGCCGCCGCGAGCACCGTCTAGTAGTTCGTGCTCCTCGACTTCCTGACGGTTGAACGTATTGCCTGTCGATGCAAGTTTCTTCACGGTATGCATAGCCGTTCCAGACGGCGCGTCAAGTTTGCGCGTGTGATGCATCTCGACGATTTCAACATTCTCGAAGAAGCTGCCCGCTTGCCTGGCAAACTCCATCATAAGAACAGCACCCACGGAAAAATTGGGCACTATCATCGCACCCAATTTACTGCCCGCTGCCAACTCAATCAGCTCTTCCACGGCAGAATCACTGATGCCGGAAGTGCCTATTACCGGGCGCACTCCGTGTGCCAACGCCAGTTTTGCGTGCTGAACCGAAGTTTCGGCAACGGTGAAATCGAGCAAGACATCAGCATTCGAAAGAACACCTTCAACGTGATCGCTGATCTGCACTTCCAGAGACTGTCTTTGAGTCACCTCGCCAACGGTCTTTCCTAGGTATGACGATCCAGGGCGGCCGATTGCGCCTGTCAGCACGAAGTCGCCATCCTCTTCGATGACACGGCACGATAGCCGTCCCATCCGCCCGTTGATACCGGCAAGAACAACTCGAATCGGCTTAGTCATTTAAACAGTCCTTTATCCCCGGCAGAAGAGCGGGGAGTAGAAGTGAACTC
The DNA here is from genome assembly GCA_019752635.1 of Candidatus Obscuribacterales bacterium. Classification (GTDB taxonomy): domain Bacteria; phylum Cyanobacteriota; class Vampirovibrionia; order Obscuribacterales; family Obscuribacteraceae; genus JAKFUT01. Next base: position 81,700 of record JAIELX010000015.1, on the reverse strand, counting down.
AAATTTTTTCCTGGCATAAGCAGTTTAACCGATTCACAGCGGATTAGCACGCCGGAATGCCTTGCTGTAAAGGGTAATTCACGCTTTGCCGCAACTTGTTTCCAGGGTCTCGGGTTCCCCCGAAAGGCCAGTTTGTGAACTTCGAAATTGAAAAGTATGCGTAGCGCACCCCGTAAGCCACATGGACCGGGGCTCGGGCGCGCTATGGCCCGGTCCGCGACCCGCAAAAAATCAACAGAGAAAGACAAATAAACTTTCGCTCATGCGCCTGCTATCCCGGATAGTTAGCACGCAATTAACTGAATTCTTACTCAAAGATTCGCAGCAAATTTCGTTTTGGTACACCGCAGGTACATTTATGGTCTTAACTCGAGCTGGTCCGTTTAGACCCAGCCACTATTGCACGACTGAAACATGTCGCTATAAAGAAAAACGCTCCGGCGCAAGCTACTTGCTCGCAATCGGCGTGACTTCAGGCACCATCAGTGATGCCCTCCATTGCGCACAACCACTCGCGACCAAACCGCGACTAGGTTGTGCTGCCGCCCTTTTGAGCATACACATTTTTCCACCTGACACCACTTTCGGTGTCCAGAATTTTCCAAGAGTCGATATAACTCGTTGTTGAATCGCAACGCACAACACGAGGAAATTTATCATGACTGAGCTAGCTACCATGGAACAAATTGCAAACGACATCGAGGCCCGCGCCAGCGTAGAGGCCGCTACAGTAGCGGCGCTTGCTACATTGACACCATCCGAAACCAAGTCTGCGATCACCGCCATGTCCATGTCCAATTCCGAGTCCCCCCTACCGGGACTAACTTTAGTAGGGGATGACATAGCAGCATACAGCGGCGATGCTCTGCACCCGGCCGATATAAATGTCGGCGGATACAATGCTGGAATCGGCGCGCAGGTACCAGCGCAGGCCGAAGGTGTGAAGACAAGGCTCGGAAAAGTCTATGATAAGTCGCTGGAGTCGGGCTGGAATTGGAAACTGCCACTGTTAGATACAGTAATAATGATGCCTACTTCAACAATCGCTGACACTGTGCGAGCACAAGCTGTTTCACACGATCTACAACAAGTCACGACTGAACTTACCGTGCCCTTCCACATGAGAAAGGGGTATGGACCGCAAGTTTACGCAAAGATCGGAACGCTGGAAAAAGTAGAAGGAGTAATCATAAACCCTGGCGTGCTGGAATGCCTGAAAGCAGTCACTGCCAGGTACACGGCCGAGGAGCTCATTACGAAGCGAGAGACCGTAAAGAATGAGGTGGAAGATCATCTCAAGACCTATGTCCACGGGGCGCTCAAACAACGCGGCATCGAGGACGCTATTGAGATTGGTAAGCTCGCGCTCACTGATTTCAGATTCTCCGATGAATACAATCGCAGCATTGAATTGAAAGTAAAGGCGGCGCAGGACGCTCTGCGTGCGGAGAGCGAAAAGAAACAACGAATTACAGAAGCCGAAGGTATTAGAGAATCGTCCAAGGCGAAATCAGAAGGCGAAGCTTTCGCCATTGAACTGAAAGGAAAAGCCGAGGCCAAAGCAATCGACGTCAAGAGCCAAGCGGAAGCAGGAGCAATTCTACGTAGAGCAGAAGCACTCAGGGCAAACAAAGACCTGATCAATCTAAACGCTGTAGAAAAGTGGGACGGCAAGCTACCCTCCGTCACCAGCGGTGGCGTGGTGCCATTCCTGAATATTGATGCAATCAAACACGCCCCCGAGAAATAACCGGCAAGAGGCAATTCGGCTATTGGCGAGAAGACCGAAGATGATGCAGGCACTGATTCACATCTACTGCCTCCAGCCCTCCCCTTTGAGAGCGAGCGCCACTGGGATGGAAACAAACCTCAACCAAATAACCTTAACTCTGCCGAAATTGACAAACACGTTTATCCGGGTACAAGGTCCGCTCCCCGGGGTATGAAGGTGACATGGCGGTTGATAAGACATCCATGCTGAGGTTAAGAAACCTCGCGCCATTCAGGGAGACAATATGCGGCTTCGCGCATCACTTTTGACATTGGCATGCAGTGCTTGGTTTATATCAGGCAGCAGTTACAGCAGCGGGGTCTCGGCTGCAACACCGCAATCCGCGTCATCAGCACGGGACTTAACGTCTCTGGTCACCCGAATGGAACAAGTAGTATTCGGCAGCACCCGCAAGAGCGCCCCCCTGGCTGACCGCATCCGCAATCTGGAAATTCATGCGATGTGCCAGACGCAAACCGGCACCCTGAAAGGCCGCGTCGACAAGTTGGTGCAAGTAATCGGGCTAAGCAACACGGAAACCGGAACCGAGAGTAAAGCAGAGCGCAAGACAGCAACCTCCGCTCCGCCATTTGCGCCCCCCATTGGTATAACGAGACCCCGCAACGCAGACCCGGTCGCCAACCACAGCAGCGTTCACCACATCGGCGCTACGGCAACCAAAGCATCGGTAAGCAAAGTCGATGAAGTTCGCCAGGTATTACTCCACGGAATTAAGCTGCACCAGGAAGGAAAGCTTTCCGAAGCAGAAGTCAAATTCAAGCAAGTGCTAACGCTCGATCCGTACAATGCTGACGCCTGCTTCAGTTTGGGTAGTCTTGCTGAAGGCAACGGCGATCTGGCGGGAGCACTGGGATTCTATAGCACCGCCGCAGTTGCGAATCCCAACGACCGCGAGGCCCGAGAGGCGGTCTTGCAGGTGCAAGAACTAATCGCGCAACAGCAAGGACCTTTCGTCAATCCACTATCGGTAGCTCAAAAGGGTGCAACTCCTTTGCTGCAGGCACGAGCCTCTGAATTCACGGCCGCAGACATTCAGCAACAAGGTCTGCTCCACCCGCAGGCGCCAGCATACGCAACACTGGGACCACCAACTTTTCCCAGCGGTAGTATTCGCCAGTCATCGCAGGCAGTGCCAACTCTGAATGTCGGACAAAATCCACCGCCACGACCAAGTACGGGAAAAACAGTTGCCAGAGGTCTGGCCCGAGTCGCAGTAGGCGCAGCACTTAATTATTCGGGACTGCATTGTCCACTCTGTAACATCCTTCGAGGCTTCTAGTCTCCATGCAGTTATCGCGAAGACTGTCCAACCTCCTGGCGATAGTTTCGATATCGGGGCTGATTGTGGGCATCAATCCCGCAGCCGCAACCGACTCAACCGCGCCCGCAAAACAAGAAAGGCTTCGACTCTCGCGAACGCCATTTACCCCATCGCCGGTAAAATTCACCGGTCCACCGGCGGGAGTTTCCTTACGTTGGTTTCGAAACATGCGAAAACCGGCGTTCTGCCCGTATGTGCTCTGTCACGGCACCTGTTCGGATGTGATCGGGCAGTACACAATCGGCGGTTCTTGTGCCGCGACTGAATCAGCAGATGAACCTGTACCCTGCGGTCTAAAAACAAGCCTTCTTTTCGACGGCGTCAGCGCGGGATGCTGCGCAAGTTCACCGGGCACGGTTGAGCCCAGCACCGCTAGCGGTGACTCGTGCGCCGTTCATTCATCGGGTTGTTGCCATTGATAACTGCGAGAATCGCTCGATTAAAGAGTCTTGAAGTATTCAAGCTGTGGACTCTCGTTGACTTTGCGTCCATAATTGCCATGTTCTTACGTCGCGACTGTTTGAGGCAATTATGTTCAAATCCACCAGGTCCGTACAAGTGAATATCATGGTGCCGATCGTTTGCCTGCTTCTCTCTTCCTGCACCATAGTCGAGCCAGGGGAAGTCGCGGTAAAAATCTCGATGGGCAAGATGAACCCGGGTCTCTTAACGCCGGGCATGCAAGTCTATGCACCCGGCATTGACAATATAGTTCGTTACTCGACAAAACAAGAAACTGTAGCAGGCAAAGCAGTTCCACTCACCTCGGACCAACAGCCCATTACAGTGGAATATAAGGTCCTTTACTCCATTCCCGAAGGACAGGTCCTTACCCTGTACGAAAAGTACAACGGCGATCCCTTTACCAAGCTTGTCGAACCACAAATACAAGAAGCCTTTCGGCAAGTCGTATCACAATACAAAGCCGACCAGGCCACGCGAAGTGTCAACATCATCAAGAACCAAGTACTTTCCATGGTGAAAGAAAACGTAAAGGGATTGGTGAACGTCGTTGACGTGCCGATCACCCACGTTGATTTGCCGGAGATCTTGCAGAACGCCATTGCTCAGAAACAAGTCATGGAGCAACAAGCGCTTCAGAAGCAGTATGAATTGGACAAAGCTAGAAAAGAAGCAGAAATCACCATCGCCAATGCCGAAGCCCAAGCAAAATCCATTCAACTACAAAGTCTGGCATTGCAAAAATCGCCGGCATTGATCGAATATGAAAAGGTCAAAAAGTGGGACGGAAAGCTTCCTGTTACAGTAATTAGCGGCAGCGCCGGCGGCACTTTGTTTCAACTGAAATAGGCGGATATGGGCAAATTAGACAAGCTGGCTTTGGTCCTCATTACCGTCGCTCTTAGCTGCCAACTGCCGGCCCGAAGTATGTCGCCACGCTCCCAAGCCAGCGATGCTTTGCGCAAAGCCAAGCGCGACACGGATAAACTTGTCAAAGATGTGGCCTCGTTTCTGCAAATGAGCGGACGTTGGGCCCCTACCCCCAAAGGTGACGATATGCAGCTCTGCCAATTGCTGCAAGCTTTTCAGCAACAAGTCGAGCGATTAGAGAAAGACAACTCGTCGCAGCGACCGCTCAGTATGGTGCAGTCCGATTTGCAGTCTCTGCAGTTCCAGATGAATTCAGTTGAGCAGATGATTAGCAGAGTGGCAGCTAACCCTATGGTGCTCTCAAGCTGGAACTCTACCCGTATGGACATCAACACTGCGGCACAATACATAAGTCCCTATGTGTACGGACAAAGCAATTTGTACGATTACGATCCTGCATCAGCCGCCAACAACGCCAACGTCAATCCGTATCAACCCAACCCGTACCAACCGAATCCCTACCATCCCAATCCTTACCAGCCAAATCCGTTCGGCGGACTCACACCTTCATATTCGCCATATTCATCACCAATTAATACCAGTGTCTCTCAATCGCAAGTCGGCCGCAACGTACAGAGCGCAGTCCGGAACTCTGAATCGACTCTTGAAAGAATGATTCAACAAACTGCCAATTACCTGCAAGTAGCAGGCAAATGGCCACCGCAGCAGGGCACGCCAGAGATGCAACTGTGCCAGGAACTACAATCTTTCCAACAGCAATTGCGCCGCTTTGGTGATAGCGCAGCGGCACAAACACCGTATCCGGTGCTTCAAACCGAAGTACAACAGCTAAGCAGTAGCTCCGGCAACATTGATCGATTGCTCTTTCAAAGTGGTGCTCCCGGCGAGATCAGTGCTCGATGGAACGAATTGCGACAACAGCTAAACGTGGTTTATCAAAGCTTCTATTCCGGCGGCACGCCCTATTTTTGGACCCGCTGAGGTGAGTTTAATGCTTAGCGCGAGGCGGCGGCGGACGTAAGCGTTTTTACTTCGACTTCATCGGCCTGTTCAGTTTCATCTTCGTTTAGTTCTTCATCATCGGAGCGCCAGATAACAAAGGTGCCGCTGCATGTGAGGTTGATTCGCCATGTGCCGGAAATGCGTTTGCCGTCATCATCCATGATTCCCTCGTATCGCACGGGATCGAGTCCGGCGCGATCGTATTTCTTGACAAAGGATAGTTTTGGAAAACTAAACGACCCGCTCACGCGTGCTTCGCCGAGATGACCGTCGTCCAGGACACTGCCGTCGACCAGTCCTTTCGATTCCAGGAATACTACCTCAAAAGCGTATGCTTGGTTTACGCTTTGATAGTAATAGTTGCCCATCCAGTTGCCCTGCACGCTGTGACTATTCTCTGCTCCCATGCATTGACCTCAGTAGCAATAACTCTTACAGGTTCGCCTTTCATCCTATACCACAACAGGCAAAATCATCAAATTCGCCGTAAAGTTCAGACTGGTGGTAGATCTGAGCACCAGGGAAATTTTTCGCGCTGCGCACTATACTATAAGAGGTTTGTGAGGCGCAATCATGCCAGACGATAAAATGTCCGACGAGCAAAACGAACTGTTGGTGAAGGAGCTGTGCGCTCACTTCAGGAGTTTTCGCGACATGCTGTTCGACCCGACTTCGCCGATAAAGAGTCAGGCGGAGAGACTCAACAGAGTCTCCGATCAACAGTTGGAACAAATGGCACGCTCGCTGGCCCCGCTAATTGCACAGCAGCTCAATGGAAAACGAGCAATTACAGAAGCAGATTTTGCAAAGATCGCGCAAGCCCTCATGTCACAACCGGGCATGATGGAGCAGTTATTGAGCGCCATGGCAAAAGCTCCCCGCCCGCTGCCGATCTTCGCAGAACCGACTGTTCCCTCACAGAATGCGGACGGAGCGTTGCTGTTTTATCGCAAGGGAATTCAAAAGTTACAACTCGGACTGCCTGCGCAAGCAAAATCACTATTCAAAAAATCACTATTATTATGTGACAGTTACGCTCCTTCCTGGGACGCCTTGGCAAAGGCGCATGAGGCGCTGGGCGAACTCGACCTCGCAAAGGAAGCCGCAGCGCGCGCTAACGAGCTACGCTACAACAGCTGATACAATTTAGCTTCTCTATTGAATGGCGGTTGAAATGAGTAAAGCAACTCTGCTAGCGGTTCTTGCCTTCTTTTCTGTTCAGGTGATCCTTGCGCCTTCTGTTTTGGCGCTTTCTCCCGGTGTCAATCTGGAGACGCAAAACATACCCGCAATCCCGGAAACTCTGGTACAGGACGTAAGCCGCTACACGGAGTTTCGCTCCGCAGGCTTGGCGAATTGGCATCCGGTAAAACGTGAAATTCTCATTTCAACTCGATTCGCCGATACTTCCCAACTGCATTTGGTGAAGATGGCGGCCGGAGCACGGCAGCAACTGACGTTCTTCAAAGACAGCGTGATGGGAGGCTCGTTTCAGCCGACGCACGGCGAATATCTAGTATTCACAAAAGATGTCGGCGGTGACGAAAACTTTCAAAAGTTTCGCTATGACTTTAGTACAGGTGACATCACGCTACTGACGGATGGTACCTCTCGCAATACAGGTGGAGCCTGGTCTCACAAGGGCGATCTCTTTGCGTACCAGAGCAATCGCCGCAATAAAAAGGACATGGATATCTACGTCATGCAGCCGGATAAGAAAGGCTCAGACCGCCTGCTTGCGACCATGGACGGCGGCGGGTGGAGCGTGGTTGACTGGTCCTATGATGATAAACAATTTTTGGTACAGGAATACATATCGGTAAACGAGAGCCGCTTGTGGCTAATGAATGCCGCCAACGGCGAGAAAACGTTGCTTACGGAAGAGGCGAAGGCTGGAAGCGAACCGGTTTCGTACTCAGGCGGTGCGTTTTCACCCGACGGTCAATTTATCTACACCACCACGGACAAGAACTCAGAGTTTCATCGTCTTGCGCGAATAAACATTAAGACAAAAGAACCGCAATATCTGACCTCTCACATCAACTGGGACATTGATGATTTTGCCCTCTCAGACAACGGCAAATGGATGGCCTATACCAGTAATGAAGATGGCATCAGCGTTTTGCATCTGATGGACACTGCCGATTGCAAGGAAAAGAAGGTGCAGATCCCGGCGGGCTCAGTCGGTAGTCTGCAATGGCACAAGAACAACCTTGATCTTGGTTTCACTATGGACACAGCGCGTTTCCCCTCGGATGTCTACTCACTTTCAGTCGATAACCTCAAGGTTGAACGTTGGACGTTTAGCGAAACCGGTGGCATCAACACAACTAACTTTAGCGATGCCGAACCCGTACACTGGAAAAGTTTCGATGGACGAACAATCTCCGGATTGCTCTACAAACCGGCTAAGAGATTCACGGGTAAAAGACCGGTGATCATCGATATTCACGGTGGTCCAGAGGGACAGTCGACGGTGGGATTTCTCGGAAGATATAACTACTATCTCAACGAACTTGGCATCGCCGTAATCTTCCCGAACGTGCGCGGCTCCACCGGCTACGGCAAGACTTTCGTAAAACTCGATAATGCAGAGAAGAGGGAAGACTCCTACAAGGACATCAATGCTCTGTTGGACTGGATTGCAACGCAACCATCCCTTGACGGCAATCGCATTATGGTCACCGGCGGAAGCTATGGTGGACATATGGCACTGGCAATCGCCGCAAACTACAGCAACCGCATTCGGTGCGCACGCGATGTTGTCGGACCTTCAAATCTAGTGACGTTCCTTGAACGCACCGAAAGTTATCGTCGCGATCTGAGAAGGGTAGAATACGGCGACGAAAGAGATCCGAAGATGCGAGCGTTCCTTGAAAAAACAGCACCGAGGAACAAAGCAGATCAAATTCGTGTGCCACTTTATGTAGTGCAAGGAAAGAACGACCCGCGGGTCCCCTGGCAGGAAGCTGAAGACATGGTTGCCGCTATTCGGAAAACAGGCACACCGGTGTGGTATCTCATGGCCACAGATGAAGGGCATGGGTTCAAGAAGAAACAGAATGCGGACTATCTATTCTTCTCCACCGTCCTGTTCGTAAAGAATTTTCTGCTGGAAAACCCGGAGAAATCGGAAGCAAAGTCAGAAACGAAGCGTCCATGACCAACACGGGCGGTGCCTTAGCCGGCGCACCCGGTGTGGGGTTAGGCGTCAAGCGTGGCATATACCTTGCAGGTCCCTTCGGCAAGCAGGTTATCCAATGTTGTCACCGCGGCACTTTGTGGCGTTTCTCGGCAAGCAGCTCCCCCTGAAAGTCGCTGGTCTCAGTCTGGCACTGTCGCTGTCGGCCTGTGGTCTATCCGGACTTGCATGCATGGCGGCGCCTGAGCGAAGCTTGTGCGCGCAGGACAACCGCATATACGCCGCGCCGTTGCTCGAGAAGGGCAACGCGGCCTGGATTACCATCTATGACAAGCAGGGCTTGCCCTCCGCAAACGCCTTGGTGTCAATTAATGGCAACACCGAGAGGGCAGACCGGCAAGGCGTATGCAACTTTACCGTCCCCGATGCGGACAGCCTCAGACTCTGCGTTGTGGACCAAGATGGGCACGCACTGAGCCAACCCGTCGAGTTCAAGAACAGCGGCAACCTTCTGGTATTGGACGAGGCGGTCTCGGGTGCGTTCACCAGACTGATCGAGCTTGCTGGCACAGATCTCGGTCCGAGGCTCATCTACACGCCGCCTGTGGTCGATAAGCGCTCGTCATTTCTGGTCGTAGGCAAAAACTTCGCAGGAGCATTCAATCAGGATCGTATTTCACTGGAAGGGCGCGATGCAGATGTGTTTGCCGGTTCTTCCGTTTGTCTGCTGGCTCGGGCACCGGAAAAGACCTCACTTGGTCCGCTGAAAGAGATCTTCGTCATGTCGTCCGGCGAAGCATCAAACAGTCGAGAAGTCGACGTATGCAGACTGGATAGCATTCGACGCGATTCCGACGACGCCGCGAAGTGCCAGATCCGAGTAATAGTCTCGGGAACAAACATGCCATGCATCTTTGAAATATCCGCGTCGGAACCGGCAAAACTGCGCTTGCGCGGAAGAGGCGTCGGCTCCACCGCAACAGTCGTCAGCCCGGGCGGCGACCGCAACCATGTAGTGTTCGAAATCGATGGCTCGAACAATCCCTCAGCTTCAACGGTTCTTCTCGCAGACCCGCTGCTGGAGCCGGCACTGAGTAGCAGCACTCAGGGTAATATCAGACCCTTGACTCTAGAATTGGACAAAGCGCAAACAACGCGCCTGCGACGAAGATACGTCGCTCTCGATCTGCGCCTGCAAGAAGCACAGGAACGAAGAAAAAAGGCAATGGACACAGCCAGCACCGATGAGGGGGAACAAGCGGATTCAGCCCAAAACGAGATTCGTGCAATCTCGCTACGAAAAGATCGGCTGTCTCGGATGCTTGCGGCGCAACGAGCATTGATCGAAGGGGTTGGAGGCACCACGGAAGACTTTAACGCTGCAATCAGCCTCGCCGATGCAGGCACAGGAATTGACATGGAGGCCGCCCTTAGGAAGTTCGATGTTTTTGGCAAATCGACTACCGTTGCGAAAGCCGAGCGCCGAAAAATCAAGGTCGACTCCGCCAACGACTCGTTTCCTTCAGCTGGCGAACACATTGCCGCACCCATGTTCGCAAAACAATTCCGTCCTCACGCAAAGGAAACCCAAGTCCTGACATCGCTCACCCCCGTTTCAGGACGATTGATTGCGCCCCCCAAGCCTTACGTACCGGACATACAGGACATGCAATCTTACATGGCCGCGACTTACCTCAGCGCACCGCCCGTGGTGATACTGCGGCCGGAAGTACCGGCAAAATCGACCAGGCAAACTCGCCTCGGATCACGCAAAGCATCTGCAAACATGAGCGCGTTTCGTAACGGGCGGGGAGCCCCCGCTCTCGGGTCATCCGCAAAGGCTGCGTCACGGAGCCGGAAGCACAGCCCCGGTACACGCAATCCGGGAGGACGAAACAAGAAACGCAAGTGATATTTAATTCCCGACCTAAGCTGAAAGTTTTCCACCGAGGATTGATACTAGTGGCAGCACCACTAGTACTCAACATCGCTCTTATCGGCGCACTTGCAATTCTGCTTCAGCAATCGGACAAGGAGCAGGCTTTCGAATCGCGCTATCGCCACCTGACGGCTAATTCGGGAAACCTCTTTCGGCTGGGCTATGAGGCGCCGCTAACCCTCTATATGGGGATTCAGTGCCAGGAACCAATGTTCTTCAAAATCTACGAGCAAGACGTCGAAGTACTGCGAACAGAAGGCATGAAAAACATTAACGATTGGAAACAGGACCCGCTTCTGTCAGCCCGAACGGAGAGCGCAAAGAAGCACCTGCAAACATTAGTCGATACGCTTGATTCCCTGGCAGAAACGAGAAAAACAGGGGTCTTTGAACTGCTGCGCACCCTACCGAAGACGGCCAAAGACATGCAGGAAGTCAAAGATGGCGTCTTAGCAACGCTTGCCGGGTTCCAGGAAATAGGCTACGAACGCACTCGCAAAAGCGCAGAACAACAAGAATACATGCGAGCGGCACAGATCGCCATATTGATTTTCGGCGCCATCATGAACGGGGTCCTGGGATTCCTGTTGTTCAGGTTCTACCAAAAGGGCATTCGCAGCAGGCTCAATACTATTCACGCCAACACCGAATTGCTTTCAAAAGGACTAGCAATGAACCCTCCACTGGACGGCGAAGACGAAATCGCCCAGTTGGATGCAGCGTTTCAACAAATGGCGAAGGAGCTGAGGGAGGCCTCAGAAAAAGAGCAAGCTCTATTCAACAACGCCAGCGACGTGATTTGTGTGCTGAACGAGAAGAGCGACTTTGTCAAAATCAACCCGGCCTGCTTCAACCTTTGGGGTCTAGCGCCGGAGCAGTTAATCGGCGTATCGCTTTTCACACTGATACAGGAGCAGGACGCAGGCAACACTCAAGCCCAGATTAACTCTGCCAAAGAACAGCGCGTTCCGTTTCAGTTTGAAAGCCGCACGCGTACGATCGAAGGAAAAGCGCTGGATACCTTATGGTCCGTGTACTGGTCGAACTCTTCTAAGAGCATGTACTGCGTCGTACACGATATGACTGAACGCAAGCATGCAGAACGAATCAAGAAGCAGTTTCTATCAATGATCACGTCCGACTTAAAAATTCCGCTAGCTTCCATTGCCACAGCGATTCATACATTGGTGACGAACCTGGCCGGCACTATTTCAGAGACAGCCAAGGAGAAGTTGAGCGTCGCACAAAAAAATGTGCAGCGCCTGCTAACTCTCGTGAACGATTTACTTCAGCTGACACAACTCGATTCAGGAAAGCTGGAGCTACACAAGAAGCCTTGCTCGGTTCAAGATTTACTTGTTCGCGCAGCCCAGGACGTTGAAGGAATTGCTTCGAAGCAGAATGTCGCGGTATCACTAAACTGCAACGCTGGAGTATGGACGGTTGACGAAGACCGCATCATGCAAGTCATGGTCAACTTACTTTCGAACGCCATCAAATTCTCTCCGCCCGATAGTACGGTGGTTCTTGAAGCCATGGTTGAGAACGAGATGGTTGAACTACGAGTTGTCGACAAAGGACGAGGCGTACCGGCGGCTCATCGCGAGCTGATCTTCGAGAAATTCAAGCAGGTAGAAGCGGCGGATGGCAAGCGCAAAGCCGGAACGGGACTGGGACTACCCATCTGCAAACAGATAGTTGAAGAACATGGTGGCACAATTGGTGTCAATAGCGTAGAAGGCGAAGGAAGCACATTCTGGTTTCGGGTACCGGTATTTGACCGACCGCCGATGACGCAGAACGTACCAGTGGCGCAACTAATGCGCAACTCAAACACGGGAGCCCTGGCTCGTATACGGGGACCACAAACGACGCTTCCAGCGACCAAGCGCAGTAAAGCAAGGCTGAATCTCGCCTGGAAAGGCGGCGTCTTGATTGGTGCCCCGACCCTGTTCGGGCTTGTCTTTGTCGGCGCGGTTTCCATGCTGCTATTCGAATCCAGTCAAGAACGAGCCAGAGAGTTGCATGAACGACGCATTGTTGCAGCAAGCAATAATCTGCTGCAAGAGTATTTGAAACTGGGCGGCGCAATGTCCGGTGCGAAGACTCCGGAGAACTGGCAAACGTTTATCAAAGGAGTCAGGAACGCGAGGAAGATACGCGATGAGTTGGCAACTCTGGTTGAGGACGACCCGGCCGCGCGCGCTCACTACGACAAATTCGCAAAAAGTTTCAAGGAGCCGGAAAGGTTTTATCAGCGAGCCGAATCGATTATGGCCGATGGCGATATGTCGAGCCAGCACATTAATGACGCAATGGGAGCCGGCTATAAACTCATTCCAGCAACTCTGGTAATGGTGCGAAAACTACAGAGCTTGCTCAAAGACGCTCAAGTTAAGGAGTTCGTACAGCCGGCCATTCAACAAGAGATTCGCGCCAAGCAAGCCATGGTGCTCGCAGGAGGACTGGGCACAAACATCGTTCTGTCGATATTGCTAGCGCTCTACTTCAGCAGAGACATTACATCCAGATTACGAGTCCTGGCTTTGAATGCACAGCGCCTGGCCGACGAAGAAGAATTGTACGCCCCCCTGGGCGGGGAGGACGAAATTGCAGAGCTGGATGAGACTTTCCACACCACGGCAAGAGCGCTGCAAGAATCGCGTTTGAAAGAGCGAGCAGTCTTCGATAATTCACAGGATGTCATCTTCGCCCTGGACGGCAAGGGGTGCTTTACCAGCCTGAACCCGGCCTGCAATACAATGTGGCTCTATTCGCAGAAAGAACTAATTGGTACCAACATTCTCAACCTCCTTGAACCGGAAGAACGAACACCGATAGAAGAAGAACTTCTTACCAAAGTCTCTATTAGGTCCGGAAGATTCGAGACTCGAATCGTACGAAAGGACAACGTAACTATGTGGGTCATGTGGTCATATTCGAAATCAGGAGAGAATGGTCAGATCTACTGTGTAGCAAATGACATTACGAAGCGGAAGGAACTGGAGCAGCTTAAGCAAGAGTTCCTCGCCGTAGTAAGTCACGATCTCAGAACACCGCTGACATCGATCACCGGCATCGCAAAGCTGATCAACGCAGGAGCATTCGGTAAAATCGAACAGGCACCAGCCGAGGTTCTACGAGCCATAACACGGAACTCAGACAAGTTGCTTGAGCTTATCAACGATATCCTCGACATCGAAAAACTAGAAGCCGGTCACATGAACTTGATTCTAGAAGATGTCAGAGTGAAAGACCTGCTCGAGAAATCGGTCAACACCGCATGCGGTGCCAACGCAGCAGAACGAGTCACAATTGTGTCGCCGTTCAATTTCGAGATTAAAGTAGACAAAGACCGCTTGATTCAAGCATTGAGCAATATAGTCAACCATGCCGTCGGCTTCTCTCGGGCGGACATGCCGGTCACAATCGATGTTCGCAACGCAGAGAACTGCCTGGAGATCAAAGTAACGGACACGGGTCGAACACTCATGGACGACGAACGCGCTCAGTTGTTTGCTCGCTTCCGTGACACGATCCACACCGATTCGATCCGGCCCGGAACAGGACTGGCGCTGCCAATAGCCAGAAAAATTGTCGAAAGCCACGGTGGCAGTGTCAGCGTACACCCGTCAATCGCGGGCGGCAACGACTTCTTAATCCGTCTGCCTTTTGAACCGGTCTCCGGAGCTGTTACACCGGTTGCTCAGCAAGCTTAGCTGCGCCAGCGCAAAATAGTATCCGGGATCGGATTCTCGAATGCACGTCCATCGCGATGAGCGTCCGCCCATTCTTTTTTGCAAAGCAAATACCATGCGCCAGGCGTACCGGCATCTTTTATGGTTGGTATCAACTTCGGCTTGTGCTTTAGCCCCTTCTCCTGCAACAACGCTACATCGCGATCCTGCCCGAGAAACTCGTTAACAAAGTAGTGCACGAACGGCGTGATGAAACTGGTGCCCGGTACGGTCCAATAGGTAGTATGGTTCAGCTCGGTGGTCGTTTCATCGATGGGAGTAAGAGTGCTTATGCCGGAAATTATGGTGCGACCACCGAAAGTGAGATACTCGCGACGACAGCCGGGCAAGCGAAAGCTGATCTCGGTTTCAATTTTATCGTTGGCAAACTGAAAAATCGAATGCGGCGACGGATGATGCTTCACCATGGTCCACCCGCTTCCTTCCGGAACGTAGCGCTTGTTCTTGACCTTCAGATTGCGAGCGGAACGCCACCACCAGGATTTGTGTATGTACGGCACGTGTGCCGGATCTATCAATGCCAGTGCTGCGTAATCAATGTGAATCGGCAACAGCAACCTGACCGTAGTCTGATAGCAATACATCTCACCTAATCCCGGTGCCTCCGGCACATCGGGCAGATCCTCGGTCTTGTCACCGAAGTAAATCCAAATGGTGTCCCTGACTTCACGGCATACGTAGGACTTAGTTTTGATCTTGCATACGGGAAATTCTTGGTCATCGACAAGCGACGGAATGCCAGTGCAAACTCCGCTGGTGTTAAAGGTCCAGCCGTGAAAGCAGCACGAAATTTCCTTTCCGTCGAAGTGTCCGCTGCTCAAAGGTACAGCCTGGTGAGGGCAGATGTCTTTCATGGCAAACACTTTTCCGTTCGCGTCGCGACCGATTAAAATCGGTTCACCGAGCATCTGCTTGTTCAGAATTTTTCCGTGCTTCACATCGGCCGAGGCAGCGGCGAAGTACCACATCTCCCGCAAGAACCAAGTTCCCATTCCCCCGGTCTTAGAGGCATTGACCGCCTCAATCTCGGCAGAAGCTTCGGCGACTAGTTGAGAAATTGTGGTCATAAATGGCTCCGAGCTACCAGCTGTTTGCAACAGTTTAAGAACCGCTTAATAGTTGTCAAACATAGGTGATGGTATTTGGTCTCATCGAGGAATTCAAGGTGACTCTTGTCATACTGCAGGCGCCGGATCCCGAACAGTCCCTTCCAGAGGAGTTTCGGGAGTCTGAAGTGAAAGAGATTTATTGCAAGGATTCCGTGCAATAAACCAATTTCAACGACGCTCTTGAATGAAGTTTGCAGCGTCTATAAGCGGCTGCAACTCCGGTCCCCGAACAATGTATCCATAATTGCCGATTGCGCGAGCAAAAACTCCGCTCAAGCGTTCGTGCAGAACCATCATGTCTGCGTACTTCTGCAGAACCTCTTCGTGAGAGTGCCTGTATTGAATATGGTCCTTTCGCCCGATGTAGTTAACGAAATAGTCCAACCCGTTAACCGGCCCGCAGGTCCCTTTGACCAGCAAGTTCGCCCACAGCTCATAAACGTCGCAGTTATTGCTGAAGTTCCACATATCGATAGTAAATCCACCAGGCGGACGCACATTCACCTCAAGTGGTACCACGCTGTCGTCATCCATTACAAAGAACTCAAAATGGAAGAAGCGTTCGCGCACATCAAAGGCTCTGACCGTTGCTAAGCCGGCCTTTTCCAGAGCCGGTTCGAACGAGCGCACAGTGTAGTAATAGATGTCCGTATCTAAATTCACGGCATCCATGACACCGATGCTATAGCGCAGCGAAGACGAAAAAACAACGTTCCCCTGTCGGTCGGTCAGACCATCAAAAGTGACAATCTGTCCTTGTACGAATTCTTCGACTATGTACTCAACGTCAGGTTTGTCCGCAAGGTAGACGGACACATCTTCTTCAGATTCAATTTTGTAAGTCTTGGCCGCCCCTACTCCGATATTCGGTTTGGCAACAACAGGCAATCCGACCTCAGCGATAAAAGCACGCAACTCTTTCTCAGTTGAGCAGACTCGCCCGCGAGCAGGACTAAGACCAGCATCCTCAAATACTTTCTTCATTTCGGACTTGCGTTTGATCTTTCCGATTTTGTCGGTTTGAATACCGGGAATGTTGAAATCGGTGCGCAGACTCGCTTCAGTTTCCAACCAGTATTCGTTCAGAGAATCGAGCCGATTCAGTTTCCCGAACTTGTGCGTGAAGTAGCCCAATGCGCGCACAAGTTCATCATAGTTATGCATGTCATGCACATGAAAGTAATCGGTAAGTGCATAACGTAGTTCGGGGCGCAGATTCTCGAACGGCTCGTCGGCAAGACCGAGCACATTGGCACCGGCTTCGCGCAACTTGACACAAAAGTGGTAAAAATTGGATGGGAAGTGCGGTGACAGAAATACAACGTTCATTAAGCCGCCCCGAGTATGATTCAGCCGTTACCAATTGCGGACCCGTGTTAGATCCGATAGAAGCAATATTGGCATAACAAGCAAGATACTAATAAGGCTCGTGGAGCCTGTCAATGCTATACGTACAATCATGGAGAACAATTTTGCTTGTCACTTTCCCATGATAAAGAACGTCATTTCTCGATGTCGGAACGCCCGGGAAGTCTCAAACGGTCAAGGACGCGGACCATACCCGTGCAATTGCTATAAAGATCCGCTTATGATATGAATCAGCACGCGTATCGTATTTGGCGCCACAAACTGCAAGAGGGGCTATGTATGCAATGAAAACAAACTCGATATCGGGTTTAAGGACACTATTCTCGGTTGCAGTGACACTAAGCATATCTCTCGTTGCGCTACCGGTCGCATGGTCGGCTGACGAATCGAAGACGGCGCAACCCGCGTCAACGGCGGGTACCGTCGCCAAAACAGCACCGGAAACCGCAGCGGAATCATTCGAACTGATTGAAGACGGGGAGCCGACAACAGAGCTGCACTTTCCAGTCTACGAATGGACTCCGCGCAACGGCAGACCCAAAGGCATGGTTCTGGCTATTCACGGACTGACATTGCACGGTGGTCGCTTCAGTTTGCTAGGCAAGTTCACCGCCTCAACAGGCTACTATATGGTGGCACCGGACATGCGCGGCTACGGCAAATGCAGACGGGATAAGACTCATAAGTATTGCGAGAACGGCGATTGCCGACAAAAAATCAACTATGAGAAAAGCGCTAAAGACGTTGGCAGGCTAGCGGCATGGATGAAACGAAAATATCCCGACTTGCCGCTCACCATCCTTGGCGAAAGCCTTGGTGCCACCATGGCTCTCAAAATAGCGGAGGACAAGCCTGAGCTCACAGCGGGAGTAGTGCTCTCCAGCCCGGCAGCTCGTGTCAACGCTCTGATGTACGTGTACCCGGAAAACGTTGCCGAAGGCTTGCTGGGAGTGCTCAAACCCAACGGAAAAGTCAACCTGAATGGCTTCATGAGAAAGCTGGTGTCTTGCAATCCCAAGGTTGGTGAAGAATTAATCAAAGACCCGCTCGTTGCAAAAGAGCTAACAATAGGCGAGCTGCTGATTAGCGACTCTTTCGTGCACAAGACGCTCAAGTTTGCGCGAGGAGTTAAGAAGGGCACTCCAATCCTGATTCTAGCGGCAAGCAAAGACCACTGCGTAAATCCTGAAGCGGTAACCAAAATCACAGAAAACATACAGTCGGCAAACCAAACAATTCGTTGGTTGGATCACCTCGATCACCTTTTGCTTGAAAGTGATTTTATTCGCGCTGCCACCGTTGATAGTTTGCTTGACTGGTCGGAAGATCTTGACCCCAAGCGAGAAGAAGAGCTGGCGAGCATGCACAAACTGTTGCTGGAGCTCGGCGACAGATCAACAGACTGAGAACCGTTACCGCCACCAAATACGGTACTAATTTCACGGAACTTCGCCGAGGTCGAGCTTTCGCCTTTTTAGCCGGATCAGTTCTACAGCCCTCCCCGTCTTTCCGATAAAATGGGAACTTTAACTCGAAGTGTCACCTGCGTAACAAATGCTGGTTTGTTGCGCACGGGGGCAGCGGAGAACGCTCAAAAGCGGGTATTCGTTATAATGACAGACAGTTTCGGGCCGACAGAAGGACTCTGGTCTGCCAAGCCATTCTATTCCAGTCTTGCGGGAGAACGATTAATGCTAAAGCGGTGGTCTACTTTCGGGGCGGCGGTCTTACTAGTCGGTTTCACTATCTCCATTTGCACGCCGATGCAAACCGCAGTGGGCAATCAGCTGCTCAAGGCAACGGAAACTGATGCCTCAGACCCGCGAAACTGGGAGTCTTTCGATCCCTCCAAATACGCGGACCCGACCAAGTTGGTTCCTCGCCCGGAATCATTGAGCTTCCACCAACTGAAGTACCAGAATCGCCCCAGTTTTCCTTACAATCCCACGATCACGCAGACCTTCTATGGACGAGGAAAAGAGGCCGGTCCAACGCTCCTCTTCGTGAAAGCCGGAGACCCGGTAATTCTTGGAGGAAAAGTGTATTGGTCGAATCCATCCGCCGAAGAAGTCAAGCAAGTATTGTTGGACAACGGCGACACTGTGGACATTTGGTCGGTGTCGGCCTACACGCCACTGGCTGATTGGAGTCAAGTAGCGAACTTGGCGGAAATTTCGCCATGGAAACCCGACCGAGTTTTTGCTCGCAAGCCGGGCTGGCAAGATCTGGTCTTCGCCGATCCAGGCGAAGTATTGACGATTTGCGGTGCGCAATACACTGCACCAGCTGCCGGCGAGAAGATGAATATCAAAGTAAAGGACAAGCAAGGGCACCCGCACCAGATGACCATTTGGTCGGTTGCGGTCGGTCCGGTACAACCGAACAAAGGCTTCAAGAAGAAAAAGAAGAAAGCAGCAACTACTTCGACAACAACCGCACCAGCGGCAGCAACACCATCTTCAACACCGGCTGCGACTGCCCCGGCTACCACCACGCCAGCGGCGACTGCACCGGCGGTCCCCCCGCCGGAGCCTCCAAAAGCTGACCCTAAACCAGCCGCTGTTGAGGATAAGAAACCGGCGGCAGAGGAACCTAAGGCTCCTGCGAAAGAGTCGGCTGCTCCCGAAAAGCAAGAAACGCCTGTAGCCAAGAAAAAGAAGGTAAAGGAGACACCGGTAGCCGAAGAGACGAAACCTGTTAAGGAAGAGACTCCTGTCGCCAAAGAGACCGAGAAAGCACCGGTCAAGGAAGCTTCCGCGGAAGAGAAGAAGCCCAAGGAAGAAACTCCTGTGGCGAAGGAGAAACCTTTAGTTGAAGCAGAGAGCCCTAAAGCACCAGATGCGGTACCAGTAAAGCACACCGAGGCTCCGAGCGACGAGAAGAAGGAAGCCGCGCCCGCAGACACAAAGTAAAGGCAACGCCGCTCAGTAACAGAGCATCCGCCCCTTGCTCGACAATAGATGAGTTCGCGATTTAAGCGTAGGGGTACCCGCGTCCTTGCGACCCACTACGTCTGTGAAGGCTTCCCTTCAAGAGCGTCCAGTCTTGCCTGCAACTCCATGATAGCCGGATGATTCAGACTCTCACCAAGCACAGACTTGCGAATATTCATAGCACGCTTATACAGGTCTCGCGCTTTTTCCTTCTTGCCAATCTTGGCATAGACAATACCTTCTTTCTCCAAAGTCGTGGATAGATGAAGTTGCTCCTGGTCGTATCCTTTCTCGATCTGCTCCGCCGCAGCATAGGACTCAAGAGCGGCATCATTCTTCTCCATGCCGGCTTGAACATCGCCAAGCACCACGTAGGAACGTGCAAGGAGTCGAGCATCAAGCATTCGATTGACCAAACTTACGTTAAAGGATCGTTGGCGCACCAGCACAGCCTCTTTCGCTTCGATTTCGGCTTGTTTCAAGTTTCCCTTTGCCAGGTCGCATGCCGCCAATCCCTGGTAGGCGTCCGCTAACAGCGGCAAGTAGGTTGAAGCGCCTCTTCCCTTGCTAGAACGCTGATAGGCCTCAGCGGCTTCCCTTGACTTTTCAAAGTACTGCTTCGCCTGATCAATGCGATTCTTCGACCCGCAGAGGCGTCCCCAACTCATAAAAATGGCAGCGCGATTTCGCTCTATCTGATCATCTTTCGGCAAATGCTTCAAAGCATTGAGTAGGTACTTCTCAGCGCTATCAACATCATAGTAAAGGCTGTCGGCCTTAGTAAGGTCGGCGCGCCAGTTTTCCGCGAAGTAAGAAGACCAAACAGAGTACCCCGCCCAGCCCAGCATCAACACTACAACGGTAGCAAACCGAATCCTGTTCAATCGACTGTTGCTCAGAGCGCGGCTGATTTGCAATCCAACTAAGGACTCTCCTTTCTGAATGGATTCAAGATCTCGAGCCAACTCCTCAACGGTTCGATACCGCATATCTACTTCTTTCTCGAGACAACGCAATACTACCGACTCCAAACCGACAGGCACACGTTTACCATCGCGCATCACACCCAATTCCGGAGGGCAGTTGATGTGCATCATAATGGTTTCGATGGCATTATTGCCTACAAACGGCGGATTCCCGGTCAGCAATTCGAACATCACGCACCCCATGGAATAGACGTCAGTTCGTTCGTCTACTGCCATGCCGCGACCTTGCTCCGGGCTCATGTAAACGGGGCTTCCACAGATTTCTCCCGTTCGTGTGAGCTTTTGGCTTTCCTCCGACACATCCTGAATTTTCGCAATGCCAAAATCGAGAATCTTAATGGTTTCGTTTCCGTCCGAATCCCTGACCAGAATTAAATTGCTCGGCTTGATGTCTCGATGAAAAATGGAAGCCCTGTGTGCGAAGTGAAGTCCCCTGCACACTTGCAGCATCAATTCAACTATTCGAGCCGGTTCGAACACGACACCACTTCGTAGCATCTGCGACAGCGTCAGCCCATCGACATATTCCATCACCACATATGGTGCACCTTCGCGTGTGACACCGAAATCGACACAACCCACAAGATTGGAATGAACAAGGCTGCTTACGGTCTTGGCTTCTTTCTCGAAACGTCGCAAACTGGTCTCACTAAGCGAATCTTTGCGCAGCACCTTTACCGCTCGCACAATATTGAGCGATTTGTGCCTTGCCCGGTAGACATGGCTCATTCCACCGGAATCTATGAGAGACAGAATCTCATATCGGTCGTCCAGGACTGTCCCGATCCAAGGATCGGCCACGCACGATTTCGCGCACTTGCACTCTGCTCCGGCTCCGGCGCCACCGCACTGCGAGCAGTTCTCGGTGCAACTGGAAACAGCCTCTTCTCTGCGAATTTCGTCCACGGGTCTGCTTACACTCGGATCTTAGCCCATAAGATTATGCCCGCCGCCCCCAATTTCAATCACTGCAAGCATTCCGAAGGTTGGCGGTAATCCGGAACAATCCAAGGGCAGGGCGTCGAGTGGATCATTAATCCTGTTCGGTCTATCATTAGGCAACCACGAAAGGGTCTTGTATGCAATTCGCACTCGCAAACCGAATCAGCCTTCGCGCATCAGGGTCGCGGCCGCTCCGATTGTTAACCGTGCTGGGGCTAAGCCTCACCGGTCCGGTTCTGTACCCTCCTCCGGTGTTTGCGCAGATAGAAGCTCCCACCGAGTTTCAGACCTCTTACGGAGAGATTAAGGCCGGCAAGCTAACTTACACGGTGTTGCCGTCTACTGAGCTGAAAAGTGCGCCTAAAAGCAGCGCCGCGGCAGTGACAAAGCTCCCTCCCGGGACGCCACTGACCGTAGTATCAAAGAGCGAAGCTTCGCAAGGTGTAAACGGCTTTCTGGACTCGTGGTATCAGGTGAAGACGAAAGACGCAAAGACCGGCTATATCTGGGGCGGTAACCTGAGCAAAGCAGCCTTGTCGCTTGGACCAACGGGATTGCTGCTTTTAACGATAGAAGGCACAGGCACATCGAAGACTGAAAAACAATCGCGCGCCATTCTGGTTAGAGACGGAAAGCTAATTTCAGAAGCAAAGTTCAGTCCGATTGAGTTGCCTGAATCTCATGTGTTTTCATACTCTGTCACAGCGTTGAAATTTCCGACGAAGGGCTTCAACGGCAACCCCACGATTGCAAGGTTCGCCTTCGATTACGGTGCATGCGACTATCCCTATGGTGATATTCTCGTCGGTGTAACCGGAGACAAAGTAACGCATTTGATGGAGTTGCGTGAAGCCGGTAACGAAACGGGAGGCACGGGTTTCGACTACATTTTGCCGACAATGAAAGGTGGAAAGCCCAATTCGCTTATCATTGATACCACTACGGAAAACTTCGAAGAAAAGAAAAAATCAAAGACGCGCGCAGTCTATACCTGGAGCGGTAGCAAATTCACAAAAACGAAGTAGCGCTAACGTTTTACATCATCAAGCCTGGCAGGGCGAAAGGCCAACCCGTAACTCTCCAACGGCGTCAACCAATGCGGCGCTCCAAGATTGTTTCTAAGCAACCCGCTTATGTCACGCGGTGCGCGCAGGTGCTTTAGCGAATCAGAGAACCTAAACAGTTCGGCTTCATAGGGTACGCCGGTACTTGGAGCGGGCGGAAACTGACCTTTAGTGACTTTGTTGAGCAAGGCATCATAGCGGGCATCAACTTCGGCCCATCTGGCCCAAAGTCCACGAGCTCCAGCTTGTTGCGCGAGCCCCATGTCGCTTTGGAGGCTGTCTCCTATCACCATGACTTGCGATGGTCTCAGATTGGACTCTTTCATGACATCGTTCAAGAAGGACGGCGCTGGCTTCGCCAAATCGCGGCTCAGCGTCGTGAACGCAGAATTCTCACGTCCCATAAACGAAGCAAGACGCTCTGCACCATGTTGCAACAGTTCCGGTGCTAGTCCGCTCGGGGGCTTTGCATTTTCCAACATTACCGCTCGACTAATCTGAGTATCAATGCCATGCGGACGTATGCGCGGTATCACAGCCGATGCCGGCGAGTTCGACCAAAGTATCACAGGTACGCCCTTTTGACGGAGCGCCCCCAATGTACTATGCACTCCCTCATATAGTTTCAGGTTTTGCGTAACAGTATTGTCGAAGACTTTCCAGTACGGATCGCTGACATGCGTTCGAAAATGCTCGTAAGTCATGCTTCCAGGTTTGCCTACGTTCAGTCGTTCCGCGAGCGCCATCTCGACAGTCCACGGATTTGTGAACGATTTCAATTTACCGAACTGTTCAGCCATCAGTCCGGAAACTGTTTCTTCGCTTAAGCCGGTCGCGGCAGCAAGAACCTTGTTGCCATTCTCAATTCCCAGCGACAGATGGCGACTCGTCGACATCAGAGTGCCGTCCAAATCCACAACAGCGAGCCTGACTGCTGGTGGCAAAACCTGATCACGCATCGTCCAGAGGTTGTTTTTTACTTCGCCCCAGGAGACCTTCCCTGTAGCCAAATCAACAGCGCCAAGGTTCTTTCCGAACGTAGCATTTGCCAAACTGCGTCCGCCAACACCACCTGCTATTGTCATTGGTAGCGCGTTAATCAAACTGCGACTCTCACCGGCGATACTCGCAGCGAAGCGCTCGCGAACTTGGGCAAGTGGCTGCGATGTATCGGCGGCGCCAACTATGCCATCGAACGTCGACATGGCTAGGCCGCGTCCAGAAGCCGCGAGCAACAACATGTGAAAGTGTTTGCGCGGCGCCACGAAGGCGATGGCTCCTGCGACAGCGGCTTCAGACCAATGGTTCCGCAGGTATTCGCCAGTGGTCGTAATCGGCGCTTTCGAAAAGTCACTGGCGAATTTGCCCAGATCGGTCAATGATTGACCAGCGCCGCGCGAAAGTCCCTCAAGCCCGCCACCGAGCAAGACCGCAGCTTCGCGCTGAAGTACGCCTCGAGACTCTTCCAGGGCGGGCGAAGTGGTTAAAGTGTAGGTGTCTCGTTCCATCAGCAGATTCCCAACAGGGACGATTATCGCCCCGAGGGCGCCAGAACGCACTGGTAGAATCCCCACCCGCATCGCCGTCAGGTCCAGTACGACTGACTCAACGTCCATCTTGCTTCGTCTGTTCAACGTAACACTTCTTAGCCGTCCACCCTTTGCTCGCGGACCTTTCAGCGATCCGGGAAGACTCGGACGCGGGATCGACTCAGAATCCGACTCCAGACGGCCCGATGCGTGATCCACAATCTAGCTCAACACTTGTGTTTGAGGCTTCTCTTTGTTCGTAAATTACAGGACTGCTTTTGGTTGCTCGGTTTCAGGCAACTAACATTGATTCTTTGCTAAGCCTTTCTCATACCAACCTTTGCTACTGTTCACTATCTTCACTACGGCAAGCATGACAGGAACTTCGATTAGCACACCAACTACGGTGGCAAGAGCTGCACCAGAGTGAAATCCGAAAAGACTGATTGCTGTAGCTACAGCTAGTTCAAAGAAATTGCTGGCTCCGATCAAAGCAGATGGTCCGGCCACGCAATGCGCCACGCCAAATTTCTTGTTTAGCAAGTATGCTACCGACGAATTGAAAAATACTTGAATCAAAATAGGAACCGCTAACATCGCAATTACAAGAGGCTGTTTGAGAATGGCTTCGCCTTGAAAGGCAAACAGAAGCACCAGAGTGGTCAGTAGTGCTGAGAGCGACACAGGATGGAGAAAGTTAAGTGTCTTGTCGAATACCTCTTGTCCTTGCTTGAGCAAAGCACCCCTCCACGCCTGGGCAATCCCAACCGGTATCACGATGTAGAGACCAACGGAAATGAGCAACGTGTCCCAAGGAACCGTTATGGAAGAGAGCCCCAACAAAAGTCCGACGATAGGCGCAAAAGCAAAAATCATGATCGCGTCGTTGACAGCTACTTGTGAAAGAGTGAAGTATGGATCGCCTTTTGTTAGCTGGCTCCAGACAAAGACCATGGCTGTACATGGCGCAGCAGCAAGCAAGATCAAGCCAGCTATGTAGCTATCAATTTGATCGTGAGGGAGGTATGGAGCAAACAAAACTCGAATGAATACGTAAGCAAGGAAGGCCATAGAAAAGGGCTTGACCGCCCAATTTATGAACAGAGTGACAGCGACTCCTTTCCAGTGTTGCTTCACTTGTCCAAGAGCGCTAAAGTCAATCTTCAAAAGCATTGGAACAATCATCAACCAAATCAAGAAACCAACTGGAATATTGACTCTGGCTACTTCTAGTGACCCTATAAATTTTACTGGTTCTGGTAAAACCTGCCCAATAAATATTCCTGCGGCAATGCAAAGAAAGACCCATAGCGTTAACCAGCGTTCGAAGAAACCTATAATGGACTCATTTTGTGGTTTCTTGTCAGTCGGCTCTTCGACCGAGATACTCATGGCGATTCTGCCTCGGAGACTTTAGTTATAATTACAGGCGTTGGGCCGCACTGGGTAGCGGGACCGCAGCATGAAGTCGAAGTATCATCAGTCGAGCAGGCTTGTTTTGAGGCAGATCTATTGAGCCACCAGAACGACGCTGCAATTGACAGGGTAGTTAGAACTGCTACAAATGGCTTAGCGAAAGGCAAGAAGCCTGCGCCCAGCAAGCTGACATACACTCCTAACATCGGAGAACCGCAGCATCCAGTCATGAAACATCCGGCAAATCCAAGGAAAGTAGAAAAACTTATGCCGCCGATCGCCGCTCCTTTTGCCGATTGCGAGCGATTCTCAATGAACTTCCTTATTGCGATTGATGCAAAAGACAGCGGCAAGGCAATGGAATAGCCTAAGAAATAACTTTGAGAATCAATGTATTGACTGCTGATCGCCGGAGTTGGAGCTGGAGCGCAGGATGTTCCACAGCCGCTGCCACATCCGCCCTCGGCCCCGGAGGAAGCGCCACCTGAAAGTGCGAACCAGACAAAATGCCCGGCAAAAGCCAGGACAAAAACTCCAAGCGGCAGTAAGAACCTTGGGAACATGCTAGCTTTGTTGCTCATGATACGTGCCTCCTTTGGGCATTTTCTATCTCGCCACTTCTGCTTTAGCTAGTTCTTCTACCTTGGATTTGATCTCATCACGCACACGTCGAAAGACTTCAAGCTCTTGTCCTTTCGGGTCTTCAATGTTCCAATTAGCCTGAGTGCCTATAAAAGTCGACGGGCAAAAATCGGCGGTCTTGACTGAGCACATCGAAATCACGGCATCATATTTAGTCAGCTTTTCCTGGTCGATTGCTTTTGAGAACTGCGCTGAAATGTCTATGCCGATTTCTGCCATGACTTTGAGCGCGCCAGGGTTGACACCGGACCCAGCTTTGACCCCGGCGCTTTCGGCATCAAGACCCAGTTGTCTGGCAAATCCTTCTGCGATCTGACTGCGACAACTGTTCTCCACGCATATAAATAAGACCTTCAATTGCTACGCTCCTTTTTGGTGAGTTGTATTGGTGCTACTTCTGGAGCGCAACAGGCAGCTTTGTTCTCGCGCACTAATTGCACCTTCGCCGTGTCGCTTTTCCAATCGTGAAGAAGGATTCCCGGGCTATTCCTTGTGGATCATGCACCCGGGTCTTGTCTGACTGCGCGTAGCAACAGGTCGTTTTTCTCTTGTTGGAAAATTTGTTGCTTTGCCTCTCTTTATTGAGACGCTTGTGGTACCAAGACAATCTGCAATAAGCTGCGGCTCAACTGCTGCACTTCTTTCCAATCTGCACGGACACACTTTCCATCTCAGGTGCGCAGCAAGCCGATTTGTTTTGCCTTTGCAGGTCGACGTCTTCGCCGTATGTGGTAGCGGCACCGGTCGTATAAAACGACTCCCAGGCAATACCTTGCGGGTCATGCACCCAGGTTTTGTCCGCCTGCGCATAGCAGCACGTTGTTTGTTCTTGTTCCAGAATTGGTTGCTGAGCTGCCTTCAGACGTTGCGAAATCTCTTGCAGATCTGCGGGGTCTTCAACTTGAATGCCTAGATGGTCCAATCCGGGCTCACGACCTCGGGTTGAAATAGCAAAGTTGATGCGCGGATCGTCCAGCATCCATTTCGCATAGTCATCTTTCTTGACGGCTGGAGGCGAATCGAAGAAAGTCGAATAGAACTGAATTGACTGCTCCAAATCTGCCACCGCCATGTGTACGTGAAATCTTTTCATTAGCATTTGCCTCCGTTGTCTACGCAGCAATTCTCGAGCAGGAAGCCAATCAGTGTTTGCATGTGAGCATAATTAGCTGAATAAATGATTGAACGACTTTCCCGTCTCGATGTTAGTAGCCCCGCGCTGGTCAGTTCTTTTAAGTGAAATGACATCGTTGCTGGTGGCAAACCGAAATGCTCGCTCAGCTCTCCCGCCGCCATTCCTGCCGCGCCCTTTCTGACCAGCAGCCTAAAAACGTCCAATCGAGATTCCTGAGCCAAAGCCCCTAGAGCCTTGACCGCATCGCTACTTTTCATATTTCCAATAATATCGAACTTACACAAAAGGGTCAAGCGATGTGCACGAGCGTTCACGTGCGAATGCTGAAAGCCCGCTCGCACGGGGCAGATGGAGATCGCGCTACAAATTGCTTCTGACTGCCGGGTCCCTGAGCCGCCAGATAAACGCATCGGTCAGGATATGTTGAAAATTCAACAGGAGAAAAGTGAGCGCGGTTGCATTCTCCGTTGGCAATCCAACCCCTCGAAGCAGCAGAGGCAAACCAAGATAAAGAGCGGCTGCGCTTGCAACTAGCCCACCGTAATAGTTTCGCATTTCCTTCGCGGAAAACATCACCTTCCAGTAGGGAGTCTCTGGAGTCTCGACTATCCCCTTTTCCTTGGCATGATACCTGCTGGTCAGAACCAGATACTGCAGAGCATGGAACAGCGGCAAGCCGAAAAGCCAAAGATCCACATTGCCCTTGAACGACATCATTGTGATTCTAAAGATGGTGGCAAACAATGCCACAACCGGCAAAGGCGGGATTCGTTTAGCCTTTGCCCAACCGTAAGTCAAAAAAGCAGCAATAGCCCCCCAGACTCCAAGGCAAACCCGTTCGGTCCCCTGAAAAAAGTCGGCAGATACAAAGGCGATTGGCGTAATCGGTATACCGGCGATCTGCGCTGCTTGTGTCTCGGGGAATGCCAAAACCTTGACGGCCGCCCAAAGTATTAGCACCTGGCACGAAATCCACAACAGTTTCTTCTCTACCGGACTCAATCCGAAGTTAGCGCGAGCACAGTACAGAAGACCCAGCCCATAGCATTGAGCTACCCAATGCTGGATATTCCAGATCACCGTCACGCGGGCA
Organism: Candidatus Obscuribacterales bacterium; assembly: GCA_019752635.1. Lineage (GTDB taxonomy): Bacteria > Cyanobacteriota > Vampirovibrionia > Obscuribacterales > Obscuribacteraceae > JAKFUT01. Next base: position 53,176 of record JAIELX010000015.1, on the reverse strand, counting down.
TACCAGGGAATGAGCGCCGGCTGCATCACTGCGCCAACCAATAACACTGCGGTCAGGACAGGAACGATGATGCCGCAGAACTGGTACTTCTTAAACGATGCCTTCGAACCGTAAACTCTAACGACGGACGCCAAGTTATGGGGATAACTGACAAGAAAGGCACAAGTGTAGAGTGCGTAGTACAGTGCTTTTTCACCAGGCGAAGCCTCCGGCGAAAAGAGCATGGGCTCTCTGTGGTTCGGAAAGGAAACTAGCGAGTGAATTGCAACTACAAACCACAATAGTCCGCCACAACAAACAAGGAGATCAACCGGCGCGTTGAAAAACCACACTTTGGCAGGTGCATTGCTGACGCGATTGTTTGTAAACGTCGAAACCATAGTCCACAACCCGGCTGAACGTCTCTGGTAGCGATAAGAAGTATATGCAACTCCCCCACTTGCATCCAGGTATACGACTTAAGGCATTAATTAACGGGTCTTAATCGCTACTTCGGCACAAACTGATAGAAACGCCTACAGCCGCCGCAGAAAGCCGCTCGCTCATTATCACCGACAGAACGCTTTATTGTTTCCGAACTCACGCGCTCCATATTAAAAAAACTCGTGAAGTTTCCAGGGCGGGAAGAATCGTTGAATATACTCACTCAGCGGATTCCCGGAAACCTTGTATCAGAAAAAAGTGAGGTCATACGCTAATGCGTTCAACTAATTCCGACTTGTCGAACACCATTACTGCCAATTGGGAAAAGGATGCACGGTGGAAGGGAATCAAAAGAACTTACACGGCAGAAGATGTGTTGCGCTTGCGTCCATCAATTAAGGTGGAGCATACGCTAGCCAGAGCAGGAGCCGACCGTCTTTGGGAATTGCTTCATACAGAGCCGCACATAACAGCGCTAGGCGCAATGAACGGATCACAAGCTGTTCAGATGGTTCGAGCCGGTCTCAAGTCAATCTACCTCAGCGGCTGGCAAGTAGCTGCTGACGCGAACGCGGCTAAGCACACCTATCCGGATCAAAGTCTGTATCCTTCAAACAGCGTGCCTGAGCTGGTGAAGCGCCTGAACAATGCTTTGATGCGCGCAGATCAAGTGGATGTCAGCGAAGGCACTAGCGATAAATATTGGTACGCGCCGATCATGGCCGATGCAGAAGCCGGATTTGGCGGACCAGTTCACGCTTTCGAATTGATGAAAAGCATGATTGAAGCAGGTGCAAGCGGCGTTCACTTTGAGGACCAGCTCGCTTCGGAAAAGAAGTGCGGGCACCTTGGCGGAAAAGTATTGGTTCCGACAGCTCAGTTCATCCGCACATTGTGCGGCGCTCGCTTAGCCGCAGACGTGCTTGACGTCCCGACAATTCTGGTAGCACGCACCGACGCGCTCGATGCAACATTGCTGATGTCTGATATCGATCCTGCCGACCACCCATTTATCAACGGAAAGAGAACACCGGAAGGCTACTTCCATGTTAAGAAGGGTCTGGAGCCGGTTGTTGCTCGCGCATTGGCTTACGCACCGTATGCAGACTTGCTGTGGTTCGAAAGTTCCAAGCCGGACCTGGGCGAAGCGAAGGAATTCGCAGCGGCAGTACACGAGAAGTTCCCGGGCAAGCTGCTTGCGTACAATTGCTCTCCTTCATTCAACTGGAAACAGCATTTGGACGACAAGACAATTGCCGTGTTCAACCAAAAGCTGGGAGAGCTTGGATTCAAGTATCAATTCATCACCCTGGCAGGGTGGCATGCCACCAATCTCAGTGCTTTCCAACTGGCTCACGAATATGCCCGCGAAGGAATGCCGGCCTATGTACGCCTGCAAGAGGAAGAATTCGCTCTTCAAGACCGTGGCTACACGGCGGTTCGTCATCAACGCGAAGTTGGCACCGGTTACTTCGACAAAGTGCTAATGGCTGTCTCGGGCGGAACAGCATCCACGCAAGCCCTTGAAGGTTCCACGGAACAGGAACAGTTCAACAAGAAGTTGGCACACTCGCGTTAAGAGCACCAAAACCGATGGTTCAGACATAACGAAAGGGTGTCGGCTTGGCCGGCACCCTTTCGCTTTGAATCGAACGAGTTGTCGTCGCTCCCAGCATTACGATTGCGGCTGTTGCATGGTCACCAATCTGACCGCTGAAGGCGAAATTGCTTCAAGCGTAGTTTGCGACTGAGCGTCGCCGGATGGAACAGGCGGAATATCGCCTTTCTTACCGCGCACCGGTGCTTTCAAAATGGTGGATTCGAATTCTTGAACCGTACCTTTTTGATTGTTGATATAAACAGCGTTGATCTTCACCGCTACCCAGCCGATCAATGGACGAGATTGATTGAACTTATCTCCCTCAACAACGGGGAGATACAGCACGTCTTGAGCTTTCAGAGCATTTAGTTTCGCAGGATCCGTAGCGAAATCCTTGAAGCCTTTGACACCATTGGTAAGGTAGATCGGTTGTCCGATGGTGCAAGACGGAATTTTATAGTTATCGTTCGGCGGCGCGAGATCTAGAGCGATATCGACAACTGAATGCAACCAGTTGGCATTGGTTTCCTTCTCAGTGAAGGAGGTCCAGCCTGCGTTGTCGACTTTGTCCGAGTTGATCACAAGGCGCAAGGTGTCGCCAACCTTCAAATTCTTGAGGGGCGGGTAGGTGACGTCATTAGACGATGAAGAACCGCCACCGGTGCTACCGGTAGTTGTCCCGCCGGTAGTTGTCCCTGAGCCGTTACCATTGCCATTACCATTGCCATTACCGTTTCCGTTGCCATTCGACGTGGTCGTTGTTGTGGTAGCTGCGGCAGCATCATCCTTCTTAGCAAAAGCATCGCTGACAAACATGCACGTAACCAGAGAGGCTACGGATAATGTCGGAGCAATCTTCGCGATTCCTACCGATGCTCCTCGCGCAAGCAAAGTGTTTCCGGCGTTGTTAACATTGAGCTTGTCGTTGGGGCTGGTGCCATAGACGCTCGATGCTAAGGTGTCGCTCGAACGTCCTTTGGTGGGTACGGCATCAATGCTGACAGCCAGCGGGAACAAGATTCCGGCATCGATGGTATCAACAGTGGCTGAAGCAGCAGCCTTCGAAGTCACTGCAATTACATCCGTCGGTCTTCCGATAATAGTAGCCAACCAGTTATTGATTGTTCGACGCGCAGTTACCTGGCACGCCGCAATTTCACCAGGATCAGCGGCCTCAGTGATCTCTACTTCAACCTGTCCGCCATCATCATTGGTGACCGGCTTACCATCCGCGTTGTTCGCACTGGCAACACTCAGTGCCTGTTCCTCAGCCATCGTTGCGGTCTCAGGATTTACCAGAGCCTTGGCACCTGCTATGGCGGCAGCATCGGCCGCACTCTGCAATTCCGTGCGTACCGCGGTGTGGTGGCTGATGTCGGCAGCGAATGCACCTATACCGATAATTGAAACGAGAACACCGCAGCAGATGAGAACGCCCATCGAACCAGTGTCGTTGCGATGAGAAGACAAACTTCGACTCACTTTCTTGGGGTTTGTCATAGTACCTAACACTCCATTTCAATCAACTAGTAAGTTTGTACCGTGGTTACGGATGCATCTGGTGAGACGATCCTGGTAACTGGCGAGTTAAGAGAGAGAACGCGCTCGTTCTTAAATCACTGCCGCTATTCAATTTGCCCTTGTGTTATCTTTCCCGTGAAAAGGTAAACAATAAAATTGGAAAAGTTAGGGGGTTGCCAAGCAGTATTAAAATCCTTTAATCTTTTCATGTAGTCCAGCAACCCAGCGCCCTTTCAGCGATTACGGCGCGCGTTTCCAAAGCCACGCCTTATACCGGTAAACCCCTATGGTCAATTGCTTTCGAAGCGTCAAGAAGCGGTCTGACTTCTCAGGCAGCATTTGTAAGGTGTCGCAAACGTTCTTCAACAGCAAGCCTTGAACCAGGGGCGAATCCATGTCACTTCCAGTTGAGATATCGCAAACCGCAAAAGCCAGACTCCAACGGTCATCAGAGGAACGGCAACTCGAAAATGCCGCTTGTAGGGTTCTCTCAAAGCTGGAAGAAGAATCCCTCTCCAGATTGTAAAGAAGTGTTACCGACCAGAATAGAGGACACTCTCCTTACAGCTCTGAGATTCGTTAACGGTCACTACATTACGCCTCAGAGTCGCGAGAAGTCCATTTCGTCGGTCAGAGGCCTACACGCAACCGGTCGGCACAGCGACGAACTACCTACGACTTCCCTACAAAGCCCCGCGTTATCGACGGCGACGGTGCCCCACAGGGGCAGACGGTGCACCATAGACAGCCCGAGCACTGTCGAAAGTAAGCCACTCCTTGCCGATCAAGGACTCCGGTGCAGCATGCATACCGGACGGTGTCATGGCACCGCGAAGCGTGGTCGCGATGCCGTGTGCATTGGCAAGCTTCGCATAGAGCAAGCCGGATTGCACACACAACGCCGAGTTGGTCCTGATGAACTCACCGACGGGAACCGCTTGCCCCGGCTTGGACGCCAGCGCTAACTCGCCGCGACGTTCAATAGATGGTCCCTCATTGTCCGGATTGCAGATACGCCGAACATAGCGAGCCAACTCTTCCGCCTGCAACCGCTTGTCTCCGCTCAAACCGGAGAACCGCGCCTCGGCGTCTTTCATTATTGCTCTAAGAGTAGGATCTCTTGATTCGTCTACTGTTATCAAAGAGTATCTGGCACCGCGCTGCTTTCCATCTGTACCAATAGCCTCACCGAACGCCGGTGCAACGCGTACTCCCCTGGCAAGTTTTCCGGTAATGATTTGCGACGAGACCCACTGATTAGACTGCTCGTGCGCAGACTCCGACAGCGCTTTGGTACTGCGATCTGCAGTTAGCGGAGCAGTTGAGTCAATGCCCAGAAATTTTCTCAGAGGCTGTCCACTAAGCGCTCTGGATGGCGCTCTCACCACGAAAGAAATATCCACCATGTCCTCAGTAGGACCACGATAAGGCTCAGATTTTTCAATTATCTTGATGCTTCCGCGGCGTGCCGCAAGTTCAAGCAAACTGGCCGAGGTAGATGCGCGAGCCATAGTGTGCCAAACACCACCCATGGAGGCAATGTGGTCTTTGACAGCGTTTAGCAAAGGCATCGAATGAGCTCTGTACTCAGGCATTACAGCAACTTCTCCAACGCTGCGATGCGCATCGCTCAAGTTTGCATATCCCCGGACTTTTCCGTTCACTTCCAGCACCAGCGTTCCTTCTCCATTGTGTCTTGGAGGAAGAGAATAATGCTTCGCAATTGCCATGATAGGCGTACCGTCCCCGAGACGATACGGCCGAACAATGGTAACACTGCCGTTCTGCCCGATCTTCGGAGCGGGAACGTTCTCAGAAACTGCGATGCTTGTAGTGCTGCCGGTCGCATGCGCTTCCGCAGATAAAGCTGCGTTTTCTAAAGCAATGGCGCGACAAAGTTTCGCGTCACGAGCCTGCTGCCCGAATGCATGAAACTTGCCCAGAACTCCAGCGGTAAGAGCCGAGGCATAGGCGGTTTCGATAACGTCCTGGTGTTTCCCTCCGGTAACGTTGTTCAAAAGCGATTCGCCGACACCTACCGGAACACCGCTGAGGACTCCAGCAGCGAAGGCAGACTTAATTCCTACCGATTGCAACAGACGATCAACCGGTCGCTGAAGCGCCGACAAGGAACCGAATGAAACTGCTCCTACGACCCCGGCTCTGGCTCGTCCTGTCCAAAAATCCTGCTCCGGGTCAGTCGGTCGGAAGACTCCATTCAAAACAGCTCCGGTGAGAGCCGACCTCTTAACCATAACCGAGGCGGGAAGCTCAACCGACGGACGCCTCATTGTCTTTCGCAAAAGAAGAAAATCAGCGGCGACGCCAACGGCTCCGCCCAGAACTTGCCCGTGCCACTCAATCGAACCGCCGCTCGTTTGCGTCGGCGCATCGATGAGCTGCACGGAAGGCAGAATATCAGTACCGAAGGCCTTGTCGGCAAGCTGCACAACTCCATTGACTGGCGATTGCACACCGGCGTAAGCAAACGAATGAACAAACTCAGTAGAGAAGCGACTAACTGCGGACTTTTCCCGCTGCAGGAGATCTCCCGAATCCGACAAACTAGAAAATGTGATCGCTTCCGACAATGCTAAGCCCCTGCTCTATGCTCAATATCATATGGGTGCAGACGCTCAAGTGCACTGGGGGAACCCGCAAGGGAGATTAAGCCTTGTTGGATGGCGCGCGCGCGGCCGCCAGGGGTTAGGACGAACGTTGGTACTTCCCTCAAACTTGGACAAAGTAAAAATCGAAGTAAAAAGCGAACCTGTTTCCGTTAACGTTTAGCACCAGTCTTTTCACTGACGCTTGCCGCTTTAATTAGCGCGGTGCGCAACTCCGCCTTACTCCGAATCTGCATGCCGCACTGGTCGCAAACGGGAAACTCCCCCTTCCAGTGACGATCTGTAAGTACGTGCCCGTAGTATTTGCACATGCTGTTCTTCACCTTCGGCGGAAACAACCGCAGCAGGAGGTAAGAGAGCTCGGACCACAGCGACCGTACCTTCGGAAGGACCGGTTTCGGCTTGTGCGCAGTCTCGTTAGTCAGCTTTCGCAGTTTTTGGTGTGTGGAAGAAGTTTTCATCGCCCGCCCTCGCAATTGAACACGGGTAATTTGTATTACTTCTTTGTTGCCAACTTGTTTTCGTTTGCTTACTGGGCGCCCAAAAGTTCTACATCGAACAAGAGAGTGGAATCAGGCGGGATCGTCGGTGGCATTCCAGACGGTCCGTAGCCAAGCGCGGAAGGAATTGTCAGCTTGCGTTTGCCGCCGACTTTCATAGTTGCGACGCCTTCGTCCCAGCCTTTGATCACTTCGCCTTTACCAAGAGTAAATTGGAAGGGCTGCCCACGGTCTACGGAGCTGTCGAACTTGTTACCGTTCACGAGCCATCCCGTGTAGTGCACGGTGACCAGTTGACCCGGCTGAGGCGACGGCCCGGTGCCCACCACAACTTCTTCGAACTGAAGTCCACTTGGGGTCGTGGTCTTGCCGGCGCCGGGCAACATGCCGGAAGAACCAGCGCTCTGCACGGACTGACTCTCGGCCGGGGTCACAGCAGCGCTCGGAGCAGCTTGCTGAGTTTCGCCGCTGCTGCCACCACCGGCGCATGCGCTCAGCGATAACGCAATCCCCGCGACAGACAGAAGAACCGACAGTTTTTTCAGGATAACACTTGTTTTCATGATGTTACTTCTCAGCAGTAGTTGGAAGAGTTTACCGCTGTCCACCCGATTTTGTACCGAAAGTTACTTCAGGATTGAGCTCTAGTATCTTGAATTTATCTCCGACGGATCGGTAAGAGTTGAGTAGAATTGGTTGTAACGGCGTTCGAGGAAACAAATGACTGCACTGACAAAACCGCAAAATGACGCCTTCGCCGCTGCGGGGATATTCATCTGGGCAGTGCTGCCATGTCTGGCGATGTTCGCTGGTCTCTACACCATGCACAGCGCAACCTGGGCGTACGGGTTCTATCACGGGATCTGCCTTCTACCGGTCATCATTTGGGGAAGGAACCTCTGGACCCCAAGCCTCAAGCGCCCGCGGAAGATGCATTGCCTGGCACTACTGGTGGCATCAGTGGTTTTCAGTTGTGTCGCACTATTCACGTACGAGGTTTTCGGACCACGGCTCTTATCCAACGAGGCAGTCTTGGTACTGCTCAAGGACCTCGGTTACAGCCGAGGCGTATTCATCGGTCTTGGCGTTTACACCATTTTTGTAAACCCGCTTCTTGAAGAAATTTTTTGGCGCGGGATCGTACTCAACCAGCTCGACAAACTTCGCAACCCGCCATTCAAGCATTTCGGAATCATTTGTTCGTCGCTTGCGTACGCAGCATTTCACTACCTGATATTTCGCATGGTTCTCTTCCCCGGCTGGGCGGAAGTGGCGACGCTGTTGCTAGCGATCTATGGCGGACTTCTTGCAATTATCTATCGTCGTTCGGGGTCCATCTTAACTACGGCCCTTGCTCACGGACTGCTGACAGACACAGCAGTGATAGCATTATGCCTGGCGCTGTTCGTGCGCTACCCGGGTACGTTCTAACAACGACAGAGCTTCAAGAGATGGCTGGAATCCCGCGCGCCTCGAGGTTCTCGCGGCGTGCGCACTCCGCACTATTTCCGTGCGGTGACCCAGGCGCGAATTTTCTCTTCGTTGCGCTGGCGATAGAGCACCGATGCATGCAACACCTCAAGCATTCGCGATACTTCCGCCTTGCCGTAAGGCAATTTGTTTTCGGCAAAGAACTGTTTGATGGACTGCTCTTCCTCAGGTCTATCGAACGAAGCACAGGCAGCAGCGATGGCGTTCAAGCTTCTTGGCGGAAACTTCTCCGTAATCTGCTTCCAGTTGTTTCGGGTGAATTCCCATGCGCGCGTCTGGCTGGTCGGACGCGCCAACATTTCCGCCAACACCTTGAACCCGTCCTGACTGCGTACATCCGGTCCAATCACCAGCATCAGAGTCTTATCGACCAGTTCAGGCTGCCTGAACTCAGCTAGCTTGTAGAGAAACTTCTTCTCTAGTTCCGGAATAGACTCTTTCTTCCAAGCTGAAGCCATCTCTTCGTAGTCCGCAGCGGTGCCATTGTATGCCACTATAGACAGCACCGTTCCGATAATGTTCGAAGGAATAGATTGGTGATTCCCCATGAACTTTTTGTAGAGTGCTCGCGCCTCGGAAATCGTCTTGGGGTCTTGCGCATAGGTGCCCAGAATCCACAGTGTGCTTTCGCGCAAATCGTTGGTTGCATCGTCCTCTCCACTCTGCGGGTTCCAACCGATTCGATTTTTCACCGGTAACAGCAATGTCCGCAAAAGTTTTTCGTAGGCTGACTGCGTTTTGGCATCCATGTAATGATGCGGATGCTTCGAAGCATCGACTAGCTTCGTCAAAACCAGCGGATTCTGCTCACAGCCGACCTTCAAAATGAAGTTCAATTTGTCCTCAACCGGCAAACTTGCGTTCCACACCTGAGCGCTAACATCAGCTAAGGTGGACAGGCGCTCCTCCGGCGTCAATTGATCAAATTCGCGCATGAGGTCAGCGATGGCATCCGGCGAAAAGCGCGTACGGTAAAAGCCCATCCCGCCCGCATTCACCAAAATGCCTTTCCATTTGCTCGGAATGGCTACTTCTTCGTTCCGAGAGCCAATCACCTTTCGGATCGGCTCGGACTTGCTATCAGTTTGAACGGCTCGAATTACCAGTGGAATCTTCCAGGTAGAAGAGTCAGTTTTCTCTCCCGGCATGCCGAAGAAACGCTCTTGCGAAACAGCTGTTTTACCGTTGCTGCGGTCAACCGTCACCACAGGAAATCCTGGTTGAAAAACCCAGGTCTTCATCAACTCGGAAACCGGAACATCAGGCGCCGCGTTCCCAATGGACTGCCACAAGTCCTGGCTTGAGGCATTGCCAAATTCATGTGCTTTGAGGTAATCGTGAATTCCGGCCTGAAACTTTTTCGCTCCTACGTAAACTTCCAACATACGCAGAACGGATTCACCCTTATCGTATGTTATCGGGTCAAACATCTCAGCTGCCTGCTTCGGATTGTCCACGTGCGCATGAATCGCTCTAGTTGCCTTGAGCTGGTCAATTCCCATTGATTCATTGCGCGTCAAAACTGAGCGGGTCACTTCGTGCCAAGCAGGAAAAATCGCATCAACCGTCTTAGTCGCCATCCAAGACGCAAAGGCTTCATTGAGCCAGATGTCGTCCCACCACTTCATGGTGACAAGGTCACCAAACCACTGGTGAGCAATCTCGTGCGCAACGATATTTGCGACACGACGCTTGAGAAAGGTACTGCCGGTTTTCTCGTCTACCAGCAAAGCCGCTTCGCGAAACGTGATCGCTCCAAGGTTTTCCATCGCGCCAGAACGAAAATCCGGAATTGCGATCAGGTCCAATTTCTTACCGGGATAAGGAATGCCGAAGTAGTCGGTTTGATACTGCAACACTTTTGCAGCGGCGTCCAGCGCGAAAGCACCAAGAGATTCTTTGCCGACTGGCGCCCAGAGGCGAATCGGAATTCCGCAGGCTTGCTTGACCGAAGTAGACTTAAAATCGCCAATGATCAACGCCACTAAATACGAGGACATTTTCGGAGACGATTCAAACACTACCGTTTTCCTGCCACCACTGATCTTCTCCGACGCGACAGCACCATTTGAGATAGCGACCATATCTGCGGGAATTTCAGCAGTAATGCCAAAAGTGGCTTTCATCTCCGGTTCATCGAAGCAAGGAAACATTCGCCGCGCGTCGGTAGGTTCCATTTGCGTGGTAGCCAGCCAGCGCTTGTTTCCGTCCTTATCTTTGAAGTAAGAGCGATAGAATCCGCGCATGTTGTCGTTAAGCGTGCCGGAGAATTCCAGGCGCAATTCATACATTCCCTTCGGCAAAGCCTTGCCGAAGGCGATGCGGGCTTGCTCGTGCTCCGCATCAAGAGCGACAGTGCCGGTGTGCTCGACAGAGTCTGCTAGCTCTGGTACAAGTGTTGCTCGCTTGATCTGAAGATCGAGCGCATTCAATGTGACTGCATCCGTCGCTTCGGTCAGTTCCAGTTTTATAGAGGCTTTTCCCTCAAAAGTAAAGGTCTCGAAGTTAGGCGCGAAAGTAAGAGCGTAGCTGTGAGGAACAGCTGTCTTCGGCAACTGATAGGGGTTACCCGCCTCAGTCTTCACCTGAACAGTTTCACCGACAACGGCCTGCGCCTGCAGATTGCTCAGAGGGATCGGCATCGACGCCAGCAGTAGCGAGATCGTCGCTGCGTGCAAAGTCAACGAGACGCTGCGCTTCAATATTCGTCCGGATCCGCCGTGCATATTCGATCCCTCTCGTCACAAGGTAATACTTGCTCACGGTGCATAGAGGGGATTCCTGTACCAGCCCGTCGAAGGGCTCGCAGATCTAATGCAGCCGATCGCGCCTGCGAAGTCTAGCAGTTTTTGAACGTGCTCATCAACCTAGTCGGCGCTGAATTGATAGCGGGTGGTAGAGCGAAAAGTATCGCCGGGGCGCAGTATGACCGTCGGGAAATTGGCGTGATGGACGCTATCTGGAAAGTGCTGCGTTTCGATGCAGAAACCGGCATGCTTCCGGTAGCTACCTCCAAGCCCGGCTATTGCGCCATTAAGCCCGTTAGCAGTGAAAAATTGAAAGGCAGGCTGATCAGTATAGAAGGTCAGTTTCCTCCGACTTTTCGGATCGCGCACTGTTCCCGCGGGATCCAGATCTGCGGCATCTCCGGCGGCAATCACCAAATTATGGTCGTATCCGCCGCCAGTTTCTTCGATTCGGTCTCCAATGGCGGTTTCTGTGCGAAAGTCGAACGGAGTCCCGGAGACAGACCTTATCTCGCCTGTGGGTATCGAATCCACCGGGTCCACAGGAGTGAACGAATCGACGCGAAAACGGGCCAGGTGATCCAGTATGTCGCCGTTGCCGGCGCCGGCGAGATTGAAATAGCTATGATTGGTAAGATTGATTGGCGTAGACTTGTCTGTGGCTGCTTGATATCGCAAGGTGAGCGCATTGCTGCTGTCTAACGTGTAGGTGACAACGACATCCAGGTTGCCGGGGAAGCCCTCTTCCATATCCACGCTACGGTAGCGCAGTGTCAATGAAGCAGCGCCACGCTCAGTATTGGCTTCCGCACTCCACAGTTTCTTATCGAAACCGATTACACCACCATGGGTAGATGTGGTGCCTTTGGTGGGAGTGAGCTTGTAGGTCACTCCATCAATTTCAAATTGCGCATTGGCAATACGATTCGCAAAGCGACCGATCAAAGAACCGAATCGTGGATGCGGAGCAAGATACTGTTGCAGATTATCGAATCCGAGAACAACATTTGCAGTCTGTCCGTTCTTGTCAGGGACGTGGCACTCGGTAATGATGCATCCGTAGTTCATTACGCGCACTTTCATGCCATTACTGTTCGCCAACGTGTAGATGTCGACAGGGCGCCCATCGGGTAGTTGACCAAAAGATTGCTTATCTATGCTCGGCGTGCTGGCTGATGTTGAAGTGCTCATCGCGTTCTCCACGAAAGTAGTGATGTCCGACGGCGCCTTGTCCCGGCTAGACAAAGTATACAGTGCTCGACCGCTAGACACTGTTCGGCGGTCGGTCGGACTGACCGGTATGGAGGAAAGAACATTTAACAAGTTTTCAGTGAAGCTCGGGAGCCGGTGCGGCTTTGCTGCGCCTTGGTTTGCGCTAACAATTGATTCGAATTGTCATGATACAATTCGCGCTTGATCGAGCCCGAGGTGTCCATGAAAGTGATACCGAGTTTATTATTGGCGGCACTGCTATCCCTGGCAGCGCTCGATGCCGCCTGGTCGGCTGACGGTATCGACGCCGATACGAAGAAGACTCTGGCCAAGCTTGAGCAAAAGTATTTCGGTCACAGTTTCGAAACCGATGTGGACGATGCTCGGGCAAGTCGCCTGGAACAAATGATATTCGGCGAAGAAAACACCGGCAAGGCACAAGAGCGCATCGCGAAGATTCTAGCCGTATCACCATTGGAAGCAAGTGTTCCTGCGCCTCCCTCGGTGGATGAAAACGCTACTGAAGCAAGACCTGCTAAGTCAAAAGGCAAATCAAATCGCGCACCAAAGCAACCGCCGCCTGACTTGCAAACTTCAGCAGACGGACCAGTATCGCAAAATGGTGGAACTGGAGATTCGTTTTCGCAATCAGAGTATCCGCATGTGAGCGCACTGGAACAGGTAATTCTGGGCAAAACGGATGAAGGTAGTTCGCTGGCGGAACGCTTCGGCAAACTGGAAACAAAGGCTTTTGGCAAACCCTCTACCGGCGATTTTAGCCAGAGAACAGATGCCCTTGATGCGTACTCTGAAAAGACACTTCACATCAAGATTGTGAGAGAAGAAGCGCCGGACGAAGAAACAACGTACGTTGCACCGCCAGGTGCCACCATTGACAACAGCACTACGCCAGGAGGCAAGTCCGCCCCCGATAGCGATGGCGAAACCAGCGACTACCCGAAGATTACGGCGCTTGAGACAGCGATCCTGGGCGAGACCCATGCAGGTCAACCTGTATCGGAACGCCTCGCCCGCATGGAAGCCTGCGCATTTGGCGAAGCATCAAAAGTCACGGACCTTAGCCAACGCAGCGATGCGCTGGAAGCCTACACTCGAAAAACGCTACATAAGAAACCCCTGTTGCCGGAACAACACGACAATGAAACCGCTTTTGCCGATGGCGGCAACACCGCCGGGGGCTCAGGAAGAGCGCAGAGCCAGGGCTCAAGACCGGGAATGTCCAAGAAACAGATCTTCGCAATAGCGGCAAACACTTTGCTTGGAGCCACCGGTTTTGGTGGCGCAGCAATGGGACTTACAGCAGCGGGCATGGGAATGGAAGCTATGCGCGAGCAGCAAGAGGCCAAGCAGCGCGGGTCGCAATCTAATCAGACGCAAGAATCAGGTGAACCGGAGGACGAGGATCCGATTGCATTCGCCAAGGTTCCGCCTCCCGCTAACGCTAGACTGATTTCTAAGGTTGCGTGGTGCGAAGCGCATGTGTTCGGTCAGACTTTCGCATCGATGCACTTGAAACAGCGACTGAGACAACTGAGTCAGGAGCTGCAGTTCAATGTGCAAAAAACGGACCTGCAGCTTATGGATGATGTCGATGGCATGATTAAAGCGGTGCTGACTCAAGTCATGCACATGAGCCCCATCGGAACCGCGCAAAAAACAGCGCCAAAAGGGGCGCCAGCAGGAGAGGCACCCTCACAAGCAGCGCTCGGAACTGCACCGCCGACAGCACCAGCGAAAGCGGTCGCCGCAAAGTCAGCCGAAACAAAGCCAGCAGCGCAATAACAGCTTCCTCACTTCTTCCTTTTGGCACCGGGCTTCTGTGCGGGAGTGCGATCCTTTAGTTTGTGTGCCAGATATGTTGCCGTTTTGCTTTCCGCGTTTTTGCTAACGTCGACCGGTGTGCCTGCGGCAACGAGGCGGCCGCCCTGATTGCCACCACCGGGGCCCAGGTCAATAACCCAATCAGCATCGGCAACAACACCCATGTCGTGTTCAACGACGATGACGCTATTTCCTGCGTCAACTAAGTTGTGCAATTGAAGCATCAACCGCTCAGTATCAGCCGGATGCAAGCCCGTCGTAGGTTCATCCAGCAGGTACAGAGTATGCCCTCGCTTCGCGCGCTGTAGCTCAGTGGCAAGCTTGATTCGTTGCGCCTCCCCACCGGACAGCTCCGTCGCCGGTTGTCCGATTTTCAGGTAGCCCAGCCCCACATCCTTCAATGTTTTCAAGCTTCTTGCCAGAGCCGGAATACTTTCGAAAAAATCGTAAGCGGCATCAACAGTAAGGTCCAGAACCTCGGCTACGTTCAAGCCGTTATAGAGAACCTTCAGCGTCTCAGTATTGTACCTGGTGCCATGACATGTCTTGCACGGAGTATAAACGCTAGGCAAAAACAAGAGTTCGACAGATACAAATCCCTCGCCCTCGCAAGTCGGACAGCGCCCTCCATCCACGTTAAAGGAGAAGCGTCCAGCGTTGTACCCGCGTTTTTTCGCCTCGTCTGTCGCGGCGAATCGCTGACGAACGTTGTCGAACAACCCGGTGTATGTTGCCAGATTGGAGCGCGGAGTTCGGCCGATCGGTTTTTGATCAACACAAACCAACCGCCCGATCACCTCAAGCCCTTCGACAGAAAGATCAGAGTTATCGCCAAGAAACGAGTCCTCCTCGTCTTCTTCGTCTTGCTCTTCCTTTGATTCTGTTTGACCGAGCTTCTGCGCTACAGTTTCGGCCAGAACTTTGCTCACCAGAGTAGACTTGCCGGAGCCAGATACGCCGGTCACCGCAGTGAGCACACCAAGGGGAAAGGCTACTGCCAACTTTTTCAGATTGTGCCTGGTGACGCCGGTCAGACTCAACCACGAAGATGGTGTTCGCGGCTTTCGCAATTCGCCGATGTCGGACTCAAACAGAAAGCGCCTGGTGTGCGAGGTCGCAATATCCTTGAGTCCGGGTACAGGACCGCTATAGAGCAGTTCACCGCCTCGCTCGCCCGCATCAGGTCCAACATCGACAATCCAGTCGGCCTGCCGCACAACGTCCATGTCATGCTCAACAAGAAACAGCGTGTTGCCCGCATCTTTCAAGTCAGTCAGCATCTTTAAAAGAGCCTCGGTGTCGGCCGGATGCAGACCTGCCGATGGCTCATCCAACACGTACACCACGCCGAAAAGACCCGAACGTAACTGCGTGGCTAAACGCAATCGTTGCAGTTCCCCCGCGGACAGAGTCGGGGTAGCACGATCCAGCGCGAGGTAATCCAAGCCAATCTTCTGCAAAATGCCGATACGCTCAACAAGATCATGAGCTAACAAAGCGGCAACCTCTGATGTTTCGCCGGCATTCGGGGCCGATGATGCACCGGATTTCAGTTCAGGAGCATTCAGCAGGATCTCAGGCAAATCAGCCAGAGGAACGTGCCCCAGATCGGCTATGTCATAGCCGCCGAAAGTGACACCAAGTGACTTTCGATGCAGCCGCTTACCGCCGCACTCGGAGCACAGCGAAGCTTGCATGAACAGCGCCGCCCGCTTTCGCAGGGTCTCGCTTTTTGTAGTGGCAAAGGTGTGCCGCACATAATGAGCAGCACTCATGTACGTTCCCTGATACGGACGCTGAATTCTGGTGGCATCACGCTCCGCATACACGGTGACTACGGGCTTTTCATCAGTAAACAGTATCCAATCGCGATCTTTCTTCGACAAGTCTTTCCACGGCTTATCGATGTCATAGCCAAGAACAGCCAAAATGTCGCGCAGATTTTTCCCTTGCCATGCACCCGGCCATGCCGCAATAGCATGCTCCCGAATACTCAGCGTCGGGTCGGGCACCAACGAAGATTCAGTGACACTGTGGACGATGCCGATGCCATGGCACGAATCACACATTCCTACAGGTGTGTTGGGAGAGAATGCATCAGAATCCAGCCGCTCCGTGGTCCCTTCCGGATAAGTGCCAGCCCGGGAGAAAAGCATTCTGAGCGAGTTTGAAAGAGTCGTAAGCGTACCCACAGACGAACGAACGCCCGCCTCAGCTCGCTTTTGTTGCAGCGCAACGGCAGGTGGTAGTCCTCGTATCTCTGTTACCCGAGGAGCAGGCAACTGCCCGATCAAGCGCCTCGCATATGGTGCGACCGATTCAAAATACCGTCGCTGAGCCTCAGCATAGATGGTATCAAAAGCAATGGAAGACTTTCCCGATCCCGACACACCGGTAAATACAACGAACGCATCGCGAGGAACATCTACATCCACATTCCGCAAGTTATTTTGTCGTGCGCCTCGCACGTGAACATAGCTGTCGAATTGTGTCTGCTTGGGGTCGGAGATGTTCATCGAACTTGTGAACTTTCGGGAGCCCTTCAATTAAAGCAGCTTGTCATCTTGAACCGCAGAATTCGGAGCACTCACGTACTGGTTCCCCGCGGCCTCATCGGGTTCGCCACTGAAATCCGCCTCCGTCCGACCTCACATTTGATACTATGACGCAGAACTAAGCCGCAGGGTGGCTCAGCTTCTGGCATTGCTCAACTTCCCCTATGGTCTCGTCATGACTTTCGGACTCACTTTCAACCCGCACAGAGCTGCAACCAGCGCGATGTTTTTCATAAACGGAATCACATTCGGTAGCTGGGCAGCCAGAGTCCCCTCGATCAAAGAAGCAATCGGCATGACACCCTCTATGTTGGGCTGGGCGCTCATCTGCATGGGGGCGGGGGCGCTGTGTTCAATGCTGTCTCTCAGCTCCGTAATCACAAAATATGGCAGCCGCCGCCTCACCATTGCATCATGCTTTCTCACGCTGTTGACGTTCGCGTCAGTGGCAACCGCGTCCAATTACATAATGCTTATGATTCTATTGTTCGTGTTTGGTATGGCTGCGGGACTTATGGACCTGGCAATGAACACCAACGCAGTGGTGGTAGAGAAGAAGCTGGACAAGGCAATCATGTCTTCCTTCCACGCTCTGTGGAGCATCGGTGGAATGGTTGGTGCGGCGGTTGGTGGAGTTCTTGCATCGCAAGGATTCTCCGTGACGCAGAACTTCGTTTATGTGGCGGGCGCAGCAACACTGGTTGCCGCGATAATGTCGCGTTACCTGCTGGAAGATCCAGAGGACTCGTCCACGCCCAATCAGGGCGCCGCAGATTCCATCGGCACTGACGCCGGAGTATCAACAAAACACATTTCTCTGATTGCACTTGCAACCATTTGCTTTTGCTCATTCCTAAGTGAGGGGGCAATCGGCGATTGGTCGGCACTCTTCATGATGGAAGTGGTGCGCACTGAGCAAGGAGACGCAGCGCTCGGTTTCGCAGCCTTCTCGATGGCTATGGCTGTGGGAAGACTATCGGGAGACGCCTTCATTGCGCGATTCACAGACGCTGGAGCCTTATTGATCGGAGGCGTTATCTCTACCATCGGACTATTACTGGTGGTATCGTTCCCCGTGTTTAGCGTTGTACTTGCAGGCTTCACTTGCGCCGGACTGGGATTATCAATACAGGTTCCGATTACATTCCGACTGGCAGGACACTCAACAGATCGTCCTTCGGCGGAAGCAATAGCATCCGTGGCAAGAGCCGGTTACTTTGGACTTCTTGCCGGTCCATCCACTTTTGGATACCTGGCGGAGTTGCTGGGACTCCGAGCATCGCTAGCGGTGCTGATCGGCATTGGCTTATGCATTGTAATGCTGGCGCTTCAGATCAGATGGTCACTAGCGAAATCTTGACTGCCGATTAAGAGAAACAATGTATTCAACAAGCCGGTACTTGTCTTCCGATTTTTTGTATCCTATCTCTGCATTCCCAACAGGAGATGACACGTGCAAGCTGAGAATTTAGACTACAAAGATGGCGACGAAACTTTTGAAGCATACATAGCACGTGACACTGCGGTCTCGGAGAAGCGACCGTGCGTTGTGATCTGCCACGCGTGGGCGGGACAAACAGATCTGGAACGAAAGATTGCCGACGAGATCGCGAAGCTGGGCTACGTGGCGTTCGCCGCCGACGTTTACGGCAAGGGTCGCAGAGGCGAACCGCTTGGCGACAACTCTGCATTGATGCAACCGCTACTCGACGACAGAGCACTTCTGCTTCAGCGTTTACGCACTTCCGTAAAGACGGCCGCTTCGCTCCCTACGGTTGATGAGAATCGCATTGTCGCGATCGGATACTGCTTCGGCGGACTCTGCGTGCTTGACCTTGCCCGCAGCGGTGATACAACGCCAAAAGGCGTCGTCAGTTTTCACGGAATTTTCAACCCTCCGGGGCTCGGCAATCAAGGCGCTATTAAGAGCAAAGTATTGATCCTTCACGGCTACGATGATCCAATGGCTACGCCGGAACAAATGGTCGGCGTTGCCACCGAGCTAACGCAAGCGAAAGCAGACTGGCAAATTCATGCCTACGGGAACACTCTGCATGCCTTCACGGCGAAAGGCGCAAACGCGCCGGAACGAGGGGTTAAGTACGACGAAGCCGCAGACAAACGATCATGGCAGGCAATGAAAAACTTCCTGGAAGAAGTATTCGCATAGAAAGCGGATTGCCGCGAACAAGGCTCTCAAAACTAAAATTCCAGAACAAACCCGGATTACGGCTGAAGTTTTCCATCAAATTGGGTTTGCAGGTCATGATAAGCCGACTGATTCTTCGCGCTGAATGCCAACAGCGCCAATCGTTTCATGCTGCACCTCTGATTTCCGATGCTTCACGATAAATCCCAAACTTCAAATTCTTGTCAAAGTCGAACTTTGTCTTCAGCGCTGCTCTCTAGCAACGACCGGGTAAAGAAATACGCACAGTAGAACGCGACACCAAGCCAGATAGAGATACAACGTATGCTAGGAAACAACATATCCGCATCCAACGCGAACGGAGCATAGACGCTGACCGCAAAGAAACCCGCAGAGGGCAGCAGCTTGTATATTAGACTTCGGGAGCGTCCCTGACAAATTGCATTGGAAAGTAGGAAGGTGATTCGAGCAGTTCCCAGAGCAACTAACATTACGCTGCCAAACAGAACAATCACAGACACCATCTGGTATAGAACTAGACTAGGACCACTGCCTGCAGCCCGATTCACAATTTGGAACAACTCATCAAGTACCCGTGCTGTAATTGCCAAAGCGGCACCCTCAGCGAAAGCGACACTTGACGAAAGTGTACTTGCCATGTAAGCCGTCCAGCCTGTAATCTGGTGCACTCCGGACGTTTTGCCGAGGACAAGGTGAATTCTATAGTTCGTTAGTCCCCAGTGAGCAGGCAAAACAATAGTTTGCAAGAGGAACGATATTAAGCCCAGATTTGCGAGGCTGGAACTGACGAAACCGGCAAGTGCCATTGCGACAGACACCAACGAAATTAGTGCGCCGGCGTTCAAACTCGATTTCCCGTTGTCATCCACGACAGGAGACTTAGAGGACCAGATCAGCGCTAACACCCAGCCAAGTATCGTCCAACCCGAAAAGACGTTCAGAAGCGCAATACTTCCAGAGTGCCGACAACCTCGCACAACAGCTACAGCAACCGGTAGGACGTACACAGAGCCAACCAACAACGGCAATGCCGAATACAAAGTCGGCACGATTCCGAAGATACAGAGATTCGGCAACAACAGCGGCAGGACGAACAGAGCTACATTCAGCCCCGGGCGATCGCAAAGTCGAGACTTAATCGCGGTCAGCTTTGGCGCATACACTTCGGTCCCGGGCGGGTCCAAACCCGGCACCGCTGACAGCGCATTCGTGTCGAACCTTTCATCGAGGAATGTCGCAGTTACAACTCGCGACTCGGGCGCAACGATCTCCGAAACCTCCTGTAAGTTCTCGCGCCCGGGATCACAGCAATCTCCAATTTCGTCCAGGATCTCATCCCCCGTGTCACCGCATCAGGCAGCAGTTCATTCACCATGGAGAACAGGATAGTGCCCAATATTGTCAAACTTGTTTCGGCAATACAGACCGGACTACTTGCCGGTGCGTGCGCGTTCGGTGATTCTGCGCAATTGTTCCATTTCCGAGTTCGACACGTTCGTCGCAAGCGTTCCTTTCGAAAACTCACTCGTCCGCCTCAACGTGGTGAGATAGCCCCGTTGAATTGAACTCTGTTGGTCGTTCGACTCGGTCGCCCATTGCTCGATAGTTGTAGATGCCTTCGAAAATTTATTGTGGGCGGTTGCTTTGCCCTTTAGCCATGCATTCATCATTGGTCTGTTCTCCACTGCTCACAAAACATAGAGTAGACAGACCTGGTCCTCGACTTGTCCCGGAGTTGTCTCGAAAAAGTCCCCAAAAACAAAACCGCCCCCGGGCAGGGGGCGATTTTGTCGAAAATCTGAGGGGAACAGATTTTGAGTGTCGTTGTATGAAAGAAAGAGGGCGATAGTCCTTTCATACATCGGTCGGTGCGGCGAGGCATTGAACAGTTGGCGAGATAGTGCGTTGCTAAACCATTCCGACCGTATGGTGGTGAGCCATGAATACATTGTACGAATCAATTCTGACCAAATCTTGTCCAAGTATCTATTCTGGCAAAACAGACGACGTTGCGCCGGCGTTGCGAAGCCAGCCGGCGACCTCGTTAGCTTTCTCGGGCAGAAAGCCACTCAAAATCGTTATAGGCGCAGAGTCCAGCATTTTTCGCGCAGAATTGCGATCAACAGCCAAAGCAAACTCAAGAACTTTTACGACCTCATCCGGTGTAGGTCCTTTCTCCTCAAGAATGACGGAGAAAAGCCCCCTCAAGGGACGAGGCGAACAAGGTCGCAAGAAGGCGAGTGAATCGGACTCATCGAACGCCTCAGAGACTTTCGCAAACGTCCGAAATCCATGCTTACGCGCAATCCGATTCACTGCGGCGAAACCGGCCACAAGATCGTCGAAAACGGCTCCAACTACAAGGTCTGGATCATGTAAGCCATCACCATCACGCCAGGCGGGTGCAATCTTGCTTCTTTCACTCGCCGCATGCCTGAGAAATTCACCTCCGGCTTCGCACAACTCCTCAACAACAGCCTGAATTTTCTCCGGCAAATTCTTACCTTCGCGATCGGACCATGGCATCCATACTTGGCAGACTGCGACAATCGGATTGTGCGCATGATTCAGCTCGTGCTCTACGCGCCCGCCGCGCGCGTAAAAGTATTCACCAAACTCTCTTGGCAGAGTCACCGTGTATTCATGATGAATGATTACCTTTGCATCAACTGCAACGACCTTCGGCGTGTTGTCATCGCTATAATGCGGCCACTGATCGGGGTAATCCAGATTGCTGCTGCGAAGATTATGCTGCTGAATGAATTTCGACAGAGGCGAATCATCCGCGTTCTTTTCGGCGCCGGATGACTCAGCCTCCAACCACTCCGTGTGAGCCTTCATCAAGATCGCCAGCTCGGAAGCAACTTCCGTCGCTAACTCGGCATTGGGGAAACTGCCGACAATGGTATAACTTCCACTATTATTGCTGGCAAAGGCGTTCCAAACTCGAATTTTCATCGTCTGCTACTCTCGAGTTTCACAGATGACTCCAACCCGGCGCGATTTGAATCGACCGCACGAGCGCACCCGGGAAGAGTCGCGGGGCTACTCAGTTCGTTGCGTCCGTATCGCCAGATCTCCATCACATCTGCTGCACTTCCCACAGGAACAGCAAGCTGGTGAAAGCTACACGGCTGCATCTTCTTGTCGCTGGTGAGAACGATAAAATCGCGCCCGGCACCGCAATCGCGTCGCTCAAATAGTCGGGGCACCGCTGCCATCTGTTCTCCCCAACAGACACCGAGCTTGATCTGGCAGATTCCGGAAAGTGCTTTCGCGAGCAATTCTACGCGCTGAGCCAGTGAAACCGTTTCCTGCGTCGACAGGTGCAAAGATGCATCATAGCCGTTGTAGCTTAGCAACAAAATATCGCGACACCCCAGCTCACAAAGTTCGAGCACTGTGCCTTCGAACTCGCGCAGCCGGTCGGGTGTCACAAGATAGTTCACTCCGAACCGCGCCCGCTGCTCTGCAAGCATAACGACACGCCGGCGCCAGTCGTTATTATCATATAGCGATAGTCTTATTTGTCCGTATTTGCCACGAATTTCGGCAAGCCTCTCGGTCGTCAGCGCAAGACCATTAGTTGTGAAGTTTATCGCAAGTGGCGTGTCATCATAAAGTCGTGATATGAGTTCGCTGAAGTTCGGGAACAGCCACGGCTCCCCGCCACCGAATGCGACCTCAAGGACTCCATATCCGGATAATTCCTTCAGGAGGGTGAACACTTCCTCAGCCGTCCATTCGCTCTTAACCGCAACATCACGAGAGCAAAACGTGCAAGCCAGATTACAGTTATTGGTGACTCCAAACTGCACCATTCGCGGAGCCAACTGTTTCAGCTCTTCAGTTTCCTCGCCTTCGCACAGTGCATTGAGACCCGTGTCCCGATCAAAGAGCAACAAGGCACCATCGAGCGAAAATCGTCGCAGGTTTGCCAGCTGTTTCGGCACTGGTATCGAATGCAAATTCACTTCTAGTCTCGCGTATGCGCTGCTATCCACAAAGGTCTGCAACTATAGCCGAAGCTGTAGGGATTTTCTACTGCCAGTCGTAGTTCGACGTCAGAGCCTCCGCAACAAGCGTAGGTAAAATAGATCACTCCTCCTGTGCCGCTTTCAGTTCTTGTCTAGTCAGCCATCCGTTGCATCCGCGTCCAATTCGATGAACGCTGCTGCAGCTTCAAGATTGATTCGTATTGAAGTCATGTTTTCTCAGACATCTGACCAAATTTTGTCAAACAGATCAGGTCGATTACTTTCTGATAGCTTTCAATGCTTGAAACCTTTTTTCCACCATCTTTGTCTCCGCGCTGGCTTCGGCATCGGATCTTCTGCACCCGGCTCTTAGTTCCCCCATCCTCTCCGACAACGAATCACGTCGGTCCGCGGCTTTGCACAAGTCGTTGTAGGATGATCTCAGCGAAACAGTCAGGCTGTCGTTTGAGCCGTAACCGCTTTTTGAAACCAGGACCAAATGATTCGCCACTTGCAGCACCAGTTTGTCGGACGGGTCTTTTGCTAGCATTTTCTTCTGCAATGCTTGCATGGCGCCAATAAGCTTCATCCGATTAAGGTCCTTAATCGGCTCTTTCGCACGATCCAGAGGTGCCCATGCCTTCTCGGCGTCAACGGCTGCGCCGAGGAGGTAGCGCGCAGCAACTTCAAGATTGCCCCTTGTGGTGCACGCCGTTCCAACCTGCGTATACTCCTCCCAGAGTTCCTCCGCGGAGACGCCGACGGGGAAAGCCAAAAGACCCGCCGCACAACTCAATAATAGAACAATTATTTTCCCTGCCTTCGACACGATAACGCCTCCCGTTTGAACATACCGGGACTATAGGCGCCAAATCCATCCAAATTCTATCCAACCTGAATCGATCATGCTCCTGAGCTCACACACAAGGCGCTTTCGGGTTTAAGCTCGCCCCTACTAATTCATCCAGCGGCTTCGCCCGCAGCGCTATGACATTGCTAATAGCAATGATAGATCGCACATTCAAAGCGTGAACACTCACTAATAAGCTGATAGCATTGCTCGAACCGAATCCGACATTTACTTCCTTTGACACAAGGACGCCTCCCGATTGCGTAACTGAGTAGGGAAAGACTATAAGCGCCAATTTGGTCCAAATTCTTTCCAAATACATCCGCCCGACTAACGCTACTGAATCAATGGGAACGATGAACATGACAGAACAAATCAAACCCGATCTATGGGCTCTGTGGCAGCAGCACTGTGCCGCCGAATTCGACCAGCATGATGTTACCGCAACTATGGCGACCATGGTCGAAGAACCGTACGTGAACCACATCCCAACGCTGACAGGCGGCACGGGCAAATCTGCTCTGACGGCCTTTTACCGGGACCATTTTGTAAGCAAGCTTCCTTCCGATGTTAAGACCATTCCTATTTCACAAACAGTCGGTGAAAGCTCTATCGTCGACGAGATGATCTTTTGCTTTACGCATGATCACGAAATGGATTTCATGCTCCCGGGAGTGCCACCAACAGGCAAGTACGTTGAAATACCTCTGGTAGCCATTGTTCGATTTGAAGGTGACAAGATCGCACACGAGCACATCTATTGGGACCAGGCATCACTGCTTGTGCAGCTTGGGCTGCTCGATCCAGCAAATCTACCCGTTGCAGGCATAGAGACAGCGCAAAAAGTGCGCGACAAGCACAGGACCTCTAACACACTGTTAGCAAAGCAATGTTCTTCGTCAGACCACATCGAATAAGGAGCGGACACAGGAATTCGGGCGCTGATGAACGCACATACCAGCCGCCCGAACTAATGCGGAAGACTCAAGAGATCGGGGAATAGTATTGCACGGCAAAGTGCTCGAAGGCGTCACACCTTTCGTCCCTCTCCGTTTCAAGGCAAAAGCGATTTGACCAGGGAAGGAAAGCTTTGATACCCTGAAAGAATGAACAACCCATTGCTGCACTGGCTGAACGACTCCATTTTGCCACCCGAGACGGAACGCACAAGAGGACAAGGCTTCTTTGCTGAGTTCTATCCTGACGGGCAATTGAAGCTATTTACTCATTGCTTCAACGGAAGCTCTGATCATTCCTGGAGGCTGGAGCTGAAGCATGCTGCAGAAAGCGGTGTGGCGCATGCAGGTTCGAAGATGTATTCGGCCTTCGAAAGCTACGATAACGGTTACTCGAGTCATTGTGACGGCTGGAATGATGATCCGCCCGCTGCAGCCGACTTCCAAGTGTGGGTTCACAGCTGGATTAACAAGATTGTGCAACAACAACTCGCAGCTCGCCAGCGCGATGTTGCGGATGAGGCGAGAATGGCGTCTTGGAAGGAAGTCAGTAAGAAAACTAACACAGGGCAGAGTGCGCGACTCAAAGTAAAGCTCGGACAGACGCCTCCAAGACCCAAAACTGCGACGCAACTACCAACTCCGGCTGCCGCCAAATTCCTGTGTCCGCGATGCGCAACCGCAACGTTGCAGCGTTTTTATAGCTTGGAATTAGACCCGAATGATTGGGACGAAGAGCAGATTCAGCTTTATCGATGCGATGCGTGCACCATGCACGGTATTGCATGGTATCAGGAGTCGAGAAGAGGCTCAGGAGAGTCATGGCACCATAGAGGTTTCCAGGTGAGCAAGAACTACTGGCAGTCGATCGCCGACTGGATTCAAGACTGCCGCAACAATAGCAATGCCAGGTGCAAATGCGCATCACATTTATGGCTCAAGAAGCAGGGTAATTTTCCTGAGCTATCTAAGCATGCTCAATGGTTTGACATACGGCGAGCTTAAACGCATGCCCGGCTGCTATTTTTTCGTCCAGTCGAAGTAACGCAGTACCAGAGGATTGGTAATCGCGGTCCCTGATTCCAGGCTAGCTGCAATCTCTCGCGCCATTTTCGGCCAGGCGGCAGCATCGATGCCGTCATAGAAGTTCTGTCCAAAGCCATGCCCAACCTGGTCAATCCACGCGTCCCAAAAGGTGTGCGCGATACTCACACTTTTATCGAAGAGCAAATACAGATGCTCGCTTTGGTACTGTTCCACGCTGTCAAATTCGCTCCCCACTTCACCAAATTTTCCCAGCTCATGCCGAGCCGCATCAGCGCGCAGGGCATCCATTAGCATCCGAGAAAGTGGGTCCACAAACAACACCCAGGGTAGTCAACTGAGCTTATCATCGCACAGGACACGGTCCGTCCGACTACAAATCTTCAAACGCGGAACAAAGTCAGGCACAAAGTTTAGAATATCGCGCGATTGCATCAATAAACCGCGTAGATCTTCTCGGTCGTCATCCAAAAAACAAACCGAATAGGATAGTCGGGTAAACGTCCAGCCTTTCGGGTTGTAGTTCGAGCAGCTTCCTGTATTGTTCGCCAAGCTCTGGCCATCGCTTCAAGTAATTGCTTTGCCGCTCGGTCGTCAAGAACTCTCCAGGGTTTGCTGATTCGGGCAACTAGGTGAAGGTGAGCTTGTTGAAGAACTTTGGGCGGACGTGGTCAGAAAACATGTATAATTAACGCTTTGGGGAGCGTGGTTTCATGGTCTGTCGGACCATGAAACGCCAATCAAACCAGGGATTAAGCCTGTCACGGTTATTGCTTGAGCTCTTGTTGTTTGGGTATGTTGCAAGGTTCAATTTATGATTTCCTCTGACGAATCTGATTTCATGAAAGAAGTGATTGTTCCATTCCTTGCGGACAAATGGAACGAGATTGATCTGCCGGATCCCAGCACAGGATGGCGAGATGGTCGCATAACGCTTGAAGAATTGCTGCGTGCTCGAGAGAGCGCAATGCAGAGAAATAATCAAGCTGATGTTTTCATATTTGACGCGCTGCTCGTTCGATACGAAAGGTTGTGTCAAGCTTTTTCCGACGGGTACCGACTTCAGGACGAGCCCGTTATGGGTATTTCGCGGCAAGACGTAATGAATTACACGATAAAGAGCTCACCGAATTTTTCTCGCCCCAAAAATTCTCGACCGCGCAGGAGATAGGCTAGACGGTTGGCAGTTGCGAAGTTTCAGCAAAACCGGGCTGAGCGTGCTTCGATGCGCCCGCGATTCCAACCCGGGCTTTTGCATCTGGAACCAGCTGCGGTGTCGCGACCGGCTCCTGAATTGCCAGCACCGCCTACTGCATCAAATTGGACAAGAGCAGAGATCAGATGGCCAGCGATGGTACGATCAGGCTAGAGACAATGGGAGCGGGTATCACACTTGAGTCTTTGGAAAGACAAGGCGCGTCAGGAAAAGATTTTCAGGCGCGTGCGAACCGAGGTATCCTGAACAATCTGAAAGAACAATTGCGTAGAAACGCCCGTCCTAGCCGCGGTACTATGATATCTATCGGTCAGCGCCGGAGTAGATACTATCGAAAGTCAGCCTTATCGCCAGCAGTGTCTCCCTGGTTGCCAGTTGACTGTTCACGTCAGATGCGGGCGACACCGCGGACGTCGCTTGCCGAGCCCCATACGTGATCAATTAGACGGGATAAAACCCAAATCAGGCAGGATGTTCGACGCCCCGGCTCTACCGAACTTACCGGCGTGCGTCGCCTCGATAGGTACATCGTTTTCTGGATCTGTGACCCAATAGAGAACATTGTTGGCCGACGTTAGACGAATTCGGCTTCCCGCAATAAGTATGGGCGGACTGTGTTGTCGCTGACTAATTCCATCGGCGACTGTTCCATGCAGAACATCTTTGGCAATCAGAAGGTCGCCTGAACGCGCACTGGTAAAATGAACTTCGCTAGACACAACAATACAATTGTCCATTAAGGTACAGCGCGCAAGCCCCTTGGCAAAGATGATCGAATTACTGGCGGCCGTGCAACCACAACTGTCAGCCACGATAAAGGACGAGTCAAGACTGGTTCGTCTATACTGTTGCCGTTCCAATAATGCGTTTTTAAAATTCAGCTGTTGAATGAGTGCCTTTTGCTTAGACATATCACTGTCGGGGTTATAGCTGGACAGTTGTGCAAGGAGCTGGCTAAGTACACCGCGTGCTTTGCTTTCCTCGGTTGCAGTCGGCATGGTGCCTGTGTCAACTGTTCTTGCAATGAGCGCGTGCAGCCAAGCAAGACCGTCGACGGTCACTCTTTGTGTCTTGTGCACATGATTGTGGTTGGGTCGTCTGGGCGGTCCAACACCTAGGTCATCGAAAGCAACTCGCCCCCTTTTCGGCTCAGCAAGGACCGGCAGCGCGAAAAACAAAGCTAACAAAACGGCTATTGCATATTTCATGAACTACTTACCCAGAACCTGCTGGCGATGACTCGCGGCCAATTTCAACCATAACTAGCTCCTCAAGAAGAGGAAAACTGCTGTTGACAGGTTAATGTTAGTCCATGAACGTTACGGCAGCATGAAACGAAGGACCGCGCTATCTTCTGTTTTCTCAATATATGGCGGGCGAATGTAGTTGCAGGTGAAGCTGCGCCGACGCACTATTGGTGCTAGCGTGAGGGTTTGAATACCACCCACGCGTTCTCTGCACATCTTGCGCTTCAGAAACAAGAACGCCCAGATTCAGGTGACAAAACAGTTGAGCCAATGAACTCGAAACCCGATATAATTAGCAAACCTCATCAAGCCCTCTTTGCAGCACCTGCGCCGGTAGCTCAGCGGATAGAGTACGTGGCTTCGAACCATGGGGTCGGGGGTTCGAATCCCTCCCGGCGCGATTAAGGCAGAGAGCCAGTTTCGAGCGATTCAGAACCCACTTTCGGGGTAGTCAAATTTAATATAGTGCTATGTCGGTGCTAGGACGCGCGTTCATCGGTTTACAATCGGATCGAAACCGGGAGCATTTGCATCGCCAACTTCGACGAATGTATTGAGTCCCTTCCGTCAGTGTTTTATGCTGTTCCGCACCGGGAACGTATCAAGGAACACCCAAGTCGAGAGGTAAGCACCATGAATATACATCGTGTTTCACTTTCTGGGTCGGCAAGCCGCGGGAACCGGATTTCCGCGACAGTTCTGGCAGATCTTCTCGAAGTGCTCGTTCCTGGAGCGCGGGCATCCGTACGCCTCAGGGCAGAGGGAAGAAGCACAGCTAAAGGAGCGGACCCAGCATGGCTGGTACAGGCTGCTGATTTCGAAGTAACTGGTTTTTTTGAGGGGTCGACAGTGGTTGAGCTATCAGCCCGTCCTCTATCTGAGGCGCTGCCTTCTAAATTCGGACAGCAAAGTCTTTTTGAGTCGCCTAACATTGGAGAGATGACGGCACTAGATGCATTCCAAGAGAGTGTAAATCTCGCCGAGTCTGGTGCTGACAGCGACCTCTATGATGACGGATTTCTCGCAATCTGCCTCAAGATGCGTGACGTCCTATCCCACGGATTTGATGGCATTACTGTAGAGGGGAAACAGCGGAAGACCGGCATCAATTCGGCGAAGCTGGAATCTATCTCTAATCTGCGAACAAGACTCCCCCGTCCCTCAAGAACCAACTTGGTCGGCAAACTTGACAGCGTCAGCCATACGGACGGGCATTTCAACCTGGATTTGCCGGATGGCACTCGAGTTCGCGGGATACCAGCCGAGTCCATCGCAGAAGAATTGAACGGCTTCTGGGGACAACAAGTTTTTGTTCAAGGAATTGCAACCTTCCATGCGTCAGGCAAACTTTCTCATATTGATGCAGAGATGATCCAGAATGCCACACCAGGACAGAGTGCCGTATGGTCTAAGCTCCCAAGACCCCTAGCGCACGCAGGTCAGCAAAACCTCTTGCAGAATCAAGGACCAAGATCGGGACTTGCGAAAATTATGGGTCGGTGGCCTGGGGAAGAATCGGACGAACAAATCGAGGAACTGCTGAAAGGTATCTCGTGACAGCAACAATTCCGGACGGTTGCAATATCTGCCTCGACACAAACGTTCTTGTGCACCTCTTACGCCAAGACTACATTGGTGAATTCATAAACAACACGTTCGGATTGACGCAAAGGACGATGCGACCGTTCCTCTGTGAGGTATCCATTGGCGAACTTCATTCCTTAGCTATAAGAAATAACTGGGGAGCAGAAAGAATCGCCCTGTTGGTCGAAACCATTCAGGAGTTGCCCACAGCAAACATTGTTGGCGAAACCATTTACTTCCGTTACGCTCAAATTGACAATTTTGCGCACGCTAAAGGCGTTACGATGGGTAAAAACGACCTGTGGATTGCTGCGGTTACGTCGATCCAAATGGCGTACCTAATCACCTTAGACAGAGACTTTTTGCCGCTACAGGATTATCCGGGTTTCAATCTTGTATATGTAGCGCAGGACAAAATTCCGCGACCATAAGATTCAGGATTTAACATCTGGTCGTCGCCATCAGAGTTTATACGACTCCCTTGTCGCAGCTCGAATGAGCACCGCATTCGATACCGACAGAAGATGCGGAACATGTATCAGGCGGCCGCAGGGTGTCCAGTTTTGTCATGTCTAAAGAAGGGAACTATTTCGAGTAAGGTGGACCTCGGTGACAGATGCAACGATTACTCACATTGATCGTCAGTCTTATGACTCTATCGGCATTTCCTGCCGATGTGTCCGCAGCTCGTTGCTTAGGTAGCATGAATTGCACTGCTTGCAGAAACTGTAGCTCATGCGCCCACTGCAAAGCCGGCGGAACCTGCGGAGTTTGTGCGGGCGGATCGCCTCGGTCGATAAATTATCCAATCTTCAATCCGAGAACGCCAGCTCCTGTTCCTTACAGTTCGGCGACAGAAAATCTGCCCCGAGAGCGACGAACAGTAAATCCGCCCACTTCTCGCTACGTGCCAGCACCAGCGCAGAAAGTGGAATCAAAGCCCCACTCCCGAAAGTATTCATCAGAGGAACTTGCTAGTCTGCTTCAAAAAAGCGTAGTGCGTATTCTATGTTTGAGCTCAGATGGTGTTGGGGCCGGTGTAGGAACCGGATTTGTCGTTGCACCTGGAATAGTTGCAACCAATCATCACGTAATCGCAAACAAGATAAATGGTGCTGCTAACTTAGTTAATCAAACGAAGTGTTACACGATCGCCGGGGTAATCGTGGCAGACGAAGAGAACGACGTAGCTTTGATATCTGTTCCTGATTTGACCGCGCCAAGTTTGCAGATAAAGCATTCTAGCCCGGCGCTAGGTGAGCAAATTTCAGTAATGGGCAACCCGAAGGGGTTTGAGGGAACTTTCGCCCAGGGGTTAGTAAGCAGAATTGCTGACAAGCAAATCCAGTTTTCTGCACCTACTTCCTCTGGCAGTAGTGGCAGTCCTCTGCTCGATGATTGGGGTCGCGTTGTTGGAATCGTAACGTCATACTATGTTGAAGGACAAAACCTCAACTTCGCCGCCCCGGTTGCTTATCTCGTAAGGCTGATGAAACAGAAGGCTGCGCCATCCACACCTCTCGCATTGTGGAATACGCAGCCTGTTCTGAAGTCATCAATACCTCTTGCCCCAAGTGAAATAATTGACGGAACAGCTCATGATGCATTCAGCACAAGTGTCTGGAACTCGCTCATGGATGCTGGAACCAAAGCTCTCGATTCGGGAAACACGATTGACGCCGAACGCTATTTCTCTTCGGCGGTTGAGGAAGCAGGCAAAGCAAAGGAGATCACTTACCAGCTAGCCTTCGGTATCAAGATGCTGGCATGGGCAGAGGAAAAACTGAGCAAATATGAACTTGCACGAGCTAACTATGAGAAAGCGATTCGATTGCAGCTTCGTGCAGCCTTGCACACGCCACCAGCAGAATTGGTGAGAGATTATCAGCGCCTTGCAAGTTGCTGCCTCAAGGCAGGCGATACCACCAGTGCAATCAATTCATCGAAACTTGGCCTAGCAATCGCAGAGAGGTGCCAACTTCCTGAAGAAACGAAGACTGACATCATGAATATTCTGCAATCCGCATATGCCGGAGCCGGTAAGAAAGATCAAGCAGATGCACTGGCCAACACAATCAGTGAACAAACCCGAGCGAAACAACAGCAAGAGTGGAAGGCACAACAAGCAGCGACGCCGGAAGTCCGATTAACTAACACAGGAATAGCCGCGTTAAACTCTGGCGATCTTCAAGCCGCTCGCTACCACTTTGAACAAGCATTGGATAATAATCCAAACTATCGCCCTGCGCTCGAAAATCTTTCCAAGCTGTTCCGAGTAGCAGGCACGAGGCTTCCAAAAGGCGAGCTCAAAATGTCGTACCTGCATAAAGCGCTCGCAGTCTGGCCAGATCCGCTTGCGTCCGCTGCGCTCTGCGCTGCTTTGATTGAATTTCGCCGAAATCCAAACGATGCAAATCAACGACTAATCGTCGCAAAAGTTGCAGCAGAGAAAGGCGACCTCATCGGTGAGATCGTCGAATTACAAGCTGCAATCACTCTCGATCACAGCCATGCGGAGGCACACGCCCTCCTCGGACGAGCGCTCGCACAAGTAGGGCGGCATCAATCATCTGAGCAGGAGTTCGCGCAAGCGCAATCTCTCGGGTATAGACAGTTAAGTAAGGTACGCATGGCACCGCACGCAGTGACGCCCCTTGCTCCGCACTACTTCTCTCAGTTGCCCTAACCTAAATCACTAAGCGAACAAGCTGACAGCATCGACCTCCCACCGTACACGGTTACTTGCATGCACGTAGTCCATTTGTTACGATGCCCTATAGTAGAGAGCGCGGAGACAGGACCAATGAGCACGAGCGAGCAATCAGCAGACACCGAACAAATTACGCAAAGCCTTATATCCGACGACGAAGCCCGGGACATCGCGCGGGCGAAGTACATCACCATGCCAGTAGTGCGCCTTAGCACGATCGCAAGACTCTGCGGCCGGAGCAAAGAGCAGGTCGCCACGTGGAGAGATGAAAACAACTGGCTCTATCAGCGCGATGTCTTGCGCAGAGATGGTAGGCAGAAGGTAATCGAGTCCGTCGGAGATCCCGTTCAAGCGCATGTGAATATTCTGCGGGCCTGCAAAGCTCTTGGAGAGGCTCTGGCGCAACGCTCCGAAAACATGGATAGGTTCACCCCGTTAGATGTCATCCATACCCACACGCAAGCGGTCTACAAACTCTTTCAGGCTCAATTCGGCGCCTTCAAAGCGTTGGGGATTTCCACGCGAGTAGTCGACTAGCCTCAAGCCACCGGTAACTAACGAGCGAGACTGCGCATATATTGCAGTCTCGCTTTGTTTTCGCGTGTCTGATTTACGTGGTCCCCGCGTGGAACAATTGGATATAAGCACTAGCCCCGGTGGACACCATGGCGAATATCTTCAAGCTCTCCGCGCTTCTTCTCGCTGCACTTTCATTGATGCCTGCCACGCTCGCACAGGATTCAGAAATGACGCAGATGACGCAGCATGACGCAAGGAGAAATCGTTGCGTCATTCCCGAAACCATTGCACAGACGAACGCATCAGCGCTTGATGACACATGTGACGCAAAAAAACATACCTTGTCTGATTGGCAGGAAGACAACACGCCAGCATCAGCACCGATGAAATCGTCGGCAGTCCTACGCGGTGGTGTGCAACTACAAAACAAGCTACCTCGACTTAGTTCGCAGTTATCGCCTGGCAGCTCTATCGATCAAGCGCAAGCAACTGCAGCCCTTGCGGACAGAGTACCGAAGGAAGACCAAGATAATCGGACAGAACAGTGGCGCAAAATCCCGCGCTGGTTCGCAGGCTCATGGAAGGTAACCGAGCAGACGCATACTCTCTCCAAGGATCTCGTGACAGGAGTCGAGTCATTCCCGAATAGAACGGACAAGCTTGAAGTCGAATACTGCTACGGGGACTTCGCTGACCGACAGGGTGACATCTGGGAGCGTGTACCGAAGAGCGGGGCATGGAGCATCGCAAGCCGGCGCGCCGGGAGTACAGGCAAGAGTTTCTTTACGAAGAGACTCCGCGTCAAAAGCACCGACAAACAACTCGCAGACTACCTGGAAGGTATCGCCTTGATTCAGGACGATCAAGGGAAGATTCTCGACACTCATCAGTTCGCATCGCTTCATTTCATTCAACCGGTTGGAGATGACGCTTACCGCGAAGAGGTGCGCAAACGAACCTACGACGCTTCAGGGAATGGCACAAGAGAAGACGTAGCCGTGTCGGTTCGTCGCAGAACGCAAGCCTTCGTCGATCATCCGAGTCCGGAAATCCGCGAATCATTCTGCGCGTATCTTCACTCGAAAGGTCTCGATCACTTGGCTCCCGTAGCTCCCGTCGTTGGTAAGTCGGGCAGATAAGCTCAGCGAATTGCAATGCGATAGTCCCAAAGCGAACCCAGCGCATGCAGCCAGCAGGTAGCGCGCCAAGGGTTAGCCTAAATCGGGCGCAAAGGTTTAGGCGCCTGGCACCTTGGGCGGTGTCGCCAAGACTGCCGAAGTTAACTTAGCGCTAATGGTTGTGTGACAAAGTGACCGGTTTGTCATGCTCGAACTACTTGCGCCGCAATGAGTTTCAGCGAACTCGATGCCGAAGTGAGTCGACACAAAAGGTCCGATTGTGTAGAAGCGAACGTGACTAGAGATATGTCAATGCATCACCCCGCCTTCGTCCGCCAATCCAGTAGGGGCGGGCACCCTCGGGCGGGCGTGCATGCGGTAGTTGAGTGAAGGGGGCAGGCGCGCGTTCCGCGAAAATATCTCTCTCAGTCCCTTCGCTCTATAACTCGCTCCCAAAAATTTTCCGGGCGCAAATTATAGGGGGGTTCCATCGCCGCGCAGATTGAAGGCTAATTGGTAAGTAACGGTAAGGGGCTTCCGCAAAGCTACCTTAGCCTCAACAATGAAGTGACCCGCAGGAGGTAACACTATGAACACAGTTCCGCTTACACGCACAGCATTCACCTATCTAGCATTTCGCCCAGAGCCGGACAAGAGAGAAGTTCACCTGCTCAAACACCCGCACGGCATTACTGTCTACGAGCTGTACCATCATCATTTCGATGAACCGGACAGCGAAGAGTTACGAACAGCATTTGAGGACTCTGTGCGAGCGCACGGCAAAGCGAACAACTGGGGAGAACTCACGCTTGTTTGGTGTGAAACTTACCGCGAGTATGTCGGCAGCCAATCTAGTTAGCCGCGATAATTATTATAAGCCGCTTCCCAAGTACGACACATAGCCAGCACATCCTCCAACGGTAGCCCGTTAGGATCGATCAACGCTTTCACGATGCCTGATGAGAGCTTCGACAGCGCCTCTTTCTGCGGGCCAGTCCACGATCTGTGGCGTATGTCTTCTATGCGCCATGTTGGCTCTTCTCTCAAAGAGTATCCCCTATTGGCATAAGGAGATGACTTCAGCGAGCAGCGAGCGTTATGGTGCATGTCCCCGCTCTCGTGAAGATGGCAATCTCTGCAGTAACGGCAAAAGGCCGCCACTTTGAACTTGAAGTGTCCAGGTAGACACCTCAGCGATATGGAGGGGAGTATTGGCGCGCCCTGCGCATCCGTTCCAACAGGTGTGCAAAAAACGCAGGCGCAGCGTTGTTGATAGACGCGTTCAATGGCTCGGTAGTCGGCAGGTTTAAGACTCATGTGGGCTTGCATGTTAACGATTCTCCTTGCTAAGTATCCTGACAATTTCTCTGCTCTTGTGCGTCGCAGCAGGTCCGCCGAAGACGCAACAAAATTTCTTACCGTCCGCTGAGATGCGCAGATTATCTGCGTGCCTGTCGTGCCCTTCCGCCGCGCATGCGGGACATTGAGCATAAAACTCGTCGCCAACTCTACGGGCATCGACAAGGCTGAGGATATCGATAGCTTCTAGCGATCCAACCCGATTAGCGAACCGGCGCACGCGTTTCTTTCGGGCTTGCCTTAACGCATTCGCTTCTGCTATCCGTTGCGCATTTGCTAGTCGCTGAACCCGCTCGGTCGAATTTTTCGGCTGAGCAGCGAACCAGATCAACTGCTCTGCTATGGACTTCGGCGCACCATCAAACCAGCCCCGCTGATGATTTGCTTCCGGCTTCCTGTGAACGCCAAGCGGCAGCCTGAGCTGACTCAGCTTATTGACCGACTTCGGAAAGAATTCGAGCGCATTGCGATCAATCTCGGCATATGAACACACCAGGCGATTGAACAGTAAGAGATCTGCGGCAGGTGCGGGGACATCGAGCATCAACCACATATGCCCCTCGCGTCCCTCTCGCCGGCCTTCCTTCAACGGATGAAAGCCTATAGCAACGAGTACAGCTGCTATTCGCGCAAGGTGATCCGAGTCGAGATCAGAATCCCATGCGCACCACTTCGCCAGCCCCTCTCCGTTGGTCGCGGGAACGCAAACAGTGATGTCACCACTCAGGTGATTCACAATCAACCGGCGGCTTACCGGGTCGGCACCGTTGGCGACCTTCTTGCAAAAGCAACCAAACTTATCCCGATAGACTGCTTGCTGAAACCACACATCGGTTCGATTGATGAACGCTGAGATGAACCCGGAAAACGATTTAGACAACGTGCGTTTCCTTGCGTCATTAGAGTCATCAAGCGCCAGCTCGCCTTGAGCCTCTTCCATTTGCGGAATGACGCAAGGAAAAATCGTTGCGTCATGCTGCGTCATTAGAGTCATCAAGTGCTGAGGTGGCGAGGAGTTATCGGGTGATTGCCACATGTCTAAGCGCTCCTGTCAGCAATGCTTTGCGGTTCGTCTACGCTAGGCGCTGCCGAGTTTTGGCGCTTCCGAAAGTGCCAGTAGCGCCCCTCCGACGTTCGAGCTGTGCGCGGACCTTCGACTTCAATGCCGACATTTCGCAGTGCAGGCGAGATTCTTGTGAGAGCGTTGCTCATGCCGCGAGCCGTTCGCGGCCAATGTGGATATCCCGGCGGGCACGGTATCAATTCCAGCAATTCGCTAGCCGTCTTAGTTACTTCATTGCCGAAGGTTGCAAGCAGTGAGAACAAACCTTGCGCAATCGGAGACGACTCGAGATATTCAGCAGTAGATGCCCGTTGCGATTCGATCAGCGCCTGAACAAATGCACCATCGGGAAGACCGAGCGCAGGCTCAGAAGCTGTTGCCCAAACTGCGGCATCTAGCATACGGGGCTTGTGCACCAAGTGCACTGTGCCCTTCCGTCGCAAAGCCTCGCAAACAGCGTCGAGCATAATTCCGAGCATCGCCGGATGAATCTTTTCGAAAGTACCCATCAAGCTCTCCTCAGTAAGTCTCGTTTCGGAGGTCAGCGGTTCAAGATGCGTGAATATAGTTCGATCGCGCAAGTCCTCGCGGGGAGCACCGTCCTCGATGGAGTTATCGATTTGCGGCCGCTTCGCGGTCACCGATACCAGCTCCTTGTCAGAAAACAGCTTGCGTTTCTTCAGTCCGCCGCCGGTAGCAAGCCGACATCGAGCATCGGACATTTCGTCTTTGATTGAAGACTGATTGTCATGCGCAACGATGTAGTTGCTCTCCGCGTCAACGAGAAGATCTTCTTCCGTCCGTGGCGGACTGCTAAGCGGAACCTTGTTCGGATCGATGACGCTTCGAATGATTCTACTTGCGGTGCTCTTTCCGCTCCCTTGTTCAGCGCGCAGGCTCAGGATAAAGAATGGTCCGGCAGGGTTGAGGCACGAACTGAGAAAACCGAGGATCAAGATCCTTGAGCGTTGATCACTGATGTTCAGTAACTTAAAGAACTGCGCAATTACTTGGGCTCGCTGGTTACTGTCGCTACGCACTGGCATCGGAAGCGAAGAGAAGGTATTTGGGCGCATGAACTTAATCGGACAGCGCGCATTAGAAGTAACTTCCCACCCCGTAGAGGAACAGCGCACAGCTCGACGCTCAGTGTCTGCCAGGTCAATCCAAACATCTCCTCCGAACGCCGCTACTCGGATGTGGGTCTCATACTCTTTGCCGTTGTAGCCTCGTGCTTCGACCACTCGAAGAGTCTCTTCAATCGCGGCTGAGCTTGGCGCACCATTGAAGCGCTCGGCATACGTTCCCGAAAGGTATGCCTTAAAGCGACGCGATCGAACCGTAGTATTCTCGAGATGAGTGCGCAACGGAATCGAAACGCAGGTCTCTTGATCTGAGTCGTGCCAACATTCGATCTTCTCAATGATTTCCAACAATTGGTCTTTCTGCTTCGGTCGTTTATCATCAACTTCCGGGCTTGCCGTTTTAAGCGCTGCATCCTCGGGCGCGATTGCTCCGTCCGCTACCGCATTCAACCGGCGCAATTCGTTCTTGTTCTCAATACTTTCATTCGGTATCATCTGAGTGTGCTCCCATATCTGAAAGCTCGGTTCGATTCGTCTTACGAGAACCGCAGCTTTCGTTGCATGTCTGTTGTGTGCTTATTCGTTTTCGTCTGCGTAGCAGTCTTCGTAGCCTTCAGGAATTTCGTAATCAAGATGCGGCGGGACGCGCGTCGTCGAGGTCACAAACATGTAAGACGAACCCTTGTGATGCCCGACGCAAAGGTCGTAGCAGTGCGAGCTTTGGCAGGTCATCGGAATGACGACAAGGTTATCCATGCCGCCCCACTCGGCGCCGTAGTCTTTGGATGCTCGCCTTAACTCAGCTTCCGCAAACCACGAATCTCCGTCCTTCTCGGAGCAGTAAGGACAATTAACGGTGACCGCATCGCAGATTTGGTTGTTGTCACCATTGCGCCACCGCCGGCGATACTCTGGATATGTCGTACCAATGAACTCGTTTCTGATGAGATTTTGTTGTATAGTTTCTGTGGTGGTGCTCATTGTCTGTGTCTCCTGTGCGCACGCGCTCCCTGCCCTAATCGGCGGGGTTCTCGTGCATGGGTAGAATTACATTAGAGTCGTTCGGCTAGCGCATTCGCTGCGCGTTCCACGTCGTACGTCATTTCATCGTCGGCAAAGACAAGGACCCGATTGACGATCGGTGGAAGAACTAGGGTCTCGACGCTGCGGGCGGTGATAGCAACCCAAATTGGTAGACCGGTTTTCAGATGTTGCCTCAGCGCTTCCTCAATGGAGCCAGCGATACCCAATGTCTCCCTCGCGGCAAACAAACGAATCACAGCCCCTTTGGTAACGCCGGGGCACGGACTCGGCATAAGTCTCTTTGGGTCGGGAATCTTAGCGAGCCCGCTTCCATCGAGAGCGAGAAACGTCCGGTGTACCTGCACGAGGTTGCCATCATTGTCTCTGATAACGGCTAGCATCGCGGGCGCATAAAACTTGCCTCGCTGCGGAGTCCAGCAGACAACGCGAGGGCAGGACCTCAATGGCTCGGGATAACTAGACAATCTTGCCAGGTCGATTCCGTTCCGCTGAAGGTGAAGGTCAGTTAAATCGCCCGATATCACTTTACGTTGAGGGGCGCCGAAAGCCGTGCGCATAATTTCGAGCGCTGCCTGCTCATTGATGTAGGCATTCTTGCTCATCCGCCTAGCCAGCCGACTGCGCGCTGTGTAGATTTCGCGCGATGAATGCATCGAGGTCGGACTTTCTATAGCGCACACTGCGTCCGATGCGCACGTAAGGCAGCGAGTAACGTCCGGTGCAAGCCCACACAGCCAAAGTTTGCGGTTCGCAATTGAGGTACGCAGCGGCTTGGCGCCTTGTATATAGCGGGTCTTGCGGTTGATATGTCTTGTTCGGAGACGGTTGTTGATCGTCCCGGTGGTATAGCGTGCTCATCGTCCATCAATCCTCGCCAAACTCTATGAACGGGATGATAGAGATCTTTGCGGATGGATTTTGTTTTCGTTTTTGGCAGTTTCAAAAACAGACCCAGCAAAGGCTGCCAGGCTGTATCACTTTAGATATCCCCACGGTCGCAAGCTAGCGACATTGCGCGTCAATGCGCTGTTGGCACGTCTGGCAATTGGGTCCACCTCCACGGAGGAGTACCGCACAATTGGGCTGGGCGCAAACAGTGTACGGGGCGCAAACAGGGTATGGTTGTTCCCGTTCGAGAGGTATTCTGTAATATTCTTCTTCTGAGGGCAACTTACTTTCCGCTTGCAAAGAATCGGGCAGGTACGCTGCGAACTCCTTCATCAAATGCATCCATAGGGCTTTGACATCAACACCAAAATAGACTGCCCGAAGCACATTCAAATGATCCCGGTCTGCAATAAAACGCGAACCGAACCGGTGTTTACGTCCCCGTATAGCCTCTGCACCAACACCGAGATAGCTCGCAGTGATGTCTTGAGCCGCCACCCCTTTACCTCTAACAGTTTGCACATTGATTCCCTTGTTCGACAAGAAAGAGCGAGTAAGCTCATCGGTTAGTACGCTTTGCGCATCAAGAAGAAGCGTGCTGGCGGCTCTTTGGTGTCGTGCAATGGATTTAGTGTCGTCGAGCAGTGCTTGCGCGAGAAGCGCCCCCAGCGGAGCTGGCACCACATAGCCGAACTTTACGCTTAGAATCGCGAGAGCGAACTGGAGATCTTTGTCATCTCTAACAATATCTTCGACATCCTGATAGACGAGCAAAGGTAGAGTTGTTCGCTGAAACTGCAGCACCCGCTGAAGCAGTAAATGGAACTTTGGCGTCCATGCTTCCGGAGGTAATTCGACGTCATCCAGGGTGGGAGAAACGAGTTCGTTCGCCAGAACATCGATGATATCTGCCAGGCTTTCAGGTTCCTCTTCAGATATGAAAAGGAATTTGCCGAACATCAGCGCCAACTCGTCAAGTTCTCGTCGAACAGACAATACATAGTGAGCGGCTGCATTTTGCTCGCACTCATTGGCCGCTTTCAGAAGCTGCTCTTCGACATCCACGTCAGTGGATAAATACAACCACATCATCGCGCGCTCCTTCAAAGCGCTCCTTCAGGAATGCAGGGAAAACAGGTGAAGGACTCTGCTTATCGGGTGGCCGCCCTATCCCCGGCACATAGTTTATTTAGTCCGACTCTTGCACCGCCACACCACCATCACGATCTTTATTTACCTTACCCATTTTGAAGATGTGCGCGTGTGCCTTTTGCCTCGCGGCTAACTCCGCATCATTCTTCGTGCGCGCATAGACGGTGAGCGTCGTCTTCAGGTCTTGATGGTTCAGAGCATTTTGAATAAGCGCCACGTTCGCGCCGGTGTTAGCCATCCAGCTTCCTAAACTCCTGCGTAAATCATGAATGTGCAAATTTTGAATGCCTGCTCGAACAAGTATTCTCCGCCAGCCCTTCTTGGGTTCGACAAGGTGCCCAGTTCGGCCAGCTCCTGGAAAGACGAATTCACTTGGAGTGGCAAGCAGAGCGTCCGCCTCTTTGCGGCGTTGCAGAATTTCCATCTCGACCTCTGTCAGCGGTATGGTCTGCGCCTTCTTGTTCTTGATGTGTTCCGCCCTAATCCGCCAAGTGCCCTCACCGAAGCTGATATCCTGCCACCGCATCGACAGCACGTTCGTCTTACGTGCGCCGGTGAGTAAAGCCAACATAACGAAATCTTGAATATCTTGATCTGATTCCTGATTCAGAGAGTTGAAAAACGCCTCAAACTCTGAAGACTCCAGAACTCGATCGCGAGATTGTTCCTCGTACTCGGTGATGCCTCGCGCCGGATTATCGCCCGAAAAGAACTTCCACTCGATACCTTTGTTATATACGGCGCGAATCATTTCTAACGCGCGATTTGCCGCATAGGGTCCGCGTTCATCACACAATGCTACGTGATGGTCTTCCACGTCATCGCGAGTCAAGCTGGAAATCGGACGCGTTGCCCATTCGCCGAACCACCGATCGAAGCACCGCTCCATCTCTTCCCACGTCTTGCGCTTTTTCTTGGCGTGATTCTCAATGTATTTATTGAAAAGTTCCCGCAGGGTCATTTCGGTGCGGGCAGCTTTGATTTCTTCGACTTTCTTGCGACTGAGGTCGAGATTGCCAAGGACGCGGTCAGCCATCAACTTCGCCATGTCATAAGTCAGGAG
This sequence comes from Candidatus Obscuribacterales bacterium, assembly GCA_019752635.1. Taxonomy (GTDB): domain Bacteria; phylum Cyanobacteriota; class Vampirovibrionia; order Obscuribacterales; family Obscuribacteraceae; genus JAKFUT01. The sequence continues at coordinate 11,613 of JAIELX010000015.1, read as the reverse complement.
CGTGTTGCTCTTCCCGAGGGCGCTCAACGCATCAGTTTCAAACTCGATGGACGGCACAACGCTCGGCGCAAACTTACCGAGTGTCACACGCTCCGGTCCGCCCTTCTTGTCCTTCCCCCCGGTTGGATTCCATCTGTATATACAGAAGGTCTTGACACCATTTGCGGTGACGCGTAGAGCGAGACCCGGTTTCGACTCGTCGTAGTAATACACAGCGGGTCCGTTCTTGGGTGGTTGCAGCGCCACGATGGTGGACTTGGAGAACTTGAACTTACGTTGCTGTGGCTTTGCTGCCATGGTGACCACCTCAGGAGTTGCCCTATTCTACGACAATACACAGTAGTGTGCTATGCCAGTGCTATGATTAGCATCAAAAAATACACCCTTGCATCTCTCGCCGTCAATTAAACGAATCTCGTATATGCTTGATGCATCAACACTCCCACACTAACATCAACGCAGGTCAATTGCTAGACCGCAAGACTTCGAACCATGGGGTCGGGGGTTCGAATCCCTCCCGGCGCGATAGTTTATAGAATCGATTTGAGCTAGCCATCTTGCGCGGAGAAATCGATCGAAGCTTGAGCAAGGACAGCCAGTCCTGTGTCCATCCGTCAGCCCCCAATGATTTCAGTTTTGGGGTGCTACCAGATTTAGCAATGCGCTCCACTTCGAAGTTTTTCCATAAGCGTTTTGCTGTGGATATTGCTGGTAGGCGGCTTGATTTGGCTGATACACTGCAGGGTAAGGCTGATACATTGCTGGATATGCTTGGTATGCGGGATATGCTTGATAGCCATTGTGATAGCCGTAGGGATCGTTGTAGGGATCGTTGCTGTAAACCCGTGCGTATGGATTAGGCGCGGTTTTATACACCAGAGGAGAAGGCGCAGGCAGTTGACCGTTGTTTGCTAACTGCTGTGCATACATCTGCATAGCCATAACGTTCGCCTGTTTGTCGTATTGGTTGTTTTTGGCTTCTGCCGGAGAGGAAATTGCTGCTGAGGCGAAGATGGTCGCGAAGAGTAATGCAAATAATGTCGTGAAGCGCATGGTGTTTTCTCCTTCTTTGGCGGTCAAAACCGCTGCTATCTCGTCATTCTGGTCCCGGCTGTCTGGTCTCTTGACCGGGAGGACGAACCTCTGCACTCTGCCCGCTAGTCGCTCACGGGCTTCTGAATACAAACAATACAGGTGGAATGTGGGGCGCGTGTGAGGACCCCTTTCTCCTCCAGCTAACAAGTTGGGTATAAGCATCCTTGGAGGCGAGGCGGTGTTTGGAGCTTTAGAACTAACACTAGTTGGACTTGTCGCTGTAGTTGGTCTGACTCGCACGTATTCAGACAATAGAGCCAGGCGGCAGTGGAACCTGCTCGAATTCAAACAACCTCCCTCAATCAAAGACCTGACTTATGTTGGAATTGACAGTGCGTCACGCCTTATCAAGGGAGCCTGCTGCAAGAAACAAGAATGGATTGATCCATCGTCGCCGACCTATCTCACGATACTCAAGGGAGCTAGAATAAAGGACAATGCTTCACCCAACGAACAAAAGTTTAAAATTACCGTCGACGAAGGCCAGTGGATTCACTACGGTAAGAATTCTCACTGGAAAAGGGTGGCCAGGCACGACGTGTATTTGCATTGGACGTTACTGCAGACGGCAGAAAACGAACTTCAAGTCAGTGTCCAATGGTCAGCAGTAGGAAGAGGCTCAGATGAGGACAAAAGCGAACGAGCCTTTGGTCGTGTAATCAATGCCACATTTATGGAATTAGGAGCACTGTCGCAAGCAAACAAGAGCTTCTTCGCGCAGCCAAACGTTCAGTCGACACCGCCATTGATCGGCAGCCCGGTGCAGCAGACAAATCTGAATGATTTCTCCGCAACGCCAGGCTGGCATCACGGCAATCACATCAACCTGCCTGAGCGCTTTTACGAACAAGCAAAACTCGGAATCGCGCGCGATTCAATAACGAATACACTTACCGCCGGAGGTACTTTAGCTGACCCTTTCACGACGACGCTAGAGCTTGTATGGAGCGGGGAATGCCCAATCGAATTGTCTGAGGATGGACAAGCATTTCTAGCCAAGCTAAGCTTTTCCGACTACGTCAGTGCGGACAGTGACACTTTCAACCTTTCCAACGAACTGCTGATGCGCTTCCTGTTAAAACCGGACGAAAAAGGTTTGACTGTAAATTGCGCCTGGCAAGGCCAGCTCAACTCCGTCTCCGGAGACATGGTGCGTCACATCCTCGCACTGATGGATGAGGCAATTCTCGTCAGCACAGGCAACGCTCCGATGAATCCACGCAGGGGACAAGTTTCACGCACCGCTTCAACAAGGAAGAGACGACAGCCTCCGCCTCAAATAGAAAAACGCGTATCCTGGCCGACCATGCAAGACGTCAATGAGGCAATGCAGTGCACAAGCGTTTGTTTTCTAGACCCGGAACTGCAACGGGGAAAACCGGAATTGACCCCGTTGGGTTTTCCTCGAGTTGCAACAGGGGCATTTGCAAGCGTCTATAAGATAGTGTGCGCTGAACAGACTTACGCAGTGCGATTCTTCAACTCGCCTATCAAAGATCAGGAGGATCGCTATCATAAAACCAGCAAATTTATCTGCTCTGACGATCTTCCCTACACCGTTCCGCTGGACTACCTGGAGCACGGAATAACCCTTGGCGGACGACAGTACCCGGTACTCAAGATGGAATGGGTAGAAGGAGCGTCGCTCGATTCGTACATCGAGCAAAACTTGAACAGGGCAGACAAATTGATTGCACTTCGAAAGAAGTTTCAGCAGATGATGGACGCCTTGCGAAGGTCTGGCATCGCTCATTCGGACTTACAGCACGGCAATATACTAGTTCGGAACGAGGAGTTCGTGCTCGTCGATTACGATGGAATGTTTGTACCCGACTTGAGTGGATACCTCAGCAACGAGTTGGGGCATCCCAATTACCAGCACCCGGCAAGAACTTCACGACATTTCGGCCCGAACATAGATAACTTTTCCGCTTGGTTGATTGATACGTGTCTCCTGTGCCTAACAAGAGAGCCTGAACTCTGGCGTAGATTTTCGACCGGTGGAGAGAACCTGCTTTTCAAACGTTCCGACTTGGAGGCGCCTGAATCCTCAACGCTATTCGCTCTCCTAAACCAGCATCCATCCGCGGAGGTGAGGTCGCGCATTGAATACTTACAGACCTTGCTTCGCGCAGATATTGATGAGATTCCGTTCCTCACTGAAGACCAAGGTCCACTGAGAAAAAGGTCAAGCTCTCGACACTAACACTTTCCGGCGCCCTTTGTTTCACCAGCGGTGTAGCATTTAAAACTGCGGACGCAGCGACGCGGACACATTGGCAACCATTCACAAAGCGCACAGAGTGGCACGGGCGCGTTACAATACCGTCTACCTCTCCATGCTGTATTGCGGCACTGATTCATGATTTCATTAATTGGCTTTCCGTGCGACTTCAATTCATCCTACATGCGCGGCGCCGCAACGGCTCCTCCTTTGATTCGCGATGCACTACGATGCTCGTCCGGCAATCTGTGGACAGAATCCGGCATCGATCTAGAGGGAAAGTGGCATGATTGCGGCGACGTCGAAATCGATACGCCCGCCTCCTTTTTGAGCACCATTGAGCGTGCTGTAACGGAAGAACTTGACCGAGGCAACTTGCCAATTTCGCTAGGCGGAGATCATTCAATTACCTTTCCAATCGCCAAGGCATTCAGCGCAAAATACTCGCAAATAGAGATCCTCCACTTCGACGCCCACCCCGATTTGTATGAAGACTTCGAAGGAAATCTCTATTCGCACGCATCACCGTTTGCACGTATCATGGAAAGCCGGTTGGCATCACGGCTGGTGCAAGTCGGCATTCGTACCATGAATGGACACCAGCGCGAACAAGCTCGGCTATTCAGCGTAGAGGTTCACGAGGCTAAGGATTGGAAAGATACAACCACGTTACGCTTCGCATCGCCAGTATATATTTCGTTCGACATGGACGTACTCGATCCTGCATTTGCTCCGGGCGTGTCTCACCCGGAGCCGGGCGGACTCTCCACGAGGCAGATCATCAGTATCATCCAAAACTTCGAAGCACCAGCCATAGTGGGAGCCGACATTGTTGAATTCAACCCGCTAAGAGATCCCTCCGGCATCACAGCAACGACCGCGGCCAAAATCTTCAAAGAGATCGCGGCCAGGATGCTAAAAGCTGATCGACTGCAGCAGACTGAAATGGGGCATGAACAAAAACTCTGAAGCTGATTAGTCGGAGAGCACCAATGACGATATCACGGTAATCTACCTGTTTTTCAATCAAAGAAAGCGGGTTAATCAGACTCGATTGTTGGCGTTTCGGGCTCGCCACCGCGGGGAATATTCTCAGCGTCACCGAGAGGTTGCCATTTTGAGAAAAATTGCTTGCCGACGGTCTGTTGCCATTTCATTGATGTTGATTCTGCAAACCTGTTGCTCGCTTGCCAAGGCACAGACGGAGGAAACAAAGCCGGTCTTTGAGCTCGATTGCATAAATTTTGAGGGTCGTTTCCTAGGCAAGGCACCGGTCAAGAAGAAGGTGTATCCAGGTTTAGCGGCCGATGGCACAGCCTGGTCGCTAACACCGGACAACAAGGTAGCAATAACGCGAGTTTTCGAAGGAGAGGCAGCTGCGAAGGCTGGTTTAGAGCCAGGCGACGAAATCATTAGTGTAAACGGCTATCCTACCGATGGGGCGAAGATAGGAGAACTGATTTGCTTCTACCACATGTACGAACCGTCCACCCTAACGGAAACTTTGGTAGTGAAGAAGAAGAAGGACGGTACCCAGCAAACGCTGGCGTTAAACCTACTCACGCTGGACAAGTGCAATGCAGAAGAAAAGCGTGCTTGGTTGGAAATTTACAAAGGCTTGGGTTACTGAGGTCCGCCAGGAGACATGACACAGATTTTCTACACGGGTAGATACCTCACACATTCATTTACTATCGCGATGCTGATAGCATCGGCATTCGTGTCGAATATTGCCGCAACAGCAGCAGCAGAACTGCCGGCCGATTGGCAAGACCGCGTGAGGGCCGGCGTGCATTCTTACGCCACCGGCGACAATAAGTGGGCATTTGACAGAAACTCTAAGCTGATGACGGAAGGAGAAGCCAAATTTGGCGGCTCAGACGGGCGGATGGCTCGGCTCTATACGAACATGGGAGAAGTTTATAGCCAACAGGGAAGACTGGACTACGCAATACAATGTCTAAAGAAGGGACTCAGTGTTGCCGAGAATGCCTATGGCGCAGACTCTCTTCAAACAGTTCCGGCTCTAATCAATCTCGCTCAGGTGTACGTTCATCAAGGTAACTACGGGCAAGCACAGCCGCTTTTCAAGCGAGCACTCGGCATTGTTGATAAACCCGGCGATGACAAGCTTTTGCCATACGTAGCGGTCATTGAAACAAATCTCGGCGCCATGTATTTCGCCGATGGCAAGCCCGCATTTGGCGAAGAGCATTTTAAGCGAGCTTTTTCAGTAGCGACCAAGTCCCTCGGTTCCAATCATCAATGGACAACAACCATCGGAGCCATGCATGCCGCTTCCTTGAAACAGCAAGGCAAAACGAAGGAGGCTAAAGCAATTGAGCGAGCGGCAGTAGCGAAAGCCAACGAGGTCCAGAGCCCGATCTTTATCTGGAATAAACAAATTGGGTTGGCGGATGAAGCCATGGCCAACAAGCAGTTCCCCAAAGCTGAAGCAGCCTTGAAAGTGGCTTTAGGAGCCGCACAGAATCTATCCGAAGAACCTATGCTGCAAGTTGTGACTCTTAACAGGTATGGACGATTCTACCTTTTGCAAGAGCAGCCCGAATTGGCTATCGAAAAGTTGAAAGCGGCGCAGGCTCTTGCTGACGTGACGCTAGGCTTAGAGGACAAGTCCGTTCTAGAACATGCAAAGCAGTTAGCCGACCTGGAGAGGTCTAAAGCGCAATACGCTGATGCCGAGCCACTTTACTTGCGCTTAGCCACTCAGGCAAAGAAACAGTTCGGAGCGGAAAGCGAAGAATATGCCACAGCATTGGCAACCCTGGCAGGCGTTTACAACAGTTGGGGGCAATACCCGAAGGCGACGACCTACTATTCGAAGGTGCTTCCGTTGCTTGAGAAAAAATTCGGTCCAGAAAGCGACAAACTGATACCAGTCTTAGTAGAACTCGGTAAGGAGCAAACCGGCAGACCCTATTTGCAATCAGAACAGAAGCCCGAAGAATATCTCAAGCGTGCGGTAAAGATTGGCACTGCGAAATTCGGCAAGGACTCGAAAGAGGTAGTAGCAGTTTTAGATGTTCTCAGCAATTACTACCAGAGACATCACGAGTGGGACAAAGCTGCGAAAACCTATACCCAAATCGTTGCTGCCAATGAGAAAAATTTCGGTCCCGAGAGCTCAGAGACAGTGAAAGCGCTTGAGCAATATGCGGGCGTCCTGCAAATGATGGGCCTGAAAAACGCAGCTGACTCGATTGAAGCGCGCATAGCTAAGATCAAAAGCGCCAAGAGCGCGGCTGACTAAACACCGCACTCGATTGAATGGCGGCTAAGGATCGCCCCCCTCGTCATCACTGCTCGCCTCCCATAGTTTCATTGGCGTCGTGGGCTTTGGAGTCGATGCCGGCACGGGTCGTGTCTTCGACACTACAGGATTAGAACGCTTGGTGCGCTTGCTCGACTGATTAGAGACGCGCACGCTCCTTATCGGAGCCACAATTCTTGGGGGCTCCGTTCTTGTTATTGATTCTGGTCGAGGCGGCGAAAAATAATAATATACACCGGCGGCAATCCCCAGAATAATTGCCAGCCCTGCGATAGACGCTACGGGGTTACCCGTTTTTGGTGTCTCGCGACTCGCTTCAGCTTCTCTTCGAAATCCTTCCTTCGACTTTTCGGTCTTCACTTGCACAAGCGTTTTGTCCAGGCATTTCGGACAACAGGGAGCATACAGAGCCAGCGTGTGCCCACAGTTTTTACACTGATAGGCTGCCTGATTCCCACCAAACTGATTAGCTAGACCCATCCCGGCGAATCCCCTCGACCTGCTGTAAGCATTGTACCACCGGAAAAACGAAGGCAACCGGCACCTAGTGTTGAGCATGCGGGTGCACCGTATACTCAACACTAGGAAACGGTGTATGCTCAATGGAGGCTTGAGACTATAAAAACAGTGTCCTGCAATGAAGTTGACAGTATCATGAAGAACTGGCGCACGCATTACTGGTTGACTTATGGATACAACTTACACGACGCGAGGTGAGCGCTCAATGAATCTCGAGCGAATTCCCGCTTTGGATGGGCTTCGCGGAATCGCAGTTTTGGCAGTGCTTTTTGTCCATTTATACAGCACGCAAACTACCTCAATGACAGGCGAGCTTGTTCTTCGGATTGCGCAGTTCGGAGGCAATGGGGTTGATCTATTCTTAGTTCTTTCTGGCTTTCTGATAACAACGATACTGCTGAACGGACGGCACAAACCGCAATACTTTCGAAACTTTTATGCTCGCCGAATGCTGCGAATTTTTCCTTTGGCGTACTTCTATCTCGTTCTCGCTGTGGTTGTACCCGCAATTTGTTTTCCCTCAACAAACACAATACCGCTGATCAACAGTTTGTGGTTGTTTGCTTTTGCATCTAACATAGCGGCTTACCTGCACATTCCCATCCAGTGGACGGCGAATCACTTTTGGTCACTTGCCTTTGAAGAGCAGTTTTATGCGATTTGGCCTTGGGTTGTTCGATGGTGTTCAGTTAAGGCGCTAACACTAATTACCATTTTTATGTTGATAATCCTTTTCGTTTGTCGCTTACTTGTGATTTCGTTGAACTGGGACCATCAGTTTCCGTTTTATATGCGTTGCGACGGTATCCCGATGGGGGCATTATTGGCGGTTATATATAAACATCGGCAATCGGCTGAAACCGCACGATTATCGAAAGCATCTTTGTTTGGCATCATCCTTCTCTTAGCAGGTCTTGTGCCATTAGGCCTGGCATTTCACGGTCGGCAACATCAGCTTATTGAATTGATCCACGGTACCGTTAGCGCCGCACTGTTTGGCATGATGCTCTTATTCGCCCTTTCGACACCGCCAAGTAACCTCATCCAGAAAGTGCTTGGCAGTTCGTTCTTAAGAACATTTGGCAAGTACAGTTATGGCCTTTACGTATTTCATCCGGCCGTCGCTGGTCCGCTTGAATCGTTCTGTTCAGTGACAACACTTCAGAACCTGTTTCATTCGGACGTAGTCGGGTCTTTCGTCTGGATGCTTGGCGCAATACTAATTTCATTTTCGCTCGCTCTATTAAGCTGGAACTTTATCGAAACGCCTTTCTTGAAAATGAAAAAGCACTTCGATTACTCATGAGATTCTGTCAGATGTAATTCTTTGCTGCTCCTCTTAGTCAGTACTGTTTTTAGATGTAGCATTCCTGGAAAGTTGACGCCAGACGCGGAAATTCCCAACTAAGCAAATTTGAGTCAAACGCTCGGCATCCGCTTTATTGACTGAAGTGATGACGCTTCGTCCTGTCCCGGCAGATGCTAGCGTCTGTGCTTCGGGATGTCACAAGTGCTCAGTCCCGGGCATAAACGCCTTGGCGCCAGACGGAGGATTGATGTTCACGAGTGAACTTTCTTGGGTCCAAGTGGACCCGTCCAGACACGCTTTTGACGCAAAACATACATATGGTATTGCTTACAAGCACATTCCGGAAACGCCACCCGGCGATTTTCTGGTATTGAACACGTGGCAGACGTCAATTACCAAAGATCTGGTCGAGATTTATGGCGATTGGGCACGCGGATGGTGCTGGTCCAGACACGACGGGGGTCCGGTGTCCGCCTGGTGCTGTGCTACTCACTCGTGGACGGACCGACATGAGACATCCATGCGTGTGGACCAGGCGTTACGAGAATGGCGACTTTGGATTGAGAAACTAGATAAAACATTCGCTAGTTTAAGCTTCTCGGCGAACACTGATATCAGTGATTTTGAGTTCGCAGTTGAGTTTTTGGTTACAGAAGTAGTCGAGCAGACGGACGCGGGAGATGCATGGTACGGACATTGCGAACAAGTTCTCGAGTGGTACCTTGACTCGCAAGGAATTTCTCAAGAGAGATCCAAAACGCTCATTCTCTCATCCATAGGAGGACGATTTGAGAGTTGGTGCGAGCCCAATAGCGAAGTGGTGGCGGATATCGCGCGCAAGATCGGTAGCTCAGCCTATAGATGGAGCAGATAGTCCCAAAACACAAACGCACGGTTGCGCACTCAAGCCAGGGCGGCATAAAGGTTGAATGACTAATGCGAGACACTCTTCAAGAATGGATGACAGTCCGAGATTCCTTTGATTGGCATAATCACGGGATAGATACGCCACCTCTAACTGGAAAACACGACGGACATCTGAGATACATTCAAGAATTTGTTCGAGAAAGTGGACAAGCGAAAGCGGTGCAGTTATTGAAGGCCATTCAGCAGGTTCGTATTGATGCGAAAGAACAAACCCAAATTTCTTTCGAACTACTCTGTGGTTGGCAAAGAATCGTTTTAGATTGTGAATTCGTGACCTTCAGAAACGCACCGGCATTTGCAAAACAGGGACGTGAATACTATGGATTTGATGAGACAACCGAACAGTTGTTCAATCAATGCTTGCTGCAATCCAACCAATCGACATTACCACTGACTTCCGTGGCAACTCGAGCATACTTCGATGTCTGCTTCTTTCATCCCTTCCTTGACGGCAATGCACGAAGCGCAACTCTGGTATTGGCTTTCTTGTTGGGACGAGCGCACATTTCACTCGACGAAGTGCGACCACTATTTATGGTAAGCAGATCGGCTAGCGTCTCTGGAGTACGGAATTATTTGAGAGTTTTGCATGCAGTAATGGAAGGGACTAGGAAACGGGTCCATCTGATACACAGCAGCCAAGACTGACCCCAAGTTGAAGAAGTACGTTTTGCACTTGCGGACTATTTGCAGGAACAATGACATGGTCCGCGATACTTAGGCAGTTGGCACCCAAGCGAATTTCTTTTTCACGACTTACTCCGCCAAATTGATGATGGAAACTCTCTCGATCAAGTGACCGAGTCAAATCACGTGGCGCTCTTCATCACCTTTGCCGCGCCGTAGACCGCCGACCGCTTTCAACGTGAGCGATCGCCTTCGATTACTTAGCACTTGCGCATGAAACCCAACATTTTCCAAATAATATGCATGATAACTTAAAACTCTTCCCCAGCCCTCAAGGTGAATGCACCAAATCGGAGGTGTTTATGCGCAAAAAAACCAGAGTGAGCATGTTTGTCCTCAGCATCGCTGCGATTCTTTTGAATTCATGCTTTTCAGCGACTCTCGCTGCGGCTACCAACGGACAAATGCAGGAGATGGCGCAGTCGCTAAGAGAGTACACCGTTGGCGAAGTCGCCAGACCATTGATATGCGAACGATTGATTAAACTGGACCTATCCCCGGAATGGTGGTCTCGCATGACCGCGACGGATCAACGCGGCATTCAATCGCTCGGGTATATAACGCAGGACCTTGTGAGCTACGGCAAAAAGATGGGGTATGGTGATGTTATGTATTTTGAGAATAGCGGCATGGGCGACAAGGCGGAGTGGACGTCGAAGATCGAGAGTATGTTGGATAGCTGGCAAGGCAAAGTAACGCTTACCATCAGACCAGACGCACCAAAGTGTGATTCGAGTAATTTCGAACTCGCCATAACCTATTTGAACATGATCAGCTCGACATTAGCTCGAGAAGACGTAATTCCAAGTACCGGCGTGTGTCATATCGTCTATGTTCCGTCCACTACGGCAAAGGCATTCTCCTTTGCTGCTAGTCCCGACGGACATACATACACCATAACGGCGCCAATAAGTCACCAACCACCCGATTCAGATGACATAATTCTGCAAGGTTTCCGCCGCACGATAGCTCGTAAATCCTAGTCGAATAAGTTGAAAACCGCGGTGATGGAAAAGCTCAAGAAGAGATCTTATTACTCTCAAAGTTCTCACCACCGGCAGTGCCATGAAGACTCGGGAGCACCGTCGACTCAAGCTCACACCGAAATGAGCTTGTGAGCGGAAGGTCGCGAGCACCAGGAAGAACTGCAGCCCTCTTGTATTCACCAAGTGCATATTCTATATTAGATTCATGCGCGACGTGCATCTATCCTCACTAGACTTAAACCTTCTGGTTGCTCTGAAGGCGCTGCTCGACGAGCGAAACGTTACGCGTGCAGCAGACAGTGTGGGCTTGAGCCAGCCAGCAATGAGCCGAGCCCTGCAGCGCCTGCGAGTTATGTTCAAGGATCCGCTTCTGGTCAAAGGAGCGGGGGGCATGACACTGACTGCTCGTGCATTGAGTCTCTCTGTTCCGTTGCAGAATATTCTTACCGATATCACTCGGATTGTTGCGGAGCCCGCGTTGGAGCCGTCTCAGATGCGAGGCGAAATTGTGCTGGCAACGCGAGATTATGAGATGGCAGCTATTCTTCCGGAAGTTTTCCGCAAAGTCCTAAAC
>JAIELX010000012.1 GCA_019752635.1 Candidatus Obscuribacterales bacterium | reverse complement strand
TGTCATTTCCGTTCCGGTTCAAAGAAGTAAAACCCAAACCTGGCTCACCTAATTGACACAGTTCATTTGACAGTTCCTTCAGGGTGGACTGCAGCTTAATCGCACCTTAAATCAAATGTTTCAATGTGTCAGCATTGTTGAACCCAATCCTCCGAGCGAGCGCACTTTGTGCGTCGCACATAGCACCGATCCGCCGCCCGAGATTACGGCGTGCGTTGCACGTAGCACGGATCCACCGCCGGAGATCACGCTGTGCGTTGCGCGCAGCACCGATCCGCCGCCGGAGATCACGCTGTGCGTTGCGCGCAGCACCGATCCGCCGCCGGAGATCACCCAGTGCGTTGCACGCAGCACCGATCCGCCACCGGAGATCACCCAGTGCGTTGCACGCAGCACCGATCCGCCGCCGGAGATCACCCAGTGCGTTGCACGCAGCACCGATCCGCCGCCGGAGCATACGGCGTGTGTCGCACATAGCGCCGATCCGCCGAGCGAAACATTCAAGTGCGTCGCCAAGACGCCATCTAGCATTAAAGACATTATCGCTCAAGCACTAGAGCAACAAAGAGACGGTAAGAAACATTCCGAAAAAAAATCGGACTAGGGCAAACCTCGAATTAGATCGTCGGGAACTTCAAAGTTCACTTCGTAGCGCAAGGCGCGATCGAGCTCTTCATACCACTTCGGTAGATAGAGTTTGCTGTCGTACAAGCAAACAAACAGAGGAGCAATTTTCAGTCTCGGAAAAATTTTCCGTAATCGCAAATATTCATCCTTTAACGATTCCAGCTCATCCTTAATCGCGTGCCGGTTGCCATGCTTTCGCACGTACTCTTCGGCGGTTTCCCTGCGCCAGCCTTGCTCGACAAATGCGTCAACAACATCCGAAGCCACGCTTGAGACCTTCGACATGCCGCAATCATTATGACCAATCAACAAAAGGTATTTCACGCCCTTAGCCATCGTATAGCCAACGCTAAACTCCGATCCAATCACGCGTCCGCTGGCTCGTCGAATCACATAAGCATAGTTACGCGGCACGGGCATGGAATAACGAAACTCAATGCAAGTGGCAATGAGAACTTGCGGTTGGCCGGTGGTTTGCACTGGCCAGCCGAAGTTCTGAGACATAATGAACGCTTCAATGGGGGTGTTACGCCATTGATCCGGGATATCCTCCCGCACATCGAAATTGACTAGCTTGCCAACTAACTTTTCGTCGAACTTAACCGATGGCGGGGTGGGATGGTCGAACATAGACGTCATTTGTTCTCTTTCTCAATTTTCTTCTCTTCGTGCAACAACTTCTTGCGGTCCGAATCAATCTGACTTGTTGAAGCGTGAATACCGCGACATTCGTTGACTATGTTCGTCGCATTATAGTCGCCGGATTTAGCGGTCAGTCCCTGCAACGTCGTATAGCGCTTTTTTATGTCTGCCAGAGCGGTTTGTACATCAGACAAAAGCGGCGTGGCAAATTCCTTTTCCTGGTCGGGAATCGTGAGTGTGTTGATGTCATCTTCCAGAATTGGAATCAAACTACCCAACTGGCTCATGTGCAGATTCACGTATTTCGGCCGAGGCGGAATGTACTGGTTGCCGAATCCTTCAGCAGTAGCCGGCATTATTGGAATGACGTCAGTGCCGATGATATCAATTTCGCCAACCATTTCGAGCGGTTGCGTACACTCCGAAGCGAGGTCCCCTGCGGCTCTGCGCACACGTTTAATGGCTTCACCCATTTGGCGCAACTGGCGCTCTTCAGTCGCAGCAGCCGTTTTGACTGGATTGGCTGTCGGCTGTGCTGCAGAAATCCTGGAGTCGGTTTGTTTGCCGCCATCCGCAGCTGACACAGGAAGGACTCCCACAGACAATGTAATGGCCAAAGTCGGTAATAGTAATTTGCGTGCAAGTGATTCAATTATCTGCGTCATTTCCTGAAAACCTTTCGCGCGATTTAGGGCTAGGAACACCAGGCTACATTATGCCATGATTCGACCACCGTCGCCGTACACTCCCGAAGAATCAGTCTCCGAGGATATTTACAACTAGAGCAAGTCTGTTGACTCAGCGATTTTATAAGCAGCAATGCCAAACGCCACAGCAACGTTCAAAGAGGTTTTCATACCTCTCATCGGCAGATGACAAATGTAATCCGATGCCTCCAGCGTTTCGAGATAGAGTCCGGTGACTTCGTTGCCAACTACAATGCAGAGAGGAAAACGCAACAGGTCCTTTCTTAGCGCTGTAGACAACGGTAGACTTTTCTCGTCCTTCTCCAGGGACAATATCTGGTACCCCAGCCTCTTGAATTCAGGAATCACGGACATGCTGTTAGCCGCATAATTCCAGGATACAACGGCTTCCGCACCCAGACTGGTTTTCTCGATCTCCTTGCGCGGAGGATACCCGGTGATTCCAGTGAGGATAAGATGTTGACAGCCTGCGCCGTCAGCGGTTCGAAACATTGACCCCACATTCCAAAGACTGCGAATGTCCTCCAGCACCGCAACGATGCGAGGCAGCGGCGACTTCTGCGCGAACAGTTCAGGTAGAAAGAGGCTTCCGTTTGCTCGATGTTTTTCAACCACGTGATCAACAGCTTCATGGCGCTCAAGCGATCGAATCGTAATCGGTCTTGAGCAGGCGGCACAAAAGCCTGGCTTATAAGCCATGTCATCGGCAGCATCGAATATGTGAGCACAAGCGCCAAACGGGCAACGGGTCTTCATTGAACTGATTTCCAGTAATGTTCAGTCTGGTTGCACGGTTGGTATTGCACCGTGATACATCGGTCCAATATCAAACGGTATCGAGTTCTTCGAACGCACTCCATCAGACACCACGGTCAGCGGAATGTTCAGACTGTTTCCGTAAGACCAGGCGGGAACGATAACCACCAGTTGAGTGGCGGACTGCGAAACAACCTGCGCTTGGACATCCTGAAAATAGACTTTCGTTCCGGCGCGGAAGTTACGCCCGGTAATTGTTATGTTTCCTCCCGGCGGTGCCATCCAACAATCAGTGCTTAGAAGTTCCGGCACAGGCAGCGAAGTTGCCATAATCTCCATAGCATTAGCGACAAGGTTGTTGGTGTTCACCTGCACGCTGTCGATCCCCGCACCGAGATTCGCTGGAGCTTTGACCTGAAGCTGAGTAGTGCTGGCCGACAAGACTTGCGCTTGCTTGTTATTGAACAACACCATGTTTTGATTGGCGACAGCCGAGAAGTTGGTACCGTATATAGTGACTGTGTCGCCGGCTTTGATGCTCTGCGGCTCAATGCGATCAACGGTCACTCGCGGCGTTGTCAGAGTCCAAATCAGCGAAGCTCCGGGCACGCCACCGGCCTCAACCATAATTTGAGTGTCTCCGCCGGGAATCTGCCCGGTGACATCAATGCTGCCTTCTTCCCGTCCATTCAGGTTCTTCTCGGTTGCCAGAGTGTAGCCACCGATAATAAGGCGAAACCACTTAAAGGATGGTGCTTCATGGGAACCGTTGTAGAGATTGAGCGACAGGGGGAGGTTCTGCTGCGAAGGCTGTAGAGAAAGAGTGTCTTGAAAGTTCTGAACCTGGTAACTGCGCGAGAGATAATCTTTCGAGCGAAACAGCGTCACAATGTTCGCTGGAGCCGCCAGCACCGGCAACAGCACCCCGGCCAGAACCACCACGGTGCAGGTCACCGAGAAAAACAAACGCCTGAATCTGAATGACATCGCCGCCCCTCAATCCGAAACCGTCAATTATACGGCACGGGATGATTCAAAGAAGCGCGCTTCCCGAAGAGGCTCGCTTGAAAAGCAACAATATGGAAATTTGCGCGCCGCCGCGAGACAATAGCGCCATCAGCGAAGCAAGCGCTGACATACTAACTATCTTGCCTGCGGAGAAACACCATGGACGTCGGCGCGATTCAGAGAGCACTAGAGGATGAAGGGCTGGACGCTTGGCTGTTCTATTTCTTTCACGGAAACGACGACCTGGCATTGCGTGTGTTGGGGCTTAATGATTCACACTTTTTCTCGCGTCGCTGGTTCTATCTGGTTCCGCAGAAAGGCGAACCGCGCAAACTTGTGCATAGGATAGAAGAGAGCGCGCTGGACACTCTGCCGGGCGAGAGACTAGTGTATCTGGGCTGGAAACAGATGCACGAACAGCTCGCGGTCCTGCTGCAAAACGTCAAAAACGTCGCGATGCAGTATTCGCCCATGAATGCGGTGCCTTACGTTTCGCGCGTGGATGCCGGAATCGTTGAACTGGTTCGTTCATTGGGATTGCATGTTTCGTCGTCGGCGAATCTAATTTCACACTTTGAAGCAACAATGAACGACGCACAACGGGCAACGCACCTTCAAGCCGTCGAGAGTTTAAGGGAGATCGTCTTTCAAGCATTTGCTCAGATTCGATTGGCAATTGAAGCGGGTCGCAGTGTGACTGAGTACGAGATCCAACAATTTATCGTGCACCAGTTTCGCGAGCGGGGAATGGAGAGCAACTCAGATCCAATTGTCGCAGTAAATGCAAATAGCGGTTCGCCTCATTATCAGCCGACTGCAGAGCATCATTCGGTTATTCGCGCCGACGATTTTGTCCTGATCGACTTGTGGGCAAAACTGAGCCAGCCTGCCAACGCAATCTACGGAGACATCACGTGGACGGGGTTCGTCGGAAAAAGCGTGCCTGAAAAATACACCAAAATTTTCAACGTAGTAAGTGGCGGACGCGACGCAGCGTTGAACATGGTCAAGAACGCAGTGAAAGAAGGTCGCCAGCTTCACGGTTATGAAGTCGACGACGCAGCGCGCAATTTCATTACAGAAAAGGGCTACGGCGAATTCTTCATTCACCGCACGGGACACTCCATCGGGAGAGAAGTTCACGCCAACGGCACAAACATCGATAACCTCGAAACTAAGGACGATCGGCGAATAATTGCCGATACGTGTTTCTCGATTGAGCCGGGCGTTTACTTACCGGATTTCGGGATCAGGAGCGAAATTGACGTCTTTGTCGGCAAGTCGGAAGTAATTGTCGCCGGCAGTCCAATACAAACGGAGGTTATCCCGATACTCAGCGCGGGATGATATTATTGCGGTTAGGTATGTGTGATTGAGGAGCCTGCATGACACTCAAAGACTCAGCTAAAGATTTAGGGACAGCAACCAGCGCACCGGCACCGCGACAGGGCAGCAAGAGCCCGCGCGGAAGCAGAAGCCCTGTCGTCACGCCGGTCATGCTAGACAATGCGGCAAAGCGGCAATGGGTCAAACCCGAGTATAAGTCGATAAACTGTGGCAGCGAAGTAACCGGGTATTTTTACCAGGCTTAGGAGTGCTTCGTGCTTTTCAAAATTCTCGGCACCGCAGCTGGTGGCGGCTTTCCACAATGGAATTGCGCCTGTGCCGGATGCAACGCGGCTCGCGACGGGTCGGTTCGGAGGAGACTGCACGCATGCGCGGCCCTCAGCGCAACAGGCGAAATTTGGACCCTAATCAATGCCCCACCCGACATTGCTGCTCAAATCGAGCAATCGCAAGAGTTGACACCGGGTCCCGGTCTTCGCGAAACCAGACTGCGCGGGGTAATTCTTACCGATGCGGAAATGGACCATACCATTGGACTCCTGGTTCTTCGCGAACAAAGCAACCTGCAAATTTACGCTACGGAGTGCGTTCGAAAGACGTTGCACGACGCATTCCCGATCGACGGATTGCTTCGCAACTATGCTTCGATGACATGGAGCACCATTCGATGCGACCAGAGCTTTAACATTGAAAACGGCGCCATTTCAATAACTCCCTTTATCGCGGGACAAAAGAGACCGCGATACGTCGAGGCGATTGGTGAGGCGTCGTCGGAGTGGGTTATCGGGCTCGCGATACGTGATAACGACAGCGGACGTTCAGTACTCTACGCACCGGCAGTCGAAGCATGGTCATCTACCTTAGCTAGCGTTTTGGAAGGCAGTACTATTGCATTCATCGATGGGACTTTCTGGACAGAGGATGAAATGTCCAAACTCGGCATTGCTAAGCGCACGGCAACAGAATGTGGACACGTGCCTCTTTCGGGCACCGCTGGACTGATAGAATGTGTCTCTTCGCTGAAGAAGAGGCCTCCTGTCCACCTGGTTCACATCAACAACACTAATCCTTTGCTGATGCAGAATCATCAATGCCCCCTTCCGAAAGGCATTTCTCTTGCAAGCGATGGCATGCTCATTGAGGTCTAAGTTTATGAGCGGTAATCAAATAGATACGTCAAAACCCGATTGTGACAGGGACAATGCTCCGATCGAAAAGTCGCCAGGGTGCTCGTTTCTGCCCGTGCAAACACCGGACGATTTTGTGAAGCAGCTCAAAGAAATCGGAGCGAAGAAGTACCACGACAAGCATCCATTGCACTTGCGATTGCACGCGGGCAAGCTGGGCGCAGATGAAGTCAGGACTTGGATCAAGAACAGATTCTACTATCAATCGCAGATTCCAATAAAAGACGCTGTTGTACTTTCCAAACTAACAAATCGCGAAGACCGCCGTATTTGGATTCAGCGCATAAAAGATCACGACGGTGACGATACCGGTGAGCCCGGCGGAATCGAAGCCTGGCTCTGCCTCGGCGAAGCAGCTGGTATCGGACGCTCGCAGATGCTGGATTCTAACAGCATTTTGCCCGGCGTGCGCTTCGCCGTCGATGCCTACGTCAATTTTTGCCGCAACAACTCATGGCTTGAGGCTGTGGCCTCGTCTCTGACCGAAATGTTTTCGCCGACGCTGATTTCAGATCGCATGGTTGCGATGCGCGAGCATTACCCGTGGATAGCAGAGAGCGGACTGAAATACTTTTCAAAGAGGCTAACACAGGCACCGGCAGACTGCGATCACGCGCTGAGGCTAGTTCTGGAAAATGCAAGAACTCCCGAACACCAGGAGCAGGTGCGAAGAAGCCTCAGTTTCAAATGCGATGTACTCTGGTCACTGCTGGACGCAATCGAGCTACACTGTAACAGAGAGAAAGGATGCAACTAGAAGCGAATTCAGCGCCGCTTATACTCAATACTATTGCTCGCTTACAACACGATCAGGTCAGGGGCATTACTTTGCTGTTGCTTCCCGAAATGGTAGTGGAGCTAAATGAAACAGCAGCATACATTTTGTCTCTGTGCGATGGAGCGCACGAAGCAGCGGAGATCATCGCGCTCACATCGAAGACCTACCAAGGCGATGAAGTAGCGCACGACAGCCGCAGCTTTCTCGAAGACGCGCTCAGGAATCGTTGGATCAAGCGAGCATAACGAGGAGCAGCAATACTGTCGTCAACTTAAAACCCTACCTTTGGAACAATATCGTAGTCGAATATGGCGACCCGCCAATGAGGTACATTCTCAAAGGCATCACGGTCAACAAGCTTTTTGATGAACTAATCCGCTAGACTATCCTCATGTCATCGCAGATCAACCCACCATATGGAGTGCTGGCCGAGCTAACTCATCGGTGTCCGTTGGCGTGCCTCTACTGTTCAAATCCCGTTGCTTTGAAAGGCGCAGAGACGGAGCTTACGACCGATCAATGGAAAACAGTACTTCGCACGGCAAGGGAGCTGGGCGCGATCCAGCTTCATCTGTCCGGCGGAGAGCCACTGCTTCGTTCCGATTTGGAGGAACTAGCAGCGCACGCTTCGGCTCTCGGCTTCTACATTAATCTGATTACCAGTGGTATCGGATTGAGCGCAGAAAGAAGCAACGCCATTGCCCGCAGTGGCATCAACAATGTCCAGCTAAGTTTGCAATCACATTTGGACGACACGGCTCTAGCTGTCTGCGGACGAAGATCCGTGGAAGCAAAGTTAAATGCTGCACGGCATTTGCAACAAGCGGGCGTTCCTCTTAGCTGGAACATTGTTCTTCACAAGCTAAACATTGCACAGATTACAGAGATGGTGACCTTATGCGCGGAGTTTCAACCGCACAAAATTGAGCTGGCCCACGTCCAATTTCACGGACTGGCATTAGCGAATCGCGAACATTTGAAGATAGAGCCAAGCATGGTGCAGGAAGCTGAAACGCAGGTCAACTCGTTACGTCGAATCTACGGCGATTCGCTCTCATTGGTTTATATCAAACCCGACTGGCATGAGTCGTTCCCGAAACCATGCAACGGTGGATGGGCGAATCTGCAACTGACAGTTGCCCCCGACGGAACGGTTCTTCCGTGCGCCGGGGCTTACGGCATCACGACCATGAAGTTCGAGAATATTCGTAACCAACCGCTACGTTGGATATGGTTCGAATCTCCAGCATTTAACGCCTTTCGCGGCACGAACTGGATGGGGGAACCCTGCAGATCCTGCGACAAACGCGAGATCGATTTCGGTGGTTGCCGTTGCCAGGCATTTGCTCTGACTGGTGAGGCCGCTCGCACCGATCCTGCATGCACGTTGTCATCAGATCGGGGACTAATTGACAATTTGCTGGCAACCGCCCTAATCACCGGCTCTAACGGCAAAAATGGTAACCGCGATTAGTCGTTCTTGTTTTCGGGGAACATAACTGAGTATCATTTAGGCACAAATTGAGGAGCTTTGATGTCGTCGCAACAATCCGCACCGGAAATACAAAAGTTTGCCCGGTCCACCGGTTTGTTGATAGACCGTTGTATGCAGAAGGAGCAGCCTTTCGGCACGGTTTGGCTCGTAGGGGAGAATCAGGCTGTAACCACCGCTCACCATATCATTCTCTACACCGACTTCCTCTCGGCGATCAAAGTCCGCTTTCCTGCCATGAATCAGGAACTAGAGATTAAGGACGTATCCTTTCATCCGCGCTTTGATCAGAAAGGCGCTTTCGAACTGGCAGAGCGCTCACTGGTCGAGCCAGTGCCCGCGATGGCGCTACAGGATCACAACGTAGTGATCTTAAAACTTTCGCGCGGTTTGTCTGATATAGATCAGGAATCAAGAACGTCTTTTAACCGTAAAGTCAGTACGGCGCCACCGCCACGCCTGAAGGGGTTAGCCGGACCTGTCGATGAACTTGGATTGGCTTTGGTGGTGCAAACAATAACAAATGCCAGAAAAGATGGCTGCCTGGTTATTTCCGATGAGCGCAACCGCCCCATCGCCAAATTGTTTTGCCGCGACGGCAGAGTTGTATTTGCTAAATACGGAAATCTCTCCAACGAAGCGGCCGTTTATCAGATGTTCAGCCACCACATTTCCGGACAGTTCCATTTCCAATCGCAAGCGAAACCCGATTGGACCGTGCTAGCGACTATTGTTCGCAATACCGACAGTCTATTACTTGAATCGCATCGGCGCATGGATGAACTTCCGAACTTGCTTCTTGGCTTGGGCGGTGAAGGCGCTTCATATGTGCGCGCAGTTGAAGTGTTGAATTTATCAGCCCTTTCTGCGGAGGTGCAAGACGACGCCGAAAGATTGTGGCCTTATCTGGATGGCGGAGTCTCAATCGATCAACTTTGGGAAGTTGTAAACCAAGATGATTATTCAATTTTTCGCGCGCTTGATGAACTCTACAGAAGCCGACAAATAATCGAAATTCCCTTTATGGAGGATGATGGACTGAGTCCATCACAGCCGCTAGAACTAGCTCCACACATGCTACTTTCTCCGTGGGATGAAGCTACAGCCCTGACCGTCCACCCGACCACAGGTCGCGCCCAACTTCGCAAGGGAAACCTGGTAGGTTTGCTCAGACCGAATGATCCCTGGCACTTGCTGCACAGCATCACCCTTCCCTATAAGTCGGCGGGCTGCCCAATTTTCAAGAATGGTGGCGTTGTCGGTCTGCACTGCGGAGCGCTTCCGCTCGACCCGAAACTCCACGCACTGCCACACTTGTTGTCACAAATGATTTGGGTTGAGTCAATTCACCAAATGCTTTCCGGAAGCGCCAAAGCAGTGGCAGCTTTGCGGCCGGGAAAGAAATCAGTTGGCATGAAGTTACCGGATCTGGCAGTGAGCGGAGCACCACCGAAGGTGCAGTGCTCAAAATGCAGTTCGTGGATGGTGCGCCTTGCAAAGTTCTGCGGTACATGCGGACAAAAGATGAACGCATAATCCGGGGGACCGGAGCCCTTGCTATCGACGCGTGTATGAAGATGCTTGATTGGCAAAGTTGGCGGCATCCTCCGCTTGTTCCGCTGCTGCAGCTGCAACGTCCGCCGGGTTGAGAGAGCCCATTTGCGATTGCGACTTGGCACGTTGAGCAGCTACACGAGCCACACCTGCATAGTACCGAGCTTGCTGAGCGGCTTGCTCGCGTTCCTCAGGGGTAGATGCATATCGCGCGCGTTGAGCCGCAGCCTGAGCCAGCGCGGACTGCTGCCTTGCAGTTGCGAGATCATTTTGCACTTCGTACAGAGTCACTGGATTCGCATCGGACACATATGTTGTATCGTCCAGCATATAGTGAAGCATTCCGAACGGAGACAGATTGAACGGATTGCCTCCCGGCAGCCCCGGACCAGCGCCGCCATATCCAGAATTGGCAAGGTTACGCCACAGAACGGAATGACTCAGAGCATTCAAAGGACTGTCGTAGTTTACAGGTCCACGACTTTGGAATGAAACCGGCGCAGAAGATAGAGAACGAAATGCCGGCAGGATCGGACCTGGCGGCGGAGCCTGGTAATTGTATGCGGATGGCGTATAGATTCCCCGTCCACCGCAGCTGTCGGACGGCGAAGAATATTGCTGCGGCAACGGACAATTTTGAGGTGTCTCCGGACGACCAGGGGCGCCCTGTTCCGCTGAGGGTGACAGCGGAGGGAAATACTTCGGTTGATCAACCTTATTCAAGAGCTTCTCAAGGTTTTGCTCAGTAGCAGTTTCGCTATGAACACTTTGATCGCCGCTCACAAGAATGCAAAAAAGAAAGCCCGCAAGCAGCATTACACGGCAAGCGGGCTTCAACATTTTTTTCGAGGGCGCACGCATCAGCTCACCCGAGAGAAGTAGACCTCAGGCATTATTCCCGGGTACTTCCTTGAACAAAACCATGCCAGCTGCCGGTTGCCCGGAACCGTCCATAATTGGGCGTGCGCGAACGGAAATCGTGCGACCTTCGGGCATATTCTCATGCCGAATAACAACTTTCACATGATCGAGCGACTCACCATTCAAAGCGCGAGAAAGCGGTAGATCAGCGCTGACAAAGGGGGTAACGCCGTCATCACGGTACACCCCGTAAGCTTGAGCCCACTCACTAGGTTTCATGTCTTTTTTACCAAGTCCGAGGATTTGTTCAGCGGCCTGGTTGTACAACAAAAATCCATCTTGATCGGCGATTACAACACCGTCGTTGAGACAGCTGTGCAAATACTCGACTATTTCGGTTTGAAGCCCTGCTTCAATTTGAGATTCCTTCAGCTTAGCCACATCGACGCGCGATGCCAACGCTAGCTCTACGTCGCTGATCAGATCAGATGTAGAAATTTCTAGCGCCGCAGAAAGTATTGCAACGTTTCGCAAGGCTGGATGCCTGGCGCCACGCTCTACATCGCATATATAAGATCTGGCAAGACCAGAGCGACGTGCTAATTCTTCCTGTGATAAACCGAGCTTCAGACGGCGTTCTCTAAGGACTGAGCAGCATACTGCTGCGAATGACTCAGGTAATTCCATAACTCTTCTGACTCCAGCTCGGGGGTGCCAATTGCAAAAACCATCCCATTGGCCTCACACATTAACAACGAACTGCAGAGAACGTTGTACGGATATTATAATCCTGCAACCTCAGTCTGGGAACCCGCCGACTTGCGGCGATTACGCTGAGGACTAAGGACAACACTCGCATCGAGGTCCCTTACACTGCAATCGATCCGAGCATTCTCAGCGAAACGCTCAGCCCCTGTAATTTTACTTAGCAAGCGAAATTTTATTTGCGAACAGCAAGACCAGTACGCAGACATGAGTCATCGCACAGATTGCAAGAAACGCCAATATGGCTCTGCCTAATGGCCTTTTCGGGATTGGCGCAAGATCCAGGCAAGAAAACCAAGTGACTGATTGAAACAGGGTCCAGCCATCATCGCTAGTATCATCAAAGCGAGCATGTTGCCAGCAGTCATCACCGAACTTTGGCTTTACAAGGGCATTTCCACGTGAACATGGCGTGAACGAAAACAGTTCAAATCAAACAGACTATGCTTGAAGTAAGTTACTCGACTCTCCTACAGAGAAAGTGTGAACATTGCGTGAACACCGAAAACATTCCACCGCAATAATTTTCAAGGCAAGGAAAAAAAATGCGCGAACGTGAACATCGTGTGAACACAACACGCAATTAGCGTATGAATCCATTCCCACTTCCATATTGATGATGGAGCGCCGACCGAAAAGCGCCAGAGCGACTAGAGAAACAGCCATTAGCAGATTCACTCGCGCAGGTGAAGAGATTCCGCTCAACCAGCATGGCATCGAAGCAAAGCAAAGCAAACGTCAACGACGATACAATGCCGAAGATTTCATCGTACGCCTGGCGCCCTGAGTATGCAATGTCTGCCAGCCTGGCAGAAGGCTCGTCCGATCAGCCCGCTGATTCCCGCCACAGAACTAATTTCCTTTACCGATTGCCTCCATCAGGCATACACCGATGAGACGGCACGGTGGCACTCGCGGTGCCAGTAGCGAAACGCGGAGCATGGTGATTGAACACAAGCTCCGCGTTTATGCGAATAAGTAGAATCCGGGCAGCAGGAAGTCTAGAGCTGCGGCAGATTCAAGCAGATGAATTTGGGCTGAGTCATTTCGGACATGGCGTAGCGTACGCCTTCCAGACCCACGCCTGATTCCTTTCTCCCTCCGTACGGCATATGGTCTGCACGGAAACTGGGTCCGTCATTCACCATAACACCACCGGCATCAATCTCACGAGCAGCTTTAAATGCGATTTCCAGATTGCTGGTGAACACGCCGGCCTGCAGACCGTACCGTGAATCATTCATCAACTTGATCGCTTCATCGATATCCTTGTACTTCATTACGGCAACAACCGGACCGAACACTTCCCGGCATACGACAGAAAGCTCAGGCTTCGTGTCTACCAAAATTGTAGGCTCGACGACGTTACTGTTGGTTTGCTTCGAACCACCGGCCAACAATTTAGCACCACCGGCAGTAGCTTCCTTAACCCACTCAATAGTCTTGTCGGCAGCGCCGGCATCAATCATAGGTCCAACATCGGTTGTTTCTTCGAGCGGATCGCCGGCCTTTAATTTCTTGACGAGATCGACAAAGTGCGTCAGAAATTCGTCGTACTTTTTCTCTTGTACATAGATTCGCTGAACGGAGATGCAAGTTTGACCGGCGTTGACGTAGCCGCCACGAGCGGCGGCTCGGGCTGCGGCAAGGATATCGGCATCGTCGTGTACGACTAATCCGGCATTGCCGCCGAGTTCCAAAATGATTCGAGTGCCTGGAGCAATCTGACGACGAAGGTCCCAACCCACTTCCTGCGAACCTGTGAAAGTAAGCATGGCAAGTCGCGGATCTTTCACCAGAGCGCCCCCCTTGCTTCCACGACAGGGAGTCACGACCAGAGCGCCTTCCGGCAAGCCTGCTTCGGTCAAAACTTCAGCCAGCTTCAAGCTGGATACGGGAGTTTGGCTTGCAGGCTTCAGCACCACTGTGCATCCAGATGCAAACGCAGGCGCGAGTTTATGAGCCACCAAATTTAGCGGAAAATTGAATGGAGTGATCGCGCCGATAACACCGATAGGCTCGCGCATCACGATGCCGAGACGTCCTTCGTTGCCGGGTTGGCGATCCATGGCCAGTTGCTCGCCATCTAATCGCAGAGTTTCTTCAGAAGCAATGGTGAAAGTCGAAATTGCACGCGCAACTTCAATGCGAGCATCCTTTATAGGCTTTCCACCTTCCATCGCAATGGTACGCGCGAAATCTTCGTGCCTCTCACTAAGAATTCTGGCGGTTCGAGCAAGGATTTCCGAGCGCTTATGCGCCGGCAGCTTTCTCATAACCGTTTCAAAAGTCTCTTTGGCTTGAGCGATTGCTGATTTGATAGCCGCCTCATCCGCCTGCTCTACAGCAGCGATCGGTTCGCCATTGAACGGGCTCTTTACTTCAATGGCTTCCTTGGAGGTGACACCTTTGATGCGCAAGGGAAATTTGGCTATTTCTTTCAACATAATCACGCTTGTCCTTTAGGTGGATAGTGCTTGCATATACAGGCGACTGAATCGCGAGGAGATGAGACTTGTTAAGAGGAAAATTCGAAGAACTTTTCTCGCTCACTCTCGGTCCCGGAAGCTGAAATTCCGCTAATCAATAAATGATGGGCTTCATTTCAGCGGAGGTCTCGAAACTGCCAGAGTTTGAGAGCTTCAGACTGCTTGATAACGCGCGGTGATCAATCAGTCTTCTCACGAGAGACATTAAAGTATGACTCATCTATTGGTGAATCCTCAGGAAGTTAAGACCATCATTAGACTCTTTTTGGGTTGCCAATCCCAAAACCGGCGATAATTGCCGCAGCTTATCAGGAGGTTGCAGCCTCCACGCATTTGCCGTCACAATCGATAAGCATGTCTGCGGTGTTAAACTGACGTTCTGAGTTTATGAAATTTGGAGTCCCACTAGCGCTAAATAGGAAGCCGGTGTCCATGAACGACGCTTGGAAGAATCGCGAACATCGTGCTTTATCGATGTTCGTAACAGCAAGTGTTATGGCGGCGGCGATGCTTCAATTCGCCCCGAGCGCTCCAGCATCGGCAAGTCACCACCATACAAGCAGGCAAGAAGCCGAGAAGCATCTGGCGGAAGTGGCGCGCAAACGCAAAGAAGCGCGAGAGAATGCGGAAAGAGTGCGAAAGAAAGAACGCATCGCCATGGCGAAGCTTCACAAAATCAAATCTCAGCTTAGAGCGACCACAACCGAGCTGAAAGCTAACAAAAATCAGCTTGTCAAAACAGAAACGCACCTTCGTTCATGCGAAACCAACCTGTCAAAGACTGCCGATGCCGAGCAAAATTTGTCGGAAGGTGCAGCAGTGCGATTGCGCGAAATGTATGAAGGGCAGCGTCTCGGTCTATTGGAAGCGATGTTTCAGGTTAGCTCATTGCAACAACTAATGGACGTTCTCTACTACCAGGAACGAATTGCCGAGCAGGACCGAGGTCTCATCGACGAACTCCGCGCACGCGAGCGAGCCTTGGCAGCACAAAAGAACCGGTTGGGAAGCGAGAAGATGAAACTGGGAGATATTGTCTCCGAGTTCGCAAAGAAGGCTCTGGCTCTCAACAAGGAAAAGTCCGATCAGGAGCAAGTTGCAGACAAGTTACGCACACAGCGCGCATTCTATGAAGCAGCAGAGCAGCAACTTAACCGCGAGTCTAGTCAGCTTGAGAGCCAGATTATGGCGATGATGAGAGCAAACAAGACCACCGACAAAGTGGTCACCAGGGGCAGCGGGACTATGAGCTGGCCTTTGAGAGCAGCGATTACTTCGCCATTCGGCTATCGTCGACATCCGATTTTTGGGGTGCGGAAGTTTCACACCGGCGTCGACCTTGCAGGTCCCAATCATTCCGCCATCAAAGCGGCAGATAGCGGTGACGTGCTTTATTCGGGCTGGTATGGTGGCTATGGCAAGGTTGTAATTGTTGGTCACGGTAACGGACTCGCTACACTTTACGCTCATATGAGCAAGGCCGCCGTAGGAAAAGGTGAGAACGTCAAGAAAGGCGATGTCGTCGGATACGAAGGCTCTACAGGCTTTTCCACCGGTCCGCATTTGCACTTTGAAGTTCGCGTAGACGGTAAGCCAAATAATCCGATCAACTTCCTTCACTAATCACAAACATGAGCCTGACCATTAAGTTCTACAGAGAGAAAGACGAGTATGGTTGTTTCTCGAACTTTGCTGCGTTTCCTATAGCAATAGCAGGCGATTTGTGGCCAACTTCCGAACATTACTTTCAGGCTCAGAAGTTTCTGGATGAGGCTGATCGCGAGCAAATCAGGCAAGCATCCTCGCCGGGGAAGGCGGCGGACATGGGGCGAGACAGAAAGCGATCGTTACGTCCCGACTGGGAGTCTGTCAAAGATGACATCATGCGTGCTGCTGTTCGCGCAAAATTTTCTCAGCACGCGAAAATTCGCCAAGTATTGCTCGAAACTGGAGACGCTTGGCTGGTCGAGCACACGGCCAACGACTCTTATTGGGCCGATGGTGGCGATGGCAGCGGCAAGAACATGCTCGGGCGCATTTTGATGGAAGTGCGCGCTGAGCTGGTCCGTGAACAGGAAGGTTCGGTATGACCCGAAAAGCTAGAGCCGATACCAAGAGCCGCCCCCGAGTTCCCCCGTCGAAACTGGTTATTACGACCGGAGTGCAGTTGGCAGTTTGGTTCGGTGGCGCCTATGCGTTTCTGTATCTGGATTCGCTGATGTCGATATCACCGGCAATAAACGTCCTATATGCACTAGTATTACTGATGGTGCTCGCCTTTATTCCATCTCTGTGCGCCGGTCCTACAAGGTTGGATCCGGCGCAGTACCCGAACCGATTTACCCGCCTCTGTAAGGAGCGATTGCGGGATTTAACGCATGGCTGCTACTCGCCCTGCATCATATTAATTGAACTACTGGCGCTGACGGGCAATTTCTCGACGTGGGCAATGTTTGAACCTGTTATGTTCGCGGGAATCGCCCCGCCATCCTACTATCGCGATGCAGATCCGCTGCCGGACAACAGCCTGGAGCCGCAAACCAGCAGTGTCAGGGTTCGCCAAGGGACTGAGGAACGAATCATAGATTTGGCCACCCCCGAAGGTGTCATTGCAGTTAAGACCAATAAAGTCAGTAGTGCACCAACGGCGGTGCTTGCCGTCGGCGGGGTCGGAGGCGGATTCGACTCTCCCGCAAATGAGTTGTACGAAAGGCTTTCAGAAAAGCTACAAGAGCGAGACATCCGCTTTATCGATGTCAGTTTCACAAAGCCGGGAGATTTCTCTCAATCGGTTTACGAGTTACGCGCGGCTATTCGATATGCCAGGTCTCAAGGAGCACGCCGATTCATATTGATTGGTCATTCATTCGGCGGCGGAGTGGTGATTTCGGCGGCGTTGCGCGAGCCGGGCGTGGTCTCGGTGTTTGCGCTTTCAAGCCAGACGTATGGCGGAGGGCAAGTTGCGGAGTTGGCACCGCGCCGCTTGCATTTAATTCACGGCTTTTTTGATTTCGTGGTGCCCCGGTGCGCCGCCGAGAGGTTGTACCGTGCAGCCAGTCCCCCCAAGGATTTGCACCTGGTGCCGGCAACACACCTGCTAAACGAATCTGCGGATCAGGTATTCAACTTGGTGCTCGATGGCATAGCCGCGGACAACAATTAGGGAAGGGCAGTTAAACTGCCCTTCCCTAATTGTTTAAATTCGTTTTTACTGCAATTGCTTGCAGACGTTAGCCGTTAAGCAATCTTGGTTGCTTTCTTTTTGATCTCTGAGACCAGGTCTTCTTGACCTAGCAGATAGCCTCTGCGCGCTTGATCATCGGCGTAGTTGATTATGTTTTCGGTAAGGTTATTGAGCATGGACAGAGGAACAAACTCACTGATTTGGTTGAGGATTTGCTCAACCGTTACCCATTCTTCCGTGTTCAACGGAATTGCGTCGTCCAACCGTGCCATCACGGTGTAGTTGCGAAGCTTCTCACTCTTAATAGTGCTCATAAATCCACCCCTGAATAAGACACCGGCTTTACAGACGAGCTGCCTGTTTTTAGCCCGATATTTCGGATTTCACAATCGGGACTTCCGGTCCCCACGAATTCTTTATGCCCGCAAAGATTTTTTCTAACACTCGAATTTCAGTTGCCAAGCGTATTTTGGTTATCTGGAATACTTTTCTGCGTGCAACCGGCGGACGAATTCTTCGGCCTCTCGGCGGTTGGAAACCTCACCTAGCTGCTTCGCTTCTTCAAGCGCTTCCAGAAGGCTGCCTATTACCGGGCCCGCAGTGATACCAAGCAACGCCATAACGTCCTTGCCATCCAACAGTCGCGGTAAGTTTCCTGCCTCGTCTACATAGACGAAGTAACGTTCCAAAAGTTCAAACAATTTTTGCTCAGCTTGCTCGCGCCCCACTTGCAAACCCGGTCCACAAGTAGCTCTAAAGTCAGACAGCGCCAGCAATATCAGCTCCGGCACATCTTCGCCCATGCTTCGATAAAATCTTAGGATGGCTCTGTCCGTAGGGTCTCCCTGGTGAAAAAGTTGACCGGGTCTCAGGTGCCACCGCACCATTTTTTCCACGAAACGCTCAAGTGGCTTCGACCATTTCATGCGCCTGGCCAGCGGCACACAGAGCTCCGCGCCCAATTTGTCATGACCAATGAAAGTGTGTTTACCTTCTTCGGTGATCACCCATGTATCCGGTTTGCCTATATCGTGCAGCAAACAAGATATCTTCAAAGCACCAAATCTGGTGAGCCCGTGAGCCATGGGCCGGGTAAGAATCCGGCGCGCCCGCGCGGGCATGAGCGCGAAACCACCCTCGCATTGTTTGACCGCTTCGATCTGGTGGTCGAAAAGATCAAGGTGATGGTATGCATTTGAGGTAACTCGACGTGTTGCTTTCAGCTCGGGAAAAATTTTCTCCAGCGCACCGGTACTGCCCATATCCTTTAGATGTACGGCAGCATCCTCCGACTCAAACAATACGAAGAGCTCATAGCTAACCCTTTCCAAAGCGACGCCACTGAGTAAACTCATGTGGCGCTCAAGTACGGTCCTGGTATCAGATTCAATACTGAACCCGAGCGACGCGGCAAACCTCCAGGCTCGCAATATTCTCAGAGGATCATCGACAACCGCGCCTTCCGATATGAGGCGAACGCTCTTACTCTTGATGTCATCCATACCGCCGACGGTATCAATCAACACCTCGGGATGAGCAGGGTCTAGCGCCAGGGCGTTGATTGTAAAATCGCGACGCTTCAGGTCATCTTGTAATCCGGAGCCTGTGCACCCGGCAAAATCAATCTGACAGTCAGCCAAAACCACGCGAGCGGTATCGAAACTCTCGTCGAGCAAAACAAAATGTCCGCTCAAACGCTCGGCGGTTTCACGCGCCAGCTCCACGGCAGACCCGCCTTCAATTACAAAGTCATAGTCCGGTGTCTTGGACTTCGTCTTTCCGTGAAGTTGTGCAATCACAACATCACGCAAGTAACCACCAACCATGTAGGCTTTGCAGCCACGCTCGGCCGCCAGGCTTAGCAAACCTTGCAGGGATGGCAATTGTAGCGGTCCGGCAATGTCTGAAATCATGGGACTTCGAAGTGATAGCAGCTTTTCAGCCGACACGGAAAGGGACACTTAGACTATATATGTAACACGGACCTGCCATGCGCACATTCCTTGACAATCACCACGTAGCTGCTGAGGCGAGCTTGCCTAAAATCAGGTTTGCCACCTCCGGTGGTGTTTGCCCCTCGGTAATGACACTTTCGCCAAACCAGGGATCTTGCATTAGCAACAATCCGCTTTCCACATGATCAAGGCACC
The DNA here is from genome assembly GCA_019752635.1 of Candidatus Obscuribacterales bacterium. Classification (GTDB taxonomy): domain Bacteria; phylum Cyanobacteriota; class Vampirovibrionia; order Obscuribacterales; family Obscuribacteraceae; genus JAKFUT01. Next base: position 94,230 of record JAIELX010000012.1, on the reverse strand, counting down.
ATGAGTGGTTCCCTTCGGACTCCGGTCTCCCTGCGATGCGGCTTCGCAAGGTCTCCTCGCTGCAGACCAACCGAAACAGATGCAAGGCATGCGCACGCGCCTGCAAACGCGTTCTTATATATGACCACCGCACCGAGTCGGTAACAGTCATAGGGATCACGACAGTGCGTCCAAGCGGTCCCGCCAGAAAAAGCGCGATTTCAACAGTCAGAAACGGCCACAGGTTGTATTCCTGAAAGTCTGCAACAGGCTTCATCTTACCGAACAGACGCGAGAGCCACACCCCAACTATTTCCGGGTCGAAGAAAGTGGCTCGCGGCAACTTTTCCACGAGCAGCCGAGCAGTGGTAGTTTTACCCACGCCGAACGGCCCGTTGATAAAAACGATCATTCGCTCGCCCCCGTAGCAAGAAGGAAGAGCGGTCTTCTTTGGCGCTGGTCCGCCCCAACGGCTGCGGCAGAGTCGTCAACGTAGTTGCAATCGACAAAGATCACTTACGGTATTAAGATCTCAAGATGGTCGCCTTACAAAGAGCATCCCTAAAGGCACGCGCCGCTTCATTTAGAAGCTGGCGCCCTCCTCCATATTCTTTGGAGGCGGCTGCATATGCGAGAGGATATACACTAGCCCCCCAAAGACACTACTAAAGGTAGTCAGCCCCAGCCACATCAGCGCATACGTAAGGGCATAGGCTCGGTCAACGCCAACCAGAAGCAAGAAATAGGTATAGGCCCATTCACGAATGCCAATGCCGTTGAAACTGGGTGTTACAAAACCCAGAACGGCTACCGACGGATAGAAAACGAAGTAGTACCAGAGAGGAATGTCCAATCCGAGCGAAATGCCCACACCGATATGGCAAAGCACAATGACGATCTGAGAAAGAAAGGACCATACAAGCGAAATGGGAATCAGCGCTTTGTCTTTCCAGAATACGGTGGCAGCGGAGTCGTTTAGTTGCCGCGAGATCCAGTTTCGCTCACCAAGCATGGTGCGCGAGAGAAACGGCAGCATAGGAAGGACGACGAAAGTACCGAAAGTTCCGGCAAAGACTGGCCACTTCAACTGCCAAGGCAGCGAAGCTGCGTCGGGACTCAAGAGCAAACCGACCGTAGCGGTCAAGAAAAGGACAGCCAGCCCGCTGGCTCTGTCCGCCAGGACAGAGTAGAAACCTTCCTTGTGAAGGTCGGTTCCTTTGGTCAAGTAATAGCACCGGCTGACATCCCCTCCCACCGTCGAGGGCAGGAAAAGGTTGAAGAAAACACCGACGAAATAGAGTTTAACCAGCTCAAAAAGCGGCTTGTTGAAACCCAGGGCTCTTGTAAGCAATTGCCAGCGTCTTGCCGTTACAACAAAAGAGAATAGGAAGAGAATGGCTGTGGCCGCCAAAATACCCATATTGGCTTTCGCAGCAATTTCTTGAGCCTTATTGAGGTCAACTTTGCCAAACAAGAACAGGCTAGCGAACATCAACACGCTCAGCAGAATCTTGAGCTTAATTTTGGTGGCTGGAGACAAGCGGTTGCGAAATTCGGAAGCCCGACTCATGGCCTTCCGCGGAAAACTTACAGGTGCTGCGTTAACATGAACGCTGTCAGCAGTCTTTTCCGGTGTCTCTAAGTTTGCAGTTACCATTCAGTAGCCCCTGTGCTCTTTCTTCTCTGGCTCAGTCCGTCCGACCGTAGAGCAGCAATCAAGTGGTCCCGGAGGTGAATAGTAAAGGGAAGACAGCTTTATTGAAAACCCAATAAAATTAACGTGTAGTCCCCCCAAAAAATTTCGCCGTCGTTCGTCCTCTCCCTCACGAAATGAGCGGTAGAATTAAATTTGTTGAAACTTTCTCATAATTTGATAGAGAAGTGCGGTAGTTCTTCGTGAACTAGGATTGAATTAGATAGGTGATAACCGGAAGAGGTCAAATAATGGCGCCCACACAAAGACGTCGCAAAATTTGGATACTGCGGGCAACCACGATAGCTCTATCGCTGGTCGCAGGTTTTTCGTATCTCAATTGGCGCGATCATAGCGGACCCTTCAAAGGACTGGTTCAAGCCGGTGCAGCATATGCACAGGGCGGGCAGGGCGAACGCAAGACTTTGGCACCGAATGAGTTGTATCAGCGTGCGTGGGGCATCATCAAGGATACCTACTACGACCAGGGTTACAACCAGCAGGATTGGTCCCGTTGGAAGCATCGCTACGACGGAAAGATCAAGACTCAAGAGGATGCACACAAAGGCATTGAGACCATGCTCGCCAGCCTGGGAGACCCTTACACAAGATTCTTGAACGAAGATGCCTTCGGTGAGGAAAAATCCCAAATCCAGGCACACCTCTTTGGCGTCGGCATGCAGTTAGGCATGAACAAAGAGCACAAAGTCGTTGTCATTGCTCCAATTCAGGACACGCCGGCCTCTCGCGCCGGCATTCATTCGGGCGATGAAATCATAGAAGTCGACAAGAAACCCGTTAAAGGGCAGTCGCTTGATCAAGTCGTAAAGCAGATTCGTGGTCCCAAAGACACCCAGGTGCAGGTGACCCTGTTACGCGGCACGAAGAAAGAGCAAGTTTCGCTCATGCGAGCCGAAATTCCGATCAAGGCAGTGGCGAGTTGCGAGATTATGCCCGGTAACATTGGCTACGTCAGACTGGACAGTTTCATCTCTCAAAAAGCCAATGACGAAATGAAAGACGCGCTGAAGAAGGTAAGCAACTGCAAAGGGCTTGTACTTGACCTGCGCAATAACCCTGGTGGCTTGCTCTCAAATGCCGTTGAAATCGCCAACATGTTTCTGGACCGCGGTGTGATTGTAAGCACCATCGATTCCGACGGTTACAAGACTTCGCAAATAGCGTCGAGAGCCTCGTTTAAGACCGAGCTACCGACCGTGGTGCTGATCAACGGTGGCAGTGCCAGCGCCAGCGAAATTCTATCCGGCGCCCTCAAGGACAATGCCAGAGCAAAGTTGGTCGGTCAGAAATCGTTCGGAAAGGGATTGGTTCAAGCAATCAACAACCTGGGCAACGGCACCGGCGTCAATGTCACGATTGCTCGCTATCTGACGCCAAACGACATCGACATCCACAAATCGGGCATCTCACCGGACTACGAAGTGAAACTTTCCGATGATGACTTCAAAACCGGAAAAGGTCCCTGGTGGATCGATCCCACAATGACCAACTTCGCACGTAAGCCTCAAGATGGCAAAGATGCTCAGCTAAACAAGGCGGTGGAAGTCCTGAACAAATTGTTGGCGGGTACACCGACGGTCGCGAGCACGGGCTCCGTCGATAAGAAATAGGCGTCTAGCCTCACAGTTCGAAAGGGAAACGCATTGCCCGACGGGTGAGCGTTTCTTTTGTTGAAGAGGAGCGCTTGGAAAAGGACCGATTGCAGATCAACCCGTATCCTATTAATCTAGACTTTGTAGCTCTTTATGGCTCTTACCCCCACGTCGGGTCGAATAGGGCGGTAAAATTAGAGTTAGAAGCCTGTCTCATAATGTGATGGCCTGGATATATCACGACCGGATACTGAGGATTGATATGGCGCCCACACAGCCCACCAGAAAACGTCTCAACGTTTGGATGCTGAGGATCACGACCCTGGCACTTTCGTTAGCGGCCGGATACTACTATTTGAGCTGGCGCGAGAGCACCGAATCGCCGGATTCGGTAATGCAGGACACAGCGCTAGCTCAACCGAGCAACGACCGCAAGGCTCTCTCGCCCAACCAGCTGTATGATCGCGCGTGGTCTCTCATCAAAAACACGTTCTACGATCAAAATGCACTCAATCAGCAAGACTGGTCTCGCTGGAAGCGCCGTTATGAAGGCAAACTCAAAACGCCGGAAGATTCTCACAAGGCTATTGAAACCATGTTCGCCAGCCTTGGCGATCCGTACACACGCTTTTTGAATGAAGAGGCCTTCGGTGAAGAGCGCAGCAATATTCGCGCCGAGCTTTTTGGCGTGGGAATGCAACTCGGCATGAACAAAGAGCACAAGGTCGTTGTTATCGCGCCAATTCAGAACACGCCGGCCTCTCGCGCAGGCATTCATCCCGGGGACGAAATAGTCGAAGTCGACAAGAAGCCAGTTAAAGGACAATCGCTGGATGAAGTGGTAAAGCAGATTCGCGGACCCAAGGACACGAAAGTCGAGATCACGATTTTGCGCGCGAGCAAGAAAGAACAGATGCATATGACCCGAGCCGAGATTCCGATCAAAGCGATCGCCAGTTGCGAAATCTTGCCTGGAAACATTGGCTATGTGCGCCTGGACAGTTTCATCTCGCAGAAAGCAAACGATGAAATGAAAGACGCGCTCCGGAAAGTGGCCAACTGCAAAGGGCTAATTCTGGACCTGCGAAACAACCCTGGTGGCCTGCTCACAAACGCTGTCGAAATCGCAAACATGTTTTTGGATCGCGGTATCATCGTCAGTACCATTGATGCCGAAGGATACAAAGCATCGCAAGTTGCATCACGCGGATCATTTAAGACCGAGCAACCGACGGTGGTGCTGATCAATGGTGGCAGTGCCAGTGCCAGCGAAATCTTGTCCGGCGCGCTGAAAGACAATCATAGAGCCAAACTTGTCGGACAGAAGTCATTTGGTAAAGGGCTTGTTCAAGCTGTGAACAGCTTAGGCAACGGTACCGGTGCCAACGTAACGATTGCAAGGTACCTGACACCGAACGACACGGACATTCACAAGTCCGGTATCTCTCCCGACTACGAAGTAAAGATCGGCGATGCAGAATTCAAAGCAGGCAAAGGTCCCTGGTGGATCGATCCCAACATGTCGACTTTCACAGGCAAGCCGCAAGACGGGAAAGACGCGCAGCTGAATAAAGCTGTTGAGGTTATGAACAAACTGGTATCATCATCCCCCTCGGTGACTAGCTGGGGCGCGCAGAAGAAATAGCCCCGGCGGGTTCCGCAAGTAACCTGACTGCAAGTGCAAAGACCGCCTTGTATGCTGGCCAGACGTCGGCGCCAGAAAGTCGCTAAAAGCGGATGACTTCAGCGGCGTAACTCTGCTCGGTGAATTTAGCAGTCGATTCCTTCGAGTGCTCGTCCGTGGTGCTTAAGCTGAACGGTACTACTGATGGTGGTTGCTTCGTTCATCAACCAGTCCGGTGCCTTGCGTCCCGTCAGAACAACCAGCGCAGGATCTTTCCTGGAATGAAGCACTTCTTTCACTTCATCCCAACTAATCATGTTCACTCGAGCAACGTCCAACATCTCGTCGGCAATCACAATCTCATCGCCCCGTTCGCATGCTTCACGAAGCAGATTCAGTCCTCGTCGAGCTTCCGCAATGTCCTCCGGAAGGATGCCGTTGGGCGAACTATAGAAGCGAAAGCTACCTCCCGGTCCGGCACCAACTCTGTTTACACCGGTATAGGTGACCGATAGCTTTCCAAAGCCGTCGGACTTGCTTTCCGCTAGCAATTTCAGCGCTCTACCTTCGCTGCTGTTTTCTTCGAGTTTGTCGAAGAAAACCATCGTCACGTTCATACCCTTTGACAAGGCGCGCAACGCAAGACCAAAGGTGGCTGTTGTCTTCCCGCAGCCAGTACCCAGGTATAAGCGAATTCTTTCTCTATCGGTAGCAGAGGTTGTCATTTGGAATTACCCTTCGTACCAATATGATATCCCTATTCGGCGCGTTTAAGCGGTACAGGACGCCCATCATTATCAACAGCCACAAACGTCAGCTCAGCTTCGGTTACCGGAAGCAGCGCCCCGTGTCTGAAGACCTCAACTTCAACAGCAACGGTTATCGAAGTGCGCCCGATACGACGGACAGATGTGTAAAAGCTAACCACTTCGCCAACCAGGACCGGTTGCTTAAAAATCACTTCTTTCATGGCGACAGTGACGACCCTTTCGATCGTATGCTTCTTTGCTTCCACTGCGCCCGCAAGGTCGATATGGCTGAGAATAATTCCGCCGAAAATTGTGCCATTAACATTGGTGTCACGAGGCATCAACACAATGCGAATAGCAGGATCACGCAGGTCTATGTTCGAATGGGGTTCGCTCACTGGATTTCCTCGTTTACGGGCGAGCTGTAATCAAGAGGAGGCACCGCTCTTAGTGGCAGCTCCCGCTGGATAATACACTAAGTTGTCTTGTCGGGAGTTTTCCTTACAGACTTGAAGATACCCGGATGTCGAGGATTTCAAGCCGTTCTCAAGTGAGAAATTTGACTAACGAAGAGATGTTTCAATTAACGGATTTGCGATTGCCAAGGTGACTATGAAACATGGACACCCTGAGATATAATGCAGGCGGGATTAATTTACTACTGGCAGGAACAAATTTCGTGGTAATCGAAAACTTGAAGTCCGCCGCACCTACAAGGTTAGCGCTTTCGGTAGCGGCCGCACTTCTTCTGCAGATTTCGCTCTGTGATTCGGCATCCGCATCTACTGCGGCAATGGCACCGTCTGTGCCGGCCACAGCTCCTACTCCAGCTGAGACTCCGGAAAGCGCCACCATATACAGTGTTGGCAACAAGAAAGACGCCTCCGTTGAAAAATCAGCGCCGGAGAAGTTAGCGATCTCGATTCCGCCGGGGTCAGCAGGAACCTCCGCCCCGCCGGTCGGCACCACCGAAACTGCCGGAACAGTTTACGAGCAAGACGAAGATTCGAAGATGCTGGCACAAGCCGTTGCACAGTCAACCTCGACGCAGCCGACAGACCTGGCGCCAGTAAGACTCCCGGAAAGAACCTCAGCTATGGGGCAGTTTGAAGAGTTTAAGACTTCGGCACTGTACAAGTTACCTTCGCGAATGTTTCTCAGTGCCACCGTAGAGAATTCAATTCGTTTGGAGACAAACGTATTCCAAACTCTGAAGAACAACCGCGCAGACTTTATCTATCGAATTCTGCCGAACGCCACCATCGGTTACGCACTTACTAAGCGAACGAGAGTCGCAGGGAATTACTTCTTCTTCCGCGATCAATACACCATTAACAACAATGCGCTAAGCAGAAACATTCACTCGCTCGGCGGTCGTATCGATCACGACATTCCAATAAACCCGAAGACGTCAGCGACCGTCAGCTTCTTTGCTCGACAACTGCTTCTCAGCCGGACTCAACCCCTGTCTGATTTGCTGCCCTCGGCCTCAATCGTGCGCCGCGTAGGTGATCGCGGAGCCATCTATGCTTCGATATTAGGCCAAGTTCGCTTTAGAAACGTTCTGAAAAAGTACCAGGAATTCGACCAGTTCTATTCGCTTGGCGGTGTTTATCGCACGCCGCGGTGGACGTTCCTGGCCGACCACACGTTCATTACTAATTTCGGCAACAGAAGGCTTCGTCAGGGTCCGGATAACGCTCTGTGGGTCCTAACCTATGAAGCTGCTTACAAAGTCAGCCCGGTGCTTCCGCTTGCTGCATTTGTGCGCGCAGAACCAATCTTCAACATCGGAGCCAACCAAGCGACCGGTTTTGCGGGATTCAATTGCCGTATCTTTGGTGGACTTCGATTAGAGATCGCGAAGCCGCCAATCTTCCCGGTTAAGATCAAACGCTCGTAATTCAACATCGGTGTTCAGAAGCGACCAGGAAGCGCGTGACTGCAGCTACCCGTGCGCGCGGTCATCCTGACAGTCTACAGCGCCTGGCCCATCAATTGGAATGCGGCCCAGTAGCGTGGATTCGCACGCAGCGTATTCTTGGTGCCACCGCCTTCCATGAATTTGATGGTGGCAAGTTGAGCATCGCGCAGCGATCGCGACTTCGCGCTGCCCGCCAGATAGCCTTTGTAGAAGGCCTTCATCTGGAACTCGGTCATTATGTCGTCCACGTTCCACTGGCTCACCATCACCGATGGAGCACCAGCAATGATGAACGCACGCGACAATCCCACGACACCATCGCCGGTGATCTTTCCGCGTCCGGTTTGACAGGCGGATAACACAACCAACCGAGCCTTGAGTTCTTTCATATTGATGATGTCGCTCACCGAGAGCAATCCATCGTCATAGGCCGTGGGAGCAAGGACCACAGAGGAGTTCATCGGGTGCTCTTCATCAACAAGTCCGTGAGTAGCAAGGTGCACGTCTGTAAATTGAGGCGCTAACTCGGCGAAGACTTTCTTGTTTGCGTCCTGCCCGATTTTCACCACTGAACTTTCTTTGCCAAAAATTGTAGCGATGTTCTGAACTTCCCTCTCGGCATAGGGAAGTTTTCCCAGGAACGCTATCGCAGCAGTTATCGGATTGCCAAACGCCAGCAAGCGATTCTTTTCTTTCTGCGCTACCTGGTCGAGCTTTTGAGTGGCTCTCCACACACCAATAGCCGGTGTATAAGCCAGGGTGTGTTTCTCGACGAAGTAGCTTCCATCCGGACCGATCAAAGCAGCGAAAGGAATCGAAAACATCGGACCATGAGGAACGATAGTGACCACTGCATTGGGATCTTTTGGAAGACGACTTTCGCACGGAGCGAGAACCATCATGTACATTTCCCTAAGTAGCGCTTCTCGTCGCTTGCCCAAAACCTCTAGCTCAGCTTTGTCTTTGGGTTGAGCCGTAATCGCCTTATATGTGTCCGCAACCATGACCTGTAGCTTCTCTTTATCAAGAGGAATCGGAGGCAGCATGTGGATGGTGGCATCGGGGTCGATTACCCAGGCGATGAGCTTATCCTTCAGCAAAAAATATTCGAGAACGGTCGATTTGCTGTTTTGTACCAGCTGTTTGATTTCATCGATGTTGGGTGGAGCAGCATTAACAGGGCTCAATGCCGTCGAAGAAAAGATCTGACTCGCCCGAGGCATGACAGAAACGGCCCTACTGCCTGGTTCAGCCTGAGCAACTTGTACCGGGTCCGGTTTAATAGGCTCCGCCTTGGATGAAAGTGGAGCTTTGAAAGTTTCGATTCCAATTTTGCCTGCTTTACGGCTACTCAACATATCCAAGAAAGCCCGAGCACGCCCCTTCTCAGCCACTTCCAGAGCTTCGTAAGGCTTGCCCTGCGAAACGTACAAGTCCAGTAACTCAGCAAAACAATCGTTGCGGAAATCCAAATTGTAGGTCTTAAATGAGTCCCTTGTGAGTTGCTGACGCTCTTTCTCGACCAGCCCTGCGGCTTTCTCAAGGTGAGTCAGCGCCAGGTCGTTCAATCCAAGCTTTTTGTAGCACTTACCCAAACCAAGGTTGCTATCCCACAAAGCTTCGATGGTCTCCGCCTCTTCCGCAGACTTAAGGGCTTCCTGAAAGTAGGCCAGTGACTTCTGCCAATGGCCGGAGGCGTACTCTCCAAATCCAAGACCACGCAACACCATACCTTCGGTAATTTTGTCACCGGAATCTTTCAGATTAGCGAGCGCTTGACGGTACAGAATCAAGGCTTCGGCATTTTTGTTCTGCGTTACCATAAGTTGAGCTTCGTTGTAGTCCAACATGGCAACATTGCGCTTATCATCCAAACTTTCATAGATTTTACGTGCTTCTTTATAGGACACGTCTGCCTGAGCTAGATTCTTGGCATCAAATTGCAGAACCGCAATGGTGGTGAGAACTCTTGCTTCACTGGTCTTGTCGCCAATGTCGCGCGACAGTTGCAACGCTTCGTTGTAGTACTTCATCGCGGCTTCGGTCTCGCCAAGCACTTTATAGGATCTTCCTATCCCGATCAGGAAACCAATTCGGGTTGCTATGTTGAGACTGCTACCGCCGATTAGTTTCTCGCCCTCAAGCAGTTTCTGCAACGCGCCTTCGGCTTCGCCTTTAAGCAGATAGTAAGTTCCGAAATGAAGAAGAGCTTCCAGCTCCGCTTCCTTCAATTTCAGTTGACGCGCTGTCTCAATTGCAAGCTTGTGGTGTTGCTCCGATGCCGCGAAATTACCAAGTTCAGCCTCGGCAACCCCTAACCCGGTCAGCAGAGATACATACACCTTAGAAGGGGGTTCATCCTTCAGTACCTCAATCCCTTGAAGGTAATACTTGCGAGCAGTCGCAGGATCGTTTAGATCGTAGGAGTTCTCGCCAACATTGAGACAGGCGGAAGCCTCCTGCTCATTGTCCATCTCCTCATGAAAGATCTCAATCGCGCGCTTATACATCGCAATCGAATCAGGAATGTTCGAGGTGTCGTGCTGCAAGCGCGCTAGATTCATGATGGCGTTTCCAACATCACGACCGGGATCTGTTTTTTTCGCAAGCCCGACAGCCTGCAGCAGCAGCGGCCGAGCAGCTTCTTTGTCACCGCGCTTACGCGCGATGGTAGACTGGTTAATCAAAGAGATGATCATCGTTGGAATCTGATTATTCTTTTCCGCCAGCACATAGGCTTTCTTGTACCATTTGTCGGCCTCATCAAGTTTTCCGATCTTCCAGTAAAGCGAACCGATAGTATCGGTAAGGACACCGATGTATTCCTGCAAGTTGCTTTTTTCCGCTTCGTCCAACGCGGCCTGGTACTGGACCAGTGCGCCGTTGAGATCATTCTTGTGTACTAAAATGTGCCCAAGGGCGAGTTTGGACATTGCCATTGATTCCGAACGTTTCAACGTCGACTCTAATGCCAATGATTCGAGCAGATACTTTTCGGCCAGATCGTAAGCTCGAACTTCGAACAATGCCTTTCCGAGATTGTACAGCGCATCTGAGCGCTCTTCCGGTTTGCCTTTCTTCGTTCTCGGCAGCCAACGCTCTTCAATTTTGGCGATATCTTTTGCCTGATTTTCGTCGAGTCGCTGCTGCGATTCGCTTGCCGTCGCCGGCGTGGGGACGGTTGACGCTACTTTCGGATTTGCAGAAGGCAATGTCCCGCCTCTCTCCTCAGCACGAACAACACCGGTAGAAACCAGCACGATTACAGCAGCACAGACTAAAGGACTTAGCACCGGCAGATTTGAGATTGGCAAATGACGCTTGATTTTTTGATTCACTAGTTTGTCTTCGCAGGCTGAGCTAACTTAGAGTTCACCTCTAGTGTAACTTGGCCTTCGCTCTTGTACCCGGCGCCGCCGTTAACATAGTTAAGGACTGCCGCCATTTTCGACATGTCGGTGAGAATCCGCTTTTCCTTAGCTCCACTTCTTTCCTGGTCCAACTGAGCGATCAGATCGCAATCCTTAAGAAGAGACTCAACAGATATCTCGGCGATCGCAGCACGTCCGTTTTCGACGAAACTGAAGTGACGACGGGCGATTCCATCGGCTACGCGAACATCGTTTCTCGTCAGCGCTCTATCAGTTCTAATGATGAACTCGTAACCTGGCTTCACAGAAAATACCGTCGTTCCCGTGCCGCCTTCCGCTGGAGCCTTTAACTTCACTTTCACAGAGTCATTGAGCCCGGTGAGATTAGCCACTCGGACAACTCCATTCTCGCGGGTGAACAAAACATCGGAATCCGCCGCAGCGGAAACTTCCAATTGTTCGCACACAAGAAGGGCCATCCTGGACGGGCGCCGTACCGAAACGAGCAACTGTCCTGCTGCCAATTCCACCGAATAGGGGCTGAGTTTATGAAAATCGCTGTCTGGTTTCGATCGAACCAGAATCCAATCACTGTCTCCGGAAATACGTTCCATAGAAGGAAACTTCTGCTCTTCCATCGGTTTCAGACCTTTGAGAGCATTAACAGTCGGAACACTGTCATTGACAGTGGAAATCGGTATCCCAACGAGGTCTCGCGGATTGACCGGCATCGGCATATTGCGAGGAATGTCCGGACGAATAGGGATGGTCGGAATAATTCTGATTGGCGGATTGATCTGTACTACTGGCGGCTGCGCAACCTGAATTGCGGGCGGCGCGGACGGCGCGGCCGTCGGTGCCGATGGAGGTATGAAGGTCGCCACTCCAGAGCTCCACGATGACTGGGCGCAAACCGGACCGGCAAGAGCGCTAACCGCCAATGTACAGACAGACAGTGCTTTGGCGAGCTTAGCCTTCATAATCGCTGTCTTGACGTTCCAGAGCATTTCTTGCACCGCCTCATAGTCTTAACTCACTGTGATCCGACTCCTGTCATGAGGTGATTAGCCGGAAGCCAGATTAAACTTTTTCGATTTGCGAACGGCGCGACTACAAGCGGTCCGCTGTCGAATTGAGACGACTAGGACTTCCGACCTGACCGCGCACAATGCGAATTTGCTACTAATGATGCAACCATAAGAAGACAAGTGATTCAAAACACGCGAAACCTCGTACCATTTAGGGGTTATCGAAATTCTTCAGGGGATTTGGTTTTGGCGAATCAGTTTCGTTCGATTGATGGAAAAACCACGTCGCAACTGCTCATGGCTGCTGTAGCTCTGGCGTTTGTTGCAGCCGGTTTCATGTATCCCGGCAGCGATGTCCATGGCAATCCTTACATGATGACGCCGCCACCACCGCCGCCACCACCTCCTCCGCCACCACCTCCTCCACCTCCTCCCCCGCCACCACCTCCGCCGCCACCATTCACTCCAGGCATCGTCGTGCCGACAGATGTGACGATGCCGTTGCCGATGACAAATACGCAACCCATGGTGAATGTGCCGCAGCAAGCGTCGTTGACAGGGATCACCAATACCAGAACATTCCCGGCATTGGAGGCTTTAAAGGGCTCGGTCGACTTCATCATCATTCGTCCAAAGGAAGGCACCGATTGGGGCAAAATTTCGCCATACGCTGCCGACCTCAAATCAGGTAGCTTGCTGGCCGGAGTTAGAAAGCCGTCTCAAATTGGAATGGTGCAAACTCCTCTAGGCAAAGTTGCGGTTTTCTCCAACTCCGACGTACTTGTTACTTACATAAATGGAACGCTGCGCGTCATGAATCTGGATGGCACCGGCGAGACCGTCAAAGTCAGCCTCGAAGGACCTGCATTTGGCTCTTTACCGGGAGGCAAAGTGTTCGTGATCAAACCAGGCTATGAACTGGTGGCATCCGAAAACCAGTTGACGAAGTCGGAATTACGCCCCGGAGACGGAATCGCAAGAAAGACAGCCCAACTAATTGGCAACAAGCACGTAGCCGTCAACCAATTCTCGCTGGAAAGCGTTCTAAAGAACAGCGACTTGATAGCCAACTTGGAGCAAGCTCAATCCGGAGCCAAAGAAAAACGCATGTTCACAGACATGTCGAAGATGGCTGGTGTGCTAAACCAGGTTCACGGCGGTTGGGGCTTCGATAACGGTAAATCCGAACCCTAAGGTAAAGCTGCGGGGTTAGTTGTCGCAATGAGCTAGAAAGGTAACGGGATCGGAAAACACGCCGATCAGCCTTCCTTTGTCGTCCACCGCGCGCGCGCGTATTTGATAGCGCCCTCGGACAAAGTCGCGCTCCTTGAGTTCGTGAGTGAACTTAAGGCTCCGAACAACATGGGCTGTAGCTTGCCGCACTTGCTGCGCTCTGGTGCATTCAACACGCGAGAAATTGAATAGCACTCCCGGACCGGCGACTTCCAGCAAAACGCCCCTTGCAAGCGGAATGCGGGAAGCATCCACTAAGACACCGCCGCGACCGTTTTTGAATCGACAGACTGAATCCGGCATTTCGCAAAACAGCTTTTCATCAGGTCTAATGGCTGTAATTTCGGTCGGACCGATTATCCCGACATTCTTTATCTCATGCGTGTAGCCGGCGCCGGGAAGCTTTAACAGAACCCGAAAGCCCTCACCGGGACCTGGCAATCGCTGCGAAATGTCGGACAACGGCAAATAGATGGAACGAGAGACACCGTCAGCGAAGATTGCTGTGCACTCTCCTTTGGTCGGGGGCTCCGACTTACCTCGGGCAGCATCCACATCCAGTCGTGTCAGATATCCGGCAGAATATCCGGCTCCCTTCAAAGACAGGTCCATCCGAAGAATCGATCCGGCGAACATATCGTTCATCGGGCTTATCATTGCAAGATACTGAGCATCGTCCTCCTGGTCGGGAGAATCAAGTCTTTTCAGAGTTACGCCTTGTTTCGCAGAGACTTCCGACGGTGAGGGCACCATAATCGGTAGCAACGTTCGACTAACCGGGTCGAACCAACGAACGCAATAGTGTGAATCGGCAAGCAGTCGGCTCAATCGATTACAACTAGTCGGCGCCAGGACAGGATACAGGTCCGGAGAAGCCAACGAGCCGGCACACTCAGGCTTACAAAAAGCCGGACCGACTAGCACCTGTAGCTCCGAAAATCGAAAGAGCTGATAAGCGCCCTGCTCCTCGCCCGGAAGGTTCATTACGACAAGCTTCCGCTCAGGTCCTAGCGATGCAACTGCTTCCTGAACTTCTTTCCGCAAGCAGTTTAGAGTCTCTGTTGCACGGATCCAAACATCGACCATGCGGTAAGACGCGCTGCCAAAGAGCATCGCCATAGCAAGGACGAGTGAAACAGAAGCAGCTCGGAAGATTCGCCGCACCGTGCCCGCCTTGCCCTCGACCAAGGGATACAAACACGCGATCACCGCCACGCTGGCAAAGGCACCAGGCAAGTACAATACGCGCGAACCCGACAACGAACCATTCACCGTGTAGATTTGCAGGCAGGGCAAGAAGGTGATGGCGGTACATAAAAGCGACCACGCAATAATGCGCAAAGTAGTGCCGTTCCATGGGAGGAATGGAATTCGCGCTGCGACGAGAACGGCACTGACCATGTAAACAGCCTTCAGAAGGGCGGCATGGAGCGAATGGATCGGAAAGAGGTCTTCGTGCAGAGGCATGGCGATTCTTTCAAGTGACTGACGATGAAACAGCCTTGAAAAGATGGTTTCACTCAAGCCTTTCCCGTAAGTCCCGACGTACCCCCCCGGAAACGTTCCGAGAACGACGGTACGCAGGACGAGGAAAGAGGCATCCAGCGCGACGAATGGCGCTAGCGACCAAAGAAGTTGCTTACAGCAAGTCCAATTTTTTCGCAGTTCGGAGAGACTAGTTCGACTGGAGAAAAAGCCACTTACAAAAAGAATGAGCGGGAAAAGGATTGCCACTTCTTTCGAAAGTAGCGCCAATGCATAACCTGCAACTGCAAACGTCGACAATACTCTTGCAGTTCGCTTGGACGAGGAGGTCAGTGACTTCAGGTAAAGCGCTAGCGAAGCAAGTGAAAAGGCACCGCACATAACGTCCATTCGCCCCGCAACCCAGACCACAGGTTCAGTCCACAGCGGACTTACACAGAAGAGTAGTGCGGTCAGAAATGCAGGTAAACGTCCATCATCGTTGGTCCGTACATCGGCAGCATCACATAAATCTGATGACTTGCCAAAGCCCCTTCCGGCAAATACGTGAACACTGAGCAAGTAGAGCGAAATCACCGACACGGCGTGAAACAACAGGTTGGTCAAGTGATAGCCAACACCATTGGCCCGCCAGAATGCATAGTCCAAACATAAGGAAACATCAGCAAAAGGGCGGTACATCAACTGAATGTGCGGTTCCTGCCACGGTGACACCATCCGTTCAAAAAACAGCAACGGCTCGCCATGAAAAATCCGATAGATGTACTGCAAGCAATCAAGGTCATCAGCCAACAGTCCGACTTTCAGCGCTTCTATTCGGCATCCGACCGCAATGACAGCCAACAGTAAAACTGGCGCCAGGTGAGCGAATTGAAGTTTCGACTTGTTTTTCGTCAGCGAGAATGAGCCGCTCCAGGCTGGAGGGGCGCTTGCATCAGCAGCACGAGGTTCCGAGACTTTCATGGACGCTCTCCCTTTAACCTGACATACAGAGGATCCGATGCCAATCCCAAAATCCGTTTGTCAGCCGCAATTGCAAAAATTCGAACGGGATACCAGTAAAACTCTGCGTCCTGGCTCTTCGAGTTCGGAAGCTCAAAGCGTCCGCTCACAGTTTTTAGAAAGATTGTTTTGGCAGAGCGCTCCAAACGCTTGCCATCCCGATAGGTTCCGGTCAAGTACAAGAAACGATGGTCCTCGCCGTCAATTTCGACAGCGACCCCGGCAGCGCCGGGGATGGCACTGGCATCATAGTCTACATAGGCGCGACTGCCGGTTACATTGACGACGCCATCGGCTTGCACGCAAAGTCCGGCTCCGGGCTTCAACTTCGGAACCAAAGTTTCATCAGAGCTAAACGTTACTTGTTGAACAGATGCACCATTGTTAGCGGCATTAGGAAGCGACAAGCAAACACGATCGATACCGGAGGCGGTGCTCCACTTCGTTAATTCACCTACGCTTATAACCATTCGATCATTCAACACGAGAGGACGGATCGTGCGACTGTAGTCATTGCTAAAGTCTCTCATATCGTCCGTTTTCAGATAGAGAAAAACTATGCCTGCCGGAATCTTATCTTTGAACTTCACTGCCAACTGCGAGTATTGAAGTGGATTTATTGGCTTATCCAGAGCGATGGTGATATGTTGAATTCCATTTTCAACTCTCGAACTCACCATTGAGGCAGGCACAAGCAGCTCGGCCGGCTCTTTTAGCGAAGTGTCATTGAGCTTCAATTCCACGATTCCCGCCTCGCCATCGGGCTTAACCACAATTCGACATAGTCGATTGTCAGGATTTGCAGCGGCTCTGCGAAGAGCAGAAGTATTGATAACACCCTGTTCCATAAACCAATTCGGTTCGAGAAACTGAATATTGTTCGCTTGTTTGTCGCTCAACAAGCTCGACATAAACGGAGGTCGCACCGCTACATGTAAAGTCTTCAGCAAATGATGGATGTAAACGCCATCGATTCGAGCAGGCATGCCCGTTATCAACGGACTGGCTCCGGCACACTTTCGCGAGAAACAAACAACAGCGTGGTTCACGCTAGCGCAAAAATCGGTGCCTCGCTGCCAGATGGCGGTGTTATGCTGGCTCAGAGAAATGTATGCGAACAGCATCAGCATTGCAGGTACACAGCGCATCCATGACTGTCGCCAGTTCCATTGTGAGTTCGTCGCCATCATTGTTGCCGCCACCACCAGCAACGAAAACGGCACAGCCGGCATATAAAACCAGCGATTACACGTCATATCTTCATGCGGCAAAAACACTGGCGCAATCGGCACCAGCGACATTAGAATCCATGTTCCCAAGAAGCCGCAGAGACGATAAACCGATTCGCCTCCCCCCTTTTGTCGAAAGTTCACGAGCGCGGTCGCTAAAGCAGCAACATAGCCCGCACAAAGTACCGCCAGTTGCGGTATTACTTGAGGCAGCGCAGTCGTCGAGACAGGCAGGAAATAGTACTTCAATGCCGAAAGAGAGAAGAACCGCAGCACCAAATATGGAGACAACGTTTCGCTGACGGAAGTATATCCACCGACCAATGCTCCCAGCGCATTCTGCCTGATCGCAAAGAACGTAATCAACCAGACCCAGTACGGGGTCGTAGACTTCAGTGCGTTTTTCCAAGTCTCTCCGCGAAAGAGTTCCAGTGCACACAGTACAGCCGGCACCGCCAGCGCGGACTCTTTGACGGCCAGCGCGCAAACGAAGGACAAGCACCCGAGTAATCGAAAAAACTTTCCCGTCCTAACAAAACAATACAGCGCAGACAAGACAAAGAAGCAGCAAAATGAATCTACCCGGCCGACAGTCCAATCTACAGCTTCCGTGTTGATCGGGTTGGCCGCGAACAAACACGCTGAGGCCAGCGCCATCCACTGAATCGCAGAGCGATTAACGGCAATATTGACCGCGGCGTCTGTACTCTCTGTCCGAAAAATGTCGAACAAGCGACAGCCCAGAAGATATACCAGCCCGCTACAGAGCCAATGCAACACAAAGTTGCTTAAGTGCCATCCCCAAGCGTTCGTTTGCCAGATTGCGAAATCGACGATGAACGGTAGCTGGAGCAGCGGACGAAAGTGAAGCCCATAGTGCGGATTGCCCAGATAGGTCGAAGTAAAGTTGCTAAAGAACAACTCAGCCCTGCCGTCAAACATTCGGCGAAAGTAATCGATGTTCTCATAATCGTCGGAAGAGAACCCCACGGCAAAACAACCGCCGTAAGCAGCCATGCACACAAGCAACAGGCAAACCCAAGCGATCGGCGGACTCATGTGGTTGAGCCATCGCTTCGACGCAGGAACTGTTTTTGGTTCTGCCGGTGCGAATGTTCGGGTCACGATTAGAAACTGATAACTGAATACGGGCTGACAACCGCCCAATTATAGTCGCAGTCATGCTCGACCACACCTGAGGGAAAGCTTATAATGATTGTGAAAATTGTCGCAACTAGCGTTTCTCAAACTCTTTGAGCGCCAAAACCAGGTCGTTGCGCATCTCAATAACCGATTGATAGCGCTCGGCAGGCTCTTTATGCAGGGACTTCTCCGCGACCTGGTCGAACATGCATCCGGCTTCCAGATCGGGACGATAGTGCGAAAGAGGCATGGGCGTGCCCCAAAGGTGCTTCGCCATGATCGCTTCGGCAGTCTCCGCTACGAATGGACAACGCCCTGCTATCAGCTCATAGAGAATGACTCCGAGCGCATAGATGTCGGCTCGATGGTCAATCGGTTTATCGCTCAAATACTCAGGAGACATATAGTCGACGGTACCAATTGCGATACCGGTCCGTGTCAGTCTTTGCCCGCCTTGTTTCAGGTGCGCAATACCGAAGTCCACGATTTTCACCCAATCGGGACGATCGGACTTTTCACGAAGCATAATGTTTTCCGGCTTCAAATCGCGGTGAACAATTCCTTGCTGGTGCGCCTCATGCAGGCCGGAGCACACTTGCATCATTACAGTAGAAGCTTCCGGAACATCCATCGAAACTTCTCGATCGAGGTAGTCACGAAGTGACTCACCCATGATGTACTCCATCACAAGAAAGGGTCGGCGACCCTCTATGGAGCCGACGTCGAACACTGATACCACATTGGGGTGGTCGATTCGAGCAGTTACTTTGCACTCTTGTTCAAAACGCTTCATCGCGGTATCCATCGAAGGGAGTCCGCTATGCATGATTTTGATAACGACTGGTTTATCAAGCTGCAAGTGCGTGGACTTAAATACCTGTGCCATGCCGCCTTCACCCAGCAGACTGTCGATTTTATACTTACCGGCAATTGTTCGCCCGATAAGCTGACTCTCCAGCGACTGCATCGGGTCTACCTCAAATGCGTCGGAGCTGCCCGTCCCCGTGTTGTTGAACTGCTGCTGCTGTTGTTGTTGCTGCGGAGGCGGATTCTGCGTCGAACGCACGGTAGAGTCGATCGGCAAATTCGAGAAAGTGTTCGAAGGTGTTTGCCCCGCATACTGGTCCATCGAGCCCCCAATCATCAGCAGCCGCGTCGCATCGCCGGGGCAAAACTGCGCGTAATTGGGATAAACATTGCGGCAGGTCGGGCACTGTTTGGGCGGAGGATTGTTGCCGGGCAGGGGCACCGCAGCGGAAAAGTTGCCTTGCGTAGCGGACGGAGCAACCAACACCGTGCCATCCTGCTCACAGAACCTGGTAGTACTTGGATATTGGGTCCCGCATAAAGGACAGCTTACAAGCCCCTGAGAGGCGTCAGTATATTTTGATGTCACTCGCCCGACCGATGATAAGGAAATCTGCAAAACCAGAATACAGAATTATCGTACTCAATCATTCCCAAAAGAGGCAAAGGTTAAGCGCATCTATGCTGCGAACGCTTGTCGACAGTCGTTGCCAAGACTTCGCATGGTGGCGGAAACCGTTCAGCCTGTCGGATTTTCCCGGGAGAATCCTAAGAAGCGACTACTTCACCGGGTCGGGATAGCCGACAACCGCAACGGAGCCGGCGTTTACCACAACGTTCTTGCGCACGGAGCGTGTCCCGTCGAGAACACTGACGCGATAGGCCCCCGGGTGGATGCTGTCTATGGCAAGGGCTCCGGTTTTCCCGGTTATTCCGGCGTAAAGAGATTTCTCGTCATGATTTTCAACCATGACGTTGGTGCCTGGTAATGCAGTGTAAACCACCAATCCGTCGCCGGGCCACTGTTTTTCCAATATACTCGGCTCAAGTGAGCCCTTGAATGCGTAGACGACGCCAAATCCGGTGCCACCACCTAAAACAACCCCAAGGACTATCGCCAGAACCATGGCGACCATACCACCACCGGACGACGCCGCCTTCCGCACGGCGGTGTTCGAATGCGCAAACTGGTACTCACCGGAAAGATTCTGCGAACCGCCCCGATTATCCGCCCGCATTGGCACCATGGCCGGTATGTGGGAGGAAGAATCAACCTGCGCATGACTGGCGGTCCTTCCACCGCAGAAGACGCAGTATTGCCCGTGCAATGGATCGGTTCGATGACAGACGCTGCAGATAAGAGAATTAGATACGGCAGGAAAACTCGGCACAGTGACAATGGAAGATTGATGGATCGCATCGTCCTGCTTCACTTGTTGCGGCGGCACAATAGTTGTTCCGCAAAAGATGCAGAACTGCATCTTTCCATCGTTGTTTTCACCGCAAGTGGGGCACTTCATAGGTGTGGTCATTTAGCGTCTATCCGATCCGTCAATGCAACAAGTCGATGCTGCCTACCCAGTGAGCATTTTACACTCTCAAGAGCCAGTTCTCGTTTGAAAGCTCTGCAGAATAACAAGATGAAAGGCCAAGCAGCCCCATGACAAACATCCGAGCCCGACGGCCCATGCCTGCGGACTCGGAGTTTTTGTAGGCCGAACCGAGGTGGTCAAAAGTAACACCAAGGCTAAACGGACTATACCGAAGCTAATTCGCGTTCCAGTTCTTTAGCACGCTCAGCCAGCTCACAGGCATCAAGCAACTTGAGAGCTTCGTTGATGGACTCAACACCTTCCTGGTTGGAGTGGGTCGCGTACACGGGTTGCAATGCCATTGTTCTCAGTGCGGCAGACAACTCTTCAGTGGTGGCTTCGATGAAGTTGACCACTTTCTGGCGCTGACGTTTGATAGTCAAAGCAAGATCTACCGCCTGAGTGTTTTTAACAAAGTCACTCACTGCATCGCGCATCGAACGTCCCGACATAACTTGATCAGCAATGGCGCTTGCTTTGCGCAGTTGCTCACCTTGCAGGCTGCGTCCCAATTCTTCCTTGGTGAGCCTGGTCAAAAGTTCTTTGCGGAACTGCGGAGACTCTGCTTGTCCGCCCAAACTTTCGCCGGTTCTTGCGATTATCAGTTTGATATCGTCGCGATTGAGCTTGGGGAATTTCGGTTGAACAGTCTCAGCCATTTTTTCAAGTTTGTAGTTCCACACCGCAGCATGGGTCAAGGTCCTGCGCATCGCGGGTTTTGCCCAAGAGGCAACTATCCCTGCCAAATCGGTCCAGCAATCCGGATTGCTCAGCGCAGCATCCACGGTCTTGCGTTGCTGCTCCATCGAAATTTCTGTTCTGTTGCCGACAAAACGCTGCAAATCGTTGTGCGAGGGAGCCGATGCCGCAGCCTGCACGGTAGAAGCTTTAGCGCTGGTGCGCGACAGTACGTTCGTCAAGTTGAATTCGCCTCGATCGGCGCGAAGCACCAGCTTGTCTTCATTGCGCAAATTCTTGTCTTGCAGCTCCCAATCTGCTCTGTCGATGAAAGCGACAACAGAAGCTGTTCTATCTGTATTGATGGCAACGGCAAGAGTACCGCAGCTCATATAGGTATGTCCGTCCAGGTAACGCGGCAGGCTGACGCGGCCGTCATCTCCCACTATTCTTACATCGAAGCGTACGCCGTTTACTACCACGTCGTTTACGTCAAACGCGGCCACAAGACGATCGTCTCGACTGAAGGCGGTGTCTTCGTCAACTAGAAATCCGTGTTCGGGATCCAGGGCGAATACTGATTCTTGTGCCACGTGCCTGGCAATCTCCTGCCGCACATCGCCACCGGTTGCCCTGATGCGCTGCTGCGCCAGTTTAACCATCTCCGGTGTGATTTCGATACGATTGGTCATAATGTCTCTCCCGGGTCCAGTGTTCGGTTTGTCGTGGCAAACTTTCAAATCCTCTAAAATCCATACGCCTGGTAATGGAAAATTAGGCTGAGACGATTCCCAAAAAGAACTTTTGCCTTAGAACTGCCCAATCACGGTTGTCTGCACCTAATGATTCTTCAAGCTCGGACCATGTAAGAAACGGACGAATCTTCAAAATTAGGTTGGCGGTCTCATTGTCTATGCCCAAGGACAATATCTCATCAATCGAAACGCGGTTCAGATCGAACCTGCGGGAATCAGCAACTTTAGATTTCACCACGCCGCCACGACGAGCCAACTGCTCGGCGTCCGTCTTCGAGACCAGTCCTTTGGCAACTATTTCTTGCAAGTCCTTGAAGGGGCGCTCGGAAACAAGTTTTTGCGCCTGCTCTTTTGTTAATCCGAGTATGTCCTGAATATCTCGGGCGGTACAAGTATTAAGCTCCACCGGGACGAACGCACCGGTCGCGCCCTTGTGTTTAAGCTCGGCAATTCGACTTGGCTTAATCACACCGGTGCTTACAAGCTCATCAATGGAGGCGAACTGTCTTCCTTTAATGAGTCGCTCGATTTCGCCTTCAGTCATACCGAGCTGTTGGGTCAATTCCCTCCGGGACGCGGTGTTGACATTCAACCCGCGCTGCCAGCACTCGGCAATGCTCGGCAGCTGCTTGTAGATTCTCTGGCGAACCATTTCAAGCCCTTTGTCCAGCAGAACCTGGCAGCGAGCAATTCTTCGCGGCATCGTCTCGGCTTGGATATTCAGCTTCTCACAGCACTCTCTCATAGTCATTTCTTGCCCGGACACAGAATGCTGAGTCAGTCCGAGCCCGAACATGCAATCAATAACCATCAAAGGCTCTTTGGGAGTGGCCGCGTCTTTCAGCATCTGTGTCAAATGCGTTCGAAGCTGGTTCAACTGAGAGACTTGTTCGGAGCTGATGACCTGGTTCTCAGGAGTGACCGACAGGTCGTCGGCCACAGTCGAACGAGGATCATCTTGTTCGGGGTCCAGGTGAACATCCTGAAGCGTCGACTTTTCCCAGGAGGCTTCCAGGCGTATGAAATCGATGACAGCGTTATGTACCGTGCGCTGCATGTATGCGGGAAGCAGCACTTTAAAGCCATCTTCCGCACCGCTGGCGAGCTGTTTGATCAAAACGCCTTCCATCTTCGAAGCGATTTCCACCGCCAGCGATATGCTCTGTCCCTTTTGATCTTCAAATGCAACGTAGCGCTGCGTCAGAAAGCGCCTCAGGTTCTGATTCGACCCCAGCATCTTCTGCAAAATCGGCAGATAATAATGGTCGCGGAGCAACCTGATAAAGCCTTCCTTAGTCGGTCCCAGTCCCTGCGCCTTCAGGAAAATTGCGCGCGCACCGACACGATTGAGAAAGTCGGACATTCCAAGTCGATCGGCGCCGTCCCAGTTCCGCAAAAGTGGCTCCCACTCAGGGGCAAACTGAAAGACTTCTCTGAATTCGGTTGAGCTCGATAGCATTAACGTGGCTGATTGGGACTGAAAGCGACTCGATCCGGTTCCCGAGCGCATTGATAAGATACCCGCCGGGCTTGCTGAGACAGCTCAACAAGGGCACGAGCAAATATTAAAGCACACACGCCTTATACTGCGCGGTCTGACGACAATCCTTAACGACACTATGGATACTCAGATTAAGAACTGTAAATCATTAAAGCTTCCAAGCCTGAGCCCTCGCGAGGTCGGACCCCGAAGCCTCCCCTGTCAACCGCTGCGTATGTCCGCCCCGTCTCGGTCCGGAGCTTCGCACATCGATTGGAGCCGCCCCGCTTGAGATGAGCAGAACGAAATCGGACAGAGTTTCTCATCCGTTGCCACGCGCTCGCATAGGCGGTCAGTGCTTGGTCCGAATCTCCAACCGCCTGTTGCGCCAAGCTTCAGAGGCAGCTGTTCTGGCGAAATGCTCGAAAGATAGCAAAACCTACCACGGCGCATACATCTCCGCCTCAGATGGCTGTGAGGGGCAGAGTACCGACAAGGGCAATTCTCGTCCAGCTAGTAAAATATAAATGCACAATTTTTCGCAGAATCGAGGTTCCAGTTGGCATCACCCCAATCGACCCGCCACAAAGGCGAGTGGCTGATTCAACATCCTGAAAAGGCCAGCGATGCTTTAGCTAACGTGATTTTGCAGGAAGGTCCTCGCGAGACTATTCTCGGACAAGCTTGGCTGGCTGCTCCCGGTAAGATGGTCACGTGCGGTCATGTGGTCGAGCGCTTCGCGGCCAACCCGGCCGGACTCTACGTCAAGTTTCCGTGCTCCGGCAACGTCTACCCGGTCCAAATCGTGCGGCTGCACCCGAGTTTCGTGCGCCAGCCGGACCAGTTGGTCAAATTTGACGTGGCGCTGCTTGAAGTCGCATTTGCTCAACCGGAAGCCTCCGCCAGCCCTCTTCCGTTTTTCTACGAGCAGCCCCTTCAAACCAATCAGACTTTGTGGGTCATTAGATACCCCACACATTTGGCTCAATTGAGCGCCGCAACGCAGCCATTGACGCAGGACGGGAAATTTCTCGGTCCACTTCGTAAACACGACAGCTTCCACCTGCTGCACGACCTTCCCCTTGCGCCCGGCGACTCCGGCGCGCCGATCACTGACGGCAACACCATTTTGGCAGTGCATTGCGGCGACACTGCTACACTGCCGGGGCTCAACCTGCCAACAACCTCTATACGGTTGGCTCTGTGGGTGGATGCGTTGCGCGAACTGGGGCTGAGTGAATCCGCTCGGCCTGGCGGTACCAGTGCAAAGGGCGCCGTTGTTCCGGCAGTTCTGGCATTTTTCATCGCTGCTCTAGCAGCGGCGGCGCTGACGTACCAGCTCGTCTCAAAAGAAGTGTCGCAGAAGTGGGCGCTGGTCCACCCCAAAGTAGCGCCAGTCCGCGTAAGCTTCAACGAACCCATTCATGGTTACAAAACCGGGCAACAGATGCAAATCCAAGTGGTGCCCGGTTCTCCGTCATTCGTTTACCTGTTCGACGTTGATGACAAGGATAATGTATTTCTTCTCTATCCGCAGGATCAGCAAGAACCAAGGCTGGACAAGGGTGAGAATCGAATGATCAGCATGATCGGCAAAAACAAGCTATGGGCCAACGCTCGCCCGGATACGATGCATCTTATTGCTGTGGATGGTAATTCTGACGATGGGCAAAAGCTAGCCAAGGAAATCTTGACCAAAAGTGATTTGCCTCCTGGCGAAGGCGAGGAAAGATACGGCTCTCCGCTTAGTGTAAAAGGAAGAGAGCTTATCGGCCGAGTTAACTCCCTAAAAGAACGCAATCCCGAGTTGATGATTTATTCCGAGTTCGACGGACCGCATTCAAACTAATTGAGAAATTCGAAAAAGAGTTGTCAAAAAAGCCCTAATTTTATTTGGGTTACTGTCAAAAGAGAGTGCACTCCCACTAAACTGGAATTATCTCCGCGCTAGATTGTCGAGGACAGAAGAGATTATGAAACGCTTCAGAAAAGAACTGATTTTCGCTACAGTAGCTGCGAGTCTCGCGACAGGCGCAAGGGCATTTGCCGAAGACACCCCGTATGACCCGGTTCAACGTGAGACCGGTAGCGGGCTTACCCGTGGTATAGACATTCGTCCGACAGTGCCGATTCCGGTGGTTCCGGTCGCTAAGCCGGTGCCAGCTGAGGTAAAGCCCGTAGTGAAGCAACCGGTTGCGCACACCGTACAGCCGATCAAGAACGCGACAGCACCGAAGGCAACAGTAACAAAAATCGTCAAGCATCCGGTCAAACAGACAGTGAAGACGGCAACGGCACCGTGCGCTCCGCACGTCAACCGCACCGAAATCAGCAACGTCGCTCCGGTGCAACCAAATCAAGGACAGTTCGTGAACGTCAGCCATCAAACGATGGTCAACAGCAGTAATGTCGTCACCGCTACCCTGGACCGCTCAGGCAGCCTGCCGAAGTACAAAGTCGGCGACAAGCTAGTGGTTAACATCAAAGCCAATCAAGACTGCAACCTGGTGGTCTTCAACTACGATTCCACCGGCACATTAACGCAAATCTTCCCGAACGACTATCAACAATCCGGTTACGTACGCAACGGCGACTCCGTTCAAATTGGCGGACCAGAAAGCCCGTTTGATTATCAAGTCGCGGGCAAAGGCGGACAAGAGAAAATCTTCGTCTACGCTTACCCGACCGGTTCGGAAGCAGCACCGATAACAGTGGCAATGAACCCCCTTGCCGGTACGCCTTTCCGCTCCGCCGAAATCACTCCCGAGCAATACCGCCAAATGGTCAATGACTCGAAAGTATTTTTCTCCAGAGAAGTAAAAGTAGTTCCGAAGCGCGTAGCAAATGCATCAGCAACACAGACGGCTGCTGCCAACAAAATTGAACTCAGCTTCGTGGTTGAGAAATAGGAACAGCGCATCAATACAATACAAAGAAAAACGAGCCTGCCGGGAGCGCAGGCTCGTTTGATCAGGGCCGGTGTGGCTAAACTATTTCTTTTTGAATTTATCGAGGTTGTAAGTCTCGCTACCCAATGGCGATCGGTGTCCACTGGCGGACGATCCCTCAGACCGACCGGGATACCGTGCAACTACCAGTTCGCCCTTCGCGTTCACGCTTAACTCATCGTACACATTGAAGAGCTCTTTCGACGAATAGAGAGCCGCATTCGCTTTGGCAAGGAACTCCCTGGACTGTCTTTGATGTTCGCTAAGAACTTTTGGATTGGAGAAGTCCATCTCAGCGAATAACTTTAGCGTGTCCGGTCCGGGCTTACCGTCCCTCATGTCCTCCAACAGATCCGAAATCTTCTCCGCGTCTGGATCTTCTGACTCGGTCCGTTCCGGCGGCTGCTCGACCCCGCACTCAAAATCCGTTACTACTTCGCTAATCTTTCCGTACTGCAAAATTGGATTCGGAACTGCAGGAACCTCTTTCGCTGACGGAACACGAGTTTCAACAGGCTTCCAAATTTCTGGAACGAGAAAGTCCATCACATTAGCCAATTGTTTGATCGCGCCCATCTTATTGAGATCTTCGTCATCTATATCCCAGTCGGGAATTTCATCGTCATCGTCGGCATCTATATCGACGCCCCCATCTCTTTGCAAATCCACGAGCTCACCTCTCGACCTCTTCCATGGATTCATAATGCCGATCAAAAGTGCTTTCTACGTACCCTGAGCTACACGTAGAGCACATCATCACCGGGTTTCGCATCGCGAGAGCGCTCCGCAAATCCTGAGTAAAAGAATGGAATATTGTCGCCCTCGTCTCCGGATAGCCGTCCGCGCACTTTCTCCCAGCCAAGCATCGCCACGCGATACTCCGGCTCACCAACTACCAGCACGGGCTGATTGCGATCCTTCAACCAGTAGTAGCGTCCGCCGAACTCTTTGCGGCCCACTTCCATCAGATAGCAACCAAAGTTTTGCACAAGAGTGGCAAAGTCTTCGGCAGGAATCTCTTCGACAAATTCCGCGGCCTCGGCAAGCATCTCCTCAACAAGCTTCAGACTTGCCTCTGAATAATCCAGGACAGCCTCTCCTCGCGCCTCAGCCATTCGCACTGCGACTTCCGCCGTGCCGGCAACATCCTTGCTTAACTCGTCCATAAATCCTCTCTTAGAGCCACCCATTTTCTCACACTGACGACAACTCGCAGAAGTTTTCCGAAGGGTTGTCGAGCGACATCAAAGGTGCGGAAGTTGGCTGCCCGTGAAAGTATAATGTGCGAACTCATTTGCCCGCCTAGAGCGTGATATCGGAGAAAGATTGAAAGCGGCATTTATAACTGAGACCGGCGGTCCGGAAGTTATTCAGATAGGCGATTTGCCGAACCCTGCTCCGGGTCCGGAACAAGTGTTGATTGAAGTAATTGCAGCCGCTGTAGATCCTATCGATACATACATCCGGAGCGGACGATACAAGATCGATTTGCCAAAGCCGTTTATTATCGGCCGAGACATGATAGGTGTAGTGCGACAGATCGGAATTAGCGGAAGCACCCGCTTCAAAGTCGACGATAAAGTCTGGTGCAACAATCAGGGCTATGGTGGCAGGCAAGGTGCGTTCGCCGAGCTCATTTGTGTCGATGAAGAGCTGCTCTATCCCTTACCACCAGGCATCGACGCGATGAATGCGTTGGCAGCATTTCACTCAGCACTCACTTCGGCGGTGGCGCTGAAAGGCAAGGCCAATCTTGCAACTGGAGAAACAATCTTCATCCGCGGGGGGTCCGGCAACGTTGGCATCAACGCCATTCAGCTGGCAAAATCAATAGGTGCGCGAGTTATTGTCACCGCAGGTAGTGACTCGAAAGCGGAGCTTTGCCGTCAGACCGGCGCAGATTCTGTCATCAACTACAAGGACAGCGATTTAGAATCGTCCGTAAAATCAATCGCCACCGAAGGTGTCGAGGTCTACTGGGATCTCACGCTGCAACCTGATGTACAAATGGCATTGAATCTAGTAAAGCGACGAGGACGGATTCTGCTTTCCTCCGGGCTGACACATTCTGCAACCTTCAACGTGGGCGAGTTCTACACCAGAAACTGTTCAATGTTCGGATTCACAATTACAGACCTGAATACTGCTGAACTCAGTCACTACGCAGAAATAATCAACGAGGAACTGAGAAGAAACACATTCAAGTGCGAAATCGCCAAAATATTACCTTTGTCCGAATCCGCCTTGGCTCACACGCTGGTTGAGCAAGGATCGGTTGCCGGCAAAGTTATCGTGCAAGTTGGGCGCTCAGCAGCAGCCGGGGCTTGATTATCGCTACTTAGCGAAAGCCTTCAAGTCGTAAGATTCGAAGGTCACATTGTTGTAGTCGTTGTTCTTAACATGGAACACTTCGAACTTGCCGCCTTCGATGGAAATGGCAAGATAGTGCTCCAGACCACTCTCTTTCAGCACAGAGTTCGCCTTCGACACCAAACTTCTGGCGATATGTTCTCCGATGAAGATACCGCCCGATTTCGAAGAGTTGTTCCGCCGACTCATCAGTTCGCCCAAAATCTCAATGGTTCGGTGGCTCGGAAGTCCGTCAATCAAGTCATTTACCAAGTATTCGACAGTCTCCGGTTTGGCGTATTCCAGTAGCCTTGCCTCGGGTGGTCCCGACAAATCCCACCACGGCTCCCGACTTCCATTGGGACGCTGAACACTAAGAGTTTTTCTGTCGTATGAAAGCAAAACCTTGACCTGATTCGTCTCCTGCAGTTTTGCATTCGTCTCCATAACTATCTGATTGGCCACTGCTCGGGCAACAGGCGAATCAGCGCTGACTAGCGTATGAAACATATGCAGCGTTTGAGCACCGGGATTAGCGGCCGCAAACTCTTTTAGCACCCGAGCCTTGATTGCAGGCTCAAGATAACTAAGCGCCAAGGAAACATCGTAACTGTTTTGCGTAGCGTCGGTTTGTTCTTCCGCCGGTACCACACGAACATTGGCAGCTCTCTGCAAAGCGGCAAGCAATTGGTTCGGATTGAAGACATCACGAACAGGCGCCGGAGGGGCTACCGGAGACTTTTCACGTCCAACGCTGGAATCACTCAGCCCGAAAGAAGGTAGTACGTCCTCATCGGTTAATTGAAACATGCTTGCCACCTGCCGTCACCCACCTCTGACATGATGCACGGTTCTTGTACCCAAGATGTACCTTTCGGCGATGTTTATCGTCTTCTATTGAAGTAGTGGCTATCACTTCTTGAGGTAAGACTTGAGGTCGTACCTCAGTGTTTGTTTGGATAACCGGGCCTCTTCATTTAGAAACATCTTCCATTGTTCATCGCTCGGATGTCCCTCTAACGACTGAGGTCTGGGCATAACATCCAATGTTTGGTTCTTAAGAGAGAGATGCAGTTCGTAAAACCTTCCATCTACCGACTTCGAGCGGAGAGCTTCATTAGCCTGTTCGACAATTTGTTGTGCAACGCTCTCGGCAAAGGTTATTCCTACTGCTTTTGCTGATGTCTTTTTCTCGCCTAGCAATTCTCCGAACATCAACAACGTATTCGCGCCGGCCTTACCATCTTCAATGTCCTTGACCAGGTTGTCTACGCTTGACTGATCGGCAAAAGCAACAAGGCGGTCATCAGGCTTGTTAGATAGATTCCAATGTTTGTCTCGGACAACGTGCATCATCGGATTGTCATGCCATGTAAGCGATTTCTCGGCGTAATTCAGTGAGATCGAAGCCTTAGGACCATGCTCAGGCAGTATCGCGTTGGTGTCAGAGACTATCTTACCCGCCACCGCTTTTGCTAATGGCGAACCCGAATGTAATAGTTTCTGGAGCATGTGCAGGGTCTCTACACTTGGTGCTCCTAATGCCAATTCTCCAGTTACATTCTTCAGATTTTCCGGTCTCAAGTAATCCAGCATCTCCCCGGAGTTTTTGATGATGTCCTTCATGGAGTAATCGTCGAGAACTGATTTGTCGGTCTTGGCGGTTTTACGCTCGAGCCGGGGATCACCCGCCGGTGTTCTAATACCATTCTCGGGCACTGGTACGGGCTGAGCGGGTAGATGAACCTCCTGCGCCTTAGTGCTGCCAGCTCTTGGATGAGGCTCGGTCAGGGTTAATGATGGATAGTATTTGCAAACTTCACCCTGCTGCTCGGCGGAGTCATGGCTTTTCATCTGCCCGAGCGCGCCGTAAATCTCTCCTGTAGCGAGAACCAGCGGCAACTGAAATTCACCATCGTCGGCTGTAAATGCATCATTATCTTTAATCTCGAACATACTTGGTCACCCCTAATCCTCAAATCCATGACCACATAATGTGTGATAGGAGTACCCGGGATGTACCTGGTATAAGAAACCACGATTACGATTTAGTGATTACAAGGTGAACAACAACAAGTCAAAAGTCGGAAATCGCGCACCAATCCTCAGGACAGTTTGCTGCCGGGGGAGGCGTGTTCGCGCTGTTCGGAAGACTCTTCCTGGTGAGGTTTGAAGCCGACTTTATTCTTGAGCCAATTTTGGAAATCATCGATGCAGGTGAACACCACAGGAACTACAACGAGTGTAAGGAGTGTCGAAGTAATGAGACCACCAATAACGCAAATTGCCATGGGTTGTCGCGCTTCAGAGCCGGCTCCGACGCCGATTGCTATCGGCATCATGCCTACGATCATCGCAATTGTGGTCATCATGATTGGTCTCATTCTTGTGCGTCCGGCTGCCAGCAGCGCCTCATACCTTGGCGTCCCCTCATGCATGGACATCAGGCAATATTCCACAAGCAAGATCGCATTCTTGGTGACCAATCCCATAAGCATCACGATCCCGATGAGAGAATAGAAGCCCAACGACTGTCCGGCCATGACCAGAGCCACAAGCGCTCCACCAAGGGCAAGAGGCAGCGACATCATGATTGTCAGAGGGTGAAGAAACCCGTTGAACAGTAACACTAGCACAGCGTAAATTAGCAACACGGCACCGCCGAGTGCAATAGCGAAGCCACCAAAAATATCCTTCTGAATCTCCGCATCGCCAGACGGAGTGTCGATAACTTCAGCGGGTTTGCTCTTGTATGCCGGCAATGCATGCACTTTGTTCAGCGCATCGCCCAAGGTCAGCCCGGGGGCCATGCTTGCTTCGATGGTAACCTGACGCGCTCGATCAAGTCGATTCAGCTGCGCCGGTCCACTCCCGAGACTGACGTCGGCCACTGAACTAAGCGGTACCAGGCGTCCACCTTTTCCAAGTACGCGCAGGTTTCTGATGGTTTCAATATCCTCCCTATGACTAGGGTCAAGCTGCACTCGAATATTGATCTGCCTATCGGAAAGATTGAATTTCGGCAAAGCCGACTCGATATCACCCAAAGTCGCTATCTGTGCGGTACGCGCAACTGACTGAACTCCTACGCCTTGCTCTGCAGCAGCACCAAAATTGGGTTTCACCACTATTTCGGGTCTCTGAAGCGAAGCGCTCGATACAACGTCAGAAACACCATTGATCGCTCGCATTTGATCCGCCAATTGCTCGCTTACTCGACCCAGCGCCACGCCGTCATTGCTTGTGAGCACAACGCGCAGTTTTCCAGTGATACCACCGACGCGCGTAAAAGCCATACGGGCGCCAGGGACGGATCTGATCAAGGGGCGAACTTCCTGCTCAAACGCCTGTTGAGACAACTTTCGTTCCCCGCGAGGCTTCAGCATGATGTAGACGTTGGCTTTGTGCACTTCGCCGGCACTTCCGCCCTGCCTGCCTCTGCCTGCCATGGGTGCGCCGACCGTTGCAAATACTTGTTTGACTTCAGGACGCGCACGCATGATGTTAATGATGCGGTCCACCGTCAACCGCGTATCAGCCAGAGTGCTGCCTGGCGACAGTTCCACGGTTAACAGCGTTTCGCCTCGGTCGACCGTGCCGATAACGGAGGTAGGCATCATTCGAAACAGTACAACACCCACGCCGAAGAACAGCACGCCGGCGATAATCGTGATCACTCTATGCTTAAGCGCCGTTACGAGAATGCGATCATAAGTGCGACCCATCCATCCCTGCGAGTGATCTTCTTTCACCGGCTTCAAGAAGTAGGCAGCGATAAGTGGAGTCAACATCCGCGCCACAAGAAGCGATGAGAAGACCGCTACAGCTACAGTCAGCCCGAATTGTCGGAGAAACTGCCCGGGAATGCCACCCATAAAGCCCACAGGCACGAAGACCACAATCAAAGTCATAGTTGTTGCAACAACAGCCAATCCAATTTCATCGGCCGCATCCAGGGACGCCTTATAGGGCGACTTGCCGAAACCCATGTGCCGAACGATGTTCTCGATTTCGACGATAGCGTCGTCGACCAGCACACCGATAACCAGCGACAAGCCCAACAAGGACATATTGTTGAGCGTGAAGCCGACCATCTTCATAACGGCAAAAGTTGGAATCAAGGACAATGGCATAGCCAGTGCGGAAATCACCGCAGCACGCCAGTCACGCAAGAACATCCAGATGACTATAACGGCGAGCACGGCACCAAGAATCAAGTGTTCTAAGCAAGATTCGTACGATTGATGCACGAAGATCGCTTCGCTTCGAATACGCTCAATCGACACATCCTTGGGCAAGAGCTTCTTCAGTGCTTCTAACTTAATGTCCGCCTTTGTTTCCACGTCCACCATGTTTGAGCCAGGACTGCGCACAAGAGAGAAGGCTACAACAGGCTTTCCGTCTAACAATGCTATCTGCCGCTGTTCGGCCGTGCTATCGGTCACGGTACCAATAGTGTCCAGGCGGGCATACTTGCCATTTGGAAGCGCGATTTGCGCGGCAGCGAGCGCCTCTATAGTCGCCGCACTTCCCAGGGTTCTTATGGCCTGTTCTTGCGTACCTAACTCACCACGACCGCCTGGCAAGTTTATATTCAACGATCGCAACTGAGTGCTAACCATGTCGGCAGTCACGCCAAGCGCTTCCAGCCGGGCAGGATTGAGATGAAGACGTATCTCTCGGTCGACACCGCCAGAACGTTGAACCTGCCCGACACCAGGGACTGCCAGAAGAGAGCGTGCAATTTCATTATCGATCAGCCAGCTGAGTTCCTCGACAGATTTCTTCGGCGAGCTAACGGTGTAGGTCACGAATGGTCCACCGGTGAACTCCAGCCTCTGAACCACTGGTTCATCAATTCCCTGTGGTAACTGCTGGCGAGTTTTTGCAATTTCGTTGCGAACATCGTTAGTGGCTCGATCCGAGTTCGTGCCGAGTTCAAACTCGATGATGGTTGAAGATATGCCTTCGTTGATGGTCGAAGTAATGTGTTTGATGTTGCCCAAGCCGGCTACGGCGTCCTCGATGCGACGCGTAACTTGGGATTCCAATTCAGCAGGCGAAGCACCCGGTTGGGTTACAGCGACAGAAACAGCCGGGACGTCTATGTTTGGACTTTCGTCAATTCCAAGACTGAAGAATGCGACGAGCCCGCCGACCGTAAGAATGATAAACAGAACCAACGGTGGAACCGGGTGAAGGATGCACCAAGCTGAGAGATTGCGAAAGTTCATCTTCCTGCCCTATTGCCCTACCGAGACAGTGTCGCCGTCCTTAATGAAGCCGGCCCCGCTGGTTACGACCTCGTCGCCATCTTTGAGTCCTTCACGAATCTCGGTATAGTTCCCCGTTCGCGCGCCCGGTAGAACATAGTGCAGTCGAGCAATTCCGTTAGTCATCGGCTTAACTGCCGATGCAGAAGAAGCTTGAGGCGTTGCGGCAGGAGACTGCGGAAGCTTTTCGAAGACGAACACAAAATACTTGTCGTCACGACTAATCACCGCGCTTGAGCTAACGGTAAGTGCGGTAAAGTTCTCTAGATTCACTCTTCCTTCGGCAAACATACCGGGTTTGAGTCCCGATTTAAAATCAACATCGATCTTCACGGTGCACAAGCGGGTGTCGGGATCGACATGCGAACCTATTTCACGAATGCGCCCGGTAATTGTTTTCGAACCTAGCGATGCGGAACTGATAATCACAGGCAGCCCTGCGTGCAGTACTGAGAGATCTTTCTCCGGTACTTGAGCGCGCATTTCAATTTGATTGTCGCGAATCATAGTGAACAATGACTTGCCGGAGGTCGAGCTATCGCCAATGTGCGCATCACGCCTTGTGATCAGACCATCGCTCGGAGCTCGCACTACGGTTTGCGCCAACAGAGCTTCCAACCGGTGGACGTTGGCGCGAGATTTGTTCACTTCCGCTCTGGCAATTTGCACATCTTCAAGGCGTCCGCCTGACACCGCCATCGACAGTCTCTCTTCTGCTTGCTTCAATATGAAGTCGGCAGCACGAATCTTCTCATCGGAATTCTTCAACTCGGCCTGCGCAACACGCTCGGTCGTGTCCTTTGACTCGGCTTCCTGTGCACTGACTGCGCCCTGAACCAACAGGTCGGAGTAGCGCTTGGCATTATTGCGAGCATTTGCCAAATTCGCTTCCGCTTGCACTCTCACCGCATGTTGTTGCGCCGCGTTTGCACGCGCCTGCGCCACTGCGGCGCGAAGACCGTTGATGTCCTCACGCCGATTAGGTTGGTAGGACTTTTGGAGCGAAGCCTCGCTCGAAGCCAACAAAGCCTTTTCGCGCTCTAACTCAGCTCGCAATATGGAACCATTGAGAATGGCAAGGGGCTGCCCCTTTTTGACTTGATGCCCTTCGTCCACCAAGACTTGTTGAATCTGGAGGCCGTTAGCTTCACATGCGATGACCAGCGGGTCACGCGCCCACACCGAACCTGTTACTCGAATTTGCTGATTGACCGGTCTCACGATTGCCCGTTCAATATTTACGGTCAGTACGGGCGGGGTAGCAACGACAGTAGCTTCGATGTTAGTCCCCTTGTTGCCGGAGAAAACCGCGATACAGCCACCAATCGCCGCGATCAGAATCACCGCAGCCACGGCAGGAACCACGAACCTATTTCGGCCCGGCCACGCAGGCAACTGAAATTGATTCTCAGATTGTGTTTCGGGGCGGCGGTTGGTCTGCATATTAAACTCCGATTCGACACCAGATGCGGTGAATCACTTGTGAGCGGTACTGGATTGCTTATGTCTCTCTTGTTCGTCAAGCAAACCAAGAAAAACAACATCGAGAATATCTTCGGCTTGTCGTTCCAATGGAACCTTCTTGCGCATAAAGTGTTGAGTGAAAATTGTTCCGTACAAGAGGTTGCTCAGTACATCGGTAATTCGGCTGACGGGCATCTTCCTGATGCGCCCTTCATTGATGACTTTTCGAAGCATCTCTTGCCAGGGACCGATGTTAGCTTCCCTGTGCTTGAGGTAGGTCGGCTGAAGGCGATCGCGAAACTCGGCTCTTTCTTGAATGAGCAACTCAACCATTTCCGGATTGCCGTCAAAGAAAGACAAAAATGCGCGCACTGCGTTTCGCAGGCGATCAATCGGATCTGCGACTCCGGTAGTTCGTTCCTCTATATAGGAATGGAGTTCGCGCATGCCTCTGTCTACACTAGACAGAAACAGGTCCTCTTTTGTCCGAAAATATCGGTACAAAGTGCCTTTGCCAACGCCCAATTCATCGGCGAGCATCTGCAAGTCTGCATTGTGGTAGCCGGCAACCGCGAAGTAACGAGTGGCGGCGGCGAGAATTTCTTCCTCGCGTCGGGCGGTGAGCATCTCGTCCTTAGGCCGACCAGGTCTTTTTCGATCGCTAACTGTCATCTTTTCTCGAGTGCGCGCGTGATGCCAGATGTGGTGCACCTGCAAGTTTCGCGAAAGGGAGGAGTCTATTAGTGACGGACGCGTCCGTCATTTATCAGTTTATCATAGGAGCACGCACAATCCCTGCAGCCACTAAGTTTCGTGTCCTTAAATAACTGACCGGATAGTCCGGTTATGCTGTCCGGAATAGACGAGATAATCCCCCGCAAACAAGCTGCTACAAAGCAGTTATAGCGTTTCGTCTAACAGATGGACAAAAAAACGACGGAAGGATTACAAGGAGGCAAAAAATTGTTTTGCAGGTTGAAAAGATATCAGTAAAAAGATCCAATCTCTGTCCACAAATGTGCGAGAACTTGAATTATCAGGTTTTCCTCACACAATAAGTCGGCGATTTAATGCACCATTTCAGGAAAATGCCACATTCTCGGAATAAGGTGATTGTTTTCCTAAATGTGCATGACGGGGGGAACATGTGCATCGCTGCCACGTCACAGATCTCTATAGGCGATGCCCGTACGCACCAATTTTGTTCCCTCGTACAAACACACATTTAGAGGTATCTATGCAGCGAACCCCCGGCGCTGTGCGCGTAGCATTTTTCGCATTGGCAATTGCGACTGTTACGCTGCCCTATTCCACGACTGACGTTTCAGCCAAAGAACTAGGAAACTCTCCCACCGAAGTTTTAGCTATGAGTCCGGCACCAAGTTCGGCATCAGTCTGTTATGACAAACTGACGATGTCCGAGCATGAAATAGGCGGAAAAAAATTCCACATTGGCACGCAAGCTATGAATGCGACCA
The DNA here is from genome assembly GCA_019752635.1 of Candidatus Obscuribacterales bacterium. GTDB lineage: Bacteria > Cyanobacteriota > Vampirovibrionia > Obscuribacterales > Obscuribacteraceae > JAKFUT01. The sequence goes on along the minus strand of JAIELX010000012.1, from coordinate 57,333 downwards.
AAGACCAGGTGTGGAAGATTCTGACCGACTACGATGGCGCGTCGACCCACTTTAGCTATCTCAAGAAGTCGAAGCGTGTACAAGACCAACATAATCTTGTTGGTTTCACGGCAAAAACCGGCGTCGGACCGATCACCGTCGACTACGTGTTGCACATTACTGAAAGCCAACCGTCCGGGACTATTGAATGGAAGCGTCACAGCGGAGCATTCAAATCCAATGAAGGTTACTGGAAGCTTGAATCGATGGATGACGGAAAACGTACATTGGTGACTTACGCCAAGCACGTCGATGCGGGTTTCCCTTTCCCTCCGGCGATGGCTCACAAAGCCGTCAAAGAATCAATGCCGATTATCTTCCGCGATCTCAGCGCTTCGATTACTCGCACCACTGCCGGCAAAGCCATCACGAACTAACTTCGTCAATCGTCAGACGGCAACTTCGACGTCCAGTGACCGCGCTGGGTGGTGCGAAAGTCCTTGTATCCGTGCAAGGACTGATACGTTGACATTTGAATATCCTTTCGCGAGCGTTCGTCCCAATCACGATCGGCTACGTCTCGAAGCTTGACGAGTTCGTTCAGGAAGGAACGCGCATTGGCAAGGCCTTCACAGTAGCGGGCGAGATAAAGTATTTCGTGATCCAGATAGGACTGCAACTTGGCGAAATCGCCAATGCGGTTTATCTCCACGGCGCGCCTTACCACAGAAGCCTGCCAGACTCTGGCTACAGTTGTCGCTACGTCAACCAGTCGCGGCTGGGTAGAATTGTGATGCTCAGCCGCATAGGACAAGACGGCGCTTGAGACCTCTGAGGTGACAGTCCCTTTGCCTGCCACTACAGCTGAGGCGCCGGCTTGGAAATCCAGACGAGCGCCAATGTTACCCGATGGTGCTGTTACACGAAAAACTGTCGTTTTTTTCTGCGACGGAGCGAGCGAACCGAGTGAAACGCGGACTTTGTTTTGCTCAACTACCATGGGAAATCGCGATACATTGTTGACCTTACAGCCGACGGGGAATGTCAGGATCAGCTCGACGTTGTCGGTTACACAGCGCGAGAGTTCAGACAGCTCGCCCACAACCACCTCGAAAATTTCGTCGGGGCTCTCGGCGTCATGCATACGTCCGCCGCCGAACTCAGCCAATGCCTCAAGCTGTGTACTCGAATAACCATTACCAATACCAACGGTCGAGGTGTAGACATGGCGCTTGCGCAGTTCGTCGGCATGCCCCTCCAAGATTAGTGGCTCAACGATGCCCTTGTTCGCATGTCCATCGGAAAGCAGAACAACATGATTGTGGAGATTGGATCGTTTCTCCATTGCCTTCGCCACACATTCAGCCCCTTTGAGCCAACCGCCCGCCAAATCGGTAAGCCCACGAGACTGAATTGCTTCGATTGCATCCAGCGCGTCCCTTCGATTGCCTCTCAGTTCAACAGCATCAACATGAACTCTGACGTCTTCGGCAAATGACACAACGGATAAAACGTCTCCATCTCTAAGCCCCTTGCACACGCTGTCAACGGCTTTCTTCGTAGTAACCAGCGGCGGACCGCCCATGGAGCCGGAAGCATCGATCACCATCGCTACATTTAATGGCGGGCGTTTGCTCTTCGCATTGTCCAGTTCGGGCGCAATCACATCAACAACGAGATAACGAACTGATTGTCCTCTTTCGCGAATCCGCAAGCGATCGAACGAGCCATGAACTTCCAACTGCTTGCTCATGATGACGCGCCACCCATGAGAAGTTCACGAAGGCAATCAGCAATCCTTTCCAATCGCGCCAACTGCTCAGGATCGTTAATACCGCGCACGGAAAATTCCAAGTCCGGAGTGATCGCAATGCGGTGCCATGACTCACTCTTGGATTGCTTGCGAATACGCGCCGGACCGACAATTTTTTCCAGCTCCCGCAGAAGTTGCTCTATAGGAGTTGCCCCGGCGGTGTGGCTCTCGTCTCGAGACTGGTTGTTTGGTTGAGGCGGATGAGGCAAATCAAAGAAACTGTTTTTCAACTCGCCGTTGTACTCGTTCGACGGACCGAGCTGAAATTGAAACAGCGCTGATAAATCAACTTTCTCGTGACTCTCAACCGCAGGCTCATCAATCTTGTAATTGATGGTTCGGATGTAGTCCAAAGCGGTCTTGGCGGACATGCCCGCAGCAGAATCAGCAGCAGGCGCGGGACTCGCGTCAGCTGGCCTGCCGGTTAGCGAACGCAATTCTGATTCGCTCATCACCATGAGAGCCTGGCGAATTTCTGCCAGCTGCATTCCTTTGGTCTCTTTCAGCTCCTTAATTGCCTGAAGCCGAAGCAAGTGCGCCTGCGTGTATCGGGCATAGCGCCCCAGTGTGTCAGGTCCACGCATGAGCCCCTGCTCGATAAAGCTGCGAATGACGCGGCGGTCGAAGCCGGACTGCGCCGCCAATTCGTCCAATGTATATTCGTCCAACGGGCCCCCTTTAACAGCCCGAATCGAACGTCGCTGCAAAAAATTCGCACGACGAGGCAGCCCAATCTTCGAGCTGATGCTGTTTGAGTTAGATCAAGGATTCTGCGATGTACCAGGCTCCCGGGAAATTGCGGATACCTGTTTCTATACACCAGGGTACCGCCTTTAATGCGACATGTCAACATGGCACATTAATCCTGAACGATGCAATCGCCTAGAATCATACTGATGGTCAACTCGCTTGCGTTAGCTGAGACCGGCAACAAGTCGCGACGCGGACTCTCAATCCAGAACGGTGCGGCGGTCCTTGCGGGCGACTCCGGAGTGGAACGCAGCTTTGACAACGGCGGCAGCAACTACCTCAGCTACTTTCGGATTGAATACTCCCGGAATAATGTAGTCTTCGCAAAGCTCGGCGGGCGATACGACAGACGCTATCGCCTCCGCCGCAGCGAGCTTCATTTCTTCATTGATATCGGTAGCATGACAGTCCAATGCTCCACGGAAGATACCGGGGAAGCACAACACATTGTTGATCTGATTAGGATAGTCGGACCGACCGGTCGCCATAATGCGCACATAAGGTGCCGCATCCTCCGGCATAACTTCCGGTGTAGGATTAGCCATCGCAAACACGATGGGATCGCGATTCATTCTGGCCAGATCAGCCGCGTCGACGGTGCCGGGTCCCGACAGACCAAGGAACAAATCAGCACCTTCAAGAGCATCCCTGACACCACCGGTGAATCCTGTTGGATTGGTGTTTTCAGCGAACCACTCCTTCATGTAATTCATGTGTTCACCGCGGCCTTTGTAGATTGCGCCCTGTCGATCGAACCCGATCAAGTTGCGCGCACCGGCCGCCAACAGTATCTTCGAACACGCAACGCCTGCGGCACCAACGCCGGTGACAACGATTTTCAGATCACGCAGTTCTTTCTTTACGATCTTCAACGCATTGATCACTGCGGCTAGAACCACAACAGCAGTGCCGTGCTGGTCATCATGAAAAACTGGAATGTCCAGCTCTTTCTTCAATCGACTTTCAATCTCAAAGCACCGTGGCGCCGAGATATCTTCCAGATTGATTCCACCAAAGACAGGTGCAATGGCTTTGACCGCTTTGATGATTTCTTCGCTATCTTGCGTGGCTAGCGCGATCGGGAACGCGTCAATTTTACCGAATTCCTTAAAGAGCATCGCTTTGCCTTCCATCACCGGCAGCGACGCTTCCGGTCCAATGTTGCCGAGCCCGAGCACCGCGCTGCCATCAGTGACAACGGCTACGGTATTGCGCTTGATGGTCAGCTTGTAGACGTTCTCCGGCTCGTCATGAATCGCCATGCAGACCCGAGCAACTCCGGGCGTGTATGCCATGGACAAATCGTCACGAGTTTTCAGCGGTACTTTGTTCGCCATGCGAATTTTCCCGCCCAGATGCATCAAGAATGTGCGGTCGGATACATGGAGGACCTGAATGCCATCGAGTTCATTCAGCGCATCCATGACCTTTTTTCCGTGCGCCTCATCGCGCACATTGATAGTGATATCTCGGACGGTGCACGGCCCCTCAAAACCTACAATGTCGATTGCACCGATGTCGCCACCCAGTTCACCGATAAGGGAAGTCACCTTGCCCAATGTGCCAGAGGCGTTTTCCAGCTTCAATCGAAGCGTGAGACTGTAACTTGCACTAGTTTTCACGAGCTTCTTTTCCTTGGAGGGGGTGGTTTCGGTTTGGATTATCGACATAAACAGTTACCTGTATTTTACGAAATTGGAGCGATTGTACGGAACATGCCGCATGAAATACTCGACTTCAGGTGTGCGGACAACGCCTCAGGTCGCATCGCTAAAGAGCGAGAATTTGCGCGACCATACATATCATATAAATGATAGCCGACCGATAATCAGATTCCTGAGATTGGGCGCTTTAATTCTTTTGGCTAAGGACTGTTGTACGCTTACCGGAATCATTCGGGTGGCAGTTAAAACCCGTGGCTAGACAAGGTGAAAAGGCATGACAAGAGAAAAGAATGAAGTCATTGGCAACTACGAAGTCGTCGACGGAGTCCTGACCACGCGCCGAGAAGTACTCGTTATGGGCGCACTGGCAGCAGGCGCGTTAACCGGGACAGCAGCACTGGCTCAGAACGTCAAGACCGCGGCAGCCGGAGCGCCCGCGGTGGACAAGGGTGAAATCAAAGAGATGGATTTCTCCGGACTTCTTACCAAGAAGATGGAAGGGCTTTCTTCCAACCAAATTGATCAGCACTTGAAGCTGTACAAGGGATATGTCACTAAGCACAAGGAGATCACTGCGCTGCTCGACAACCCGGATCTCACGGCGCAACTCCCGGCACCGAACGCTACATACGCGCCGCTGCGTGAACTGCTGATTGAACAGTCATTCGCGTTGAACGGTGTTGTCTATCACGAACTCTATTTCGGCAACCTCGGCGGCGAAGGCGGAGACCCGAAAGGCAATCTCAAGAGCGCTATCGAAGCTCACTTTGGTAGCTCAGCGAAATTCATGGATTTCCTGAAAGCATCAGGAAAGTGCATGCGCGGTTGGGTAATTGTTGGATGGAACACTCGCGACCAACGAATTCACACTTACGGGCTCGACATGCACAACATGTGGTCCCCTGCAGGCGTGATACCACTAGTAGTGCTTGATGTTTACGAACACGCTTACATGATAGATCACGGTATTAATCGCGCGGCCTATCTGGATGCATTCGTGAAGAATCTGGATTGGGACGTTTGCGGCAAGCGCTTCGACGCAATCGCCAAAGCTTAAGCAGCCAATAGATTTGGCGATGCGAACCGAGTAATTCGCGCGCCGAATCGGGTAAGTCAAACTATTACAGCCGATCCGGATCGAGGGTCGGCTGTTTTCTCTGGCAAAGTCGAAGGCCCGGAGTGCTGACAGAGCCAGAGTTCTACCGAGCCGCAAGATTTAGGAAACCCCGGGGACCATACAAGTAGTGGTGTTGTCGCTGTCACCATGAGACAATCATTGCTTCGCGGAGTGAATCAAGATGGACTGGCAAACAAATAGCGATACATGGGCGGCGCTTCTGTCACTTACAGTGATGGAGATTGTTCTCGGTATCGACAACATCATCTTCATTTCGATATTGGCTTCTCGTCTACCGGAACACCAGCGACAGAAAGCCAGAGTCATCGGGCTTGGTCTGGCAATGATTACGCGTATTGCCTTGTTGTGCTCGCTGGCTTGGGTCATGAGCCTCACAAAACCATTGTTCTTGATTGCAGAGCATGGAATTTCAGGCCGCGACCTGCTACTGCTTCTTGGCGGCGTATTTCTTGTGGGAAAGGCCACAAAAGAGATACACAACCGCATTGAGGATGATGAAGATGAGCTCCAGACCAAAGCTTATTCATCTTTTGCAGGCACGCTTGTTCAAATTGCAATTTTGGATATCGTTTTTTCTCTTGATTCGGTCATTACAGCCGTCGGCATGGTCGATCAGATTTGGGTCATGATTGTGGCAGTGATTGTCTCCATTCTCATAATGATGATATTTGCCACTCCAGTTAGCAATTTTATCCACAAATACCCAACGGTAAAAATGCTAGCGCTCAGCTTCTTGCTTCTAATAGGAGTGGTTTTAATCGCCGAAGGCTTTGGCCAGCACATCAGTAAAGCTTACATTTATGCTGCCATGGCATTTTCAATCTTCGTAGAGATTTTGAATCTAGCAGCAAGCGCGCGCAAGAAGAAACGCAAGCTCCCTTTGTAGGTCGATGACTTCGAAAAAAGCACGCAGATAACGGAGCTCGAACGCAAAGTTCGACCTCATGACGGTAGCACTGGGGACAAAACCTCTTTCGCCCCTACCGTGCCCCGTTATTTACGCGATTGCACGTCCTCAGGTCGGACCATGCAAACTCAGATTGAACCGGATATTCCGAGACTCTCGCCCTCCCGGTTACCAAGCGCAGCCCAACACATTGGTGTTGCTCCTGGTGATCCTGTCATCAGACTAATTGGTCTCGTGTTTCACCGCTTTAACACGAGTGTTGTTCTGCCAGCCGAATTCGAAATTGCATGTTCAATTCGAATTCCGGTTCAGGAAAACTCGCGCAAACAAGTTCAATTCGACTGCCTGCGGAGACCTCTTCCCAACGCGCCAAGGTAGACTGTGACATAGCTTTGGCTGACCACACCGCCGAAACCTTCGAGAATGGTTCGCCGACTAGCAGAGACGGACGGTTCAAGGCAAGCGCCCCTGCCTTATAAAGAAATCTATGCGCGTATCGTTCGCTAACTTACCACGGGTGCCGACATACAAATCCACGGCTTCCTGCCGACCTTGCAAATAGCTCAAAGCGGCGATGCCAGCTCCCACTCCTAGTCCAATCAATCCCCTGTAGCGAGAACCGTTGGCGGCGAACAACATGACTGCAGTACCTGCCATGCCCCCGCCGAGTAAGCCTGGTCCGATATAGCTAAGAGCTCGTTGGGACACAAACCGCGAGCGGTCCGCCGGATTGCTGCTTGTTATGTCTTGCAAGGCCCGAAGGTCACGGTCGCTGATACCGAGGTGATCATTGCTAATCCAGTGGCGATTGTGGGCATGGAAGCCGTCCGCATGCAATGAAGTAATGAGCGGATAGTGATTCAGCATGGCACCAATGCTGATATTTGAGTGAAAAGCTGTGTTGAGTTCGTGTTGGCCCAGAAATCCATTGTCGGAGGTATCTACTATGGAGAATCGACCTTGCAGGCTACGACTGGCTTCGTGTAAGAATTTGAGCCTGACGTCTTCAGTAATCGGCGATGCTGTCGCCGCTGTTGAAGGCGCTTCTGCTTGCGATCGTGGTGTTTCCTTTCTCTTCCGGGCTTCCTCGGAAGTATTACCCACCTGTTCCATCAAATTACGCGCAGCTTCGGCCACTTCATCTTTTTCAGTATTGACCTTAAGTATTGTTCTCTTCTCGCTCATTTATACTCTCTCTTTGTGCAGTCGCATTGCCAGCTATACCAACCGACCCTGTGACGGTGGCTTCAATATCCCATCGCCTTCTTCCGTGTTAAATCTTCGAATCTCCTCTGCTGGAGGTTGTGTTAGGAAGATTCGCATTGGTTTGTAGCAACTTTGTAGCAACGATGGATTGAATCCGGCAGATGAGCGTTTGCTGCGCCTCTTGCCACAGATCACTAGCTCAAAATCAAAAAATGATTAGTCTAGACTAGCAGGATGATGCCCCCGGAGAACGGCGTGCTTACTTCGCAGCAGGTGGCTCCAGGGCGCGCCACATGTACCAGGAGGCAACAGTGCGCCAGGGGCGCCAGCGTTCACCGTACTTCAAAAGCTCTTTCGGAGTAGGCAAGTCACCCTTGTTGAAGATCAGCCCATAGCCCTTGCGTACGCCATAATCATTGATGGGCAACACGTCGGGTCTTCCCATCTTGAAGATCAACATCATCTGCACAGTCCACTCGCCAACACCTCTCACCGCAGTGAGTGCTTTGACAATGTCTTCATCGCTCATCTGATTCAATTCCTCTACCCCGGGAATTGCCCCCTGCTCCGCTTTTAACGCCAAGTCTTTAATAGCGGCAACCTTTGCACCGGATAATCCAGCACCACGCAGCGCATCATCGGCGGTATCAAGCAATTGAAGCGCGGAGGGAAACTTCTCGCCGTACAGGCCCTTCACCCTGCCAAAAATGGTTGCAGCAGCCTTTCCTGTTAGCTGCTGATAGACAATCGACTCCATCAGCGATTCGAACGGACTGTGCATATGTTGCAATTCGAGCCAACATGGACCGACCTTATCGATCAACTTTCCCAACTTAGCGTCGGCTCGCCGAAGTTCCTTAATCGACAATTCAATGTCAAAAGGCAGCGTCGCCTTCGCTTCCTTAGGAGCAGTGCGGTTCCGCGCCATTCAATTCTCCTTACTTCGTAATGAAGCAGCAGGGCATATGTTCATCCTGTCGATTATAAGAGATTCCACCTTGGCCGGACAAAGTCAGTCGCTATAATTCACCTTCAACTGTTGGAGCTGGTTGCATGCAACGAACATTGGTCCTTTTCACCGCAGTCTGCACTGCATGTGTGGCACCGGACTGTTTCGCACAGCCCCACCCCGTCACAACCGCCGCCGGCAGAGTTTTGCAGGGACAAGTGGAGCACCACGAAAAGTTGCCACCACTGGATGCCGATCTCCAAGCCGGTGTGCCCTTTGCAGAATCAACCATCCAAAAGAAAGCACGCTACGCCAGCCGCTGGATCAAGATTCCGGAGTGGTTCGCAGGCACATTCCAAACCGACGGGTCCTACATAGAATCGGTCTACGATTTCGCAACGGGCAAAACAGTGCAAGTGAAGCAAGTGGTGTCATCGGCCGGCGTTGAGCAGCGAGGACAGCAACAAGACCCGAAAGGCGACATCTGGCACTTCTACATTGAGTCCGGGTCGAGTAAAAGCGACCAACAGGACCGAATAACGTACAACACCATCGACTGGTACGGTCCTGAGTTGATTACAAAGGATCGTGTTGTCATGAGAATTCAGGCAACTTCGCTTGTTGTCGACCGAGCAACAGGAGTCATTGTCGACTCTTTTCAACGAGAAGACCTCAAAACCTATGTCCCGCGCGATAGAGACACCATCGCTGTCAAGTACACGTCGAAGAGCTTCGACTCCCGCGGCCTCCCTCGAGACATGCAAACCGGACGCTCTTTGCATCGCCGGGTGGCGCCATTCACAGTGGTGAACCAGTCCGGGGATCTCGACTACGCAAAGCTCTTCAAAGACTACCTGATGTCCTCATCCCAAACTCCCGTCAGCAATTAGAGACTGAACAGGTATGAATTTTTCGCCGGCGCACACTTGTCATCATCGATCAAGCCTGAACAATAATTGAACAAGCTTCAACAATTGCCCGGTTCGGGCTATACTTTGAAACTAATAACCGGTCCCGCGCATCCATGATTACGAATCACACCTGGAAAACCATTTCGACAGAACAGATTGCAGACTGCAAAGTGTTCTCGGTCAATCGTAATTTTTGTGTATCAACCGAAGGTCGCGAGCAAGCGCATAATTTCTATGTTTTGCACCCGCACAATTGGGTCAACGTAATACCGGTAACGGAAGACGGGCAAGTTGTTTTGGTCGAGCAGTTCCGACACGGAACGGGAGAGTTTACGCTGGAGATCCCCGGAGGAATGATCGACCCGGAGGATTTGTCCCCTGCACACGCGGCGGAAAGAGAGTTGTTTGAAGAAACGGGTTTTGTCGCCGACACACTGGTGCACATTGGCCGCAACCACCCGAACCCGGCAATCCAGAGCAATTTCTGCGATACATTTTTTGCGCCCGAAGCCAAACAAATTGCGCAACCAAAATTCGAAGGTACCGAGTACATCGAACTAAAGCTGGTGCCTCTCCAGGAGATTCCAGCATTGATTCAAGCGCGCAGCATCACTTCCGCTTTAGTGATAGTAGCTTTCCACTATCTCGACCTGCACAAGAAGTCACTGTTGTAATCACCGCCCGACGTTGTCGCGACTTGACGATGGATTGCTCCTCAAGTCGAGCGTATTCAGGATCTGTTTCAATTTCGTGTAGGACAGAGCCAAGAAGCTGTCGCGATCTCATAGCACCGGTCATCAATCGGCTAGTATAAGGACACGGTGGCACCATAGGCGTAAACAGCCCCGCCAGCGGTGGCAGCGAATTCTGGTTCACCATCCCTGATTGGAACAAGCTGAACCGGTACGCTACTTCAAATTGCGCACAAATTTGTTAACCGCCTCGCAACCATGAAATCCACATCCCATGTGCCCGCCATCCGCTACTCGACAATAAACCTTCGGTTCATTTGCTGCGGCGAATACCTTGTCTCCGTGGTGAATGCGAATCAAGTGGTCCTGAACACCATGCACTATCAACACAGGGCATTTGACCTTGCCTATGGTGGCTAATGTTTCGAGGTCTTTGTCGATGAGCAAAAAGTCCGGATAGTAACGCATGAAAGAAAATGTTTCGCGCGCCACATCCTTCAACGAAGTGTAAGGCGCAAACAGCATCAGCCCGGCACCAGGTTTTTCTGCGGCCATCTTCACGGCGAGCCCGGTACCGAGAGAACCGCCGAATTGGACAATCGATTTGGGGTCAGTCTGCAGCTCATTGACCAGATAGTTATAGGCGGCGCGAGCATCGTCCGGAACATCGCGAATTGAAGGAGAGCCCTCACTCTTCCCAAATCCGGCGTAGTCATACACAAAACAGTTGGCTCCGGTTCCTTCCGCCAATGCTTCACAGTTTCCGTGGAGGTCCAGATTGCCGCCCGTGCCGTGGTGAATCAAAAGCGTCTTGCCATTCGGCTTCAGGGCAGTGAAGTAAATACCGCACAGTTTATCGCCGAATTTGTTCTTAAAAGAGACCTCTTTCCCTGTTTTTCCAAGGGCAGCCGGTCCCAGTGAATCGCATTTGATCGGCTTAAACAGGACCTTTTCGTTGAAGAAGCGATAGTTCACCATTGGCGAAAATGCTAAATAAATGGCAACAACAAAAGTAGCGATGAAGAACAAAAGCAATTTTGCTAAATACATCCAGGACAGTTTGATCGGCTGCACTTTAAACCAGATTGGACGCTTCAAAACAGTCTGCATCATCCAAACCCTCCACCTACCTGCATCTACAGACTATCAACCGATCCTGTCAAACTCGAAACAGCCAGGACGGGACAGTTTATTAAGTGTCGGCAGCACTGGTTTGCAGGACAGCCTCTTGTTCGCCCTGCGTTCGGCTACGACGATAAAGCCAATCCTGAGCCGATCGCTGGCTCAGAGCGAGGCAGCACAGTTGCTCAATGATGGTCAGGGGACAGATGTCCAGAGCGTCCTGGCAACAATGGTCGCCTATCGAGGACGATCCGAGCCCCTAGCTCTATAACCGAAAAGTTTCCATTCCCTTGTGACTGCAAGCAGCGCTCTGGTGGCTTGCGCGGTACCGGGTCAGTCGTTGCGGCGCTGCTGTTGCTGCTCTCTCAATTTGCGCGCCTTCTGAATTTCCTCAAGCTCTCGCTGAGCTTGCTTCGCCTTCAATTCTTCGGATTCTTTGAGCTTTTGCTTCTCCGCAAGCTGCTTCTGAACCTGCTCCTCGTAGTGGCGCTTCGCAATTTCGGCATTTTGGCGCTTACGCTCGACTTCCTCTCTGGCAAGCCGTTCGTTGCGCTGCTGTTCGCGCTCTGCCTTTTCCTTCTGCTCGCGCTTCTGGCGAATTTTGTCAAGCCACTTGCTCATGCTTTTGGTCTCGCAGGTTCCGACAAGTTTAATCTGCCCCAAAAGGCAGCCAGGGAAACGTCCCAGACTCATAATACCTTAATCTGACAGTTGGGCATACTTGTCTTGACCGTCTTGTACATGATGCGTTCGCCGTTGCTCATTTTAATGACATAGCTCCATTCACCCTCTTTGTCGGATACGGACAACACCTGTTGTCACCGAACAAACACGCATGATAGAGTGACTCTACCGTAAGGCTGCTAAAACCTATCGAACTTCCCTGCCGCACAGCGGCACGGTTCGTTTCGACTTTATTCCAGAAGCTTTCAAGGCTGAAAGCGTCTCAGTAAATAGTGGATAGCAGAATGAAACTTACGATTGAGAAATTAACTAGAAGAATAGATGATTCGAGCCTGGAGATACTGAATCCGTTCGGTGTATCAGCCACGCTAATCGCCAATGCATCAGTGCCGGTAGAGCTTGAAGGGCTCAAGGAATTGATGGGTGTCCTTTCGCTACAAAAGACGCTCGAAGAAATTGCGCATGCAGAGGCGCTAGACAGATGCTCGTTCTGGGGAAAAGAAGGAGCTGACCTGCAGAAGGGTTCCATAGCCCGGGTAGTCGTCACTCCGGATTTTCATAAGGGCAGCGGCATACCGATTGGTACAGTAATCGACGCTCGCAATTTTGTGATACCGAAGGCAGTCGGCAATGACGTCTGCTGCGGAATGCGATTGATTGTAACCGATTTGCCTGCTGATGAACTTAAGCAACACCTTGATCAATTCGGTCGGCGTCTACGCGGAATCTTTTTCGGTGGCGAGCGCAACATTCCGATGTCGCCGCAACAGCGAGAAGGACTTCTGCGCCGCGGTTTGCAAGGTCTGCACGAGCACGCGCTCACCAACATCAACACGGGATTGTGGAAGTACTACGACCGCGATCAAGAACTCGATAATCTCAAGTTCACACACCTCAAAGGGTGCTTGCCCGTGGTCGGTGACTTGCATACCTTCGACGACTTCGTCGAAGGCTCGGGCGCCTCGGACGGCAGGGATGCGCAGATTGGTTCTGTCGGTGGTGGCAACCATTTCGTGGAAGTGCAATCCGTCGATGAAATCATCGATGGCACCACTGCGCACCACTGGGGAATCAAGAAGGGGATGACGGCAGTCATGATTCACTCAGGCTCCGTGGGGCTGGGTCACTCGGTGGGCGGACATTTCACCCGCCTGGCGAAGAATCTGTTTCCCGCTGGACTGGCACATCCGGATCACGGATTTTATGTGCTGCCGGCGACAGGCCCGCATGCGCAGCACCTGCAAGACTACATCAACGCGATGAACATGGTCGCCAATTTTGCGTTTGGAAACCGGCTATGCCTGGGTTTGATGGCAATTCGGGCACTGTCCGAAGCATTGGGCCGACCAATCGCTCATCGATTGATCTATGATGCACCGCACAACCTGATCTGGCGCGATGGCAACAGGTTCATTCACCGCAAAGGCGCTTGTCCTGCGCTTGGTGCCCACCACTTGCTGCAAGAAGAGCCATTCGCGTTCTTCGGCATTCCGGTAATCATTCCGGGGTCCATGGGAGCTTCGAGCTTCCTGCTGGCAGGAAAGGGCAACGATAATTTGCTGTCCAGCGCCTGCCACGGGGCCGGGCGAAGCCTGACTAGAACCGCGGCCAGACAGGTGAGTCATCAGAAGTATTCTGAAGTGGTGGAGCGCTTGCGGGTAATCACACCGATCGATCCGTCGCTGCCGGAGATTGCAGCACGGCCGGACGTATTGGCTAAGTACCATTCCCGGCTCATGGAGGAAGCCCCTTACGCATACAAGCCAATCACGCCCGTAATCGAATCAGTCGAGCAAGCCGGGATCGCAAGCCGCGTTGCACGCTTGCGCCCAATTCTGACCGTCAAAGGTTGACACCACAAGAGGAGGTTCGACGCAATGAGAGCCTCCTCTTGCGCTTTAGAGAGATAGCATCACTTTATCTTGCTTGTGTTGCAGAATTGAAAACTGTGAAAGGATTCTTCAGCACCCGAAAAACATGCGCCTGACAGCGATGAGGCGGATCAGTGGCAGAATCACCACGAATTCGCCCGCCGACCACCGAAGTTCACACCTATACTTGAATATTCGAGCGCGCGCGCTTTTCTGATGGTCAGAATTGATCGACCATCAAAACGGAGAATGGAGACACCAGTCCTGTGAGCATCACCAGCACCAAGAACGGCCTTCGAGGCAGACATGCCAACGTCAGTCTCAGTCATCGCCCCGTTGCCATTTCCGATGAAGAAGCTTGCCCTGTCCTTCTCCGCTTAGCAGAGAACCAATTCGGGCCCGAATTCACTCGCGGCGTTAAAGCAGCCAAAGCCGCGCTGGCCACCCAACCCGGAAGCATTGTCGCGCATTGTCTCGTCGTGCGAAGTCTGTATCTATCAGGTTCCAACGCCGTGCAAGAGAAGCTGGAGCTGCTAAGACATGTTGCAAGCCAGACGGCTTCTATTTCAGAAGATTCCAAAGCTGCTATTCGGGAAATTGAACACCTCTGCACCGAGCCGGAGCGGATAGTCGTCGAGACAAAGGCAGAAGCGAAGCGTATCGAAGCGGAGTATCTGAGCAAAGGAAAGCGCTTCATCATCGAAGTGGTGCCACCCAAGGCAAGCGAAAACACCATGACCTTGGAGCAGTTCGAGGCTCACATCAAGAAAATCAGATGGATGACTAATTGCGGCAAGCCCAACCATCGTGATCAAACAGTCAAGCGAATCGCCAGTTGGGACGATTGGGTCGGACCGGAATCCGAAGGCTGCGACCGCTTGAACGACATTATCGGCATCTGGCAGGAACAAGTCATTCAGATTCTTGGTGAGCGGGCCGAGAAAGCATTAGGGCACGCTAACAAAATCGAGTCGCGAGTCTACGACACTGTCAAGAAAGCAGTGCCACACAAGTCCGACGATGACATCTGGTTCGCACCCAATGCCGCAGTAGCACTGTCGGCATACTCCGCTAAGCTGGTCGCTTTGTACGTCATCGCCGGTGCCCCGCTTCCCGACATGCTCGCAGACCTGTGGCAGTGGTTCGCTGAAGGTCATTGGCCGTGCAGCTGCGCTTTCGGCTCGGATGATGACGACATTTTGGTAGTGCTCTAGAGAGCACTACCAAAGACATTGAGAACTTCGATTAGCTTGTCCCAAACTCGGCAAACATCGTCTCAGCCACTGAGGCTGTGCCTCTAGCGACCGAATTCGGGATGAACCCTTAATAGTTTCTTGCTGATCCCCTGCCGGTGGAGGGTCATAGACTCATGCCGGGTTTTCGCCAGCCACGGCCATAAGTTCATCATTGGGGGAAGAACAAGAAGAGGGATGGTTCGTATATGGGAATCGAAACACGGCCGGGAACAATAGTCGACGAGCGCTACGAGCTAGTGCGACAGCTCGGCGTTGGCGGCATGGGCACGGTGTTTCTAGCTCGAGAAATCGGACTTGAAAGGCTTGTTGCAGTCAAGCTACTACAACAGGAATTGCTAAGCGACACGGACAGTGCTGCGCGCTTTGAACGCGAGAGCCAGGTTCTGGCGGCTGTACAGCACGAAAACATCGTGTCGCTGTACCGGTATGGAATCTGGCGGAACAAGTGTCCATACATAGTCATGGAATACCTCGAAGGACAGTCGCTAAGAAAGAAGATCAACGACAACTCGCTTTCTATCGATGACAAGATTTCCGTGGCAGTGCAGCTGTGCTCAGCCTTACAGGCAGCACATGCCTCCGGCATTACCCACAGAGATTTGAAGCCGGACAATGTCATGGTCGTTCAGGATTCACCATGTCGGATTAAAGTTCTAGACTTCGGATTGTGTGCTTTTGACGGATCGAAAGTTCAACATCTGACACGGACCGGCGCGCTCATCGGCAGCGTGCATTACATGAGCCCTGAACAATGTCTGGGAAAACGTGCGGACAATCGCTCCGACATCTACTCGCTGGGCTGCATAATCTACGAATTGGTGTCCGGTAATCCCCCGTTCGAATGCGACAACCCGATCGGACTCATTCACAAACAGGCGCATGAACAGCCAGCACTGTTTCCGGCAGCGCTCAATGCCCCGGTCGGTTTGGAAGTACTTGTATTTAAGGCTCTCCAGAAAGACCCGGACCTTCGGCACCAGACCATGTCCGAATTCGGCAAAGATCTTCGCTTGATTCAAGAAGGGCACGGGGACACATTAGGAACCCTCAAGCCTAAGTCTCAGAATCGAGTTAGCAGAGGCAATATGTTGCTCGTCGGCTCATGCGTAGTAGGAGTAATTGCCTGCGGAACTTCTCTTTATCAGAAAATGAAACCAGCAGCTCCACCTCTTTCAGACAGGCCTCATCGCAGTTCGCTAAAACCGAAAGCCCTCAAAAGTCAGTGGTCCCTCCGTCAATCCTATTCTGCAGCGGAGCGAAAGAAGGCAGTCTTGAATCTCGTCAATCAGTTCGAGCATCACGATGATTTGTCTCTTACCCCATTGGAACTCGTTTCCGTCTACGACGCGCTTCGCGAATGCAGTGCGGTCCCTGCCAAAGAATTGGCACAACACTTTGATCGACTCATCGCTGTTGAGCGTTTAAAAACCGATCGCAGCGCTGTTGCGCTCGCCTATACCGTACGCGGGCGATTCCTTATTACAAGCGGCATGACGACAGAGGCTGAACGGAGCCTGAAAACTGCTATAGCAATGGCGGAGAAAGTTTCAGCCAATGACATTCTTGTTGAATCGGCACTGGCTCTTTCGAAATTGTACACGACACTGAAGAAACCGAAGGAGGCAAAAGAATTAGCCCTGCTATGTTGTACAAAGTACCATCCACTCGAGCCGAGTGAGAGAGCCGGTGCGCTGATTACACTTGTGACGGCTGAGTCGGCCCTCGGGGAGTACTCGGACGCGAGGAAAACTTCGGCAGAATTGTTGAAGCATTTGGACCCGGGAACTCAAGGCGACCAGATATTGAATTTGTGCACAGGACTTCAAGAATTCTCAGCACCGTTTGCATTAGAACAGACCAACTTCTTTTTAGAATCGTACGATAAAACTCCAAAAGCAGAAGCATTGACTCGTCGCCTAACGTTTGTAAAAGCGCTTCATCAAAAGCGTATCGGCGCTGAGGCAGCAGCCTTAGATACACTAAACAGCCTTTGGCCGAAATTGGCACCACTTACGTCGCACGACATTGAAGTCTTCAAGTCATCCTTCTTAAGAGAACGCGCATACTCTTTCATAGAAGCGGGCCGCTACGGACAGGCCAAATCGGATCTTCAAAATGCCCTCTCCATCGCGGAATCAAACAGCACCTTGAACGGACTTCGGCGCGATTGTCTCCTTTGCCTGGTCAAGATTGCGGCAATAGAACACAAACCAGCTGAAATGCAGCACTATCTGCATGAGCTGGACAAGTTTGAGGAGAATGCACGGTCCAATGACGAAGTAGTGTTCAGGCATTACTCAGCCACAGCTGATGATTTGGACTCACGGAGCTTGCCTCTGGCATCCGCGATGGTGATGCAGCATCTCACTAATGGAAATTCCAGCCGGAGCAATTGGTTGGGGGACGCAGCCAGAATCATGACCGCCGTTTACCTGAGCAAGGAAAACCGATGCCCGATCGAACTCGAGAAGGCGCGACCGGCTTTGGCTCGCATGGATAAGATTGACGTTCCGATAGCTGCGGAAGTTCAACAGGCAGTTTATGGACACTACGCAAATATGTTGCTTCGCCTGGGAAAGCCCCACGATGCGGCAGCAGTGCATAAAATTGCGCTCAGGCACCTATCTACCGACACAGTCAGAGCCAACGGCATTCGCCTGAGTTTGGCGAGCATTTATCGTTACTCCATCAAGAACTATGAGGTCGCGCAACGGTTGCTGAATGAGGTGCTGCAAACCGCGACCGGACTACTTAGGCTTCAAGCGACTCAGGAACTCGGAAACATACTTGTGGACGACGGCAAGCCGAACGAAGCACTAAAGATTTTTGCGACGATAAAGGTACCGCCTGAGGCCGAAGCTCAAGCACAGGGAGACGGGTTCATGACAGTCTACTACCAAGTGACGCTGGGACAGGCCAGAGCCTGTAAAGCGAAAAACGACCTTGCTCAATACCGTTTATGTTTGAAAAAGGCAGAGCCCATGGCTCAGTTCTTGCACCTCAAAGTTCCTGACTTCTAACCGGGGCGTCGGACTATTTCAATTTCCACCGGGCCCGCGTCGCCGCGGCGATAGGCTTTGTCCTTTCACTGCCGATAAATTCGAGCAGCTCTACGGCCCCGCGGACATTGAAAGGATCATTCAAGGCCTTCTCCAGCAGTGGTATCACCCTCTGGCCGGATGGGTCAATTTTCCTCACCGCGGCAAAGGCGGCATCCTTCTGTTGCTGAGTGTAGGAACAACCAATATTCTCTGCTACCAGCACAGGCAGGGCAGCTGCGGACTTAGGTCCTACAGCCCCCAATGCCTCGATGCACTTCAATCGTGCAGCAAAGTTGCTGTCTTTGATGCCATCGACCAACTTGTTCACTGTCGCAGCATCACCTGGCGGATACTTGATGAAAGTTTCCAGCGCCAATTCTCTTAGCTCTCCATACTTGTCGTCCAACAACCGGGTCGCATCAGAGCGCAAATTCACAGGATTGTTCTCTACTGCGCAAAGCGCGACATAGGCTTCCTTCCTTCTGCTGAATTTCTCGTCAAACGTCTTTTCACGGAGTGCCGGCAGTGCAGTTGCAGCCTTTGGTCCAAGCGTCGCAACAATCGTAAAAGCTAGGTTTACATCACCATAGTCACCTTGACGAATGATCTCAATAACTTTCGGCAACGCAGGCAGTGCGGCCTGCTTCATTCCGGCAAGCGCTTCCAGCGCATTGGTGCGCTCTGAACCACTCCCCCCGGCCTCCAGCTTCGATATCAAGTCGGGCACCGCGCCTGATGCACCCTGACCAATTTTTCCGAGCGCGGTGATGCATGCTCCATGAATCGAATCGTCCAACATGAATCCCTCACGACCAGACACCTCTACAGGATGTTTCGCATGTAGCGCATCCGTCAACTCGGGCACGGCAGCCTTCGCCGCCGGACCGATATTGCCTAACGCAGTTATTGCCTGCAGCCGAACCGCAGAAGAAGGATCTTTGAGCAACTTGATCAAGAAAGGTACAGCGTTGCTCGCTCCTGCTCCGGCGGCAGAGATGGCATTAATCCCGGCATTCTTTACAGGTCGGTCGACCGACCGTCCATACTCAAGAAGCTTATCCAGAGCCAGGCGATCGTTCGCTCTTATCTTCAAGATTGTACTTGCAGCTCTACACCCTTTGTCGTACTGACTTGACGACAACATACGTCTAAGGGCTGGCAGTGCAGCAGTGGCAGAAGGCCCGAATTGCTGCAAGATATCGGTAGCCTCATCAAACCCATTCGATGAATTGAGGCTGAGCAACTCGCAGACATCCAAAGTAGCAACTGGTCCGACTTTCAGCAAGATATCACGCGCGCAGGTCACGACCTGGCGATCAGAATCAGTTAGCAGATGGCACATTGCGGGCGCAACAGATTTACCAGGGGGGGGATTCATGCGCGAAAGGACGTTTGTGATGTTTTTGCGCGCGGCTGGCGAAGCGCGGCGCAGAGCCTTCAGCAACTGGTCTGTGGACCTGTCACCAAATTTCGAGAGTACTTGCGCGGCACCATATGTAATGTTCAACTTTTCGTTTGCAAGCCCGGCGCAGACAAAGGGAATCGAGGCCGGACCAATGCTAACCAATGCCTCCGTGGAATTGTTGTTTGAACCCTCGCGAAGGAAAGGCACCACAACCGGTGCGGCATCCAAAGCGACCGGACCCAGGGCGGCAATCGCTTCATTGAGCCGATATACCTCTCGCGATTTTTCATTGCATCGGCGTAAGGCCGATATTAACGGAGGAACGGCAGCGTTGCCAATCTTGGGCAGCGCTGCTGACACTTCCCAAGAAACGTTTGCCATTCGCGCTTTCATGGCCTCAATCATATCGGGAACTGCATCTTTCGCCGCAGGTCCCAAAAGTCCCAATACAAAGACGGCATTTGCCTGCTGTTCCCATTCTGCACTGCGCAAACACGCTCGCAGCCTCGTGATCAAAGACGGATATTCTACCGAAGGCACCCCGGCCAGGAGTTGTGCCAAGTATTCTTGTTTCTTCTTACTTGACTCGTAGCTCTGAACTTTGGCAATGAGCTGATCAACAGTGACTGCTTGCATCGCTTTCTTTCCACTTTCTGGACTGGCTGCTCGTACGTCTGGCGCTGATGACGAAAGCAGCAAGGCAATAACCAGCGCTCTCATTAGGGACTTTCGAGCTTTCAGGGTATCCATTAATCTGCTCCGAGGTTAGATAACCCAGTCTAATGTGTCTACCAGAAGTTGTACCCGCATTGAAGCAGGTAGCAAGTTCAGGGTAAACACCAAGACTTGCCCCGTCCCGCTGTTACACTAGAACTTGGGAGCATAGAATAATCTTGAAGTGGTCAATCATCGTCGCCCTCGGCATCGCAATTTTCGGATTCATCCCACTTATGGGAATTCCGGGAGCTATTGTTTTATCCATAGGCGAGCTTTGCGCCGAAGCATTCAAGGTCGACCTCTTGTGCATGAAAGGCGATCACGCGTGGCCGGCGGCGATACTTGCTACATGGATCTGGCCGGTGACTATACCGATTTCCTGCTTCCTCTCATTCCGGCTTTGGAAGGCTCCTGCAACCAGTGCCAGATGGGGACTCTTTCTAGTCCTTCTACTCATTGGCGCACTGATCGTCAGCACCGGAGTAGAACTCCTCGCCAGACAGGAGCAGAAGTCGGCAACGTCTCAAAACCACGATGAAACTCAAGCCGAATCGGCATCTCCGATCGGAGCATGAAACCTCTCTCGCTCGAGCCCGAATGGCTTATCGATAGAAGACCGTAGTTCTCCGTATACATAACGACGCACGCCTGCTTTTTCGAACTTCGCCTTAAGATCTAGCGCGTCGAGGATTCGGGGCGGATTACGCCTTCGGGGGTGACGACGGAGCGCATGACGGGGGGCTCATACGGGTCGTCCGGTGCCGGCGATGGTCCTGGTGGCAATGGTTCTTTGTTTCCCTTGTTCGGTCGCTGACGATTGCGGTTGAGCACTTCAGCGAAGAACAGAGCCATTGTAAGCACGCCACCGCAAACGGTGAGGTAGTACCACTGCTGTCCTACCATCCAACACGCTACTAAACCGAGTAATCCGGAGAAGCCGTAAATGAGATAGGCAACGTGTTTTTGCGAGAGTCCCGTGCGCAGCAACCGGTGGTGGATGTGTTCGGCATCTGGAGCAAAGATGGATTTGCCGCGAGCCAAGCGTCGAACAATGGCCCAGGTAGTATCCAAAATCGGGAAGAAAAGGCACAGTGCAGGAAGCAGGAGTGTGAGGACAGTTGCGGTCTTCATCACGCCTGTTACAGCAACAGCAGCCAAGATGAACCCGGCAAGATATGCGCCTGAGTCACCAAGGAATATTCGCGCAGGGTTGAAGTTCCAACGCAAGAAGCCAAGCAATGCACCGGCCAAAACCGCAGCGATCCACGCAGCGTAAGGTTGGTGCAAGGCTACGTGCGGAGACATCGCCACAGACCAGATCGTGATAGCGGAAATCAGCGAAACGCCCGCAGCCAGACCGTCCATTCCGTCAATCAAGTTGACGGCATTGGCTATGCCAACAAGCCATAACACCGTAATAGGAAACGCAAGCGCACCAAGCACAACACCATCAAACTGACCGGCAACGCTGGAGTGAAATTCAAGGAAGCCACCACAATAGGTGTGCAAGAAATTGATCACGTCAGGATTCAAGAGTAAGACGTGATTGATTCTCACCCCCAAAGAGTAGGCAGCACAGGCAGCAAGGACCTGAACCCCAAGTTTTACTTTGGCAGGAATCGATTCGAGATCATCAAGCAAGCCCATCACGAAGATGAGCGTGCCACCGGCCGCAATGCCGAGCAATCCGCCTTCGCGAGGGAAGCGTCCACACAGCGCCATCATCATCACAAGGCT
Organism: Candidatus Obscuribacterales bacterium; assembly: GCA_019752635.1. Taxonomy (GTDB): domain Bacteria; phylum Cyanobacteriota; class Vampirovibrionia; order Obscuribacterales; family Obscuribacteraceae; genus JAKFUT01. Next base: position 35,491 of record JAIELX010000012.1, on the reverse strand, counting down.
GACCATGATGCTGATGTAGATAGCGACGCCGCCTAAGCGCGGCACGGCTACCTTGTGAATGCGACGCTCTTCGCCCGGCTTGTCGACAAGCCCGAGAGTCATCGCCCGAGAGCGGATCTCGGGTGTTAACCACCAGCTGATAGCCAGAGCAACAATAAATCCGGGCACCTGAGTTTGGTCTAGATGTCCCTGCGAGTAAGTCACAGCCAGCACCATGCCGCTTGTTAGCAGCAGAAGTTGGCAAAGACGAATCATCATCGTCGCCGGTCTAGTTCTTCGTTGTCTAGGTGCTTCGGGCGCGTTCACTTAGCAGCCACCAACCGTTCGCGATAAAGAGGAAATTTTTCGCACAGCTTATTGACACCTTCGAGCACACGGGTGTGCACTTCGGTGTCGTCCGGATTCCTGAGCTTGTCGGCTATCAATACGCCAAGCTGGCGCATCTCAGCGGTGCCCAATCCACGACTCGTCACCGCAGGGGTGCCGATTCTGATACCGCTGGCGATGTGAGGCTTTTGCGGGTCATTCGGAATGGTGTTCTTGTTGGTGGTGATGCGGACGGTCTCCAGCAACTCGCAGGCTTTCTTGCCTGTCAAGTTCACGGGGCGCAGATCCACCGTCATCAGGTGATTGTCGGTGCCACCGGATACAATGGCTAAGCCGTTTTCAATCAGCGTATCCGCAAGGACTTTGGCGTTATCAACAATGCGCCTCTGGTATTCCTTGAACTCCGGTTGCAACGCCTCCTGGAACGAAACGGCTTTGGCAGCAATCACGTGCATGAGCGGTCCGCCCTGTATTCCGGGGAACACAGCTTTGTCGACGGCCTGGGCGAAGTCCTCGTGGCACATCACCACGCCGCCCCGAGGTCCACGCAAGGTCTTGTGGGTGGTCGTAGTGACGAAGTGGGCATGAGGGAACGGGCTCGGGTGTACTCCGGCAACGACCAGTCCGGCAATGTGCGCAATGTCGGCCATCAATAAGGCACCAACACTGTCGGCCACTTGTCTGAATTTTGCAAAGTCGATGACACGCGGATAGTTACTGGCACCGCAAATGATCAACTTCGGTTTGTGTTCTTGCGCCAACTTGGCGACATTGTCGAAATCGATGCGGCCAGTGTCGGAATTCACGCCGTAAGATACGACTTTAAACCATTTGCCGGACATCGCCACGGGCGAGCCGTGGGTCAAGTGTCCTCCCTGGTCCAGTGCCATTCCCATGATGGTGTCGCCCGGCTGTAGCATGGCGAACATTACCGCCATATTGGCCTGTGCGCCGCTGTGGGGCTGAACATTGGCGTGCGGTGCGCCAAAAAGCTTCTTAATTCGGTCTATTGCAAGTTTCTCGACAACATCGACATACTCGCAGCCGCCGTAATAGCGCTTGCTTGGGAGTCCTTCGGCATATTTGTTCGTCAGAACCGAGCCTTGCGCCTCGAGAACCGCTTCGCTAACGAAGTTCTCGCTGGCAATCAGTTCAAGACCTTGTTGCTGCCGCCCAAGTTCGTGCTGAATCGCCTGGAATATCTCCGGATCCGTCTCTTTCAATCCTGCCACCGAATTTCCTCCCAAAGAGCAATTTGCATACTATTTTATCGAGTTCACGCCCTGTCTATCCACTGTAAAAGACCACAGCGAGCCAACTCTTGCACAAAAGTTGTTAATTAGAATTTAGTAGTTTATTTCGGCGCCCGCAGAGGGGCTGACGGGAACGCCGCAAGAGAATCAAGCGATCGAAACTTCTTGCCGGCACGGTGCTCCGCATAGTTGCGCAGCAAGCGCTCCGCAGCCAACCAGGACTGCTGAATGTTCTTGCCGGGCGGGTCGGCAAGAACGCTGAAAGGTTCGCCCCTGACCATCAACTCGCGCGCATCACGGGTAACCTTCGCCTGCGCGGCCAGTACCAAATTTTTCCAAACCAGCGGCGTGATGTGCACCCCTCTTCCAAGCTCACCACCATCGAATTCCGGAGCCTCGCCGGCATCCTCGCCTTCAGCTTCGCGCTCCTGCGCTTCGCGAACATATCTTCTGCCGCCCCTAAAGCATATAAGGCAGACTACTCCGCCCAGCTCTATGTTGAAGCGCGCAAGATTGTAGTCCGTTATCGGCGCGCGGCAGCCGAGGCAGCAAGTCAATTCCGGCGTGTAGCCGAGGAAGTCCAGCAACCCCATCTCGAACTCCATGCACAGCCACACCGCATCGGCGGCTTTGCGCGCCTGCAAGTGCACACAGGAGGCCAGATAATCGAAGTAAGTCGCGCTGTCGTGCTCTAGCCCGTCGGCGAATGCGCGTGTGATTTCGGCGTAGTACAAGCCGTAGCTCAAGCGTTCAAAGTCGCCTCGCAAGTCGCTAAAGGTCTCGACCGTACGAGCTTCGGTGATGATTTCAAATGAGCGTCCCGATGCAAGCAATAGTTCATTGATATGCAATGGATCTATTCGTCCACACATTTTTGATTTGGGCTTTTTCGCTCCTTTCGCAACAGCCTTCTGAAGCCCCTTTTCTGCACTAAATAGATACAGAACTTTGTCGGACTCGCCGAGATCAAACCCACCCAAATTAATGGCAAGAACCTTATAGGTGCGTGATGTCACAGAATTTAGACTCGCATTGTGTTGGCTAAGACCGGCATGGCAAGAGGCATTTCACGGGAGCGTTGATGCTTCAGTGATCATGTTAACAAAACCTAAGTAAAACAGGGAGTCATCTTTTTAACGGGATACGATCTGTTCATCGACCAAATCAGGAGATTTTCGAATGACAGCAACAGCTACCAAAACGACCGTAACACCTACTTGGACAACAACACAAATCCAAGAAACCACAGTTCGCGTAATGATGTCTCATTACATGGCTATGGGCAAAGTTGCCGAGAAGTTCGGTCCGGAAGCTCATGTAGAATTTCAAAGAGCTCTCAACCACCTCAAGGCTGAGTATTTGAAAACACAAGGCGTCAAGACTCCAGTTGAACTGGTCAAGCATATGGCTGAAATGGAAACCAACGTTTTCGGCAGCACAGTTACCTGGTGGGGCGACGAAACCAAGGCTTCCTTGCACTACGACAACTGCGCATGCTGGAACGCAATGCAGAAGAGCGGCTGCGTAACTCCTGAAACGGAGAAACAAATGGGTCAAGGATTCGCAAACTCGATCCGCTTGTTGGGCGAAGAATTCGGCTTCAAAGGCGAACTTGAGTTCGGCGACAAGACCGCAACCATGCACTTCACCAGAAAGTAAATTGCTTTCGAAGGTAACTTCGAACAAGTGAAGCAAAGGCGGAAGGGAAATCTTCCGCCTTTTACTTTGCGTTCCGACTTGCGTAAGTTGGTCGGAGATAATTTTGTGCAGCCAAAACTAGTCAGGAATGCGATCGTCAGATTGCACGTTCACAACACGAATGCCGCGTCCGGCGAGAAAATCAATTACATCAATGCCACCATTGCCCAACGGCCAGAGCGGAATCTCCATCACCGTATATGGTGCATGGAGCATAACGCTCGCAGAGTCCGGATAGGGATAATATTCGGCATACTTCACATCATCCAGAAGCACCATTTGCGTGGACTTCTTCCGATTCAAAGGGTCAACAACAGTAAGAACGGCTTCGGAGCCCGTCAATTCAAGCAAGTAGTCACGACGGCTGTCCGACAGAAGTTTCCACGCCATGTAACCCATGTAGCCGCAATAAAGCAGCGTGCACACGCCGGTCAACCCGCCCCAGAGGACATGCTCGAACTTGCCTTCAATAATCAAACACGCCGACACCGTGAGCCACAAACCCGAGAACAGGAAGCCCACCGCCAGAGCGATACCCATAGGAATCAGACCCGGTCGGCATTTGCCCGGTCGCGAAGTGAGCGTCAGACCAATTTGTTCAAGTTCTACCGCCACGGATCAATCCTCAAATGCTTCCTTCCCAAGGAGCTGCGAACTTGTCAACATCTCAAGCCTGACGCTGGAAGTGGCGATGTCCCCACTGTGGACAATGTGCCACGGCTGGCAGCCTTTCTAATCACGCAGACGAAAGGTGTTCCGCCAAAATTCGCACGGTGACAACGCCGGCAGACTTCCGCGGCGGGCTTTTGGACTTATGAGGTCGGAATTCTGAACTTCCGCCGTCATTGCTTTGCGCAATCAGTCCGTGAGATCCCATCAGGTAATGGCGAACAATTGAGCCTTCCAGTTTCCTTTGTAGCAGATTGTATGAAGCAAAGATCGCAAACCGAAAGTCTATACGGCACAAGGCTATACAGCCATCGGCTCGCGTAATGTCTAACTTCCGGACCAAAATTCATGTTCGAGGGTGAGCCGACAGAATTTCAAAGGTTGTGCACGACTGACGCCCGCGCCGCCCCCCCCCCCCCCTCCTGGAATCAGGGATAAAATTCCGCTCTCAAGAAACAAAAGGTTGAAGACAAAAAGACAGGCTACGAAAAGATAACCAGGCTCATCACCAGTGTGCCACCATTCCACAGACCATGAGCGATCATGCAAGGGACGAGGCTACGGGTTCGCTCATAGCAAAGTGCCAGAACAAAGCCAATCGCGAATAGCATCAGCATTCCGCCCTTGTCCAGATGAATGCCTGCAAACACCAGAGCGCTGCCCATCAATGCGATAAAAGTGCCCGCGTTCTTCCGCAAAACACCAAACAAGAAACCACGAAAGATGATTTCCTCGCAGATGGGCGCCATAACTGCGATTGTGAGGAACAGAAGCAGCACTACTATCGTGTCCGGACCTTTTGCCGCCGATACGATCTGCGCGAGAACCGGATTGTCGGAGCCTTTTGACCCCATCTGACCGGCAATGACAGATGTAAGAACTACCAGAGGAATGCAAGCGCTCCAAAAAAGGGGACCATATAAAATCAAGCGCACGGGCCCGGAGGTAGCGGTCTTGAAGCGAATCTTCAACGACTTCCAGAAGTCAAGCCCGTTCGGCTTTAGCACCAGGAACCAAATGTAGAAGATTGCCGGTCCCATATTTAGCAAGTAACTGACCATGAGAAACAGCGCCAGATTCAGCGGATTCTGCGCCAGATCCTTCATCCCGCCGGCAGGAATCAGTTTCATCAACTGGCCCGTACTAATTTGAGTCGCCTGCCAAGCAACAAGAACCACAAATACATCGTAAAACTTCAAGTCAATCTGCGGCTTTTCTTCCTCGCCAATCTGCCGAGCGTCAGTGCGTGACACGGAACCAATCTGAATGATCAACCAGATTAGACCTACAAGGAACCCGACTACGCCGATGATGAACAGGAGGGATGAGCGACAGAATGCAGCGAAGTATCGCGCTTCCAGCGTGTCGGCAAGTTCACCGTAGGCTTTGGAGTCGCTATTCCGAAAGAGGCTCAGCATCAGGTATTCTCGATACCATCCCGCCTTGAACGTATCTTCCAAAGTCTTTGCGTGCGCCTTGACGTGCTCTTTGTCCGAGCCGCTCAAACTGGCATGCAACGCCGATCCGATTTTGCTTTCACGCTCATCTTGAGAAGACTTCAGTTCTTCCACTAACTTGCGAGACTTTTCGCCGTCTTTCTTCTTCGAGCTTGCAGAAAGCACGGTGGCAAGCTTGGCTTTGGTAAGCGGCTTGTCCGGACTCTCTTTGAGATAATCATCCAGAGCACTAGCGGCGGTTTTGACCACCGGAGCCATGCCGGAAGTCATAATTTCAATGGGACGCTTGTCGCCGTTCTTGCCGGGAAAGACTTGTTCCCACGTTTTACCGATGCCGACACTCAGCATTGATTGAAGCTTGAGCGGCACCTCGGCGCGTGCGGCAGCGACCCCCAACTGCATTTTTTCCATCTTGCCGGGTTCGACAATCAGACGTCCATAAAACGCCAGCACTACCAGGGTAGCAACGCCGAGCAATACCCGTTTGACAATGTACCGAGGTTTTCCCTGCAGAACCAAGGAAAACAAAGCAAGCACAAGAAGAGCCGCAGGGGCGCAGATTTGAATTTTGTCCAGAATTTCGAGAAAAGGCACTGGCTAATCAATCAAGCTAGTTATTAATGGAAGTAGTAACCAACTAAAATACCACGCCAAACCTACTCGGCGCCGTGACCGCCGCCCATATTCCCGAATTCGCCCATTTCGCCGAAGCCGCTAAACTCGCCAAAGTCTCCGAACCCTTCCATACCGGCAAACTCAGTGCCCACGTCATAGAGAAAGTTCTGATTGTCTTCGGCGTAAAAACCGGGATCGGTCTTCGGAACTTGATCGGGATAATAGCCCCAGGGAAAGCCCTTCTTAAGGCGCCGCCGCGTAAGGAAGCGCGGCATTTTCCACAATCCCAACCCAAAAATAACCGCCGTCGTAGCGACTACTTCTGTTATTAGGATGTTGTTCCACTGGAGAGCCATAATTTACGGTCATCGTTGCTGCTAGCGAAAATGCTAAGCCCCGCAAGCTCCGAAGTCAATATAACGGATGGGAATACTACTCCGATTCCGTCAACAATGCCACTTTCTGATTGCCAACCTGGCTAACTGTCATGCGCGGTGCTTGCGTTTTCTTAAAGCCGTCAATGTAACGTCTTAACGCTTCACGTATCAGATCTGATCTATTTCTGTGCTCTACCTGAGCAACGAAATCGATCTGCTCAAGCAAACCGGGAGGCAAAGCCACTAAAACTTTTTTTGGCATGCGTCGACCTAAAGGCTACTAATTACTACTATTACGAAAGATGAACAAGCAATATGTTTGCAAGGACACGTCCTTTGCTCATCGATTTCACTGAGTACAATCTACAACCAAGACAGATCTTTTTGAAGGGCCGAAACGCCCATAACGCGCTGAACGCTTCAAACTAATATAAAAGGTTTTTTGGAATGCTGCAGAAGTGCTTCTATCAAGTCCTTGACCACAAGCGGGTTTCCAAAGGGGCTTGCAATTCCGCAGGTGGTTGCAACCATTACCTTCAACAGCTGCGTCCCACTGAAACGCTGGCGGTAAGCCAAGTGTAGATTCCGCATTCTCAAGACTCAGGTGCGCTAAATGTCTTCAGGTTCAATTGAAAAACTCACCACAAATATAAAAGCCGCTGGGTGTGCGGCCAAGCTCAGCCCTGTTGAGTTAGCTGCGATTGTGCAGAATTTGCCGATTCTCAAATCGCCGAATTTGCTTGCAGGAATAAGTGGTTTTGAAGACGCGGCTGTGTACCGCGTTTCAGAAGAAATTGCAATCATCCAGACCATCGATTTCTTCCCGCCCGTTGTCGACGACCCGTTTCTATACGGACGGATTGCGGCTGTAAATGCGCTTTCTGATGTCTACGCAATGGGTGGAAGACCAATTTTGGCTTTGAACGTTCTTGGATTTCCCACATGCGACTACCCGTTGGAAATGGCGCGCAGAATCGTCGAGGGAGGGGCGGAAGCCGCGATGGAAGCGGGTGCGATACTGGCAGGCGGTCACTCCATTCAAACGAAAGAGCCTATATATGGAATGAGCGTGACGGGTCTAGTGCATCCGAAAAAAATTCTTACAAATGCGGGTGCGCATGAAGGCGATGTGATCGTAATTACGAAACCGATTGGAACCGGTGTTTGCTTGCTTGGCATAAAAGGCGGACTGCTGGCTGATTCCGACGCGGCAATCGTTTATCACAGCATGTCGAGACTTAATGCTTCAGCTCTTGACGCTGCACTGAAATATCCAATTAGTGCGGCAACTGACGTAACTGGATTCAGCCTGATTGGTCACTTGCACGAAATGGCTCAAGCAAGCGGGCTCTCGGTGTCATTGAATAGTGCAACAGTGCCACTGCTGCCGCAAGCGCAGCAGTGTGCCTCAATGGGAATCGTGCCGGCCGGCGCTTATGCCAATCGCAATTCATACAGCTCGGCAGTATCCTTCGGACCAAGTGTTGACTTACCCGTCACCGATCTGCTGTTCGATCCTCAAACCGCTGGCGGTCTGCTACTATCTTGTCCCGAAGCGGTATCGCAGTCGCTACTAAAGGATGTTCTTGACTCCGGATGCACAGCGGCGATCATCGGACGGTTCATTACGGGAGTTCCCGGTTTTGTTGAGGTAAATTGAATTGACGGAAAAGATAGATCTGCGCGGTCTCACTTGTCCTGAGCCGGTGATCAGAACGAAAAAACTATTCGACGATCCTTCAATCAACTCCGTACATGCACTGGTTGACGACGACATCTGCGTGTCTAACTTACAGCGACTAGCAAGCAGTCTCAAAGCCGATTTTAGCTCAACTCAACTCGACGGACATTTTTCCGTGCAGATTGCGCGTAACGGAAGCAACGATAAACACGCAAACGTGACACCTGCGACAACACCGGTTAAAGAAGCCCCGGCAAGCAAGGGACAAGCACCACAAACTGTTGTATTCATAACCAAAGATCGGTTAGGCGAGGGCGACCCGGACTTCAGCAGAACCCTGCTGGACGTTTTTCTTCAGACCATGTACGAGGCCGGTCACCGACCGAGGGCGATTTTACTGGCCAACAGCGGTGTCAAGCTGATGGCTTCGGACAGCGCGGCGGCAAAAGTGCTCGAAGACTTTCGCCAAGTCGGTACGGAAGTGCTCGCGTGCGGACTCTGTGTCAAATTCTACGGACTGGTGGATCAAATCCGCCAAGAGCAAATCACCAACATGTTCGCCATTTGCGAATACGTTGGCGCCGCAGACAAAGTAATTACGCCGTAGTCGCGGAACCAAACGGATGCAACAGGATCAGTCCTGCTTGAAGTCGGCCTTGAACACTTTCATGAAAAGCAGGATGGAACCCAGCGACAGTAGTACCAGTCCAATGACGGCAAAATCGGAACAACCGGCAATGAGGTTCCTGATGTTTTCACTAAGGGGGATATTTTCCAACATGTTTCCTGCTTTTCGATTCGCCGAAACCGGTTGTCGGGCGAGATGCGAAGAGATAGCCGCCAACATCCACTGCGACCGCCAATGCAAAGAGCGGCACTTGAACGCTAGGCTAGTCTAACAGCAACCATTCATGTAGAAAAATGAAATCGGCCCGTAGGATGTGGATCTCACGTAGAAGCAGATAGCATGCCCTGCAGTTCCTTGAGCCGGGGGAAAGTTTCGGTTGCACCAATCGCCAGCGTGCTAAGAGCGCCGCACACGGAGCCGGTATTGCCGGCGAAGGCCCACTCCTCCGCACTCAATTTCTTTAAGCCTGCAAGGCACGTTTCCTTGACCGGGAGCTTGCTTGCTAGAGCGTATATCATACCGGCCATGAACGCATCGCCGGCGCCAACATCGCAAACTGTAGAAACCTTTCGCGGAGGACAATAGATCTTACCGGCCGGTGTGTACAACATGGCGCCCTCGGCACCGAGAGTGACGACCAGTGCCACCGGAGAAGCAAAGTTTCCAACCTCCTCCACCATCAAGTTCATATCCGTATCAGCTGCCATGCCGGACCAGAATGACAGCTCCGCAAGATTCATTTTGAGCAGGTGACACTGCGCCATCAGCGTCAAAGCCGCGTCCCGTGCATCTCCGCCTTGCCCGGTCGGAAAGCACGCATCGAATGAAACAACAATATTCTTGGATTTGCAAAGCTCAATCCCATGCATTACGGCTTGGCGCCGCGGAGCAGTAACCAAAGAGATACCGGTGCTGTGTAGAAACCGAGCGTCGGCAAAGGCAGCCTCGTTTACATCCTCCGGTCCGAGCATGTCCGCAGCGTGCGGCTTGGGCCAGTTTCTGTACACAGGACTACCGTCGTCAGCCACCGTCATATAGCACTGCGCGGTGTGATAGCGAGCGTCTTCAACCAGATAAGAAACGTCAACGCCTTCAGCAGCGAGGAGCTCTTTGAGATACTGCCCGTGAAAATCGACGCCAATCTTGGCGATTAGTTTTACATCAACACCCAGGCGCGCCAAACCGATCGCAACGTTGGCCGTATTGCCTCCCGCGTACCGATAGAAATCAGTAGCAGACATGATTGTCCGGCCCCTGGTAAGAGAGAGCCAGTCTACGGTCGCTTCACCCAGTGCAATTACCGTCAACCTGCCATCTGCGCGTTTTTGCCCTTCCCTTCCAATACTCCTGGATAAATGGCATACGCCGGCTTTATGACCGGGAGCAACGCGAGGGCCTTGGGCGTGGGACCTCTGGACACAATTTTACCCATCATGAGGGCCATGGGAACGTTTACCTTACCAAGCCAGAATTCGTGAGCTATGTCTGCTTTCATAGACATTTCGATCATTGGCTTAATATTGGTCGGTCCGGAATGAATTTTCATAGTGGCGCCATCCGAGCAATCAATGGTGAGCAACCCTTCCGGCTCTCGGTAGCGAAATTGAACTATCAACTTGGAATCGATAAGCTTCTGCGCCATATCCGGAGAGACTTTGATCTCCTCCCACAGAGACATCATTACTTCGTGCAGTTCCTCTGTCGATGAAAATACAGCCATCAGAAAGCCTCCCTAAGGATCGTAACTAAGTCGTCCACCGTTGTTTCACCGGGATTGAACATAATCGCGGGGTCAGTCATGGAAATCTCGGCAATCTCGAGAAGTTCTTCCTTTCCTAACTCGGGGACACCAATGTCTTTTAGACGACTTGGCAGCTTGCAGAGTTTCATGAGTTCTCTAACGCCGTTCAATAGTAAATTAGCTGCCGCGAGGTCGTCGATATGATCTTTGCTTACAAATGATTCGTACCCGATTTCAGTGAACATACCACTGCCGGACAAATGACGCCAGAACTTTGCGTATTTTTCAGCGGAAGAGGCCAGATTCAGTTTCATGCCGAAAGGAAGCAAAACAGCATTGGTCAGACCATGATGGGTACCATACTTGCCACCGACACTATGAGCAAGCGCATGCACCACTCCGACGCCGGCATTTGTAAAAGCCATTCCAGCCATGCAACTGGCAATCAAAGTTGCCGAACGAGCTTCGATATCGTCACCATGGCCGGTAGCACGAGGCAAACTAGCAAAGAGCATGGTGCCCGCTTCCAGAGCCAGAGCGTCTGATAGACAATTGGATGTTCTTGATACAAACGATTCCAGGCAATGCGTCACTGCATCCATCCCAGTGGCCGCGGTAAGTTTCGGCGGCAGGCTCACCAGAAGTTGCGGATCGAGGATTGCCATGTTTGCATACAGGAATTCGCTTCCATATAGAAGTTTCTTTCCGGTTTCCAAATCGCGAATCATAGCTACGGCGGAGACCTCAGAACCCGTCCCCGCAGTCGTTGGAATAACAAACATCGGTTTCAATCGGTCCGTGAGGCAGTTGATGCCTTCGAAATCACGGAGATCCCCGTCGTTACAAAGACCAATATTTACAACTTTGGCAGTATCGATTACAGAGCCGCCACCGACTGCCACGATGCAATCGCAGTCTTCTTTTTTACCAATCTCAACTGCGCGTTGCACACAATTCAGATCTGAATCGGGAGGCACGTCATCGAAAACTACAGGATTAAACCCGCCATCCACAAGCGCCTGGATCACCGGCTGCACTACTTTGTGCTGCACCAGCCCCTTGTCTGTGACCAGTAGCACTTTGGAACCGCCGTGCAACGTGACAAAATCAGCGACACCAGTGGCGGTATCGACACCAAAGTTGACTGTCGTGGGACTTCGAAAGAGGAATCCTTGAGTCATTCCGGCCATCGCACTAGAAAGAGAAGAGGATAAAGAATTTTTCCGGAGCGGAACTTTTGATTTCCGAACATCATCAGCATAACAGGAATTGGCACCGGGCGTTGTCATACAAGGATGCGCAGATGGAACGGTTCTTGACGATAAATGCCGAAAAGCTATATCCATTAGTAGACTCGGCCGATAACAGAGACATGCACCTTTAACGATATCGGAATCTCTGTATGTGGATTCTTTTTGTGACTAACGCCTTCTCCAATTCGAGGTTACGACTCAAAATGTCCGATACCGCCCAACCTTAGCGATTTTTTATGTGCGCGTCTGACAACACTACCGCGGCCAAGAGCTTCAGCCGCTGACCTTCTTTAATATGAAGCGGTTTCTCAGGTTTTAAGGGGGTGATCAATAGTACGATAGTCGGACCTGACCGTCATGCTAAAAGCGGCCGCGGTTTGCAGCTCATGGCAATAACAAGAAAGCCAGAGAGGCAAGCCCTACACGAGGTGTAATTTTGGTTTTCGCAACAAAAACAGATAAGTCCCGCAGCATTTTGCTCTCTGCATTTTGCCTGGTTACAGCCGGAAATTTCGGGTTGAGCGCAGCACCAGCCAGCGCCGCGCCAGACCCGAAAGCCGTAAAGACAGTGCCGTCGGGAACACTGCTTATGCCCATGACACCGAAGCTCGACGGTGAAGCTACGCCATCGATCCTCGCGCCGGGAAGTGGCTTTCTCACGCCTCGCTCACCATCTTTGAATTTGCCCCGGGCAACAGCGCCTGAATCGTCCACGATTCCGGAGGCAAAACAGGCAAAGAACAAGCAGGTAGCAGCGGCACCGACTAAATCCATTAAACCTAAAGGTTCTGCGGCGACGTCGGCCAAAGAAACCGCAAAGACGCTCAAACCCGCGACAGCTACAACTGCGGCAGCAGCAGCTGCGCCTGTAGCAACGACACCGGCGATCGTCCCGGTTCGCCAACCAGATTCCATAGTAAATGAATTGGGAGCAGCTCGCCCGCGCGCCGGAAAAGTACCGGTAGCAGCTGCCGCCGCACCGGAGAAGCCCGCAACACCGGCAGATGAAATTGACGAGCAATTGGCTCGCATTCCGGAAGAAACTGATAACACGCTGCTCAAGGGCACAGTCCAGATTATCGCGGATGATACGGAGTACGACCAACAGCGCAATACATTCCTCGGTACGGGTAATGCGGTTGCAACCATCGCAGGTCAGGATTCGCGCCTGGAAGCCGACATGATTTTGTACGATCAGGCCAATCAGATGATCGACGCGCGTGGCAACGTAAAAATCATTCGCGAAGGGCAGCTTTCAACCGGTAGTGCTTTCAAGTTCAAAGTCGGCACGGACGAATATCTGATTACTCAGCCAAATACCGAAGTTTCCGGAACACAAGTTGTGGCGCGTTCGGGCTACGGCACCAAACAGGGCATGGCATTCAAGCAAGGTAAGCTAACGCTTCCCACAGCGATTCACATCGCCAGAAACCCGTTCAACGGCACCATTCAGTCGGTAGAAGATACCTACCAGAAAGACCTTCACCCCGATGCCTACGCTCCGGCCAATCCGAGCTTTACTTTTAAAGCTCGCAAGATGGTCTACGAGAAATACAAGGACACCGGCAACCTCACCATATTTGGTGGCAAGCTAAAGTTCAAGAATTTCACGGTTCCCCTTGGCAAATTCCAAACTACTGTCGGCAAAGAATCCAAAGTCACTTTCCCTGTTACCCCCATTATTGGTAACAACTTGCAGGTCGGCGGACTCAACTTCGGACCTAGCTTCAATAGCGCAATCGGAACCCAGGGCAAGTTTTTCTGGGCACCACTTATCCAATCAGGGGGACGAACAACAACCGGTGCGACGAACCGCGGTTCGATCGGCGCAGGCGTTCGCATCGGTTACGAAGGAAAGCGCTTAAGCAGTAACCTGGCTTACGGCAGCGTGTCGAACCTGCTTGTAGGCGACATTCGATACATCGTAAACCAACACACAACCTTTCAAGCCGGTATCAATCGCTTTTTGCCTGATGGCATATTCGGTGCTAGACGCGCAAGAGCAATCGCCGAAGTCGTAGATTGGCGCGGTATGGGCGGCATTCCGTTCATTCAGGGTCTGGCGTTCAGATCATCGGCAGGCTGGGCGTCCGACCAACCCTCGTTGGTTAACCTGACACCGGAATACGCAAAACTGTTCACTCAAACCAACGGCAACATCACCACCGGGTTCAGAATACAAGAACAGCTAATGACAACCAGCGAACCTATATTCAATATAGGAGATCGCAAATGGGGCGCCAGCATGAATGTGTTTGGCGGCGTGGCGGCAAAAGCCTACTCAACCGGCAACAGTATGTTGATGGGTCAAGTAGGACCGGTTCTTAATGTCAACCTCAACCGTGTACGTTTGCAGGGACAAGTCGCCAAAAGCGGCGTTCAGGGCAGTTCACCTTTCGTGTTCGACCAATTCATCCAGGGCAACAAATCCTGCAGTTTCGGCGGTGACGTCAAGTTATGCAAATGGCTGACTGTCGGTGGCAACCTTGGCTATAATCTCGACTCGAAGCTGTTGTATCAGCGCAGCATTTCTGCTGCTATCGGTCCGGAAGACTTCAAGATATTGCTAACGCGAGACACCATTCGCGGAATCAATCGCTTCGGATTCGACGTCATGATGGGCAAACCCATCCCATTCAACAAGCTCGTACTCAAGGGCACTCCTGATCACGGACAGCTAGGCGGCGGAATTTAGAACGTGGAAAAAAAGGACCTTCCGGCAATTGGAATAGACCTTGGCGGAACGAAGATACTGGCAGGATTGGTAGCCAATTCGCACTTAGTTGGTGAACCGGTGCGCGTACCGACACCATCCGGCCCCGAAAACATAATCAAGGCGTTGCTGGACATAATTGCCGACTTCCAAAAGGAACACCTCGTTCTTGGAGTAGGTATAGCAACAGCGGGCATTGTTGATACCGAATCCGGCGCGATCCTGGGCTCCACGGGCAACCTGCCCGGCTGGGAGGGCACGGCCCTCAAACACGTGATTGAAGAACGCACGGCGTTACGCACACACGTTGAAAATGACGCAAATGCTGCGGCCTATGGCGAAGCAAGAGCAGCCGGTCTGCACACGCGCACCTGCTCCGTTATGGTTACGTTGGGAACCGGCATCGGCGGCGGTATCATTTTGAAAGGCTCACTTTATCGTGGTGCACACTACGCCGGGGGTGAAGTCGGTCATATTAAGATCTCGATGGAGAATCAGCGCCGCTGTACATGCGGCCTCTGGGATTGCTGGGAAGCGTACGGTTCGGGCAGAGGATTGCTTGCCACTGCGCTGGAAATGGCGCGAGGAAAGTCTAAGGACCAATCCGTCATATGCGAACGAGACGGTGACTTAACTACTAAAGATGTTCTGGAAGCAGCGGCCGCCGGAGACATAATTGCGGGCAACGCATTGAAAAAGTACCATGAGCATGTTGCAGTCGGAATGTCAGCTCTTTGCCATGTGCTCGATCCGGACTGTTTTGTGATCAGCGGTGGCATGAGTAAGTTTGTCGATTTAAAACTGATCAAAGAACTGCTTTTCGACAGAACACTGCCTCGCATTGCAGAGAAACTGGAAATCTACCCGTCTCGTCTGAGCGAAAAAGCGGGAATGATCGGCGCGGCTCAAATAGTGCTGGATGCGGTGAATCCGATCGAATCGATGAGCACCACCAGCGCTTGCTAGGACCGGAGAAGGCTTTCGGTCGTCGGCCAGTCGGTCCGAAACAAACCGGTAAAGGTAGCCGATAAAGAAAACTGACGAATCGCCTCGAGACTACACAGGCTTCGTTCGGCAAGGCAGCGAAAGCAATATGGTTCCGGCATCGGCATCCATAATCAAAGTGCCACCATGCGCACTGACGATACTGCCTGTAATTCCGCTGAACTTTTCGCTCGTTAGATCAGAAAACTGTTCGAACAATTTCTCGTTGAAGGACGCTGTGTCTAAGTGCTCCACTTGCAGAAGAAACTGCACTGCGTTTTCGCCTGAAATGGAGGCCGACAGCTTAGTTGTTCCTCCTAGCGCCGATATGTTGTTCATTATGGTAGCGAGCACACTGGCAATCCTCTCAGCATCGAGGTTTAGCCTCACGTCATCGCACGCCCCAAGCGACACGCTCTGGTTTTTATCGCGCGGATGTACCACGAGCAAGAGGGCATTTTCACATACGTCGGCCAATGACGACTCCTGCAGATTCAGGAAAAACGTCCCGGAGTGAATTTTCTCCACAGTCAGCAAGTCATGCACTAGCCTGATCACTCGTCGCACATGGTACTCACCAACAGCGGCCCCCTCTGCAACTTGAGTCTGTCGCGGGGAGCCTTCGGCCAAACGAGGGAGCAAGACAATAATGCCGAAAACAGATTGCAGTGGTGTTTTCATTTCGTGGGACACCACGCCGACAACATGCTTGCGAAACTGATTGAGTTCCTCAAGTGTTTGAGACGCATCAAAGAAGAACTTCTCCAACCGGGCGACTTCATCAGCACCGACGTCAGCCGCCAGCTGCAACGGTTCGCGCCCCAGCCTCTCGGCATTGGCACGCAAACGACTCAGTCGGCGAGTAATGTGTCGACTGAAATACACAGAAGAAAGAATCGTCAGTAACGCTCCGATCAGCAAGGCAAGCAACGTCAACAATACGATCCACTTGTAGGAATCAAGAATTGCTTGTTGGTTGCGTCGATCAGTCTCAGAGGACAGGATAACAATCTTTCGGCCCAACTGCCTGGTGATGGTGGCACTACTCCTAAACTTCTCGGCCGGTGCAGTGTTGAGCAATGTGGGCTGCAACAGCACGTTCTCGGCGACTGAGGGATTGAGGGCCTCGGACGTAGTGGCGTTGATCTTGTGAAGCTCCGTTTCCAGCTGATCCACAAGGGGAAGAAGATCGGGACGATTCTTGGTGAGAAACCTCAGCCTGGCAAACTGCGCTTGCCTTTCCTGAGCCCAACTCACTTGCTCCGCAGCCCCCACCAACTTCGTATTAGCAGTGGCACGCAAAATGTTTACAGTGTTGATTACCAGTTTGTTGACCATTGCTGTGATCTGTTTGGCATTAACCTGAGCAGTGATGTGCTGGTCAAGAACTCTCAAGGCTCCTGTCAGATAGGCAAACATCATAGTGGTAACCACAAGAGGTCCCAAAACAAGCGCGGCCACTTTCGAAGTAATCGACAACCTGATTGGAATTTTTTCGGGTTCGACCGCAACACCTTTGATCGCCGGGATACGCGGCAATCGAAACCAAAAGCAGCTTCCTTCACCCAGTCGACTATCCACGCCCATCGATCCGCCATGCTCAGCGACAATCGACTTGCAGATCGCCAGGCCTAAACCAGTGCCGCCCTTAACGGTCGCATCGGTTGCCCTAACCTGCTGAAACAGCTGAAACACTTTGGTCTGATCACCATCTGCAATACCGCAGCCCCTGTCGGCAACCCGAATTTCAATTGAGTTTTCGTCTTTGATTGCCTTTACGGTTACCGTCGATTCGGCAGGAGAAAACTTGATGGCGTTTGTTATCAGATTCACAAGGACTTGGCTCAGGAGATCAAAATCTCCTGTGAAAAGAGCGTCCTCGCAAGGCTCTAAGGTCACTTTCACGTAATGTTTCGTCGCCATACTCTCGCAAATTTGCGCTGACTTTTCGATCAGTTCGTGCAACGAAATAGATTGCAAGACCAGGGAGAATTTTCCTTCGCTGCCCGATTGAACCAAATCTTGAATCAATTTCAACAGTCTGTCTAAATTCTGTAGAACGAGGCCGAGCCTGTCGAGAGTCTTTCGAGAGAGCGCATCGCCCTGTGCCTGGATCTCAAGCAAAATTGAGTGCGTATCAGACAATGGTGCCTGTAGCTGTTGCTGAATCACACTCAGAGCCTCGGACTTCGATCTCTCGCCCTCCTTAAGCGCTGCCGCGGTTCGATGCAACGCAGCATCAACTGCAGCAATTTCATCATCGCCAGTGAGCGGAGTTTCTAAGACTTTTCCACGGCGTAAGCTCTCAACGTTTTTGCAAACAGTGTTGAGGCGCCAGATGATGCCGCGTGAAATGAAAATGGAAATCGCAACAGTAAGCACTACGTCAGCGACAAGCCCTGCGAGCAGAGCGCTAAACAGCATTCGGCCGGACGCATCGAGGCTTTTCAGTTTTTTATCAGCCAACAGTTCCGCGTTAGATATATAGGCACCAAATGACACACCTAGGTCGCTACTTGCTATTTTCGAAAGTTGCGAAGCCGACCCCTCACTTTTGTCGTCCGTTCCTTGCAAAGCCTGACGGATGAGATCAGGCTCCTTTAAATACTTTCGAAATGCGTTTTCCAGATCCTGACTGTCTCTGACAATGGCGTCTATGCGCGCTATCTGGTCGGACTGATTGGCACTGAGAACTCTCATCCGCTCGGTACGTGTCTTGATCCTATTCATTTCGCGGTCGAACACGGCAATAGAACGCGAATCACCTGTAGCGGCACAAACAAAAGCGGCCGTAGTCGCGTCCATCATGGAATTCATCACTGCAGCCGCAGTGGCAACAGCCTCGCGTGCACGGTCCTCCTGAACAAGGTCATCCTTCAACTGTGCGAACAACAACAACAGGACGACAGCGAACCCCAACTGAAAGAGCAATGGCACGCCGACGATAATCAGTCCCTTCTGCGCGACTTTCATTGCTTGCGATGCATCTCCCAAGAACGGCGATGACTGCAAAGAATTAGCTAAGCGGCCATGGTTACAATATAATCTACCCCTCAGCGATGACGGATGGTGTCTCCATGGCAAAAATTCTTATAGTAGAAGACGATCCGGGCGTAGCCGCTACGATCGAAGATCCATTGGAGCTGGAAAAGCACACTTTGGATATAGTGGCTGACGGCAAGTTGGCGTCGGAATTTCTTCACCAGTACGAGTATGACCTCATCATCCTTGACGTAGAGCTGCCCGGTATCAACGGAATTGATCTGGCGCGCAAATTCCGTAGCCGGGGCGGTGCAACTCCAATTTTGATGCTAACCGGCAAAGCCGCGCTGGAGGACAAGATGGCGGGCTTCACAGCCGGAGTGGACGATTACCTGACCAAACCCTTCCACCCGAAAGAACTAGTGGCGCGCGTGCAAGCCATTCTAAAGCGAACTAGCAGCTCCCTGGCAGACTCGATAAAGCTCCGGCACCTGACAATGGACATGACTTCGAAGCAGGTCTGGAGGGAGGAGGAGGAGGCAAAGCTCTCGCCCCTGGAATTCGCCCTTCTGCACTTTTTGCTGGTGCACCCGGGCGAAGTCTTCAGCCAGGAAACACTACTAAACCGTGTATGGCCGTCCGATTCGGAGCGCCTGCCTGATACCGTTCGCACCACTGTCCGCAAATTACGCCAGAAGATAGATTTGCCGGACAAAGAGTCTTTAATTGTCAACGTGCACGGTTCCGGCTACAAAATCATCTCCGACCAACCCGAGAGAGCCTGACTATTGGTACTTTCCGGAATTGTGCCTTCGCGGGTACCAAATGGCAACAATTTCCCATTAGATTCAAAGCAAGGGAACTTTGAGGGGGGTTGAGCAATGGTTGCATCTTATAGCGTGGCAGAACTTCCGAACGTTTCAGGCGAATGGCGTCCCTTGATCTTAACGATTGCCGACCGCGTCAGACTGCGCTCGACGCAAGAAATCGTTTCGTTCGCCGCGGTCCAACAGCCTGCACCTACCGTAAAGCTTGCTGAAAAGGCGATTCGCAAAGACGCTCTCGGCAGAATTACAGCATTTCGCTACGCCGACAGAATTGGCATCGCAACCAAATTCTTCACCGAAATCTCCTACGACGCAGAGAACAAGGTTGTCTCGTTTCTAGACGCACGGGGCTATCGCTGGACGAAGCTGCGCACCAAAGTTCACAAAAACGCCGGGTGGTCGTGCACCGACGCCTCTGGACGGTGCCAAACCAGAAAAGCTGTGCACCTGGGCGAGGTCTACTTCACTGAGCATGGACTTCAAGCCGCAGGCAAGGATTCCGGATTTCTTGGTGTTCCCTCGAATCCCCTTAGAAACTAGCACCCATGTCAAAAAATCGAATCTACGGCATCACAACCCGGTACGATTCATACTCAGTTTTGTCCTTCGCCTCGGACATGGACTTCAGGCAGATGGACCGAGCACGTTCGGTCTGACCGGCCAGCGAGAACGCCTTGATCAACTGAACGCGCGCGGAACTGTTGCCGGGATCAGCATTGACAAGATCATCAAACACTTGTGCAGCCTGCGCGTACTTGCCGGCTTTCATTAAAGTCCTTCCGAACAGAAACATTTCAGAAGGAGGAATCGGCTGCAAATAGTTCCAAGCTTGGAACTGGGCCACAGCTTTGTCCATGCTGCCGGAGTGAAGATGAGCGTATGCCAAATATTTTCGCGCCGTGGCATTGTTCGGATCCGCCTGAACGGCCTTGTTCAAAAGTCTTACAGCGCTTGCGTCGTCGCCTGCCTGCAAGGCTTTATAGCCCGAATCGACGGCATTGCTACCGTAATAGACTGCAGTTCTCAGCGTCTTAGCTTGAGGTGCATCGATAACTCTAGCGCTGGGATTGGTGCGCTTCACCTGAGTCATTGCGCTTTCTCGGCGTTGACGCGCGATCTTGTCGTCAGGCTTCGCCGCAAGGTAGCGATCAAGGTCATGCACTGACGCAGCGAAAGCACCACTTTCAAAAAGTGCGTGTCCACGGTGCTTGTATAGATCAGGGTGATCGAATCCGCGGTTAAGCGCTTCCGTCCACGAAGCGATGGCGTGCTTGAGATTGCTTTGTTCGTAAGCGCAAATGCCAATCAAATACCGAGGTTCCGGATTGAGCGGCGCCAGCTTGCCTGCTTCCGTCAAATCCTTCATCGCATTTGCATAGTTAGCAGAAGAAATTCTAAACCGCGCGCGGTCAATCAGGTAACGAACGTTGGTCGGAGCCAACTGAACAGCTTCCTCTATATACAAGGCAGCTTCGTCTTTGCGCCCGATATGGGCGGTTGCTTTATAGAGGTAGTAGCAAAGCTCCGCACGGTTTCCTGATTGCGATGCAAGGGCCGTTCGCAGAGGAGCAATCGCATCGGAGAAGCTGCCAAGTTTGATCAGACAGATTCCCTGGACGCGACTAGCATTTACATTAGCAGGCTCGCCAGCAAGAATAATTTTTGCCTGTGCTATTGCTTGGGCCACTTTGCCCTGGCGCAAAAGCAAATCGGCAAACTTCTCGCGAATAGCCGTAGCACCCGGTTTTAGCGACAGGGCCTTTTGATAGTCCTTAACCGCAGCATCCGGTGATTGCAACGCGACAGCAGCGCCTCGTCCGGCGTATGCAGCAAAGTTATTCGGATCCTTGGCGAGCAGTTTGTTGTACAAATCGCAAGCACCAACGAGATCGCCGCAACGTAGTTTGCTATCTGCCTCGGACAACGACTCGTTGGCGCCGAGAATCATCGTGAATCCCACACCGAAGCAAATCACGACGCAAACGGCAGCGGCAATCGCCGCGAAGTTTTTGCGTGCAGTCTTTCTCGACCTTTCAAAAGAGACAGCTTCGTGTCGCCCCGTATCGATAAACTTACGCTGGTCAACAGACGACTTACGAGTCAGATCGTCAATGTAGATTTCAGAAGACTCTTTGCTCAGGTCCTGCTGCGCGCCACGGTCTGTGGCAGCAGCAGCGGCGGCAAACGATCCTGTAGTTCGTCCCTTGACGAACGATCCTGTACCGGTGGACTTGACAAACGATCCAGTGTTTTTTCCTTTGAGAAAAGATCCTGTACTTCGTCCATTTCCCGGATCATGAGGCATGCGCAATTCAGTGGACATTCGCGAAACGGCCCCGGTGACATCAGCCCGATCAGCGGTTCCTCTCCTTGCCCGCGCCAATGTTTCCTCAAGATCGCGAATGACAACCAACTTCTGATTCTGAGCAGCTACCACCACAGTAACTGGAGTCGGTATGGCATCGAGGCTTTCGGGATCAAACTCCGACTTTGCATCGTTGCTCCAGCTCAGCTCAGCTACTTCAGTTTTCGGATCAGGTCCAAAGAAGAACACGTCATCAAGGTTGGGCCGAAGGGGAGGTCTCGGAAACGATTCCTCAATAGGGCAGTTCTCATCCCATCCTTCCGGGAAATCCACTATAAATGGTAGCCGTTGTGATACCACTTCAAACCCGAGTTTTGAAGTAAGACTAGTTACAACGGAATTGAGAAAAATCTGCTGCTCCACGATTTGAGCAAGACTGCAATCCTGGTTCGCGTCAAACAGTGAGATCAACTGACCAATATCAAGGCCGAGCGACTGCTTGAGTTTGCGCGCAACTATTTCGCGCTTAAGCTCCAAAATGTCGTAGACACCGTGATTAAGGGTTACCAACATCTTGAGCGCGGCGGCGCCCTGAAGCTCAACGCCGGGACCTCGCACTGTCGCCCCGGTTATGGTGCTTCCGTAATAAACTCCGATCAAACCGACGAAGTCGTCAGATACCACCCTGATCACTTGATCGCGAATATCGATTCCGATGGTGGCACTAAGCAAAGCAGGATAGACTCCGTGAGTTTTCACCGAGTCACTGTGGATGATATGTTCAGCGGTTACTAATCGATGAACAGAAGCGACTTCGATGACGCCGGGAACGGTCAGCGAGTCTGGCAACAAAATTTGATTGAGCATTGAGAGTTCGGAGTTCCAGTCGCGGCTAACATTAAAAACACCAACCAAAGGTACTCTAACCCGACGACAGCAACAAAATCAACACATTTTAGTGATACCGCATGTGGAGGATACGCATCAATGCACCGTAGTTCTCCCCGGGCATCGATTTATGCCGACGATTTTCAATCCGTCCGCTGAATCGAGTCACGCTGAAATCGACGAAGGTACGGCACTTTAGAGTATCGAAGCATCAGTAGCTTGACATAAGTATTTCTCGTAATGAATGTCAAAAATAAATTTCAGCTAATTCCTCTTTCATAGCGACTGGAATCCGAGAGGATTCACCTGACAGGTTTTTCGGCCCCGCTTCGATACAAGAAATCAAATCGAATACGTTTATAGCGCTACCGGTAGTGGTGGCATATAGCCGAATGATATCGGACTCCGACAGCGCGAAGGGACAACACCGGACAAGCCTGTAGTAAGTCTACGGAGCCTTACAAGTTCGCTCGTACAATTGGGAAAGTATAGCTTTGCCTGTACGTCAAAGAGTTATTCACAAGGTTGCCCAGCAGTTGCGGCGGTGCAAAAGGCAGTGTAGAGGTACAGGTGGTAACTACAGTAACAAAGGGCGACTGGTTAGCCGGCGGATTCCCGCCAAAATCGTTGAAAGTAAGCGATTGGAGTGTGGGGGCAGTCACAAAGCCCGACGTTCGATGTCGCGCCAGTACAGCGTTCGCCTGCAGCGTGGCCTGCGTGGCATTCCTCGCTTGTGCAGCAGCCCTGCAGGCATCACGACAAGCCCGGTCATTAATCGACGCTCCGAAAAGCAGCATGCCGATGTCCACGCTGATAAGAGTAAAGCCCAAAAGGAATACGCTAGTAGCAGCTAGCTCAATTGCTAGCGTCCCTTTGGCGGATCGTTCTCGTCTCCCCATGTCCGTCGAATTCCTCACCATCATCATTGTGCTTGAACCAGTTGGCAAAGCGCTCTGGCGACTTCCCGGAAGGCCTCGCGCAGCTCGGCGGTGTTTGTCACCGAATTAAAAGTTGCTCCTTGACCTGAGATTCCTGCTATTCCACCGGAAGTGGCATTCGAATTAGTATCGTTCAAGATAGCCTGTTGAGGAGCGATTAAAGCCGGATTCAGCGCCAGACCGATGGTGTAAACCGGTATGCCGGCATCGCGAGCTCTCACGGCCGCAGCTCTGGCCGCTGCCAGAGGCGAGGGACTACCAGCCGTCGGTTGCCCATCAGTAAAGAGCACTATCGCTTTAACCGCATTGGGGCGATGATTTGTCGTCAATTGCGTAACAGCCGCATCGATTGCAGCACCGATGTTAGTGGCCCCCTTAGCGACAGGCAACGGTATAGCTGTGATTGCCTCGTTATAGCGAGTATCCGGTTGATCCGGATCTAACGGGCTCAAAGGCTGATGGAAAGCTGTATTGGCACCATATGAGTTGTTGCCATTTTCGTCAATATCACGACGAGACTCCGTTGAAGTCTCATTACTACCGACGATACCGTCAAACGAAACGATAGAAAAGTGTGCGTGGGTATCGGTATTGATGATATTGCAGAATAGCTGGCTGGCGTCTCGGCAATCTTGAATGGGTTGGCACGCAGCCTTGGCTGCTTTGAAGTACGCAGCCTGGTATCCGGTATGGGGTGTTATCGCAGGCAAACTAGTGTCAGCTTTACTGTTGGTATAGTTCGCCGCGTTTTCGAGATTACCTCTGGAAGCCTCGACCATACTTTCTACAGTGGGGAAATTGTATGTGAACCCACCATCAGTTACAGTCTTTCCACCAAACGTCGTGTTACCGTCTATGTTGACCACCATATCGGTGTAGACGCCTTTACCGTTGTAGCCGCCGTCGTAAGTCGGAGCCCCGGCCGCGAAGTTACCCGGAGGACGTCCGGCTTCCGGATAGACGCCGCCGCTGCGCAGCCCGGGAACGCCGAAAAATTGCGTCAAATGTTCAGAGAACCAGAATCTTGAAGCCATCGACAGATATTGTGGAGGGATGCCGTTAAAGCTGGTTCCGTTAAGTCCCGGAGTAGCTATATCGAAAATTTTGCCATTCGACATTGATCCGGGGCTCTTGTAGACAATCTTGTTTAGCACGGGATCCCACTGGCGCCGCACCAAAGTGACATTGGTTTGGTCATCGATGGAACCTGAGTTGTCCAGGCACAGCACGACATCAAGTTCGGGAACAGCGCCGTGGGACGTGGTGCGGACAACAAAATTACCGATGCCGAGATATTTTCCGAACGCTGGTACAGCACCGATGGCGCCATGCACACGCACGATCTTTCCGCGAGGATCGCCAGTCGGAACCACAGCTTTGGATACAGGATCTAAAAACTCAAAAAACAGGTGCGATGCGCCGGCAGCGGGACTTGTATTTCCCGTCGCCTGGATGGTTGCTGGTGCCAAGGGCATGCCGAGAATCGAGTTAGCTTGAAACACCAGTAGAGCAGCGTTTTTGCAATTTGCGTGAGCGGCGGCCGGGGCGGCATCATCTTGACTGGCCAAGGTTGCAACCGCCGCCAGTGACGCCGCGTCAACCGCATTTTGCAATTGCTGCTGCGCGAGATTCGCTCTACCAACTTCAAAAGAAAGCAAACCGAAGAGCGGCAAAATACAAAACGCCAGTATCATTACCATAATCATGATACTTGCGCCGCGTTGGCCTCTCAGTTGTTCTTTTATCATTGGCAATCTCCTAGCGGCTCAGTCCTTGCGCGTTCTCAACGAAATTTTGGTCAGTCATCGTGTATTGCATGGGGGCGGTCAACCCGGGGATATTTCCCAGGAATGGTAAGTTGAACCGAATCAACGGATCGCAGCTGCCCGTTACTGTAACTCGAATTTGGTAAGCATTTAGACCTGTGTTTGCGGGCGTTGTTAGTTTTGTGGTCTGCGACGATTCGGCATGAGTGTTCAAATCTGTTATCACAATCCTGGTGGTAACGGAGGAAACTGCAATCCCCGGATGCATGGCAATGATGTTGGCCACGGTGATTGGAGCCACATCTCTCGAGGAGATGTCCGTTCCGGAAGTGAGTTGAAAACTTTTTGCTTTTGAAGCAACCAAACACGCGTTATGGCATGCCTGATAGAGGTAGTAGCTTCGAACACAAATTGTGCTCAAATCGATAATGGGAAACAGAATCACCACAAAAAGGAAGAACAGCACGAACGGCAATTCTACCGTTGCGGCGCTCCCCCTGGCTTTGCGAAGACTCAACGTCATTTCTTTCGTCCCCCCGAACCTGATTGTTCACCAGAGATATCCTTGGGCGGAGGGCACACTGGCAAATTGTCCGAAGATAGCTTCTTCATTGTTTCCATAGTTTTTTTGGCACCTATGTCCGTGCACTTTGGAATAGCGAGATCGCACATTGCCGTAGCCTCTTGTTTGCGTCCTGCGGCGAAGAACGCTTCGGCGCATCTGGCGGCATATGCGTCTTTAGCAGGTTCAATGTTTCTAGCCTGTTTAAACTCGACAGCCGCTTCCATATATTTTCCCATATTGTAAAGAGCTTCACCGTACAGGTAATGGTCGCGAGCGCTGAGGGGGTTCTGCTCAACAAGGTGCTCCATAATCTTGGAAGCGTCGAGATATTTCGA
Organism: Candidatus Obscuribacterales bacterium; assembly: GCA_019752635.1. Taxonomy (GTDB): domain Bacteria; phylum Cyanobacteriota; class Vampirovibrionia; order Obscuribacterales; family Obscuribacteraceae; genus JAKFUT01. The sequence continues at coordinate 9,489 of JAIELX010000012.1, read as the reverse complement.
CCGGCTCATCAAAGAAATGGCTTGGTTGCGCTGTTTTTCCACTTCCGGATCGACATTTTCCGCGAAAGCAGGCAGACTTTGGAGCATAGCAAGGCATGCGATCGTAGCCAACATAAGCTTGGTCATCGGGCGGCTCTCTATTAAAAAATGGTAAGAATAAGGCAACCTAATTAACTTACCATAATATTTGACATCCGCAAGTAAATTTTATGTACCGAATCGATTCTACTGGGAAAGCCGGAATAGCCTGGAAACATTTCGTTATCAGGATCGGATCCCAACAGGATAATGAGCAGTCAATCCTTAGACCAAGCCATCAAAAGCTTCTTCCTAACGCGGCGGTAAATTAGCGGATTTTAATCTTTCTGCCGGAATTTTTCTCTCGAAAATGCACGTTCTTGTCACGCGTCGTCACAAAATTCATCCTGCGGCGGTAAGATATGGACGACTTCGTCCAAGCGCAGCGCCGGCGGCAGTATGCCCCGGCAAGAGAGAGCGCAGCGTCGCCGTCTGTCGATTACCGAACCGGCTGAGGGAAGAATCGTGCAGTCCTATCAACGGAAATTAGGTGATTACATGGACGAGCTCGACCGCGTCTACAGGCGAGCCATGGAAACCCCGCTAGACGGATTATTGTCGGAAGAATCGATGATGATCAAGCAGTTCCAAATGAGCGCTAAAACGTCAAAAGACAAACTCAAAGAGCTGCAACCGGAAATGCTGCTCCACTATGAAGCAGCGGATGATAGCGCCCGTTCCCGCATGGAGGGTGACCTGGAAAAGCTGCGCGCGGAACTTAGGTACGCTTGGGCGGAACTGGAGATCGCTCTGCAAAAGCGCCAATAGGCAAGCAACAATACCGGTTTAAGGAGTCTCAGCAACGGGCGGGGTCGAAGCCTGAACGCTCACCTGGCACGGCTACGGCGTCCATGGTACGGCGGACTCAGACCATGTACCATCGGGGTTTCTGGTAAAACGCTTGGCGGTATTCTCCTGCTGAAACCAGTACGATCCCCTTTCCAGCATGGTGTAGCGACCTCGCCAAACCTGATTGTTCGGGCCGTCATACTGGTCGAGATAGCGACCGCCATCCTGCTTGCGGCGATATGTAGCACCACTTTCAGTGAACCCGATCAAGGTGTTGGAAGCATCCAGCTGAATACGCATGGAAGCACCATTTTGATAAAGCCAACCGATCTCTTTATTGCCCTCATATTCAGTACCACGGATCTTACCCGCGATTTTCTCGAGTTTGAGCAGCCGATTTCCAGAACCCATCAGATGCAACGGACCAGGAAGCTCCAACTTACCCAATTCCGCAAATGCGTCAGTGCGATAGCCGCTGGTGGAACTTGTAAACACCAGGTCGGCTAACACCTGGATTGCTTTGGCTTTCGCTGGATTGTTGTTGGGGAGCTGGGAATCGATCAGAACTTTGGCAGCAGCTAAGCGCACACGCTCGTTGGTGTCCTGCATAGCCACTTGTAAGTGCGCAAGACCGGGATCTTTGGCATCTGAAATTCGATGCCCTTTGTATGCGTTAAAAATCTCCTGAACAGCGCGCTCACCATCATTGGTATCAGCTAAAGCTAGACGCAGGCGCTCCGCTCGCTTCTCAGGCGTGGAGTTTCGGTCGGTCCCGGTCTGGTCCCACATTAGCGAAACCGAGTCGCGCAACTCAACCAAAGCCGTGGCGGCCGCGTCCTTAACCTTCTGAAAACGAGAGCGCGACATTCCATCAAAAATCGGGACGGCCATTCGATATTTCATATCACTCAGCTCTTTCACGAGCTTTGCCTGAAACTCTTCATTTTGGTCTGCAGACGGACGCCTCAGCTCCAATTCCAGCGCGCGAGTCAGAGTCTGAGCCAACTTCTCACGGGTGATACCGGCTTCACCGGCTCTATTCGGAACGGCCAGTTCCTTCAATCCTTCCAACATTGCAAGTCGAGCAGCCGCGCCAAGACCGGACGTTGCGGTCAGCCCCTGCTCTATGTAGAACGCGGTCATGTCGCGAGAACCAGTCCCCGTTCCACAGGACTTAGCCAGCTCAAGTGCCGCCTGATGACGCCAATTGGGGTGACGAAAGCCGGTGAACTGGTGATCGTTGTCGTAATCACTGTGTAGACCGACAGCCTCTCCGCCCGGTCCAAGAATATCAGCAACAGGAGAGGTGGCGATATAGAACAACGCCCGGCGAGCATAGTCCCCATCAGCATTTTCCTGACGCGACATCGCCACCAGATTGTTCCACTGTGCCTCACGCTGGTCCCGCACTCCGCTCGCCCCGTCGCGCTCTCGGTTTAAAATGGTATCGCGAGACCGAAAGAGATTCGGAAAGCCATAGGCGGCGTCATCAATCGCATTCTGCGCCTGGCGCCTGTACTCTGCAGCGTTCAATAGCGGAAAGTTTTCATTGATCCAATTCTGTGCTCGCTCCTGGCCGAAGGCTCGTATGTGCGCGTATTTAGCTTCTGCAGAAGGGTTGATCACGGCAGCTTCAACGCGTTGGCGAATATCTTGATACTCTCGCGAACCGGGTTCAAGGCGTTGCTGAAAGGACCTGATGTCGCGCAACCGACTTGCCACTTGCGGGTCGGATTCTTTGTCAATTAGAGTCGCTATATAGGATCTAATCTCAGGATCTCTCAAATGTTCCAGCGCCCTGACGGCAGCCATCCGCACTGCGGCGCTCGGCTCATTGGCATCAAGCGGCTCTGCCGTACCGCGCACGGCAAGCTTTGCTTCCGCCGTCACATGCCTGCGAATAAAATTTAGGCTGTCCTGGCTGCCGAGGCCAAAAGAAAGAGCCTCGATTGCGGCCACGCGAACATTAGGAAAGTGCTCGGCATAGTTTCTGTTGTATTGATTGTTGTCCAGCAGGCTTTCCAGGTTGCGACATAGCTGCCGGCTGAGCGCCACATCGCCTCCTTCGAACAGTGGCTTAACCTTGCTGAGGATCTTTTCCAAAGTCTCAGCCTTCGTCCTGGTGTCGGGAAGGGTTCGAGTCAGTTCCACAATCGACGACCTCAGACTGTTGGCCAAGGGCGCATCGGTCGCGGTAAGCTGTCGGATGCGATCAGGCACCAGCGCGTCCAATACTTTGAGCGCTAGCACCGGGTTGGTATTGCTGTATGATTCAGCCAAAGTGCGATTGATAGTACGTTGCGTTGCCGCATCAGTTGCGGGAGTCAAAAGTGCAAGCGATAGAGCCGCATTTGCACGTCTTTCGCGAACCCAGTCAGCCATAGCAGCGTCTTCTGGAATTGCGGCTTGCATGTCACGGCGAATCATTTCAACAGCAAGACGAGCAAATTCTCCGCTCTTGTCTTTGTTAGCTTGCCACATGGTGTTGAGTGCGGCTAGAACTTCGGCACGGCGATGCGGATCGCGATCATTCAGCCCGTATAGCTGAGCAGCGGCCATTGCTCGAACATCGGGATCGGCATCGGTCTTGGCCGTTGTTTCCAAAGTCGCGATCATATCTTTGGAGGACAAACCGAAATGCCGACCAAGATTTCTCTGCCTGTCGAGCGCAGATTCACGGCCAGGGGGAACAGATTCCGCGTAGCGAGTTCCATCTACTACCGTAGCGAACCGTGCGCCGTATGCGTCGGTCAGAGCCCGCATTCTATCGTCGCGAGTGGCAGCAGGATTTCGCAAAACATCCTGCAAAATGCCACCGTACTGCTGGTGCGTCAGAGCACCAATACGGGTCAACACTTCGCCAGTGACTATCCCTCGATTGCCGAGGTTTGTCGACATCATATCCAAGCGAAGATCTCGAACAGCTTCGCGAGTTGACATACTCAAAGACGCCGTCCGCGCAGGCATTGTATGCGCATGCGTATGGGCACCACCCTCGCTATCATAGGTGGTAATGTTCCGAGAGTATTCATTTACTTGTCGGGGAATAGACGCCAACGAAGCAGGCAATTTACCATCAGCATCGCGCGCAACATACAACATCGCGACACGACTGGCTGCGGCAACATCTGGATTTTTACCTGCCAGGATCCGTTCCGCCAAATCTTGCACCGCTCTGGGAAACTTCAACCTTTTGTGCGGGTCGGTTAGGTCGTTAAGCTGCTCGTTGCTGAGCGTAAACGTAGTACTGTTGCTATCGTGGGCTTGCTCAAGATCGCGAATCTCATCTCCGGTGAAGCTCGCATTCTCAAGCATTTTTTGAAGAAACGCCGTTCGATCTTCTGGACGAACATCTTTTCCGATCAAGCGTTTGGCTTGATCGAATACCGATTGTATCTCCGCCTTGACTGCATCCGAACGCCCGGCAGACATCACCGATGCATAGTTGTCTAAGACTGCACGCGCCCCTTCGACTGCTTTCGGGTCCGCAGGGTTGAAGGCTCCCGCCTCCACTCTCTGCATACCACGACCGTCACCCACTTGAATAATCGCGTCTCTGCCAGGATCCCGTTGTCCCAATTCTCTAAGGCGTTGAACCTGATGCGACAATTCAGAAACAATAACCGGTGCGAAGGCATACTCAGACGCCTTGAATCCCCAATTTGCGGCCGTATCCAACTGACGAATGAACGGCATTCCTCGCAATGCCTCCGCACCATTGACGGCAGCACGCCCGTGAATGACCGTATGCACAATCTCGGAGCCGGACATTGCCTGAGCAGCCCCTTCCGTAGCTTTTGCAGCGCGAAACATCTTCCAACCGCCGCTGGCAAGTCCGTGCGAGATATCAGCGAGGAAGTATAACCCGCGAGCAGTGTTGATGTGCTCGCCGACGTTCACACCGCCGATTGAAAGCTCTCGACCACCTGCGTTGTTGAAGATTCCGGCACCGGCGACTGTCGCGCGAATTGCCAATTTTCCAAGCTGCCAGGCCGCTTGACGCGCTGTCAACTGTACTGCACCCCAACCTACAGCCGCACCGGCAGTGCCACCAGCAGTCGCAATCACTGAAGCCGCAAATGCAACATCCACCGCTGTGCTCAGGAATTTCTCGCCCTTGTAGCCCAGTTCCTGCATGGCCCGAAACTGGGCCAAGTTCTTCGCTTGAACAATCTCAATTTTGTCGCCGCTGCGCACGGGTATAAATGCATCGCCATCCACTTCCCTCGGTGGAATCTGCCTTTTGGTCCCAACATCCTCGATTCCAAGGCAACGAAAGTTCTGGTATGCGTACCATGGCGCCCTCTCAGCTTGAATGCTTTGAGAAATTCTGAATTTACCGTTTCCTAGATCTTGCACCTCAAAGTCGTGACCGATCAAATTTGTTTGCTCAAGAATTTCACCGGGTTTCGCCACATAATCCGGCGGGGCCAACCCCATAAACTCGCGCCTCTCGTTGAGTATCGCGCGGCCGTTTTTGACTTCCTGATCACCATACATCAAGATCGTCTCAGGATTCGCTTTCACCAACGTCTCAACGGCGCTGTCGATTCGGTCTCCATGCCGGGTAATCCACTCGCGCAGAGTTTGTATTTTCTGGTCGTTTATCGGATTGTCTTGCCTGAGATCGCTCGGAAGATCAAGCTTTACTTGTTGAATCGTGCCAGTCTTAAACCAGTTTCGCACTTGCGGAGTGTTGATATCTCGTGCGCTCACATCGTGAACTGTTTCACCGACCTTTATCTTCAAAGTGGTGCCCAATGGCAGTTCAAGAGGAAAATCACGATCATGGGAGGCCTTGTAGAGGCTCTGCATCGCTTCGACATAGTTTCGTGTTCTCGTTGCCAGATCAACCATCTCAGCAGCAGAAGCACGCCATGCCGCAGGATCCTCTCCTTCTCTTCGTGCCCACGTCCGTGGGAGTCCCATGTCGCTAATGAGTTTGTTCAGGACTCGCTCCTGATGTTGACCGCGAGCATCCGCGGCCCCCTCGTTGCACTTAGCCAGCCACTCGTAGGCACTGTCTAACTTTTGTAGTTGCGCTTCAGTTGGCAGATTGGTGACATCCAATCCCATGTTCAACGACAGTTCGTTATTTGATCCGAGCGCACGATAAAGTTCCGGACTAATTCTGCGCTGATACTGATCGGCCGGCAATCCGATCGGGCAACCGGGCGGCATCGCAAGCTGCAAACTGTCCATCTCGCGAACAGCTTCAGGAATGGCTCTTCTTTGCAGAAAATTGACGTAGTTTTCGTAAGCAGCTTTGGTGGCAGGTCCAAACACTCCGGCTTCTTTTTCCAACTCTAATCGTTCACGCTGTTTACTTACTTCGTCCGCACGTCTTTTGAGATAATCTTCAGGCTTCTCGTCTTCACGTTTAGGGGCAACTTCGGTGAACAATCCAGCCAGATTAGAAAGAGTCTGCTGCAAGTATTGATTTCGCTTCAGGTCGTCGCCAGTTAGTGGCGCACCAGCGCGACGCAGTTCCTCGATCTCTCTGGTTTTGGCGGCAGCATCAAGCGGAGTGAAAGGTGCGGGAATATCCGCCGCCGGTGCGCGAACAGCTGGTGCTTCGGGTGGAGCGACTGGTTTCTCATCGGGTTTTGCTTGCGCGGGGCCCTCGGCAGCCGAATCAGGCGCTCCAAACGCTTCATGAATTAAGTCTCGCGGAGGATTGTCAAGCGCCGGCGGATCGCCAGGTCTTGGCGCTTCTTGCGGTCTCAACAGTGTCTCTTCGTCGCCCATTTAAGCCCCCTACGGTCAGGTCCCTAGTGCGGGTCCCTTTCCTATTTACCCGAAATTCCCCTGTTTCTATATATTCGAGCCTGTCCATAATCCGACAATATCGACACCAAGTAACCGTGCAACAATCCAGAACCGACGTGCAGAATTCCACACCCGGTCTCAAAGCCCGAAACCCCATCCCTACAAACCATTTCGCATTCTTCGCCGAACAACGCAAAACCATGAGTCAATCCATCGCTACTATACGTTGGAGTGCAGATTCATCAAGACGTCGACGAATTTTTCGGTCCGTCTACGGAAACGACAACACCGTCTGTGCTGCATCCGTGGACGCATTCGGATTTACCTTCTCAGTCGGCGGCAGTTTGCACTGTACAGGATCAGCCTCCGCACCACTAAAAAAACACGGCAAACCGAAACATGCTACTTGTTTCCACCTGTGTTTAACGCAAGAATTTTGAGGTAGCAGTAGAAATCGCAGCATCTGCATACGAAGCCACATGCGGATTTGTGGCCTTGAAGTTGTTGAGAATCCAAATAGCATCACCTACGTATCTAGAATCACCGGCGTTCACCAAAATCTCAGCGACGCAGTAGAGCGACTCGCGTATTTCCGGAAACGGTTGCTCGAGAATTTGGCACTCCGTCAAACAACGAGCGGCTGCTAGCCTGACGCGCTCGCTACCATCTCTCATAATTTCCAGCAATTGTGGCAGCCGGGGATCGCTCATCTCCCTTATAGGTTCGCCTTTGCATTGCGAGATGACATGCTGCGCCATATCAGGATCTGCATAGCGCCTCTGTCTTCCTTCCAGAAGTCTGGCTGCGCGAGATTCCAAAGGCGAAACCTGATCAACAATCGTATCTTCCCAGAGGCGCCTCACAGATCCCCTCAAATCATAGGCAACAGCTTTTGCAGTCTGTCTGATATCAAAGTCGTCCGAAAGATCACTAATGACGTCCAGCAGGATACAAATTGCCGGAGCCGCATATTTGCTGCACAGACTTATCCACCGCAACATTGAGGCTTTTCGCTCCGCCGAGCCGTCGAACATACGCATCTCAAGCTCCATCGCATTTTGCATGCATGCGGAGACTTCAGATATCGATGTCACACCTGACTGCAGGCAGGACTCAAACGAATCCAGCAAGTCAGCTCTGACGGCTAACGATAAATCACCGCCAAAGCCGAGAAGCCAGCTCAGGTGAGCCAAGGCATCATTGCGGAGCTCCGGTTGCAACGACCACTGATTGATCGCGTTCAAGGCAGCACCAACAGCGGTGACACGAGCATCTTCCACAACAGGCTCTCCACTGTGAGAAAGAATAAAGACCAGAGCACTTCTGGCCGCAACAGGCTCTCCATCTCCGCTCAGCTGCGATAGCTCAACGAGAGCACGCAGGTCGTGCGCGACTTCTCCTAACAAACTCTGATAGACGGGATCGTCAGGACTAACACGCAAAGAAAAAGATTCCGGACTATTCTCTGCGGTGAAATCAGGATTTGCCTGTTTGAATCGCGAGAGAAACACATTGGAGAACTCGACCTCATTGAGAAGAGGAAAACGAGTCCGAATCCAATCTTCCGAAGATGGCACAATACGATCCGTGTGCGATGAATCAGAATCTGAAGGTGTAAAGTCTTCGACCATCAACTGAATCCTCAGCCCCCACGGAAGTATGCTGTCTGCTGCATCCCGGCACGCTGTTATTATCACATACTGACATTCCAATAAGTTCGGGGGACTGGGGCACCATGGACGAAGCAACAAGGGCTGCAGCAAGGATAGCAGCGCCAGTGAAACCGAAGCAGGACGAGTGCGCATCAGAAGATGCACACTCATGTCCGCCAATGAAGTCAGAGGCTGATAGCTATTTTGAATTGTTACCAGTTACGCTTGGTCGCTGAAGCGGCGCTGTTGGCCGATTCTGCGAATTGAGGAACCAGGCGAACGCAGCAACGGCCAAAATCCCAACGGCAACGCCGGTGCCTACCCCAACTCGGCCAGGGCGCAATTCAATTTCGCGCTTCGCCTCCGTTAGGACTCCGGTGTGTGCAGCGGTCCGCGCCTCTGCTCCGAATTCACCTCTTAAGGTACGAACTACTCTTTCGAGCTGCTCACCTTTTTGCTTATCAGCGGCCAGTTCCGAAGCTTTGAGACGGTTTGCTTCCAATTCCATCGCTCGTATCTGGTCAGGAGACAGTTCCGTCTGAGAGCGAAGACGCTCCACACTTACCTCGCCTATAGTTGATCCTTCACGTCGAATGGTTCCATCACCTTGCGCGACTATACTGGTTCCCTGCAGTCGCTCGGCGCTAGGGGCGGCAGCACCATCTCGGGGTGGGGCTACTCGCTCAACAGGTTTAGCACCGGGCACTTCGACAGGTTTTGCTTCAAGCGGTTTCGACACCGGACTGGTTCCTGCAGCGGTTCCCCCGCTTGTCACTCGCTCCACAGATGGTGCACTAGCTACCGTTAGAGTCGCATCAGCTGCAATAAAACGCTGACCACCGGCCTCCGTAATCTGGAACAATCCTTTGCCAGGCTGTCCTTTTTCCATGTAGCGGGTTTGCTCTGTACCGTTAATTTCGAGTTTAACTGCCTCGTATTTGGTTTCCAGATCAGCAGCAGTGATTGGCTCAGCGATGGCTGATTCGACAACGCCAGGGCGTTGAAGGACCACTTGTGCGCCGACAAACCCGGCCACTCGATAGCTCTCGCCTGAGAACCGAACAGTTTCACCAGGACTCATCCGCGTTTCAACGGGCTTCGCTTCTACCGGTTTCGACTCCATTACTTTGTCGGCCGGTTTTGCTTCCGCTGCCTTTTCAGCTGGCTTCGCTTCTACCGGTTTCGACTCCATTACTTTGTC